>NZ_JBIVOE010000001.1:1134537-1139676 GCF_044753985.1 Lysinibacillus sp. NPDC093210 | reverse complement strand
CTCCTTCTCCGCCATTGGCCCCTTGGTCAAGCGGTTAAGACACCGCCCTTTCACGGCGGTAACACGGGTTCGAATCCCGTAGGGGTCATACTAAAACGCAGTAAATGTGAACATCACATTTATTGCGTTTTTTTTGTTAGAGTGAAAGATAGCTAATAAATAAAGCGAAATTTTACGGTTTATATAGAATAGTATCTACTATAGTACATACTATTATTCTTTTTAATTGAATTTTCAGGTAATATAGTAATGAACGATAAATAGAGGGGGATAAGGATGAGCCATAACTTGAAATGGATAGACAATCAACAATTTCATTTACAGGAAAACATAGAGCGATTAGAACATGCACTACAAAGTTTTACAGTGGAACAGGTTAATCGTGTGGAACGATTTCATCGTACATATGAAGGTTTTAAACAGACACCTTTACGTAGTTTAGATTTTTTAGCATCCCATATAGGGGTCAATAAAATTTTCATAAAGGATGAGTCATTTCGATTTGGCTTAAATGCATTTAAGGTTTTAGGTGGTATTTATGCAATAGGCCAGTATGTTGCTAAATTGCTAGGTAAAAATATTGATGAACTGTCATTCGAACAATTAAAGTCGCCTGAAGTGAAAGCACAACTAGGCGATTTAACATTTATTTCAACAACAGATGGCAATCATGGACGAGGGGTTGCATGGGCTGCTAGAGAACTTGGCTGTAACGCGCGTATTTATATGCCTGCTGGCAGCGCGGAAGAGCGTTTGCAAAATATTAAGAACGAAGGGGCATACGCAGAAATCACGACAATGAATTATGATGATACCGTGCGTTATACGTCACAGCTTGCAGATAGCAATGGCTGGGTTATTATACAGGATACGATGTGGGAAGGATACGAAGAAATTCCTTTATGGATTATGCAAGGCTATACAACATTAGCAAAAGAAATAGTCGACCAATTAGAAGAAGCACCGACACATGTATTTTTACAGGCAGGAGTAGGTTCATTTGCTGGAGCAATCATCGCTATTCTCCAACAATTTTATGGACGAAAGATAACATTTGTGTTGGTAGAGCCAGATGTAGCGAACTGCTTTTATGAGAGCTTTAAACTTGGCACTGACCATTTTGTTACTGTCGGTGGAGAGATGCAAACAATTATGGCAGGGCTAGCGTGTGGAGAGCCAAATCCTTTGGCTTGGGATATTTTAAAGGCGTATACGAAAGTAAGTATTTGCTGTGATGAAACGATAGCTGCAACGGGCATGCGTGTGTTAGCAAATCCACTTGGTTCGGATCATCGAATTGTTGCAGGAGAATCAGGTGCAGCACCGTTCGGATGTTTTTATGAGTTAATGACGAATGAGGATTATGCAGAATTAAAGGCGACATTACAGCTAAATGCACAATCAACTATACTATTTGTGAATACAGAGGGAGACACGGACGTAGAAAACTATCGAAATATTGTGTGGCATGGTAAGTATGCAAAATAGTACAAGTGAGCATCTCTGGTATATTGAGATGCTTTTTTTATATTAATGCTTGCAATTTATTTTTACATCTCGCTTTTAGTAGAATTCAAATAAACGTGTTTACAAGATGTAGATTTAATTTTAAAATTCACTGAATTTTATAGTGGATTAGGAGGTTTAATGGAAATTAGAAATACTATCTTATTTTTATCAATATTTCTAATAGGATGCAGTTCTCATGAAGCTAGCTTAGTTTCTATATCATTTTCTTCTAATGCATGTGAACAAAACAGGGGTATTTGTACAGCATAAAATAACATGACTAAAGAGGTGATAAAAGTGAGTAAAAACATAAAATACCAATGGCGGATAACGAAATATAATCCTGACTTCCGAAATAATGAGGGGCATTACACGAAGGAGGTGGAATGGACAAGTCCATCTCACATTGGGAAGACAATCGATGGTGAAACCTTTACAGTAGAAAAATATATAGAGGTCGAAACTGCCTATATTGCTACAATCATGAAGTTTTTACATGTCAATGATATAAAATCATTAACAATGATTAACACGACTTATATTGATGTAGGGTTAGATTCTGCTTTGTATAACCAATTGTATGATGAAAAATTTGACAATCTTCACTTAAAAGATGATCAAGAGGTAACGATTGATCAAATTCCTCTCATTGCAAAAATGGTGTTACGGGGTTTTCTATTTTGTCATTTCATCGCTGCAGATTTTTTTGTCCATTTTGGAGATGACTATTATATGTTTATTGGAACAAATCATTATCAAGAGGAACCATTACAATTTACTCGGGAAAATCATTTATTTGTAGAAGAAATGGTTTCTCCATTTTATATTCGTGAAGAGAACATCGAAAGAATGATGATGTGGACGTTAATTCATGAAGATACCGTAGTAGGTGAGGAAATATTAACGGACATTTCACTAGAGGAATATAGGGAAATATTAGGTCTTTCAAATATTCATCCAGTTGTCGGGGTCTTTCCAATTACAGCGAGTAACCAACCATTTTTTCAAAAAAAATTAAAACATAAAATGGATATGTATAAGTATCAATATTATCTCAGTGCGGGGGATTAAGCTAACTGTACATGTTGATAAGAGCTGTGGCGAGTAGGAAAGTGGTCACAGCTCTTTTTATTTTAGACTTATTTAAATAGCCCTTGACCTTAACGCTGCGTAAAGGTTTACAGTATAAATATGGAGGTGAGAGCAATGGAATATACGATTCAGCAATTTGCCAAATTATCTGGGGTAAGTACGAGAACGTTACGATATTATGATGAAATTAATCTGCTAAAACCAGCAAGAACGAACGAGGCAGGCTATCGCTTTTATGGTCAACATGAAGTCGATATGCTTCAGCAAATTTTATTTTATAGAGCACTAGATATGAAGCTAGAGATGATACACAACATTATTCACGCACCTGATTTTCAACATGCTGCTGCATTAAAAACACATCGAGATGCTTTACTACAACGAAAAAAACAGCTAGATCAATTATTAAAAACCGTAGACCAAACAATTCAATCGATTGAGGAGGAACGTCCAATGACGAACGAAGAGAAATTTGAGGGCTTTAAAGAGCAGCTAATTGAGGAAAATGAAAAGCAATATGGTAAAGAAATTCGTGCAAACTATGGTCAAGAAACGGTTGATGCATCGAATGCAAAGTTTAGAAACTTAACAGAGGAGCAGTATAATGCAATGCAACAATTAGAACAGCAATTATTTGAACGATTAAAAGAGGCAATGGCTATAGGCGATGTGAAAAGTGATGTCTCAATGGAAGTTGCAGAGCTTCATAAGCGTTGGCTGAACTTTTCATGGCCAAAATATTCGAAAGAAGCACATGCTGGTTTAGCACAAATGTATATAGCAGATGAACGTTTTACAGCTTATTACGATAATCATGTGTCTGTTGGTGCCACTCAATTTCTGCATGATGTAATTAGAGAATATACACAAAACTAAAGGATTCCTTCTCATACTGATGTTTTAGAAATAAGTATTTAGGAAAAAATGAAAGTATGAGGAGGAGATTTTCATGAAACAACAAATGATAGAAAAGTTTAAAAAACAATTACAGCAGGAATTACAGGAAATAGAGCAACAGCTAGAGGAATCAGAGCGTCCTCAGGCAACAGAGCTCTCCAATTATGATAATCATCCAGCTGATAATGCGAGTGATTTAACAGACCAGCTTACAGAGATGGCAATTGATGAGCACCGCAGTGATCATGCTGAGGAGATCAAAAATGCCTTGCAAGCTATTGAAGATGGAACATATGGCAAGTGTACGGAATGTGGTGAAGAAATTCCGCTAGGTCGCTTAGAAGCGATGCCGCATGCATTGACATGTGTTGAGCATGCGGAGCAACGAGAAGATCAAATACGACCAGTAGAAGAAGAGGTACTATCAGCATTACCAAAATCAGATGATTTCGAAGAACTTGAGGAATTTGGCTCGTCAGATACGCCATCAGATAAAATGTAAAAAATACGAGGATTTCTTCCTAATTATTCCCTTGACCAGTATAATGGCTGTATGGGGTGATGACATGGAAATAATTGATTTACATTGTGATGTATTATTAAAGTTAACGACGCTAGAAGCACCAAAATTTGCGGATGATGTACGATTACACGCAAGTAAAGAAAGATTACAATTAGGGCAAGTGAAGGCGCAGGTATTCGCTATTTTTATCGACCCTGCGACACCACAAAATATGCAATTTTTAGAGGTAATGCGTCAAATTGAAGCCTTCCATACACAAGTGTTACAAACTGAAGGCATGGTGCATATTACGCAATGGTCACAACTAAATACTTTAGCGCCTCATGAAATTGGTGCTATTTTAAGTTTAGAAGGCTGTAGTGCAATTGGTGAGGATATTACAAAGCTGTCGGCAATTTTGGATGCTGGTGTAATGTTGGTAGGACTCACATGGAATGAAGAGAATGGTGTAGCCTATGGCGCTGAGCAGGATGCTAGTCTTGGGTTAAAACCTTTCGGCAGAGAGGTTATTAATATGCTAAATGAGCGGGATATAATTATCGATGTATCTCATTTAAACGAGCAAGGATTCTGGGATTTGCTGCCATTGGCAAAGCATCTTGTTGCAAGCCATAGTAATGCACGTGCGATTTGCGACCACCCACGTAATTTAACAGATAAACAGGCAAAGGCACTTGTAGAGCATGGAGGTCATATACATTTAGTCTACTTCCCGCATTTTATTGGGGACAATGCAACAATGGATGATTTAATTGCGCATGTAAAACATCTAGCAACTATCGTTGGGATTGAGCATCTCGGAGTAGGTTCTGATTTTGACGGAATAGATGTTACAGTTAAAGGGCTCGCGCACGCAGGTGAGGCACAAAATTTATTAGAGCGTCTACGTGAGCATTTTACAGATGAAGAAGTTCGTGGGATAGCGCACAATAATTTTAGACAATATATAAAAAAAGCAGCAACCAAATAAGGTTGTTGCTTTTTATTTTTAAAAAATAAATATAGATGACTACTGCCGTTGATTTCCGCTACGGGCGGACGCTTTCCGCAGGCACAACGTAAGCCGCAACCCTCGCTAGCGCGCGGTTTGTTACGTCTTACGTTGTGTGCTGTTCCCG
>NZ_JBIVOE010000001.1:908634-1134441 GCF_044753985.1 Lysinibacillus sp. NPDC093210 | reverse complement strand
CCCGCAGGAGTCGCCGCCCTCCGCTCCAATTAACTAAAAATTGTTTGAGTGCCTGGCACTAAGCATATATAAATAAGAAGTACTGCCGTTGATTTCCGCTACGGGCGGACGCTTTCCGCGGGCACAACGTAAGCCGCAACCCTCGCTAGCGCGCGGTTTATTGCGTCTTACGTTGTGTGCTGTTCCCGCAGGAGTCGCCGCCCTCCGCTCCAATTAACTAAAAATTGTTTGAGTGCCTGGCACTAAGCATATATAAATAAGAAGTACTGCCGTTGATTTCTGCTACGGGCCGACGCTTTCCGCGGGATCAATATAAGCCGCAACCCTCTGCTCCAATTAACTGAACAAGTGGGTAAAGATACTCTATTTAATAACTATCAAAAGGTTAAAAAAGGACAAAAGCCAGTAAGATGAACCTCTTACTGGCTTTTGTCTAAATATTTAAGCAGTAGCCTAATAAGGTTCTACTTTTCATTTGTGCATATTAATAAAAGAAATAATTTACTAATAATCCGATTCCTAATAGGAAACCGAAGAATGTATTTGTTTGCGCTGTATATTTCATCGCTGGCATTACTTCTTTGGCTTCTTTTTTATCTCGGAAAATTTGGATAGCACGAAGCGGCTTCGGTATACTTAGGAAAATAATAAGCGCCCAAAACGTAATGCCATCAATTGCTACTAATGCAATGACCCATAGGTACGAAACGATGAAAAAGCCAGATAATACAGAAATAGCACGGTCACGGCCTACTAAGATGGCAAGCGTTTTACGCCCACCTTCTGTATCCCCAACGATATCACGAATATTATTAGAAAGCATAATGCCACCGACTAAAATCATACTCGGAATAGAGAGTAAAACGGCATCTAATGTTACAGTAAGTGTTTGAATATAAAAGGCGATTAAGACAATACCCATCCCCATGACTGCCCCTGAAACAAGCTCTCCAAATGGTGAATATGCGATAGGATATGGTCCTCCTGTATATAGAAAACCTATCAGCATACAAACTAGTCCAACTGCAGCAAGCCACCAAGAAGTTGAGGCACAAATATAAATGCCAAGAAGCATGGCTATTGCATAAAAGCTTAAAGCAATCATCATAATCGTTTTCGGCTGAACACCATGACGGACAATCGTGCCGCCAATGCCGACAGAATGTTCATTATCTAATCCCAACTTGTAATCATAATATTCGTTGAACATATTCGTTGCTGCCTGAATTAGCATACTAGCAATCAGCATAGCAAAAAATAGTCCAAAATGAATTGTTTCTTTTTCAATTGCAAGAGCAATCGCTGTTCCTAAAAATACTGGAACGAATGAAGCGGTTAAAGTATGTGGGCGCGTTAAATGCCACCAAACTTTAAAACCCCTATCAGCTTCAATGACTTTGGTCATAAGGTCTTTCTCTCCTTCAACTATTGTAGACTCTTCTTATTTTATACGAAGAAAGAGAAAATGGATAGGTTCACAGCTTATTACATACAGTTATGTTTAAAAAAATGATACAATAGTACATGCATTTGAGAGATGGGAATATAAATTAAGCTAATCGTAGCAGTAGAAAGACTGAAGCCGTCAAACAAATAGGACGGCTATTTTAGCGCAACAAGTAATGCTAAAGACGGATGTCACAGATGTTTTTGTGTGTGAAATCGAAGCGACAGACGTATGATGTTATATACGTGGAATTTATAGCAACACGTACTATGACGCGAAAACATAATTGATTATGTACATTGCAATAACGGAGGTAATTTTCATGCAACAGAAGTGGTACCAAGCCACAGAAGTAGAAGTGGACTCTTTGGGCCAAAACCTTCATTTTTATATGGAAACAATCGAGGTAAGTCGCTTATCGGCTCTTGCATTTTATGCAGCGGGCGAGGAGCGTTATAAAGGTGAACGATTTTATTGGCAAAATAGAGAAAAAACAATGACATTAGTTGGGCTAGGACATGCCCACACAATTCAAAATAACGCAAAAAGTGACCGCTTTGATGATGTAGAGGCAGAATGGAAAAGCTTAACGAAAAATTGTGTAAAAGGTCAGGCTGAACTACAACCAATTTTGTTTGGTGGTTTTACATTTGATCCTCAAAATAGTGTGAATGGTGAGTGGACAGACTTTCCAGAGGCTTATTTTGCCTTGGCAACGTATCAGCTCGTATTACGCGATGACAAAGCCTATGTAAGCATAAACCTTATCGCAAAAGCGACGCAGGCAGATGAACAATTTGAAGCGTTGCGGAAAGAGCGAGATCATTTAATCCATGCTGCGCAAGTAAAAGAAGTGAAAATGTATGCAAAGCCTGAAATAGCTGATTATTTCGAGCCGTATAAGGAACCATATTTAGCGTCAATTGACCAGGTAACAGCACTGATTAAAGCAAAGCAAGCAGATAAAGTCGTAATTGCTCGATCACTTGCACTGCAATTTAAGGAGCAAGTAACTTCACCTCAAGTATTAGCTCAAATTATTCACGAACAGCCTGAAAGTTATTTATTTGGGTTAGAGTGGAAAGATTTATTATTTTTTGGAGCATCACCAGAGCGACTTGTAAAGGTGGAAAAAGGTCTAGCTTACTCATCGTGTGTCGCAGGTTCAATTCAACGAGGTAAGACAGCTGAGGAAGATAACGCATATGGACAAAGCTTATTAAATGATCCGAAAAACGGTGGCGAACATCAATATGTAGTCGATATGATTGCGGATACGTTCCGTAAAAACTGTGTTGCGATGAAAATACCAGATGGACCACGCTTATTAAAAATTAGAGATATCCAACATTTATATACACCAGTTGAAGGTCAGCTTAATAACGAGGCAACCATTTTGCAGTTAACGAAGCATTTGCATCCAACGCCAGCTTTAGGCGGTGTGCCAAGAAAAGAGGCAATGACCGCTATTCGTAAATACGAGCCAATGAATCGCGGGCTGTATGCTGCACCAATTGGTTGGTTAGATGCAGAGGGTAATGGGGAATTCGCGGTTGCGATTCGTTCAGCAGCTTTAATAAAAGATAAAGCTTATTTATATGCAGGTGGCGGTATTGTAGCTGATTCAGAGCCACAATCTGAATATGAGGAAACATTAGTGAAATTCCGCCCGATGCTTCGAGCGTTAGGAGGACAAGTACATGAGTGAACGGAAAATATTGACTGATTATGTTTATAAAATGGTTGCTTCTCTAGTGCAGGCAGGTGTTCAACATGTTGTTGTAAGCCCAGGATCACGTTCGACACCATTAGCCTATGCTTTTGCCTCAACAAAGCAACTGACAATGTACCGACAAGTAGATGAACGAGCGGCTGCATTTTTTGCGCTAGGGATTGCTAAGTCTACTGCGAAGCCTGTCGTGTTGTTATGTACATCAGGCACTGCTGCTGCAAACTATTATCCTGCTATTGTAGAAGCAAGTTATGCGCGAGTACCTTTAATTGTCATAACAGCCGATCGACCACATGAATTACGTGAGGTAGGAGCACCACAGGCTATTAATCAGACAAATTTATATGGGGCACATGTAAAGTGGAGTGTTGATTTTCCACTTGCGGATGGTGCTGCACCGACATTGCCATTTATCGAGCGTCATATCGCACGTGCAGTAGCTATTGCAACTAGTGCACCTTTTGGTCCAGTGCATATCAATGTACCGTTCCGTGAACCGTTGCTCATTGATTTTCGTGATGAGCTTCCAGCTGTTACGTTTAAGCAAAGTAATATTGGTCAGTTAACTCCACCAACGGATACGCAGCTAGAACTTGCATCTATACTACGACAAACGAAAAAAGGATTTGTCATTGTTGGTGAGCTTCCACTAGGAACAGATTTAACTGTTATGTGGGAGTTTGTGCGCCAATTAAAATGGCCAATTATTGTTGAGAGTCTTTCAAATATGCGTACTTCCGTACCAAATGATTGTCTACCATATGTGATTACTACATATGATGCAATTATGAAAAATGATGACTTTAAAGCGCTTGTTGAACCTGAAACAGTTCTTCGCCTAGGAGCTCAGCCTGTATCGAAGTTTATTATGCAATTTATTACAAAATCACAGCCACAAGCTTATATTGTTGTTGATGAAGACCCGATGTTCCGTGATTCTACAGGGGTATCGACTCATTTCCTACATGCAAGCATTGGCGAATGGCTTGTCCGATTAGATCTTTCTGAAACAGCGCTAGAAGCGGCATATTTAGCAGAATGGCAAGATGCCAATGACATCGCACTTGAATATATTGAGCACTATGCAGAAGGAGCAATTGACGAGGGAGCAATGGTGAGTCGCTTACTTGAATTAATTCCAAATGGCAGTGATGTATTCGTCAGCAGTAGTATGCCAATTCGTGATATCGATACATTTTTAATGACAACATCAAAAGATATTCGTGTTTTTGCGAACCGTGGGGCTAATGGTATTGATGGTGTTGTATCAACTGCGATGGGTTTAAGTCAAGGAAATAACCGTGAAACATATTTGCTGATCGGAGATTTAGCCTTTTTACATGATGTGAATGGTCTAATTGCTTCACGCTACCAAGCATGTAATATAACAATTATTGTGATGAACAACGATGGCGGAGGTATTTTCTCTTATTTACCACAATCCACAGTAGAGGCTCATTATGAGAATCTATTTGGTACACCAACTGCGCTTGAATTTCAAGATATTGCTCGCATGTATGATATGGACTACATTTGTATCGAGGATATTGCACAATTAGTTCCTAAATTTAATATGGTGAAAAAAGGTCCATTACGATTAATCGAAATTTTTACAGATCGCGAAGAAAACGTTTATGCACATCGCGCTCTTTGGAATCGTATTAATGCAGGGTTAAAAGCATGGCAAAGCTAATAATTCGTGGTCTTGAGACACATGTAGATATTTGGAATGAAGCAGCAGGGCAAACAATTGTTGCCCTGCATGGCTTTACAGGAAGTACCGCTACATGGCGAAATTTGGCGAAGAATCTTCCGCATATGCGTATCGTAGCGATTGATTTAATCGGTCATGGTCAAACAGCTGTGCCGGAACAAGAGAGCCGCTTTACAATGGATGAACAATTGCGTGATTTAGAGGAGATTTTTCATCAATTACAATTAAAAACATTTACATTGCTTGGCTATTCAATGGGTGGGCGTATAGCATTATCCTATACGATAAATTACCCGCATCGGGTTGAGAAGTTATTGCTAGAAAGTGCTTCTCCTGGTTTGCGAACATCGAAAGAGCGTATTGAGCGTATTGAGCGTGATGATGCGTTAGCTACGAAAATTACGAATAATGGTTTGCAGTCCTTCGTTAATGCGTGGGAAAATATACCGTTATTCGAGTCGCAAAAACGGTTATCTGATAATGCAAGACAAGCTGTGCGAACAGAGCGATTGGCCCAAAGTGAGATGGGCTTGGCTGGCAGTTTACGAGGAATTGGAACTGGCGTACAGCCATCGAATTGGGGCAAATTAACACAATTAGAATTACCTGTGCTATTAATTACTGGTTCGTTAGATGTTAAATTTTGTAATATCGCATTAGAAATGAAAGCGTTATTAAAAAATGGAAAGCATATGACAGTAAATGACGTTGGACATGCAATTCATGTGGAAAATCCAGCTGAATTTGCTACAATAGTAAATGAGTATTTAACGTAATGTTTTTTACGTTAGCGCCTCATCTTAGATATGAGGCGAATTTTAATTAGGAGGTATTTCAATGTCACGTCAATGGACTACATTACATACTTACGAAGACATTAAGTATGAGTTTTATAACGGTATCGCTAAAGTAACGATTAACCGTCCTGAAGTGCGCAATGCATTTAGACCAAAAACAGTCATGGAAATGATTGATGCATTTTCTCGTGCCCGCGATGACAAAAATGTAGGTGTTATCATTTTAACAGGAGAAGGCGAGCAAGCTTTCTGCTCAGGTGGGGACCAAAAGGTACGTGGCCATGGTGGCTATGTAGGAGATGATGAAATTCCACGCTTAAACGTACTTGATTTACAACGTTTAATCCGTGTTATTCCAAAACCAGTAGTAGCGATGGTTGCTGGCTATGCAATCGGTGGAGGACACGTATTACATGTTGTATGTGACCTTACAATCGCAGCAGATAATGCTCGTTTCGGACAAACTGGTCCTAAAGTTGGTTCATTTGATGCTGGTTACGGTTCAGGCTATCTTGCACGTATTATCGGTCATAAAAAGGCTCGTGAAATTTGGTACCTTTGCCGTCAATACGATGCACAACAAGCGCTTGATATGGGCTTAGTAAACACAGTTGTTCCTTATGCGCAATTAGAAGACGAAACTGTGCAATGGTGTGAAGAAATGCTACAAATGTCTCCTACAGCTCTACGCTTCCTAAAAGCGGCTATGAATGCTGATACAGACGGCTTAGCTGGTCTTCAACAAATGGCAGGCGATGCTACACTTCTTTACTACACTACTGATGAAGCAAAAGAAGGTCGTGACGCATTTAAAGAAAAACGTCAACCAGACTTCGGTCAATTCCCAAGATTCCCTTGATTTGGAATGGTGGAAGGCTCGTATCTCTATGTAGATACGAGCTTTTTTATTTTTAAAAAGGGGAGACAGACGAATAGACCGATGCTGGAAAAAGCGGTACCATTATCATTGTAAATGATCGGAGGAAGCAAATAATGTACCCAAACTGGATTTTGCAGCGTGCGTATGTAACGCCATTACGTAACGCTCTCACATATGAAGGACAAACATGGACATTTCAACAATTAAATGAGCTATCTTTAAAACGTGCTCGGCAATTAACAGCAATGAATATCAAGCAAGGGGAACGTATCGCTATTATGGGGCCGAGTACGCCTGCACTTGTAGTGATGATGTATGCTTGTATGCATTTGCAATGTGAAATGGTCATGCTTAATCGTAGGCTTTCTCAAGCTGAAATCGCTTATCAACTAGAAGATTCACAAGCAGAGGTTGTGCTAGTTGCAGATGAGGATGTAGCAAAATTACCGCCACACACGTCTTATCATGTATTTACTGCAATAGAAAATGGTACAGAACAGTCTGTTGATATTGCAAAAGAATGGTCACTCAATCAAACAACATCCATTATGTATACGTCTGGGACGACAGGCTTCCCAAAGGGGGTTCGTCAAACGGTTGGCAATCACCAGGCAAGTGCAACAGCTTCTGTTCTCAACATAGGCTTACAAGCCGATGATGTTTGGTTGTGTGCAGTACCATTATTCCATATAAGTGGATTTTCCATTTTAGTTCGTTCATTGTTATACGGCAATAAAGTACAGCTATACGAGCATTTTGATGTGGATGCTATTGCACAAAACATAGTGGATGGCGATGTTACACATATGTCAGTAGTCGGTGTTACATTAGAACGCATACTAAATACACTTGAGCTAAACAATGCGCTAGCTTCACCGCGATTTAAATTGATGCTAGCAGGTGGTGGTCCTGTGCCAGTAGATTATTTAAAACGAGCGAGTGCACTACATTTAGCTGTAGCACAAACATACGGTATGACAGAAACTTCATCGCAAACAGCAACACTAGCAAGTGAAGATGCAATGAAAAAAATAGGTTCTGCAGGTAAGCCATTATTTTTTAATCAAATAAAAATTTCAGCACCAAATGGGCAAGGTGAGGGTGAAATTTGTATTAGGGGCCCACATGTAACGCCTGGGTACATTGGACGTTTTGCTGAAAGAAGTTCAACCGAGGAGGGTTGGCTTCATACGGGAGACATTGGCTACATGGATGAGGAAGGTTTTTTGTTTGTTGTCGATCGTCGTGCAGATTTAATTATTTCAGGGGGGGAAAATATTTATCCAGCTGAGATAGAAAATGTTCTATTGGCACATCCTGCAGTTCAGGAAGCGGGGGTGTGCGGCAGCGAGGATGATAAATGGGGACAGGTTCCAATAGCCTTTGTTGTTTTAAAGGAACAGATAGCTATAGAAATTTTACAGCAGTATTGTGAAAAGAAACTTGCTAAATATAAAGTCCCAAAACAATTCATTATAATCGATGAACTTCCACGTAATGGAGCAAATAAACTGCTAAGAAGAAAATTATTAGAGTTACTTTCAACTGAATAACTTTCCTTAATTTAAATGCCTTACAAGATGCTTCTTTTAAAAGAAAACAGCATGCTAGAAATGAACTTCTAGCATGCTGTTTTTATATACTAAAAGTGCCACTAAAAGTGCCACTAAAAGTGCCACTAAAAGTGCCAGTCACCCAAACAATTCTGATAATTTAGAATTGAATTGACACCGCAAGAACGGTGAATTATGACTATCCAAGTAAAAATCCGCAAAAGCTCCTATAGTGCCAGTCACTCAAACAATTTAGAATCTTATAGCACGGCTAGGTCATAACTAAGTAAAAATCCGAAGAACTCCTACGTGCCCGCGGAAAGCGAAGTGGATTTTTACGATTTGAGAAGCCAAAATTCTGATAGGTGTCTATCCTATAGTGCCAGTCACTCAAACAATCCGCCAGAAAGCGCAGCGGATTTTTAAGACATAGAAATAAGGGTATTATGCTGATATAGAAGAATTATGAATTGTCCAGTGATTTTTATTACTGGCAATGCATTTTGCCGACATTGCTGTATTCTCCTCGTCACTGTATTGCTACCTACTTTTTCACCAAACTATCCCTTTAAATTTTCGTATCCTCCATTTTTTTAGATTAAATTAATGATTCATTAACATAATAAGTAATGGGCGGCATAAACTATTTAGTAAAGGAGAATGACTCATATGAGAAAATATATATATAATGTTGTCATTATATTATTTGTTTTACAAATGAGTCATGTGCAAGTATTCGCAAATTATGAACAACAAAATATAGCAACGGCTAATTCAATAGAAACATTACAACAGCAAATTCAGAATGAAGTGATGCAATTGTCTACTGAATTTGATATTCGATACACTGGTAATATATCTGACTTAAAAGACCAACTAACAGAGCTTATCAAACATGCCATTACAGATCCATATATTTACGCTAATATTTCTAGTTTCAAATGGAAATATGATGGCTATGCAAATAATATTGTCATTCAATTTCAGTTTACCTATCATATCTCACAGGAAGAGGAGGCATTTGTCGAGCAAACTTTGACAACTATTGTTGCATCTATGCATGGATTAAGCAAACTGGAGAAAATACAGGCTGCACATGATTATATCGTCTTAACTTCTGAGTATTCAAAGGATAGTGAAGGAAGTCAGTATTCCCCATACACGTTGCTTACTGAAAACAAGGGTGTATGTCAGGCCTATGCTTTAGTACTATATCGGATGTTAGAGATGCTAGACTTTGAAGTACAATATGTACCAGGTAAAGTGGGAGAACAATTGCATGCATGGGTATTAGTGAAGCTTGATAATGAGTGGTACCATATTGATGTTACATGGGATGATCCATTGCCTGATCATAAGGGCGAGGTACGCTATAACTATTTTCTCGTTTCTGATAAGCAATTAGCGCAAGATCATACATGGGATTATGCAAGTTTTCCGGCGGCAACAAGTGAGAAATATGCTGATTGGCAGCAAATAACTAAAGTTGAGGTTCTTACGAAACCTTTAACAAATTATTTTAACTATAATAGAGGGCTAGCTATGCTAGAAGAAAATACACTTCATATAAAACAATTAGTAGAACCATCTCCTCTGTTATTCAATCAGGACCAAAATAACAGCAAGTCTGTTCAAATAGTTTTCGATGAACAAAATGAAAAATTCATTTTACAGAGAAGTTTTACGATTCGTCCAATCTTTGTGAATATAAAGACGAATGCTAAAGTTGAACAAAAGAAGCTCATCAGCGTTGACAGAACTGAAAAGAGAATGCCACAAGAAAAATTCGTCATAATAAAGGAGGTGTCCCCTTTGCTTGGGGCACCTCCTTCTTCATATTAACAAGTAATTTTTTTTATTATTTATGCTCATTAAGTGCTTTCTCTAATGTTTGCATATTTTTCTTCATCAATGTAAAGTACGTTTCATTATTTTTTACATCATCGCTTGTTAACACACTTAAATTATGCAGTACAAGTGATTGAGCACCAACTTCTTTTTGAATGACTTCTGCTAATTTAGAAGAAACATTTTGCTCGAATAAAATGTAATGAATATTTAAGTCATTTGCTTTATCGACGATAGCTGTTAGTTCTTTTTGAGATGGTTCATTTTGTGAGTTTAAGCCTGCAATTGGGACTTGTGTTAAACCATATTGTCCAGCGATGTAGCCAAATGCTGCATGTGACACAAAAAATGTCTTGTCTTGAGTTGCATCTGCCATCGCTTTGTATTCACTGTCTAAATCTTGTAGCTCTTTTACTAGAGCTTCATAATTTGCTGTAAATGTAGCTTCTTGTGCAGGCATTTTTTCAACTAATGTATTTTTAATAGATAGAGCTAAATCTTGACTAATAATAGGCGAGAGCCATACGTGTGGATCGACACTACCATGATCATGTGCTTCATGCTCATCATGGTGATCTTCCTCAGTTGCATCATGTTCATGGTCATCATGGTGATCTTCCTCAGTTGCATCATGTTCATGGTCATGATCAGCTTCATCTTCTTCGTCATGCGAATGGCCAGTGCTAACCGCTAATTTTTCATCGGAAATTTGAGCTGCAGTTGCAACCATTGTAACGCCTTCATTGGCTAACGTTTTTTTAGCATTTTCAACAAAGCCCTCTAGCCCTAAGCCGATGTAAAAAAATATATTCGCATCTGCTAATTTCATCATATCTTTTTGTGTTGGCTCAAATGTATGCTCGTTTGAACCAGGAGGGTAAATAGAAGACACCTCTACAAAATCGCCACCAATTCGCTCTGTAAAGTAGCTCAATGGATAGACAGTTGTATATACGGACAACTTGTCTTTATTGTCCGCCGTCTGTTTCGATGTAGATGATTTATCACCGCAGGCAGCTGTAAATAATGCTAGCACAGTAATTAAGAAAAATAGAAATACTTTTTTCATATTATAGATACCTCTTTCAAATAGTAATCATTACGATTTATTTTTTTGACAGTTTCTATAATAACGCACATCAGAAAAAAGTACAAGAAAAAATGACCTCCGAAAATTAATTCTTTTTCGAAGGCCATTTTTCAGGCACAGGATCAAAGCCACCAGGATGAAGTGGTTGGCATTTTAAGATACGTATTACGGTTAATATTAGACCTTTAATAGCACCGTGCTTTTGAAAAGCTTCTAGTCCATATGAAGAACATGTTGGATAGAAGCGGCACGTTGGTGGCGTCATAGGTGAGATGAATTTTCTGTAAAACTGAATGAGCCATATAAAGGGATATTTCATGCTTGACCATCCTTGTGATGTGTATTTGATTGCTCAGGCTTAGCATCAATTGTTTGTGTAAAAAAGTCGCCTTTTTTCTTGAGAATGACAATGACGGAGACTCCAAACATTAGCATCATCATGGCGATCATAATTATTATTGGTAATGGCACACCCATTGTTTTCACTCCAATTTCTATTCGTTATTGTAATTATTAAAGATGATCTTAAGATTGTGTCTTTAACTTGTTTGGTTAGGTTCAAACCCAAGTTAAGGCGCTGCAACTGCCAACAGATTTTTATAAAAGTTTTCCGAGCAGGCCGTAAAAAAATCTGACGCAATTACGTAGTGGCGTAATTGATTATTCATCGTGTTGGTGAAAACTTTGTTTAGGCTTTTCATCTACCGTATGCTTAAAGGCATAAGCACGATTAACACTTACAATGGTAGCAATTGTAACTAAAACAACGATAATGATTGCTACCGTTAAGAGCGAGATTAAACTCATTGCATTCACTCCGTTCTTGTTCATTATACCTATTATAAAATAGATGCTCTAGTTTAGTTGTGAAGGAAGTTTGACATTCCAGCGAATAAAACACTCTGTTTACCACCATACTATGGAAAAAGGGGTGTTATAAATGGATCGTCAACGTGTATATTTTTCACTTGCCCATAAAACATATTATACAAATCCATATGAGGGTCAATGGAATTTTGAGCTCAACGTAGATCGACAAGCATTGGATGTTTTCGAAAAAATATTTCAACAAATGCAACTATTAGAAATTGCGAACGGGTGGCGTGCCCAATTGCCTTATTTGCAATATCATTTGGACAGAGAAAATGACGAATTAGATTTACGGTTAAAGAAAATTTACGCACTCATTCACGAATATGGGGATGACGATACAAAGGAATTTGTAGAACAGCTTCCATATTTCAATAAACGTGTCTAGCTTTTTGTGCTAGACATTTTTTTATGTTGAATATTTTATTATAGGAAAAGTGATTGGATAATGATTTCTATAAAAATAATGGCAAGTGTACCTAGACCGACTATAGCTAATTTTATTTGAATGTTGTTTTCAAGGGTAGTTATTTTACAAACAGAGCAGCTTAACGCAACTCTAGAAGGGTTTACCATTGTCATTAATGATGAACTAACATTTTGGATACAAGCGAGTAAAGTGGGAGAAGCTCCAATCTGTACCGCAGTTTCTGTTTGTAATCGAATAAACATCGTATTTGAAGCTGTATTACTACCAGTTAAAAAACCTCCCGTAGCGCCAATTAAAGGTGTAATGAATATAAAAAGTGACCCAAAAGAATTTGCAGCTGTTAAAGATAATAGCTGAATCATCTTTGCCTCAGACATCATTTCTGAAACAACAATATATAAAAAAGTAGTAAGCAAAACTGGGTAACATTTATTGATTGTTAATTTGATGCTATCGATTATTGATGTTTTGTTTAAACGGAATAGTATACATGTAAAAAGACAAACAATGAAGAGAAAAAATCCAGGCGAATATAAAAAAGATAATTGAAAATGATAAGACTTTATCGTTACGGTAAATAGGTGCGTTAAAAAATCTTTAATGGGTGGAATGGTTCTTGAAGCGAACAATAAAACGATTAACAGTAAATATGGAGAAATATTTTTTAAGAATGCATTAGAACGATGCTGATTGCTCCCATTGTGTAAAGTAATCATAATAAAAATTGTTGTGATAACTGTTAAAGAGCCAACTAAACCTGCAAGCTCCACACTGATGAAACGATTACAAATCCACACACTTAAACCTAATAGCAATCCAATCCATAGTATTTGCAATTGTTTTTTTTTCATTGCTTTTTTTCCCACCCCAATATAAGTAACTAAAAAGGCGAAATAAATATAAATAGGGATACACATAAGGGCACTACCGACACCTAAATCTTTTAAGGGAATGTTTCCTAATGATGCACCAATAATGGTGCCCATCGCTAACGTACCCCAAGGAATTATACATAAACTAATTAATGCAATGAGGGAAGATTGGATAGCATTAAATTCTAAAGCTATTAAAATAGGTGCAATAACAATTACCGCTAAGCCAAAGCCGCTAACAGATTCAATTAAAGGTGAAAGCCCTAAAGCCAATAACAATACTTGATATGTTTTGTCAACGGTAGAGGTGGCGATGGCAGAAGCTATTTTTTGTATCGCTCCTGATTTCTCCATTAAATGAAATAATAAAATCCCAAAAAATAAAATATAAATAACTGGCACTGTTGTTAGGAAACTTTTGATGAAAGGTATAGGAAGTAACTCGACGCTGGTGTGAAAGACAGGAGAAATAGCGATAACGGTTGTAAGTATGCAAGCGACAGTGCCTGTAAAAATAGAAGATTTTTTTAAAATGAATATCATAAATAAAATACTAGCTAAAGGTAATAGTGCTAAAACGATTTTTATCATTGGACAACACTCCTATGAATTATTTATTTACTTTAGTATATTTTATTTTCACTAAAGTGTAAATATGTGCTTTGGTCATTTTATCTTTATTGAGGGAACCATCTTATAAGTTGATTGTTGTAGATCATGTGCAATATCATAGTAGAAGGACAATATCTGAAATAAAATTTCACTATAGTAAAAATAATAGTAGGACGAACAAATAAGGATAAGATATTTTAGACTGCATAATGAAGTAGTGAGGGGAGCTTTTATAATGGGATTTGGAAAGCATGTAAATGCTATTAGAAAAAAAAATAAGATGACATTACAGGAGCTTTCAGTCGTAAGTAACGTGAGTGCCTCGATGCTATCTCAAATTGAAAGAGAAGAAAAAAATCCAACGATTCAAGTAGCTTGTCAAATAGCGGAGGCATTAAATACAACGCTTTCTGCTTTGTTAGATCAACAGAAAAAAAGGGATATTGTAGTCATAAGAAAGGATGAACGCCCAATATATGTCGACGAAAAGTCTGGGTTTCAACGACATTTATTATCACCTTCCGTTCCGTCTAGAGGCATTGAGTTTGTCTTAAATATCATTCCAGCCAATAGAGAATCTGGTGTATTTCCTGCACATAAATCAGGAGTGACAGAGTATATTTTTGTTAAAAGCGGGATGTTACGTGTTGAATTAGAACGTGGCGCTTTTTATGAAGAATTAGAAGCAGGGGATTCCTTCTTTTTTGAAGCGGATACAGAGCATCGATTTATCAATATGACGAATGAAGAATGTCACTATTTCCTTGTAATTGATTCCTCACAGTATATGAAATAATAGGTCATCAGAACGTAATGAATACATTCGTTACAATATAATAATAGGAGTGGAATGGAATGTTTTCATTTACAGATTTAAATGGATTTCAAGTTGATTTAAGCTTTACAAGAGGTGAGTTTGAAGTTGAGCCGAAACATGTACTCATCTTTTTAAAGCATAAAAATAAATGGTTATGCACAATTCATAAGCGTCGTGGCGTTGAAGTACCAGGCGGTAAGGTAGAACCTGGCGAAACATTAGAACAAGCTGCTGTTAGAGAAGTATTTGAAGAAACAGGTGTACATGTAAAAAATCTTCGTTGGTTTGCAGAATACGCTGTCCATGGAGAACTATTGTTTTGTAAAACAGTCTTCACGGCGCAATATGTAAGTCAGGAGAAGGTAGCGTTTGACTTGGAGACATCAGGTATGGTTTGGCTAACAGATGAAGAGTTTGTAAGTCACCAAAATTTAAGCTTTCATATGAAAGACGAAGGCATGCAAAAAATGCTAGAGGAGTTGAAGCGCTATGACGATCAATGGTGAAATAGTTGAAAAACGTCCATACCCTTCACCGAATCCAGCTATTCGCTTATCGGAAATTACTTATTTATCACTTGGATTACGGGTTAAAGGCTTGCTAGCAGAGCCTAAGGCAGAAGGTACATACGATGGGTTTTTATATTTACGTGGAGGAATGCAAAGCATCGGCATGGTGAGACCAGCACGTGTTGCCCAGTTTGCCGCACAAGGTTTTATCGTTTTTGCCCCTTACTATCGAGGGAATAGAGGGGGAGAAGGTCGTGATGAATTTGCAGGTCAGGATCGTTATGATGCAGTGCATGGGGTAGATGTGCTAAAGCAATTTTGCAATGATAATATTCATGTGTTTGGCTTTTCACGTGGAGGTATTATGGCGCTGTGGACGGCAATTTTACGTAAGGATATTACTTCAGTTGTTACGTGGGCAGGTGTTTCTGATGCGACAGCTACTTATTGGGAGCGGACGGATATGCGTCGTATGATGAAACGCGTAATAGGAGGGACACCTAATCGTGTACCAGAGGCTTATGATGCACGTACACCTTTATTTGAAGTTGAACATATTACAGCACCGGTGCTAATTATTCACGGCTATCGTGATGAAAATGTTGATATTGAACATGCAAGGCAATTAGCATTTTACTTAGAGGATGCCAATAAGACGTATGAAACGTGGTATAATCATCGATTTGCACATCAATATCCACCTGCTCAAAATCGTGAAACTGTGCGCGCTTTGTGCGAATGGATGAAGAAACAGTGATATTCTAGCAAAGGGACATGTTAAATTGTGTGAGTGACTGGCACTTATAAATCATAAAAATCCACTGTACTTTCCATGGGCAAATGGTAAGCCGCAACCGTCGCTAATCGCGCCGTTTATTGCGTCTTACGCTACTTGTGTTGCCATAGGAGTGTTCGTGGATTTTTATTATGTTAGTTATAAAATATAGGGCTAGAATAGTAAATTGTGTGAGTGACTGGCACCGATTATTTTACGTAGGTGCTTAAAAATGATTGAATTGTTTCCCAATATTTTGCTCCTGCTACATTTTCAGCTCTACCGTGACCTGCACCTTCAACAAGTAGTTTTTCTTTAGGCACATTGGCTGCTTCATAGACTTCATTTAGCATTGAAGAAGGGACGAATGTGTCGTTACTGCCGTGGATAAATAGCATCGGTGTTTGTGATTTTGCAACTTGTTTGACCGTATCAGCTTCACCAAGTGTATAGTCAGCTTTTAATTTCGTTACGGCTGAAGCAAAATACATAATAGGGAAGGCTGGTAAGTGGAAGATCTCTTTTAGCTGATAAGAAAATTCACCCCAAACAGAAGAATAGCCACAATCCTCGATGATTGCCTTAACGTTTGTAGGTAATTCTTCACCAGATGCCATCATTACTGTGGCGCCTCCCATCGAAACACCAAAAAGGACGATTTCTGCATCGTTATTTAATTGGACCGTATTGTCAATCCATGACACGACATCTAAGCGATCATGCCAGCCCATTCCGATATAGTCTCCTTCACTTTTACCATGACCTCTTGCATCAGGAATAAGGACATTATAGCCCATGTCATAGAAGTGTTTTGCATACTTGGTCATCTGTAATCCATCACTTGAATATCCATGAAAAATAATTGCCCATTTATTTGATTCATTTTGATTTTTAATGGAATAGGCATGTAGTTTTAGTTGATCTATGGATTGAATCGTTGTTTCTTCGTAATGGCTGTTAAACCATGTTTCACGAGCCTCTTTCTCTCTCACTTCATTCGGATTAGAAGCAATTAAATTATGTGGTGCATCAAGAACGGCTGATTTATCAGATTGTGGATTTAACGCCAAGTTGTAAAAGTAATTGCCTGCAATAAATCCAGCTCCAATAAATAACACAAATAATGAGACGATGATGCCAACTAGTATTTTGTATTTTTTTTTCATATGTATCCTCCAATACTATCCAAAATATAAAAATTTGAAGAGTATTTTTTATGGAAATGGGTATAAAAAAGGGAACGAATAAATCGTTCCCTTAGTCGCATTATTATTTTAATGGACCACCAAGTTTAGTGATTGCTTCAGAAACATTTGAGAATTTCTTGAAGTTGTCATTGAATAGACCTGCAAGTTCAGCAGCTTTTACATCATAAGCAGCTTTGTCTGCCCATGCATCGCGTGGGTTAAGCACTTCTGAAGGTACACCTTCAACTGCTGTAGGAATGTGTAAGCCAAATACAGCATCTTGAGTCGTTTCAACGTTGTTTAGTTTACCATCGATTGCAGCACGTACCATTGTACGAGTGTAAGAAAGCTTCATACGGCTACCTGTACCGTATTCGCCACCAGTCCAGCCAGTGTTTACTAAGAATACTTGTGCGCCATGCTCATCGATTTTTTGACCTAACATTTCAGCATAAACAGTTGCTGGAAGTGGAAGGAATGGAGAACCGAAACATGTAGAGAATACTGGTTCTGGCTCTGTTACACCACGTTCAGTACCTGCAAGTTTAGATGTGAAACCACTTAGGAAGTGATACATTGCTTGTTCTTTTGTTAATTTACTGATTGGAGGTAATACACCAAATGCGTCAGCAGTTAAGAAGACGATTGTTTTTGGATGACCTGCAACAGATGGATCAACAATATTTTCGATATATTGGATTGGGTAAGCAACACGTGTATTTTCTGTTAATGAAACATCATCGTAGTCACAAACACGAGTTTCAGGATCTACAGCTACGTTTTCTAGTACAGAACCGAAGCGGATTGCGTTATAGATTTCAGGTTCTTTTTCAGCAGAAAGGTTAATTGTTTTTGCATAGCAACCACCTTCAATATTGAATACACCGTTGTCAGACCAGCCGTGCTCATCGTCACCGATTAATTTGCGGTCAGGGTCAGCTGATAAAGTTGTTTTACCAGTACCTGATAAACCAAAGAATAATGCAACGTCGCCAGCTTCACCAACGTTTGCTGAACAGTGCATTGATAGGATGCCTTGTTGTGGTAATAGGTAGTTCATAATACCGAAAATAGATTTTTTCATTTCACCAGCATATTCAGTACCACCGATTAGGATGATTTTCTTTTCAAGTGATACAATAATGAATGTTTCAGAAGATGTACCATCGATAGCTGGATCCGCTTTAAAGTTAGGAGCTGAGATAACTGTGAAGTCAGCAACATGAGAAGCTAATTCTTCTTGTGTTGGACGGATAAATAATTGATGGGCGAAAAGATTATGCCAAGCATATTCATTGATTACTTGGATGCTTAATTGTGAATCTTTGTCAGCACCAGCAAAACCGTTGAATACGAATAATTCGTCACGTTCTTTTAAGTATTTAACTACTTTTACATATAAGTTATCGAACACTTCCGAAGAAATTGGTTGGTTTACTTTACCCCAGTCAATTTTATCTTTTGTGCTTTCTTCTTCTACCGTATATTTATCTTTAGGTGAACGACCAGTGTATTTGCCAGTTTCTGCACGAACTGCGCCATCTACTGTTAACATAGCCTCACCACGAGATGTAGCTTTTTCCGCTAATTGTGGTACTGAAAGTTGAACGTTAATGTTCCCGCCGTTTAATAATTCCTTCAGTTCGTTTGCAATTTCTACTGAATTCATCGATTAAATACCATCCTTTTTTATAGTATTCCCTTGAGTTTGAGGGAGTTTTTCTTAATTTCAAAAATAGTATAACACAATTGCTTTAATAATCTATACTAATTCAAAAATTATTTTCGTGTTTTAAATAACTTTCAACAAAAAGTCATAAAATAATTGACAACGTTCGACCTTTTACGTAAGATGAGGAATTGAACGGATACTCTTATCCCGAGCTGGTGGAGGGTCAGGCCCTGTGAAACCCGGCAACCTGCATGAACTATTTCACGACATGCGCTGGTGCCAACCTGATGCAAGGGGAAAACCCTTGAACGATAAGAGTGAAAGGTTACGAAGTCATTATTCCTTTCCTCATGTAAAGTACGTGAGAAAAGGATTTTTTTTATTTTCATAATGAATGTAAAGGTAAGTATATACAATTCTTTCCTTATTATAATGACGGATCTTTCGAAATCCTCATGTTAAAAGCAACAACGGCTTGAAAGTTCTATCCTTCAGGAGCGAACTTGACATGGGTAATGAGTACCGTATTAATTTCGCAAATGCTATTTGTAAGAGTAATAGGAGGAAAATCAAATGACAAACCGTCGATTGTTTACATCAGAGAGTGTAACAGAAGGACATCCCGACAAAATTTGTGATCAAATTTCGGATGCCATTTTAGATGCCATTTTAAAAGAAGATCCAAATGCACGTGTAGCGTGTGAAACAACTGTAACAACAGGATTAGTATTAGTAGCAGGAGAAATCACGACTTCTACTTATGTAGATATTAAAGGTATCGTGCGTGATACGGTAGCAGAAATTGGCTATACACGCGGCAAATATGGCTTTGATGCTGAAAACTTAGCAGTACTAGTAGCAATTGGTGAACAATCACCAGATATTGCTCAAGGTGTAGACCAAGCATTAGAAGCGCGTGAAGGTTCTATGACTGACGCAGATATTGAAGCTATTGGTGCAGGTGACCAAGGATTAATGTTCGGTTACGCTTGTAACGAAACACCCGAGTTAATGCCTTTACCAATTAGTTTAGCGCATAAATTAGCTCGTCGTTTAACAGAAGTACGTAAATCAGGTGAGCTAGCATATTTACGTCCGGACGGTAAAACACAGGTGACAATTGAGTATGATGAACACAACATCCCAGTTCGTGTCGATACTATTGTTATTTCAACACAGCATGACGAAGAAGCGTCGCTTGAGCAAATTCAATCAGACTTAAAAGAGTTAGTAATAGCACCAGTAGTACCTAGTGAGTTATTAGATGCTCAAACGAAATATTTCATCAACCCAACAGGTCGTTTTGTTATTGGTGGACCTAAAGGAGATGCTGGACTTACTGGACGTAAAATCATCGTTGATACATACGGTGGCTATGCACGTCATGGTGGTGGTGCATTCTCTGGTAAGGATGCTACAAAAGTAGACCGTTCAGCTGCATATGCTGCTCGTTATGTGGCAAAAAATATCGTTGCTGCAGGTTTAGCAGAACGTGCTGAAGTCCAACTTGCTTATGCCATTGGTGTAGCACAACCAGTATCAATCGCAGTAGATACATTTGGTACAGGAAAAGTAAGCGAAAGCGAAATCGTAAAGTGGGTTCGCGAACTATTTGATTTACGTCCAGCAGGCATCATTAAAATGCTAGATCTACGTCGCCCAATTTACAAACAAACGGCTGCTTATGGTCACTTCGGTCGTACAGATTTAAATGTGCCTTGGGAAAATACGGACAAGGCTGATGCATTAAGAGAAAAAGCTAGTCTATAAGCTATTTTATAAAGAGCATTCGTATATGTGGTAAACATACGCAAATGTTTTATTGAAGGGGGCTACTTAATGGCCCCTTTCTAACTTGCTTCAGCATTCATACCCCACTTCTAAAGGTTGGATTTGAATGCTGAAGCAAGTTAAAGGCCCCGGCGGATGTCATAGATTTTCTAAGGAGCTTTTAGAGCAGACTGTAAAAAATCTGGACGCAATTATGCCTAGGCGTAATTGATTGCAAAAAAATTCGCGTCTTTCCGTTTACCTTGGAAGGATATCGCGAATTTATTTTTTATCCTATATAACTTTGTTTCTTACTAGAGCACTTACACCTATATCGTAGCCCGCGTATTTTTAGGGCATCCATTATTTTTGAAGAGATTTGTAATATTGACCTTTTTCTGCGTATTCTCTAACAATACGTTCCATGTCTTCTTTATCTTCAGCATTTAATTCACGTACAACTTTTGCTGGACGACCTAATGCTAAGCAATTAGGAGGAATGACTTTACCTGGAGGTACAAGACTACCCGCACCAATAAATGCACCTTCTCCTATCTCTGCCCCATCCAACACGATTGATCCCATACCTATTAATGCATTTTTTCGAATTGTACAGCTATGTAAAGTTACTTGGTGTCCAACTGTTACTTCATCTTCGATTATTAATGGATATTTTGGACTTTGATGTAGACAGCAAAGATCTTGGATACTTACTCGTTTACCAATTATTGTTGGTGATACATCGCCTCGAATAACTGTATTAAACCAAATAGTTGTCTCGGCACCAATCGTTACGTCACCAGTAACGGTTGCATAGTCAGCTATAAATACTGATGGATCGATATTAGGTGTTTTGTCTTTAAACGGATAAATCATGCTAAACGCCTCTTTTCTTTCTTTGATGTAGTATTATCGTATCAAATGCGCAATTTTATGCAAATATAATTTTATTATGACGTGAATATTTCGTTATAATCATTGTGTAACTATTTATTTAGGAGGACTATGTGAATGTGGAAATGGGAAGCTGATGGACAAGCGAAGGCTGTGATTGCTATTGTTCACGGTGCTTACGAAAATCACCGTTGGTACGCATGGCTTATTGAAAAACTCAGAATGGAAGGCTTCCACGTAGTCATGGGGGATTTACCGAATCATGGGGCAAATGCGAAACTCTCACGTGTCCATGATGAGGACTTTAAAGAGTACAACAAATATACAAGGCATTTAATTGAAAATGCTTTTTCATATGATTTGCCAGTGTTTTTAATGGGACATGGACTAGGAGCAACGTTAATCCTTCATACAATGCATAAGAGAAAATATGAGTGTGCAGGAATTATTTTGACATCACCTTGGCTGCATTTAAAATTACAGCCTGGCAAGTTATCAAATGCATTAACTAGCTTAAGTGCTTTAACGGCAAGCGTTAAAATGACACACGATATCTCTTTTGACAAATTAACGAGAAGTGTCGAAGGCAGAGATGAAATGAAGGACGAGTTTCCTTTTAAGTCCGTCATCTCAGTAAAGTGGTATCGTGAATTACAGCAAATGATGCGCAATTTAGCGGTCATGCCAAAAGCAGAGTTTCCGAACACGCCTATGCTTATTATGACTGGGGAAAGGGATAGTATCACGGAAACTAGACAAACACGCAATTGGCTACATCAGCAGGAGTTTGCTGAATTCCAATTTAAAGAATGGGCAAAATGCTACCATAATCTATTCCATGAAATAGAGCGTGAAGAGATTTTTGTCTATATCCGAGATTTTGTTAATAATGCCTTGCGTAGAATTGGATATATAATTCGATAGAATGTTTCCCCTCCGAAAAAATATTGTTGAATAAGATGTATAGTAACTTAAAAATAATGTTGTAATTTTCAGAAAAATGTAATACTATAATGTCTTAAAGTAAGAATATTCATATTTTGGGAGGGGTAAAATGGAAGGTATTGTAAGTTTTCTGAACAGTATTTTATGGGGACCGTGGTTTATTTATGGTATTTTATTGATCGGTTTATTCTTTTCAATTATTACACGGTTCCTACAAGTAAGACTCATTAAGGATATGTTCGTCTTAATGTTTAAAGGAGAGAAATCGGAAAAGGGAATTTCTTCTTTCCAGGCAATGTCGATTGCATTATCAGGGCGTGTTGGTACAGGTAATATTGCTGGTACGGCAACTGCAATCGCAATGGGGGGGCCTGGTGCAATTTTTTGGATGTGGGCAATTGCCTTCATCGGTGCGGCGACGGCTTATGTTGAGTCGACATTAGCACAAATATATAAAGAAGAGAAGGATACAGAATACCGTGGTGGTCCAGCCTTTTATATTGAAAAGGGAATGGGGCAAAAATGGTTTGCAGTAATTTTTGCGATTGCGGCGTTAATCGCAATGTTAATATTAATGCCAGGCGTTCAATCGAATGCAATTTCTGTTGCTGTTGAAAACGCTTTCGGTATGGAATCTTGGATTACAGGAATAATTATTGTCGTACTATTAGGTGCAATTATTTTCGGTGGGGTTAAATCGATTGCAAATGTAGCACAGGTAGTTGTACCGTTCATGGCTTTAGCTTATATTCTAATGGCAATAGTTATTATTTTTATGAATATTTCTCAAGTGCCTGCTGTATTTTCTTTAATTTTCTCAAGTGCTTTTGGTGCACAAGAAGTATTTGGGGGTATTATTGGTTCAGCAATCGCTTGGGGTGTTAAGCGTGGTATTTATTCAAACGAAGCTGGTCAAGGAACTGGAGCGCACCCAGCTGCAGCAGCAGAAGTTTCACACCCTGCTAAACAAGGTATTGTACAAGCAGCATCTGTGTACATTGATACATTATTAGTGTGTTCAGCTACTGCATTTATGATTTTATTTACAGGTATGTACAATGTCCAGAATGAAAAGGCTGCTGAGGGTACTGATCCGTTTATTTACGTCGGAGAATTCAATCAAAACGGTCTTACAGGAGACGAACAAATCACATTTGCGAAAAGTATTAAAGAAGGTGCTGCGTATACACAATATGCAGTGGAATCTTCATTGCCTGGTATTGGTTCAGAATTTGTAGCAATTGCTTTATTCTTCTTTGCATTTACAACAATCATGGCGTACTACTATATAGCTGAAACGAATGTGGCCTACCTATTCACTGGGCAAACCGAAAAGATTTTCATTTGGATAGCAAAGATTGCCTTTTTGATCGCAACATTTTATGGAACAATTCGTACATCTGACCTTGCGTGGGCAATGGGAGATGTTGGTTTAGGTTTAATGGTATGGATCAATGTTATTGCCATCTTAATTATTATGAAACCTGCGATTCTAGCATTAAAAGATTACGAGAAACAGAAAAAAGAAGGGAAAGACCCTGTTTTTGATCCTCGTAAACTAGGAATTAAAGGTGCAGATTTCTGGATTGAATACAATGATAAACGAAAAAATAAATAATGTATAAAAACGGTCCTCTCATTATGAGAGGACTTTTTTAGTTTAACTAGTTGATAGCCGCTTCGGGCGGGGACGCTTTTTTGCGGTGCGGTCTGTTGCGTCTTCCGTTTGTGCGTTTTGAGCAGGAGTCATCGCACTCCACTCCAATCAACTCGTATAATTGTTTGAGTGCCTGGCACCAAACTTCAGCTCTAATCAATTGAGCAAGTTGTTAGGGAAATTTCAATTTTGGTGAAAATCAAAGGAATAAAAAAATGATAAAAGTATCAAGAGTTAACTGTTTAATGCCTTTTATCTAAGATTTTGTTGAATAAGTAGAATCCTATCATATAAGACATCTAGCTAAAATTATATAGAAACAGTTTTTTGTATATGAAAAAGTATTTCATCATAATTCTTTGTGATTCTGAGAAAGGAAAAAGCCCGAAATTTCAAGTTCGGGCTTTAGTATAAGGGTTAATTGGTAGGTATGTCTTTCATTTTTTCTAGGGCAATGACAAATGGTGGATCGTTTTGTTGGTTTAGAAATTCGTATTTTAATACATGGACATATTTTTGTGGTAGATGACTGACAAATTCAATTATAGCGTCACGTTCTTCCTTGCCACCTGGATGGCCATGGTAGATGACAAGTACAATTAAGCCTCCAATTTTAAGGAGTTGTAGTAAATCTTTAATCGCTTGAATAGTTGTATTTGGTTTTGTCACGATATCATGGTCACTACCAGGTAAGTAGCCAAGATTAAAAATGGCAGCAGTAACTGGCTTTTGCACATGTTTGTTAATATTTTCATGCCCAGTATGTAACACTAGGGCACGGTGCTCTAACGTGTTGTCTAGCAGACGATGCAATGTAGCGTCAACAGCGCTTTTTTGCACATCAAATGCATAAACTTGTCCGTTATCGCCAACAAGCTGTGCTAAAAATAATGTATCATGGCCGTTTCCTGCCGTGGCATCTACAACTGTATCGCCTTCTTGTATCGAGTCTACTAATAATTGCTGTGCATATTGTAAGACTCGTTGAAGCTTCATTTTGTGACCTCAGCATTATAAAATTTACCTTGCCAACTGCCACGACGTTCTAACTCTGCATCAATCCCATTCAGTACTTCCCACTTATTGACACTCCACATCGGTCCAATCATTAAATCAATTGGTCCGTCACCTGTTATACGATGAATAACCATATGTGGTGGCAGTATTTCTAACTGATCGGCTACTAGTTTTGTATAAACATCTTGGTCTAAAAATTCTAGCATGCCTTTTTCATATTGTTTTACCATTGGTGTCCCTTTTAATAGGTGAAGTAAATGGATTTTTATGCCTTGGACATCGAGCTTTGCAACTGCGCGTGCAGTTTCCATCATCATGTCATAGTCTTCTAGTGGAAGACCATTTATAATATGTGAACATACGCGAATTCCATGTTTACGAAGTTTTTCAACACCTTCTACATATGTTGCATAGTCATGTGCACGATTAATAAGATTTGCTGTTTTTTCATGAACTGTTTGAAGTCCGAGTTCAATCCATAAATAAGTGCGTTTGTTTAGTTCTGCCAAATATTCTACAACATCATCTGGAAGGCAGTCTGGACGCGTTGCAATTGAAAGTCCTACTACTCCTTCTTGCGCTAATGCTGCCTCAAATTTTTCCTTTAAGACAGGAAGCGGTGCATGTGTATTTGTATATGCTTGGAAGTAAGCCATATACTTACCATCTTTCCATTTTTGATGCATTTTGTCACGGATTTCTGCGAACTGCACATCAATCGGGTCTACTTTATTACCCGCAAAGTCTCCTGACCCTGCAGCACTGCAAAATGTACAACCCCCAAATGCAACAGTACCGTCACGGTTCGGGCAATCAAAACCTGCATCGAGCGCTACTTTAAATACTTTGTGACCGAACTGATCACGTAAATATCGATTCCATGTATAGTATCTTTTCCCCTCTGTAGGAAAAGGAAAGTTTATTTCTGTCATGTATTTCACTCCTCTAACGTTATATTTTATCATGTGCGTAAGGTTCCGTCATGGATAAGAATTTTATTATGTAGGAATGGTTGAGATGCAAGTTTATTCATTTAAATAAACAATGTGATTTATTGTCCAGAGGGAAGAACGCATGTCTGCTATAGCGAAAGTACATTGAAGAAGAAAGTCTATTGAAATAAGGAATATTTTATGAAGAAAAGGTAAATTTATTTTCCTTGTACTTTTTTATTTTTCAGCATAAACTAGCTATTTAGAGATACGAAATAATGGAGGTCAAGACTATGCCAAAAAGTGTTTGGTTTTTAATTATCGGTATGCTTGTGAACACGACGGGCAACTCTTTTTTATGGCCTTTAAATGCCATTTATATGCATGACTACTTAGGAAAGACACTTGCAATGGCTGGCTTTATTTTAATGTTGAATTCGGCTGCAGGTGTGTTAGGGAATCTTTTAGGTGGATTTTTATTTGATAGAATTGGTGGCTACAAATCTATTATGCTAGGTATTCTTTTAACAGTTGCCTCGTTAGTCGGCTTAACGATTTGGCATGGTTGGCCTCATTATGTGTGGTTCTTAACCGTCCTTGGATTTAGTGGAGGCATCGTATTTCCAGGAATGTTTGCACTAGCAGGAGCTGCTTGGCCTGAAGGCGGACGTAAAGCGTTTAATGCGATTTATTTAGCACAAAATGTAGGTGTAGCTGTTGGTCCGGCATTAGCTGGAATTGTGGCAGATTATCAATTTGATTATGTCTTTGTCGTCAATTTAGCAATGTATATTATATTTTTCTTCATAGCATTGATTACATTTAGAGGAATAGATTCAGAAAGTATTGCACTGAAAAATGTAGTAAGTGAGAGTAAACGCATTACAAATAAAGCACCATTTTATGCGTTATTAATTTTAAGCACGTCTTCCGTATTGTGCTGGCTTGCTTATTCACAATGGAGTGCGACGATTTCTTCGTATACCCAAGATTTAGGTTTAGGATTAAAGCAATATAGTTTACTTTGGACTATTAATGGACTTCTAATAGTGGTTGGGCAGCCGTTAATCGCTCCGCTTGTCAGACGCTGGGAACATCAAATAAAACGACAACTAGTATTTGGTATTACGCTTATAGCAGCTTCATTTGGAATTATAGCATTTGCTGAAGATTTTAAAATGTTTGCAGCTGCAATGGTTGTATTAACATTTGGAGAAATGTTTTATACACCAGCGTTACCTACAATCGCGAATCAGCTTGCACCAAAAGGGCGCGAGGGTTTCTACCAAGGAATTATCAATAGTGCGGCTACAGCAGGCCGTATGATAGGTCCATTGTTCGGCGGCATAATGGTTGATCAGTTTGGTATGATTGCACTCGTTTCTATTTTAGTGATCATTGTATTAATAGGTATTTTCCCATGCCTTGTGTATGACCGACCGTTGCTTTTGAGTGACAGGCACAGAAACAATTCTGAAAATTAAAGACGATTTATATTAAAGCGAATGCAAATCATTCGCTTTTTTTATGTTTTGGATTGAAATCGACCTTGTAAAACGATACAATCATACATATTCAAATATTTGAATATGTAAATATAATAATGGGGGGATTAACGTGGAAGAAGGCTTACAACAGTTTAAAGCCGATTTTTTTAAAGCTTTAGCACACCCGTTACGAATTAGAATTCTTGAATTATTGGTAGATGGTAAGAAAAGTGTTAATGAGATTCAAAGTTGCCTTGAAAAAGAGGGTTCAGCAGTTTCACAGCAGCTAAGTGTATTAAGGGCGAAAAATATTGTTTATGGCACGAAAGAAGGAAAAAAAGTTTACTATTCTTTGAGTGATCCGATGATTGTTGAGTTGCTGCGTGTTGCTAAAGACATTTTTAACAACCATTTAATTCATACAATTTCAAGATTAGAAGAAATGACCGTCAGTGAAAATGATGAAGAAATGATGTAAGGCCATAAGTTCATTTCCCCCTTAGAAAACAGCCTAGTATTGAATAAAAGAACGGTCTGGATTCAAAGAGTTTATTATTTCGAAGGGAAGATTACTATATGAAGTCACTGTTTACGGGGCGGTTTGAAGGGTATTCAGTTAATCTTTTCAAAAAGGATTTATTGTCTGGGATTATTGTCGGTATTGTTGCAATTCCTTTAGCGATGTCTTTTGCAATTGCCTCTGGTGTAAAACCAGAATACGGCATTTATACAGCGTGTATTGCAGGTATACTGATTTCACTTTTTGGTGGTTCGAAATATCAAATTGGCGGACCTACAGGTGCTTTTGTGCCCATTCTATTAGGAATTGTCTTATCATACGGCTATGAAAATCTATTGATTGCGGGGTTAATGGCGGGTGTCTTGCTATGCTTAATGGGTATTTTTAAGCTGGGCTCACTGATAAAATTTATTCCGCGTCCTGTAACGATAGGATTTACTGCAGGTATTGCGGTCATTATTTTTACGGGCCAAATAGCTAATTTTTTAGGTCTGACAAATATTGCTCGGCATGAATATTTTATCGCTAATATGAAAGAGCTCTTTGTGCATATCGGTACAACAAATTATTATAGTATTTTCATAGCAATTATTTGTCTTGTAATGATATTAGTGACACCTAAAATTTTTCCAAAAGTACCTGGCGCATTAGTAGGCATTGTTGTCTCTACACTAGTTGCTAGCTTCTTTTTTTCGGGACAAGTTGCAACAATTGCTACAGCTTACGGTCAAATTCCAAATACTTTACCGGAGTTTTCAATACCTGAAATTACCTTTGAACGAATGCAATTATTAATTGGACCTGCATTTGTCATTGCTATGTTGGGTGGAATTGAATCTCTTTTATCAGCGGTGGTTGCTGACGGAATGACAAATAGTAAGCATGATAGCAATCGAGAGCTAGTAGGGCAGGGCATAGCGAATATTGTCACACCTCTATTTGGAGGTATTCCAGCTACAGGGGCAATCGCACGAACTGCCACAAATATAAAGACGGGTGCAGCATCCCCAATGTCAGGTATTATTCATGGTGTTTTTGTATTAGTCACGTTATTGTTATTAGCGCCTTTTGCTTCCCATATTCCATTAGCTAGTATGGCACCAGTGTTGATGGTCGTAGCGTGGAATATGAGTGAGCGAAAGCATTTCGCACATATTGTGAAAGTGAAATCAGGAGATTCACTTGTTTTAATAATTACGTTTTTACTTACGGTTTTCGCTAGCTTAACGATAGCTGTAGAAGTAGGGCTTGGTTTGGCAATTGTGTTATTTGTTAAACGAATGAGTGAGAAGTTGGTTGTAGATAAAGTTTTACCAGACCATTCAAAAAATAATGGCAAGGTACAGCCACATGTTGTCAATCAAAAGCATGATTGCCCACAAATTAGTATTTATTCAATTGAGGGGCCGCTATTTTTTGGTGCAGCACAAACTTTTGAGCAGACATTACTACATTCAATGAATGAGCATCCAAGAGTTTTAATTTTACGTATGAGTAAAGTGCCTTTTATGGATTCTACGGGAGAGACCTATTTTAGCAATATCGTGCAAAACTTCAAAACAAGAGGTGGCATCGTTTTAGTAACGGGTGTCTCTGAAGATTTAAAAGTGGCACTGCTTCGTAATGGTTTATTCGATCAAATTGGAAAAGATAATTTCTATGAACATACAGGAGATGCGATTGACAGGGCATTGAAGGATTTGGACATGAATAAATGCATCGGGTGCAAACATTTTGCCTTCCATGAATGCGTGGACTTTTCCTCGCGTGACCCTCGAGTGACAGGCACAGAAAAGATTCTGACAATTGAAGGAGGATTAAATAAAAGCTCCACATGATGAATTATCGTGTGGAGCCTTTATTCAGTTCGTGCTGCATTAACAATTACTTGTTTTGTTGTACCTCGCAATATTGGCAATAGGATGCAGAATGAAACTGTGAGGTTTGAAGTAAACAATTTTTGAGAATACTCGTATTAAGGAAGGGGTAATCAGCTGATGTATTATGCTTATAGAGATGATAGGAGCTATATGGATAATCCTCCATGTTCTTAACAATGGGTGGGGCAGTAGAGATAGGATTGCGATGGATATAGCGACTAACACTCAGCATATCTAGTTGTGATGGAACAAGATATGCGAAATAGCGACTCTCGTATAGATGACCGCAATATTGATATTTCTTTTTAAAGTAATTACTGTAACGCCAATTGATGACCGCCATCAATTTCCCTAGTGGAACTTCAGGTGACCGAATCAGAAGATGATAGTGGTTAGACATAATGCAATAAGCGACAATGCTAAAAGTGTATTTTTGATAAGCATATTGCAGTACACGAAAAAAAGCATCGTAATCAGCAATATTCAAAAAAATAGATTGACGATTGTTGCCACGCATTACTACATGATTAAAATGATGTGGAGACCAAAGTCGTTTTTTTCTAGGCACACGATACTTCCTCCTTTATCGTTTTCTTTAGCATAAAAATGAATGAAAATAACGTCAAATATAGGAAAGTATCAGAAGTAACTAATAATTTTATTTTGAAAATGAAAAAAGATTGAAATTTCACGAATCTATCCAAGAATCATGGGAAATAATTTTTTTCGCTAATTGTGTGTAAATTGTGTGCGTGCCTGGCACCGATAAAAAGAGGCTTGTGCTTTTTAGGACTTTCCATTAGAATAAATGCAATACATGTAAAGACATTGATGAGGAATAGTAAATTTGTGGTTCTTTTTAGAGAGCTAGCGGTTGGTGGAAGCTAGTAGGGATGCAAATTGAACTCGCCTGCTGAGTCTGCGTACATAAGTGTTATGTGTGCCGTCATTTCCGCGTTAAGGAAGCTTGAGCCGAGTGTAATCACTAATTTGGGTGGTACCGCGGGAGATAAGAATGCTCTCGTCCCTTTCTGACAAAGGAAGGGGCGAGTTTTTTTATTTTTTAAATATTTTGTCAATTCTTACGATAAGTGGTATTGAACATATATAAGGAGGAAATATTATGAGCTTTAATCATCAACAAGTTGAAAAAAAGTGGCAGCAATATTGGGATGTCAACAAAACATTCAAAACAGAAAATGAAATGGATAAACCGAAATTTTATGCACTTGATATGTTCCCATATCCATCAGGAGCGGGACTTCACGTAGGGCATCCTGAAGGATATACAGCAACTGATATCCTTTCGCGTTTCAAACGTATGCAGGGCTTTAATGTTTTACATCCGATGGGATGGGATGCATTTGGTTTACCTGCAGAGCAATATGCATTAGATACAGGGAATGACCCTGCAGAATTTACGGCAAAAAATATTGCAACATTTAAGCGTCAAATTCAAGAACTAGGATTTAGCTATGATTGGGATCGTGAAATTAACACAACAGATCCAGAATACTACAAATGGACACAATGGATTTTCATTCAATTATATAAAAAAGGCTTAGCGTATGTAGATGAAGTGGCCGTAAACTGGTGCCCAGCATTAGGTACAGTGCTTGCTAATGAAGAAGTCATTGATGGAAAATCTGAGCGTGGAGGACATCCGGTAGAACGTCGTCCAATGAAACAATGGATGCTGAAAATTACTGCCTATGCGGACCGTCTAATCGATGATTTAGAAGAAGTTGATTGGCCAGAATCGATTAAAGATATGCAACGTAACTGGATTGGACGCTCTGAAGGTGCTGAAGTAACATTTGGTATTGAAGGATCAGACAAAAACTTTACGGTATTTACTACACGCCCTGATACTTTATTCGGTGCTACTTATACAGTACTTGCACCTGAACACAAACTAGTAGCTGAAATTACAACAGCTGAACAACAAGCTGCTGTAGATGCGTATCTTGAAAAGGTAAAAATGAAATCAGATTTAGAGCGTACTGATTTAGCTAAAGAAAAAACAGGTGTATTTACTGGCGCTTATGCAGTGAATCCTATTAACGGAAAAAAAGTGCCGATTTGGATTGCTGATTATGTGTTAGCTACGTACGGCACTGGTGCTATTATGGCTGTTCCTGCTCATGACGAACGTGATTATGAATTTGCCAAAGAGTTCGGTTTAGACATTGTAGCTGTGCTTGAAGGTGGCGACATCGACAAAGAGGCGTTTACAGGTGACGGTCAGCACATTAACTCTGACTTCCTTGATGGCTTAAATAAAGCAGAAGGTATTGCTAAAGCGATTGAATGGTTAGAAGAAAAAGGTGTAGGTGAGAAAAAAGTCTCTTATCGTCTTCGTGACTGGTTATTCTCTCGTCAACGTTATTGGGGGGAACCAATTCCAATGATTCATTGGGAAGATGGCACAACGACTCCAGTTCCAGAAGCAGAATTACCTTTAATACTTCCGAAAACAGATAATATTCGTCCATCAGGAACAGGAGAATCTCCATTAGCTAATATTACAGATTGGGTAAATGTTGTAGATCCTGAAACAGGTATGAAGGGTCGTCGTGAAACAAATACAATGCCTCAATGGGCAGGTTCTAGCTGGTACTTCTTACGTTATATTGATCCGAACAATACGGAAGCGATTGCTGATCCAGAGTTACTAAAACGTTGGTTACCAGTCGATATTTATATTGGAGGAGCAGAGCATGCAGTATTGCACTTACTATACGCACGCTTCTGGCACAAAGTACTATATGATCTAGGTGTAGTTCACACGAAAGAGCCATTCCAAAAATTATTTAACCAAGGCATGATTCTTGGTGAGGGTAATGAAAAAATGTCTAAATCAAAAGGTAATGTCGTGAACCCGGATGAGATTATTGAGTCTCACGGTGCAGATACACTACGCCTTTATGAAATGTTCATGGGTCCATTAGAAGCTTCAGTTGCATGGTCTACTAATGGCTTAGATGGTGCTCGTCGTTTCCTAGACCGTATTTGGCGTTTATTTGTCAATGAGGAAGATGGTACATTATCAGCGAAGGTTCAAACTTCAGACGATAAGTTCCTAGAAAAGTCATATCACCAAACAGTGAAAAAAGTGACAGAAGACTACGAGGGTATTCGTTTCAATACAGCCATTTCACAAATGATGGTGTTCATTAATGATTGCTACAAAGCAGAAGTGATTCCAACGGCGTACGCTGAAGGGTTTGTGAAAATGTTAGCGCCAATCGCACCACATGTCGCGGAGGAGCTATGGCAGCTGTTAGGTCATGAAGAAACATTGTCTTACGAACAATGGCCAGCATATGATGAGTCTAAACTAGTAGACGATGAAGTAGAAGTTGCTGTTCAAGTGGCAGGTAAAGTGCGTGCAAAAATCATCGTTGCAAAAGATGCTTCAAAAGAAGAAACTGAAAAAGTAGCATTAGCTGATGAAAAAGTACAAGAATATATGGCGGGTAAAGACTTGGTGAAAATTATTGTAATCCCAGGTAAACTCGTTAATATCGTTGTTAAATAAAAATAGGAAGAACCGTGAAATACGCTATTCATTAGCGTACTTTACGGTTCTTTTTTTTTCGCCAAATCCAATGGGGAATTGGGAGAATATGCGACATGTTTTGACAAGACATAGGTAAAAAAGATGTTATTTTTGATTTTTATAGCAAAATATGTATCTTTTGGCGTTAATAAAGGTTAAAATTCTCTATGTATATAGTAATGAAAACGATGCGAAAAGGAGAATATTTATGGAAAAGTCACAGAGATTGAGCGATAAGGTATTATTGTTCGCTAGTATTGTGGTAGTCCTAATTGTAGGACTAGTGATAGGTATTTTATATATGAATACGAATAATTCCGTTGAAGGAGCAATAGGTCGTGATGGCGTATCGAAAGCACAAACGATCGCCTCACTTGTAGATGTAGAATCGTATAAAAAATTAATTGAATCAGATGATGCAAAGTCAACGTTATATAAAGATTTGCGTGAAGAGTTAAATACATTACGTATACATAATGGTCTTTTATATGCTTATGTTTTATATCCACCAACAGAGGGAGAAAATTTGAAATTTTTAGTCGACGGTTTACCGTTAGATGAAGAAATGGCTGGTGCTATGGGGGATCCATCTGAGGTTCTTACATATAAAGACGGTCAAAAGGCTATTGATAACAATGGCTATTATTCAGCTATACAAAAAAGTGAAACATACGGTTCTTTAATGTCAGCAATTACACCATTAAAAGATAGTTCAGGAAATACGGTTGCCTTTGTCGGTGTAGACATGATGGCAAATGATGTTCAGGCTGTTCAAAGCGATGTGTTAAAACATACGATTCCTTATATTGTCATTATTTTATTAATTGGTGGAGTCATTTTAATTGGTATTATTCGCTTTTATACAAATCGCTTATTACAGCCTCTTGTTGTTTTAAAAGATGTAGCAGAGCAATTCGCTGATGGTGATATTCGCAGTGCTGAAAAAGGCTTAGATACGATTAAAGTAGCAGGAAACAATGAAATTTCTGCTTTTGCTAAAGCATTTACACAATCCATGTACAAATTAAAAGAAACATTTCATTTAATTCATGGGACTGCTGTTAATTTACAACAGGCGATTGATAATATTCATACTTCGACGGGAACGGTGAGTAGTTCAAACAGTGAAGTGGCGAGTAGTATTGTGACGATTGCAAGTGGTAGCGAACAGCAACGTGCTAACAATGAAGAAGTTGTCCGTGCGATGGAGGAAATGGTATCAGGAATTCAACGTATGGCAGACGCTACATCGAATGTGGCGGAGTCATCGAACGATATTACGGATCGTGTCCAAACAGGTGTAGCAGATTCTGAAAATGTTGTATTTAAAATTCATCAAGTCGAAAAATCGGTACTAGCTACATCTGATCATGTTACGGAAATGGGTAAACAATTCCGTTCTATTGAAGAAATGGTAGCTGTTATTACAAGTATCGCAGATCAAACCAATTTACTAGCATTAAATGCAGCGATTGAAGCTGCCCGTGCAGGTGAGGCAGGAAAAGGGTTTGCGGTAGTAGCTGATGAAGTAAGAAAATTAGCTGAAATGTCTCGTGTTTCTGCTGAAAATATTCAAAATCAATTGCAAAGTTTTAGCATTACGACAACAAAAGCATTGGAAGAGATGCAGACTAGTGCAACAAGTGTTAAAGATGGAAGCGAAGAAGTAGGCAAAATAGGCCAAGCACTAGTAATGATCTTACAAGGTGTGCAAAGTGTGAACCAAGAAATACAGGAAAACTCGGCCATTATCGAGCAAATGTCAGCAAGCTCAGAGGAAGTATTAGCATCTGCTGAGCAAATGAATAATGTAATAGTTATGAATGCCAATCGTGCGGAAAGTGTAGCACAGGCTTCAGACCAGCAAATGGCAATTGTCCATGATTTAGAGTCTGTTGTTGAAGAATTAGAAAACAGCTCTAAAAAAATGTTTGATGCTATCAATCATTTTAAAATTTAAGGAACTTGTGCTGAGACTTCAGAATTTGCCAAAGTATACTTAAGAAAAAAAGTGTCCGCAATAAGGGCACTTTTTTCGTTTTAATGAAACTATCTTAAAAGATTTTACGACTATAGGATGAGTGGAAAAGGGGGGGCTCTAGTGAGTGAGCATTTAACAGCCATAATGGAAGAGCACGGCGAATATTGCCTACGTGTGGCTTATTTATATGTGCGAGACTGGTCAATTGCAGAAGAAATTGTGCAAGATGTATTTCTCGCCTATTACTTGCAACAGGATCGCTTTGAACAAAGAGCTTCGCTTAAAACCTATTTAGTAAAAATTACAGTACATAAAAGTCATGATTATTTAAGAAGCTGGAAAAATAAACGCCATCAATTATTTGGCAAGCTTCATTTTGGTGTAAGTAAAAGGACTCCAGAAAAAGATCTCATCAAAGCGGATGAACGAGTGACGTTGAAAGCAGCTTTATTTGAACTACCCATTTCTTATAGGGAAGTGTTAATTCTTTATTATTATCAGGAATTAAAAGTACGTGAAATAGCAGATGTGCTTGGTTGTACTGAAAATACAGTGAAAACAAGGTTACGTAGAGCAAGACAAATGCTACAAGACAAACTCGAACGAAGCGATTGGGAGGTGCTAGGAGATGACATCTTTTAAAAAGAAGCTGAATGAGGAAATAGGAGAAGCACCACGTTTTACGAAAGTATTACAGGAGCGTATTGTACATCGTGCGGAGCAACATCATCGGCCCAAACAATATGGCGGGTGGCAGTACCCTACAATTATAGTAGGCGCAATAGTAACATTGCTTTTTTTAATCGCCGTTGGACCGTTGCAACGAACAGAGTATGCTCAGCATGCTTCAATTGTTGAACTAGCACAAAATGAAGAAATACAACAATTGTCCATCGTACAAAATTGGGATGAAGATTCATTTAATGCTGGCAGAATAGGTTGGATTATAGGGCAACAAGAGTACTTAAAAGGGGCTGACACGAAGCTTCTAGAAAGCATACTTCAGAAGGCAGTTGTAGCACAGAAATCGGATGATTATTATGTAGTTCGAGATTTTTGGATAGAATTTGGTAATGGGCAAGCAGTAAAGCTAAAAATGTTAAAAAATAATGAACAAATCGCTTTTCTCGATGTAAAGACCAATCAGTTTTATAAAATCAATGATGAAGAGGCTGTATCAGCATTTACAGACTTCAATTTTCGGGATGTTGATTTTAATTTTATAGCATTTCTCATATGGATCGGCGTTATTATGCTAGTAGGTTGGGTAGCGGATAGGGCGGTTCGTTGGAAATTTAACATCCCAAAAGAGCCGAAGTATGTAAGTGACAACCATCCACGAGCGGTTTTTATTTTTAAGTTCATTAACTTTATTGCGTTTGCTACATTTAGTCTAAAAGGCTGGATTATATATATTGCTGCTGATTTTACGCTTATTTTTATATTAGCGTTGATTAATACAGCAATCGAATATTATTTTGGACGACATGAAAAAAGGCATTACTTGGCATTAACAACTATGATTTTTTCGTTTATTGTATTTATCGCTTTTGTCATTTGGGTTTAATAACAAAAAAAGATGTTTCGCTAGCTTGCGAAGCATCTTTTTATAGTTGTATATGTAAAATGAGCATGCTAGGCGTCTGTTGTTGGAAAACGACTAGCCTGCTGAAGCATAAATTGATAAATACAAGAGATGATAAAGCTTACAGCTAGACCGTATAAAACACTAAAATTGATGCCAACAAGAATGCCAATCGTAATAGAGAGCAATATCGCTAACCAACTATGTTTATGAATCGTTCGCTTCGTAAATAAAAGAATAATGATAAACGGCAACAATGTAATATGGATAAACGCAAAGCTATAAATAACGCCTAAAATAGTTATTTTGATTGATAAAAATACACTAAATAATAGTAGCATTAAGCCTATCAAATAGTAATAATAGGGTTTACGTGTAGAAAAGAAGCGCTTTGTTGCTCTCATTTCTACGAGTAGTGTTGTCACAATTGCCAAAAGCGTAATGACAAGAAAAGCAAATGTAAGAAAACCTGGCTGTACCTCATATAAAAATGTCAGCACTAAAATTTGAAATTGGCCGTATGAGCCACTATATAGTGCGATCATTAAGATGGCCGTAAAGGACAACGTTAATAAGGCTAAAACGACACCTGAAGAAAATAAGCTACGGCGTACTTTTTTAGGTTTGATAAAGGCAATCAAATACCAAGTAGACTTATCAAATAACACTTGTCCTAAAATAGCTAATTGGATGACAACATAAAATATCAGTATTTCACTGTTTTTAAAGTAAAATAAATACGGGTGGTATAAACGAATACCTTCATAAACAGTGCTGGCTCCATTTTGCACAAAATAAAAAATAGGGATAAAAATGAGTAGAGAAAATAACATAATAATAAACAACGTATCAAGCCATAATATTCCCTTTAAAGATACTAATCGGTCCAATAATAGCATGCCAATTAGAAACATTGCTAAAGTAATCGGCACTGGTATATTGAACATAATAGTTGATAATACACTAATGCTAATGAATTGAATAAGCCATATTTCTATGCCTGTTAGTAAGTAAAACAGCCGTACTACTTTTAAGTTCATACCACTTAGTTTTTCCTGCATTTTCATAATTAAAAAACTTTGTTGGTGTTGGCTTTGTGAATAGCCGCTTTTATTTAAAAAAGAGCCTAGCACGATAAACGAAAGGGCTGTTGCTAATGTATAACAAATGCCTGCCATAAAACCATACGAAATAAGTGCGGATGGGGAGGATAATAAAAAATTACCACTAATCCATCTTGCTAATAATATGATGACGCCAGCTGTTGTACTTAAACTTGCAAGCGGTACAAGAAGTGAAAGTTTTTTAAAATACATATTTTTTACTGACCTTTATACTTTTGTGATACTTTGTATTGTCGTGGAGACTGATTATATTTTTTCTTAAAAGCTACACTGAAATAATGTTGACTATTAAAGCCACAGCTTTCTGCAATAGTAGACATACTGGCTTCCATGTTTTCATTCATCTTCTTAATAGCAATCTCTAAGCGATAATTATTAATATACTCGTTAATGCCAATTGATTGCTCCTCTAAAAATTTACGGCTTAAATAGCTTGGATTTAAATGTATTTTATCAGCAATAATATTGAGTGTAAGTTTTTCGTAATAATTTTCATGAATAAAAGAAAGTGCACTTTGAATCGCATCATGGTTGGAACTCCACGCCTTATATTTTTCGACAATATCGTTTAATTCACTAGCAATAACAGGCTTTGTTAAATAATCGGTCACTCCAATTCGTAAAGCTTTTTGTGCGTATTCAAAGGTCTGAAATGCAGTGACCATAATAATATCTAATTCATAAAGATTTTTTAATTCCTTGCTTAGCGTTATACCATCCTTACCAGGCATTTGAATATCTAAAAAGGCGATGGTCATACGATGCTTTTTCGCTAATTGTAGTGCTTGAGAAGCATCTAGAGCAGTGTGGAATTTCCAATTTGGAAAATGTGGCTTTAATAAATAAATCATTTGTTCTAATTCTAATGGCTCGTCATCGGCGATTAATATATTCATGTTGCTTCATCCTTTCCTTTAGGATCTACTTTTATTGCTTACGCAGGAACATGAATAGTAACGGTATACAGTTGCTCCTCGCTAATGGTCGAAAATAAAATATTTTCAAGTCCATATATAAGTTGGAGACGTTTTTGAACATTTTCAAGTCCGTAGCCTTGCTGCAATTCATCTTCTGTATGATTAAGTGCCATATCGATTGGCTGTGTATTTTTGATTTCAATCAATAAAATGTTGTCCAATTTTTTTATATAAATAGACAGCTCGGCAGGTCCTACATGCTTCTCAAATCCATGTTTAAAGGCATTTTCAATAATCGTTTGAAAAATAAACGGAGGTATTCTTACTGAAAGAGCATCATTATCGATAAATTTGTTTATCGTTAAACGATGTCCGAAGCGTAGCTGCTGAATATTTAAATAGCTTTCAACGAATTGGACCTCGTTTTTTAACGCAATTAAGACATCGTGATCATTATATTTAAATTTAAAAAACGTTGCTAAAGCTTCTATACCTGCAACCAAATCTTCTTTACGATTAATGCGGGCTAGACTTAACAGAGAATTTAAGGCATTGAAAAAGAAGTGTGGTTGTATTTGTTGGTTGAGTTGAAGGATATTCGCACGCTGTAAATCCTGCTCTAGCTCCAAATGTCTTTTTTCTTCTTCAAGACTATCAATTTGTTTCTCAAAAATAAATATAAATGTAAGCAGAAAAGCTCCAATAATTGGAGCGATTACACATAGGAGAATATATATGTTGAAAGTTTCTAGTTGTAACATAATGAAAATGACCTCTCCAGTTTTATATAAGTGTAAGTTACATTAAACTAAATTTTCTGCAAAATGGCAAGCTACCTTATGTGTGGTATTTATTTCCCGCAGTGCTGGTATTTCCACTTTACATTTGTCGGTTGCAAACGGACAGCGTGTGTGAAAGCTACAACCTGTAGGTGGATTAAGAGGGGATGGAATATCTCCCTTCAAAATAATGCGTTCCTTACGATGCTGCTTATCAATAATTGGTATAGACGAAAATAGTGCTTTTGTATAAGGGTGAAGCGGCTGAGAGAAAAGGGAATGCTTGTCGGCTATTTCAACGACTTTTCCTAGGTACATTACCATGACACGATCAGATATATGTCGAACAACACTTAAATCATGAGAGATAAATAAAAACGTTAAATCCAAGTCGCGTTGTAGTTTTTTAAGTAAATTTAAAATTTGAGCTTGAATGGACACGTCTAAAGCTGAAACCGATTCATCACAAATAATAATTTTTGGATTAACTGCAAGCGCTCTTGCTATACCAATACGTTGTCGTTGCCCGCCAGAAAATTCATGTGGATAGCGTTCGAGATATTCTGGACGTAAACCAACGAGTGACATTAATTCTAGCATACGAGATTCCTGTTGCGCTGGCGGTACAATTTTTTGAATAGACATGGCCTCCGTCAGCATTTTGCGAATCGTTCTTCGCGGATTGAGAGAGGCGTAAGGGTCCTGAAAAATAATTTGAATATCCTTTCTTGCCGCTCGCAGTTCTTTTTTGTTCATCTCAACTAAGTTTTTGCCGAACAATAATACTTCACCAGATGTCGGTTCATCCAATCGTAAAATCGCTCGACCTGTTGTCGATTTCCCACAGCCCGATTCACCAACGATGCTTAGTGTTTCACCTGGCATAATATTGAAAGATACACCATCTACAGCTTTTACAACTTGCTGTGCACCAAAAAGTCTTTCTTTTTTTAAAGAAAAATGCTGTTTTAACTCGTTTACTTGTAATAATGGTTGCGTATTTTCATTCATTGTCATACCAACATCTCCTCCATCGCTGCTTCTCCTTGCCATTGTTCGCTATACATCCAGCATCTTACCTTTTTATCCGATTCTACAGTAATGAGCTCTGGTTGCTGTGCACGACATAGCTCAGTTGCAAATGGACAGCGTTCAGCATAACGACAGCCGTTCGGATAGTGATATGGACTTGGTACAGTGCCGTGAATCGTCGAAAGTTCTTCTTGATCCTCATAAAGCTTTGGTAATGATTGAATTAAGCCATTTGTATAAGGATGGAGAGGCTTTGCAAAAAGGCTATCTGTAGAACCCTCTTCTACTACTTGACCCGCGTACATCACCGCAATTTTATCGCAAATTTCAGACACTACACCGAGGTCATGTGTAATAAAAATAATGCTCATCCCTAATTGCTGTTGTAAGTTTCTAATAATATCGATAATCTGTGCTTGAATCGTCACATCAAGCGCTGTAGTTGGTTCGTCAGCAATTAATACATCTGGTGTACAAGCTAAAGCCATCGCAATCATAATGCGTTGTCGCATCCCGCCACTTAATTGATAAGGCTCCTGTTTTGCTCTTTTTTCTGGTGCAGGTATGCCGACAAGACGAATCATTTCTACGGCCTGCTGCCATGCTTCTTTGCGGGACAAACCTTGATGTAAGCGTATTGTCTCAGCAATTTGTTCACCAACTGTTAAAACGGGATTTAGGCTCGTCATAGGCTCCTGAAAAATCATCGATATTTTATTGCCTCTTATTTTCCGTAGCTCTTCTTCTGATATTTTCAGTAAATCTGTATTGTTTAGTAGTATTTCACCATTAATGATTTTACCTGGTGGTGAAGGTACTAACCTTAGGAGGGAAAGTGAGGTCATTGATTTCCCGCAGCCTGATTCCCCAACAATTCCTAACGTCTCTCCTTTATGAAGTGTAAATGACACACCATCTACAGCCTTTGCGACCCCTTCACTGGAATAAAAATATGTTTGTAAGTTTTTTACTTCTAATACAGTATCTCGTTTCATGTTCAGGCCCCCCTAATTTAAATCAATTCGTTTATTAAATATTCTGTATAAAATATCGACAAAGAGATTGATAACAACAAATATTAATGAAGCTACTAGTACGCCACCTTGCACAACTGGAATATCTCGAGTACGAATAGCATCAACAATCATTCGACCAAGGCCGTTCACAGCAAAAACAGATTCTACTAATACTGTTCCACCAAGTAAAGTACCAAACTGTAATCCTACTACTGTAATAACAGGTATCAAGGCATTGCGTAATGCGTGTTTTAGAATAATAACGTAGCCTTTTAAGCCTTTTGCTTTTGCTGTACGGATGTAATCTTGATTGACAACTTCAAGCATACTGGAGCGCGTCATACGGGCCACAATGGCAGCACCCCCAGCACCGAGTGTAATGGCTGGCAAAATTATATGTTTTGCACTTTCCCATCCTGCCACAGGCAGCCAATGTAGCTGTACTGAAAATACATACATTAATAAAATTCCAAGCCAAAAGCTTGGCAAAGAAATACCGAGTAGCGCAACAATCATTAATCCAACATCTAAAACAGAATAGGGACGTATTGCTGAAATAATGCCGGCAATCAGACCTAACACAATGGTGATTAAAATACTGTATATCGCAAGTTCAATTGTAATCGGTAAACGTGCCGTAATTTCCTCAAGAACAGGCTGCTTGTTTTTTAAAGAATTCCCCATATCACCATGTAAAAGATTGTTTATATATTCACCGTATTGAACATATAAAGGCTTGTTTAAACCTAAATTCTCGCGTAACTCTTCAACCGTTTCATTGGAAGCACCTTCACCAGCTAAAATTAATGCAGGATCACCGGGTATCATCTGCATAATTAAAAACACAACGAGGGTTACACCTAATGTAACAGGGACAATTTGCACAATTCGTTTTAAGATAAATAGTGTCATATCGCTACACTCCTTTAATTTTTCATTCTTGGATCAAGTGCATCGCGCAAACCATCTCCAAATAAGTTAAAGCCGAGTACAAGTATCGAAATCATCAGTCCAGGGAACATCGCCATATATGGAGCAGTAAAAATAAAATCTCTACCGTTAGAGAGCATTGCTCCCCATTCTGGCGATGGAGGCTGAGCACCTAAACCTAAAAATGATAAGCCAGCTGCAGATAAAATGGCTGTAGCTAAGCGCATAGATGCTTGCACAATAATTGGTGATAAAATATTAGGGAAAACATGCTTCGCTAAAATCGTCACATCATTCGCACCAAGTGTTCTAACAGCATCAATGTATTCCAATTTTTTAACTTCCATCGTAGAACCCCGCACGATACGAGCGAACATAGGTATAGAGAAAAAGCCAACAGCAATGGTAACGTTAATTAGGCTTGGACCTAATGCACTGACAATCGCCAAAGCCAGTAATATACCAGGGAAGGCTAGCATGATATCTAAAATACGACTAATAATGGAGTCAATCCATCGCCCGTAATAGCCAGCAATCAGCCCTAATAATGTGCCAATCGTTCCACCAAAAAGTACGGCTGAAAAACCAACACCAATAGAAAGGCGTGAGCCGTATAATATGCGACTAAAAATATCGCGGCCTTTATCATCAGTACCCATGAAATGATCCAAACTAGGTGCTTGTAATTTCTGATCCAATTGCACATCGTATGGATCGTAAGGAGCAATGATGGGCCCGATAAGAAACATAATTAAATAAAGAACAATAATAATACCACCTGCAACAGCCGCTTTATTTTTTTTAATTTTGTTAAGAAAACTGATCATATTTTTTTTCCGAGATGCTTTGCGTGCATCCGATAATATCGAATGATCTATCGTTGTAGTTACTTTCTCCATAATGATTTCTCCTTTTTTTTAGATGTGATATCAATTTATTGAAAAGAGCACAGAAAGTAAATATTTCAGAAGCTATTAGTCAGAAAATTTAAAAAACAAGTAAAGATTTTAAAAAACAAGTAAATTTTATTTCTTTATAATTCGAAATGTAAGCAACAATTTAACAAGGAGGAGTAATTTATGAAGAGAATGAAAGTGTTTTTATTTTTAGCGCTTATGACTGTCGTTATTTTGCAAGCTTGTTCGACTGCAAGTAACAATAGTACGGAGGGATCCAAGGAAGGATCAAAAAGTGTTGGAGGGGAACTTATCGTATTAAGAGCTTCAGATGCTACTAGTCTTGACCCGCACTTTATAACGGATATTCCTTCAGCAAATATTATTCATGGTAAAGTCTATGAAACGTTAGTAGCTTTTGATAGAGATCGAAAAATTGTTCCGTTACTAGCAAAATCATGGGAGCAAAAGGATGAGTTAACGTGGACATTTACTTTAAATGAAGGCATTAAGTTTCATGATGGTGAAGAGTTTAATGCAGAGGCGGTAAAAGCGACATTCAATCGAATTTTAGATCCAGCCACAGGTTCACCACAACGCGATAAGCTATCTATGATTAGCGAAGTTATTGTTGATGATACGTATGTTGTGACATTAAAATTAAAAAATCCTTATGCACCGCTTCTTTCTATTTTAGCGAGCCAAGAAGGTAGCATTATTAGCCCGAAAGCAATTAAGGAATCAGCAGATAAGCTTGCTACAAATCCAGTCGGTACGGGTCCATTTATTTTTGAGTCGTGGAAATCAGGTCAAGCAATTACTTTAAATACAAATAAGGATTATTGGGGTACAGTACCGAAGATTGATAAAGTGACATTTAAAATCGTACCTGAAGATTCAACACGTTTAGCTATGATTGAAAGCGGTGAAGCGCATATTGCCGACCAAGTACCAGTGACGGATATCGCCAGAATTGAAAATTCTTCAACGATGAATTTATTCCGCACAGAAGGACTTGCAGTTGAGTTTATCGGCTTTAATGTGAAAGATTCATTATTATCAAATGTCAAAGTACGTCAAGCTATTAGCTATGCAGTTGACCGCGAGGCAATTATTAGTGGAATTTATAATAATGTTGGCACACTTGCAAATTCAGCAATGAGTCCAAAGGTTATTGGTTATTCAAGTGAAACGAAGGCATATGATTATGATGTTGTAAAGGCGAAGCAACTGTTAAAAGAGGCAGGAATTAAAGAAGACACTAAAATCAAATTACTGACAAGTGATCGCAAAGAACGCATTAATATGGCAGAGGTTGTGCAATCTCAATTAAAAGGGATTGGTTTAGATGTTGAAATTCAAGTAATGGAATACGGTGCATTTATTTCAGAAATCACGAAAGAACAGCATCAAATATTTATTAGTGGCTGGGGTAACGCTACTGGTGACGCTGATTATAACCAATACAATCTGTTCCATACAGCTTCAATGGGCGCACCTGGAAATCACTTCTATTATAGTAATCCAGAAATTGATAAGTTAATTGAAGAAGGACGTACTGAATCAGACCAAGCTACTCGTAATGATATCTACAAAAAAGCGATGCAATTAGAGCTAGATGAAGCGGTATATATTCCTGTTCGAAATTATGAGCATTTAGCTGTTTATAGTAATGGAGTAAAGGGCTTTTGGTTAGATGCATCAAATTACACAATGCTTAGCGGAGTAGAAATTGTCCAGTAAGTGCATGCGTTGTACCTGTTTAATGAAACAAACATCAAAATACTAATTAGGAGAGTAAACTATGAGCACACTATTGCTAAAAAATGTGAGATTAGAAGAAGCTTTTGAACATGAAAAAGAGCACATTGTTGCAACACGTACCGCTATTTATGATGTCCTAATTGAAGATGGACATGTAAAAAAGGTAGATAAAAATATAGTTGTGACCGAAGATATTGAGGTGTTGGATGCACAACATCAATTATTAGTACCTTCCTTCCGCGAAATGCATATTCATATCGATAAAACGTATTTTGGTGGTGAGTGGCAAGCGCCTAGACCAATTACAAAAGGAATATTAACACGTATTGAGGAAGAACAGACACTTTTACCGAAACAATTGCCGACTGCCGCTTATCGTGCTGAGGAGATGGTGAAATGGCTTATTGCACAGGGGCATACACATATTCGTTCCCATTGTAATGTTGACCCACAAATTGGCACAAAGCATATAGAAATTACAAAGCAAGTTTTAGAAAAATATAAGGAACAAATTACGTATGATATTGTTGCCTTTCCACAGCATGGCCTTCTTCGTTCAAATGTCGAAGGATTGATTCGAGAGGCAATGACAATGGGGGCAACGTTAGTGGGAGGGGTTGACCCATCGATTGTTGATCGCAATATTGAAAAATCACTTCAAACAACAATGCAAATTGCACAAGATTATAACGCTGGTATCGATATTCATATTCATACAGCCAATACATTGGGAGAATTTGAGTTTTATAAACTGATTGATTTGACAAAGCAGGCCAAAAAAGAGGGACAAGTGACAATTAGTCATGCGATGGCACTGGCTGATTTAGCACAGCCACAACTAGAAAATCTAGTACAAGCAATGGCTTCTGTCCAAATGGATGTGACGACAACGGTACCAATTGCTATTAATCGTTCGACAATTCCGATTCCATATTTATATGAAAAAGGGGTTAAGGTTTCAGTAGGGCACGATAGTTTAACAGATCATTGGTCCCCATATGGCACAGGCAATACAATTACAAAATTAAATGTTATGGCTGAAAGATTCCGTTTCATGGATGAATATTCTTTAAGTCGTGCATGGAAATATGCTTCTGGCGGTATAACACCTTTGAACGACGAGGGTGAGCGTGTATGGCCAAAGGCTGGTGATGTTGCTAATATGCTGCTAGTAGATGGCGTCAGTACGGCACATGTGGTGGCTAGAAGATGTCCAATCTCTACAGTCATTGCACAAGGCAAAATTATTCACCAGCAGGAAGTAGGAGAGTTGAAAGGAGAATTCAGATGAAGCAGTGGCTTACAAACGTTCTACTTGAAACAGGCGAGTATATAAAAGATAATGATACAATTGGTACAAAGGTTGAGCTTTTCAACATTGAAATTACTGAAGGTTTAATTTCGCAAATTATTCCAGCAACACAAGCAATCGATGCGTCGCAAAACGTTACAGATATGAAGGGCAAGCTCCTTTTACCTGCTTTTAAGGAGATGCATAATCATTTAGATAAAACATATTTATCATTACCTTGGAAGGCAGTCATACCATCAAAGAATTTAAAAGACCGATTGGAGCAAGAAGCAAGGGAGCTACCTGTTTTAGCTCAGACAGGTAAGCAGCGTGCTGTTGCAATGATTGAAAAAATTATTAACAACGGAACGAATCATATTCGTACGCATGTGAATATTGATCCGTATATAGGGCTAAAAAATTTAGAGGGTGTATTAGCGGCGTTAGATGATTATAAAGATATTGTGACAGCCGAGGTAATCGCTTTTCCGCAGCATGGCTTACTAAGAGATAATGTGCCACAGTTACTACGTGAGGCATTACGCAACGGGGCTACAATGATTGGTGGACTTGATCCGGCTGGAATCGATAATACTATTGAGCGTTCTTTATACGAAACAATGGATATTGCCCATGAATTTAATGTCGATGTTGATATTCATTTACATGATGGCGGTCACGTTGGCTACTATACAATAGATAAATGGCTTGATATAGTCGAAGAGACAAATTTCCAAGGTAGAACAGCCATAAGTCATGCTTTTGCATTAGGTGATGTTTCTATAATGGAGCAACATAATATCGCAAATCGTCTTGCGCAGCAACAGGTGAAAATCATGTCTACAGTGCCATATAATATCAATCGTGTGATGCCACCAATTGAATTACTGTCAGAGCATGGTGTCGATGTGCATTTTGGTTGTGATGGATTTTTTGATTCATGGAGCCCATATGGTTCTGGAGATATTTTAGAAAAAGTAACTACTTTTGCAGACATTTCTCGAAAACTAGATGAACGGTCCATACGTCAAACATTGAAATACATTACAAATGGTATTACGCCATTAGATACAAATGGTCAGAAGGTTTGGCCAAATATTAACGATGAAGCGAGTTTCGTATTTTTTGACGCAGTATCAAGCGCTGAAGTCATTGCAAGAAGACCTTTAGATCGTACTGTCATGTCTAAAGGAAAATTTATTCGTTAAACATATTGGAGAGGCATACCGAATTGTGCCGTGCTAATAATAAAATTATCCCCCTTAAATAATTTTATATAGACGAAAATCCACTTACATTCCTATGCGGAAGTATCGCTTTCTTGGTGATAGCGATACTTGGCAAAGGAAGGCGAAGCGGTTTTTTTAATTTGGAGTAAATGTTTTAACAGTGGGGTTCAATCTCCGACTGAATCAAGAAAGTCTCGCCGTAATTACGCCGAGATGTAAACATCATTTTCATGTGAGAAGGAGCAATAAATGAAACAACTAACAACATACATGATTTTATTTAGCTGTGTATTTTTTTGGGCCAGTAACTTTATTATTGGTGCTATTTTAATTCATCATTGGGAACCTATAGTGATTTCCATTTACAGACTTATTGTAATTGTTCTATTTTTAGGGTGTATAAGTTGGCGATCAATCACCCATTTATCCGTTACGCGCCGCGATATTTTATTATTAATTGTAGCTGGCATTTTAGGTGTTGCAATTAATCACTATAGTTTTTATGCAAGTCTTCAGCACACAACTCCAATAACAGCTGCTCTCATATTAGCTTGTGCACCAATTGTTACGTCATTACTTAATAAAATAATCTATAAAGAATATCGAAACAGTATTTTTTGGATTGGTGCTATTATTTCATTAGTTGGCGTTTCGATGATTATTACAAAAGGAGCATTTATTGGCATTTCAATTGGTAAAGGTGAAATTTTAAGCTTGATTACGATGTTAAGTTTTGCCCTGTTCCTAATTATTGTAAATGACCTTAGCGCCAGAATTTCAGCGGCAGCTATTACTTTTTATACAAATTTAATTGGCCTAATTGTTCTCATGCCATTCGGAACATCTATAGTAGCTCAAAAGAATATGCAAGTGGCATTTCCATATTGGTTACTGCTAATCGCTTCAGCCATCATTATTCATGGAGTTAGTAATTTAATGTGGAATAGAAAAATGAAAGAAATCGGGTCGACAAATGCATCGCTTTTGTTAAATTTTGAACCAGCTATTGCGATGATTTTAAGTGCTATTATTTTAAATCAGCTGCCAACTAGCATCCAAATCTACGGTTCTTTGTTGATTCTTTTAGGAATTATTCTTTGTATTTACTATAAAGAAATAAAGGGTCTGGTTTATAAATAAGAAGTATTGCCAAGGTTAATTGCCGCTACGGTTGGGCGCTTTCCGCGGGCACAACGTAAGCCGCAACCGTCGCAGTCGCGCCGTTTGTTGCGTCTAACGATCTGTGCTGTTCCCGCGGGAGTCGCCCGCCCTTCGCACCAATCCACTAAAAATTGTTTGAGTGCCTGGCACTAAGCGTACTAAGCGTAAGTACCTGGCATAATATTTGCTACTAAAGCGTAAAAATCCACTTCGCTTCCACGGGCACACAGGTAAGCTACAACTCTCGCTAACGCGCGATGTGTTGTGTCTTACATTCTGTGTATTCCCGCAGGAGTCTACGTGGATTTTTACTTGGATTTTGAGTGCCTGGCACTTTTGTGGGTATCTGGCACTAAAAAATTACTGCGTATCTTTTTTATGCAGTGTGTAATTTAGAAACAGTATATATATTATAGGAAGGAAAACGGTTGTGATAGCGATACCCAACCAATTAAAATGTAGCAAGGGGAGCAATGGTTGAACTGAATACATCGCAGCAAAAACAAAAACCGATGCTCCTCCTAAACTAATAATAATCTGCCAAAATTGACGATCTTGAATGGAATACCCTTTTGTGACATTGTTAAGGAAGCCTTTACTTCATTTGCTCTGGTAACCAAAGCGACAATTGTGGAAGGACAACTACGATAGCTAAGAACACAATCATTAAAATAATAAATGGAATAACCCCTTTGACAACTTCTCCGAGTTTTTCCTTGGCAATACCACTTACTACGAAAAGATTCAGACCTACTGGAGGTGTAATCATACCTAATTCCATATTGATTGTCATAATAATTGCAAAGTGAATAAGGTTGATATCGAAATGGGCAAGAATTGGTAGCAAAATTGGTAATGTAATTAAAATAATTGAAACGGCTTCTAAGAACATACCCATAATAAAGAATAAAACATTCACGACAATCATAAAAATCCATTTGTTTAAATCACTTTCTGCAATCCAAGCACCAACTTGCTGAGGAACTTGTGCGTTCGTTAAATATAAACCGAATAGTGAAGCTGCACCGATAATTAAGAAAATCATCGCTGTAATATTAATGGACTCTACTAATACTTCACGAAAATCTTTTAACTTCATTTCACGATAAATGAATAGTGATACTAATAAACCATAAAATACGGCAATAACAGCTGACTCAGTAGGTGTTACAACACCAGAATAGATAGTTCCTAAAATTAAGAAAGGTAAGAAACCACCCCAAATGGCTTTTAATGATTTACGGCCACGCTCCTCCCAAGAGGCCGGCTCATCTCCTTTGAAACCATTGCGCTTTGCATAGAAAATAGCAGCAACAATCAAAATGCCTGTTAACGCAAGACCAGGAATAACACCAGCCATGAACAGTTCACCAATGGATTGTTCGGATGTAATACCATAAATGATTAAAGGAACACTTGGAGGAATTAAAATGCCTAGCGTACCACCAGCTGCAACAAGTCCCATTGAGTAACGCTTTTTATAGCCCGCAGAAATCATTGCAGGAACCATAATTGAACCGATTGCAGCGGCAGTTGCAGGTGAAGAACCTGAAATTGCTGCGAAAATAGCACAGGCAACGATTGTTACGACTGCAAGTCCTCCAGGCAGGTGACCAATCCAAGCACGTAATGCTTCTATTAAATATTTAGAAATTCCACCGCGTGCCATGAGTACACCAGCAAGAACGAAGCCTGGAATGGCCATCATCGGGAATGAATCGAGAGCAGTAAAAATTCGCTGTGGAATCATATTCATATTAAAGTCGATTTGGAAGAACACTAAAATCGTTGAAAGTGCTAAGCTAACTGCGACAGGTACACGTAAAAATAATAAAACAAAGAAACTAAGTAAGAGGATTAGCATATTCTTCGTCCTTTCCTCGTATAATATTGACTAATCTTTCTACGAATCTTAGTAAAAATAAAACGCCTGAAATCGGTAGTACTAGATAGACAACCCACATTGGAATGCCGATATCAAGTGATACCATGCCTGATGTATAGCGATTCTCAACTAATACAAAACCATAGTACGTATAAATTAAACAAAATACGATACTTAAACTTGTTGCGACTAAATCTAAAATTCGTTTATTTGATGGTTTTAATTTATCGTATAAAATATCTACTTGGATGTGCTGATTGTGACGAAGTGCTAAACCAAAGCCAAGAAACGTTCCCCAAATAATTGCGTAACGTGCTAATTCTTCTACCCAAGCTTGAGGTTCGTTAAAAATATAACGCATCATTACACCGTAGAAGATTAGTGCAATACCCGCTACGAAAAAGAATCCAGCAAGGATTTCCTCTAAATAGCCCCACACTTTATGTAAAACATTCATCCTGATGCCTCCTTAAAATATAAGATGATAAGATTTTTCTCATATAAAGTAAAACGAGTTTGTAAGCAATTTACTTTAAGAAAAAGAGTGAGTGTCGATTACTTATCGACACTCAATTTAAACAACTTATTTCAAATCACGAATACCGTTAATTAATTCTTCCGTAATAGCCTTACCGAACTCTTCGTAAACTGGCTCAAGCTCCGCTTTAATAGCATCTTTTTGAGCTGATGTTAATTCAATTACTTCAATACCAGAGTTCTTAATGTTTTCGAATGATTTAGCATTTTCTTCAGAAGCTAATTCCCAAGCTAAAGTTGTAGCCTCAGCTAAAGAATCCTCTACTGCCTTCAATAAATCAGCAGGGATCTTTTCCCAGAATGGTTTGTTAACAAAGATTGCGTAGTCAAGACGACCATGTTCAGATACTGAGAAGTACTTTTGAACTTCTTGGTATTTTTGTGTATCGAAGTTGTTGAATGTGTTTTCTTGTCCATCAACAGTTCCTTGTTGAAGAGCAGCATATGTCTCACCGAATGAAATCGTAGCTGAGCCAGCATGTAAAGCTTTAAATTGTGCTTCAAGTACTTTACCTGCCTGTGCTCGGAATTTTAAACCTTTAAAATCTTCAACATTGACAAGTGGATGTTTGTTATTAGAAAAATGTTTAAAGCCATTTTCCCAGAATACTAAACCTTTAATATCATTTGCTGCTAATTGATCTGATTCAAGAATTGTCTTTGCAACATCAGATTCAAAGAACTTGCGAGCGTGCTCTTCATCTTCAAAAAGGTAAGGCATGTCCACGTACTGCCAACGAGGGTCAATTTTCACCATTTTAGTAACAGATGGTGCAATCATATGTACGTTTCCAGATACTAAAGCATCAAGTTCGTCATTATCGCCATATAATTGAGAAGAAGGATAAACTTCGACTTTTACTTTACCTTCTGTTTTCTCATCCACTAATTTTGCAAAAGCTTCAGAAGCTTTCCCCTTAACACTATCGATTGATGTAACGTGAGAAAATTTAATAACAAGTGGTTTTTCTTTTGTATAGCCACCATCCCCATCAGCTGCTGGAGCAGAAGCTGGTTCTTTTTTATCGCCACCACATGCAGCTAATGCTAGAACAAGCACAGCTATAAGTGACATTAAAAGCCATTTTTTCATTTCAAATCCCCCTTAAAGTTTTGATTATAGTTAAAAGGATCCCCTTTAAACCCAAATTAGTGACGTGATTGGTTTTTGGGCAGCGCAAGTATGTATTTCTTGCTATAACTTTTAGCGTAATAGTCATAGACTGGTTCAAATGCTGATTCCCATTTTTCAACATCCTCATTTGTAAAATAATGAATATTGATACAATCACACGCTTCCATTTCTTGCAGACGTTCTGCTGTAAGGTTTTCTGCAAGTTGCCATTCCCATTCCTGTACTTCTGCAAGTGTATCAATAAGCAATGTTTGAACATCCTTCGGTAAGGACTGCCAAAATTCATTGTTCATGAGTAGTAAATAACCTAAATAACCATGATTACTAATTGTTAAGTAGTCTTGAAGGGAATGTAGATTTTTACTAGTAATATTCGTGAGTGTATTTTCTTGTCCATCTACATTTCCTTTTTGTAGTTGATGGAAAACGGTGTTGAAATCTATTCTCTTTGGATAGGCGCCAACACTAGAAAACTGCTCTGCTAAAATATCACTTGGCATAATGCGCATGCGTAAGTTTTTCAAGTCAGTGATATCTTGAATAGGGCGGATACTATTACTAAACTGCTTAAACCCGCTATCCCAAACCCCGATTGAAAACAAATTATGGTCATTTAATTTCTTCATTAAAGATTGACCAACATCACTATCAACGTATGTATGCACTTCATCGGCATTTTTAAATGCATAGGGTAAGTCCATCACGGACCACTCAGGTACGAGCGTTGTAATTTTTGAAATAGCTGGTGCGATCATCTGTATATCTCCACGTAAAAGTGCATTCATTTCTTCACCGTCTTTATAAAGAACCCCATTGGGAAAGACCTGAATTTCTACATGACCATTACTGCGCTGTTTAATAAGTTCGGCAAATTTGATTGCCGCCATTCCTTTTGGTGTGTTTTCACCAACTACATGTGAAAATCGAATGACAATTTGTTCTTCATGGCTTAACTGCTCATTATCAGTAGGATAATCTTGTTGCTGACAGGAAACTAACAGAACTGTCAGTAAAATGAGAACGCTAACAATTTGCTTGTTAATATGATTGCGCCACATACAAATTCACCTCTAATCTATTTAAGATGTGAACGCTTCTTATTCTATTGTAAATATTAAAATACACAATATTATGGTATTAAAGAACATTTTGGTATTTATGGTATATAACAATTTGTTATTTTGAAAAACTGTTACAAAACAGCTACAATGCTATTTTTATGAATACTATGACGGTTGCTTCTATATAAAGAAAGAATCTGCTTGTCTTCTATTGGAAATGAAAGCGGCAAGGTGTGGTAGGTAAAGTGTTTACAGATGCCTGTTGCTTTCCCATGAAAAGTGAGCAGATTCTTGGTATTAGGCTATTAGAGCGATAATATTCCAATTTATTATTATTTAATAGAATAGTATTTAGTTGGTCGTCCTACAGTTCCGTATTTTAATTCAATATGCACAGTACCTTTTGTAGCTAAAAAATCTAAATACTTTCGTACAGTTACTCTTGCCATTCCGACATTTTGTGCAAGCTGTTCAGAAGTAATCGGTACTTGATGTGTCTTTAAGTAACCTAAAATTTGCTCCATTGTAATGTTATTCAAGCCTTTTGGAAGTTCTAATATTTCATGCTGAATACCTAACCATTGATCGATATCTTCTTGGTTAATAGTATTTGTACTTAGTAAATTTTTTGTAGAGTTTTTATATTGTAGCAAAGCCCTTTCAAAGCGATCAAAACGAAATGGCTTTATAAGGTAATCTATTGCACCAAGTCGAAGGGACTCTTGTACAGTGGGTGCATCTCGAGCCGCTGTAATCATAATAATATCTGATGGAATACGTTGTGCTCGAATTTTTAAAAACAATTCCATTCCTGTCATATCTGGTAAGAACATATCAAGTAAAATAAGGTTTGGTTTCTGAATAATGATTTTTTCATATGCATCACGTCCATTGACTGCTTCTCCCATGAGTTGAAAGCCGCTCATTTTATTCAAAAAGCCTTTGTTTACCTCAAGCACCATTGGATCATCTTCTACGATAAAAACTGTGATTTTGCTCATTGTTCTTCTGTCACCCCTATATTAATTGTAATTGTTGTGCCAATATGTACAGTGGATTCTACTTGAATCGTGCCATTATTGGATTCAACAATTTGTTTGACAAGTGCAAGTCCAATGCCATGTCCTTCTTTTTGCTTCGTACTAAATCCGTAATCAAAAATTCGTTGGGGTATACCTTCAATACCTTTACCACTGTCTTGTACTTCTATAATTAAATAATGCTTATCACCAATGATTGTTAAGTGAACATCCTTGTGTTCACATTCAAAGCAAGCTTCCATTGCATTGTCCAATAAGTTGCCAATGATTGTAATAATATCGCCACTCGATAAGCCACTCATAAAATCAACGAGATTAGATTCTTCATCAATTGTGAGTTCAACACCAAGTTCCTTAGCCCGTGAGTATTTGCCGAGTAATAAACCTTGAATTGAATAATCTTGAAATTTATCATGCAAGCTTTGAATTAGTTCTTCTTCATCCGTTATTTCATCGATAATGAGGCTTAAAGCATCGTCATTGCGCTCCAATTGTATAAGTCCAGCAATACTATGGAGACGGTTCATGTATTCGTGTTGTTGTGCTCGCAAGGAATCAACGAGCATTTTAATACCTGTTAATTCTTCAGCAAGCATATTTGCCTCTTTTCTGTCAGTTAACATAATAAGATAACCAGCATTTTGTTCCATAATACGAATGGGAAATGTCCGAACTAAATACATTTGCTCGTACATTAAAAGTGGTCGATAGACCTCATGCTGTTGAATGGTGTCTTCAGCAAGCCATGTGTCTTTAAACAAAGTTTTTCTAGAAACTTTATGTCCAAAGTAATGCGTATACTGACGGGCCAATCGGTTAATGAATGTTACGGTTCCACTTTCGTCTGTAGCTAAAATACCTATATCCATCGCTTGAATAATACCTGAACGTTCTTCCACTAAACGAGCGATTTCGTAAGGTTCTAAGTTAAAGGTTTGACGTTTTAAATGGTTAGCAACCCAAACAGATCCACCTAACCCTATTGCTAGCCCACCAAAAAGGGAAACTAATATATCAAATTGATATTCGTCTAGAAGGTCATACCATTTTGGTGCTAGTAGCCCAACGGTAATAACACCGACTTGCTTTGAGCCTTCCTCGTTCATAATTGGTACGAATGCTCGTATGGAATAACCAAGTACACCACGTGCCTTAGATATGTATTCATGCTGTGAAAAAGCTTCAATTTCGTCGCCGCCCTCAAAAACGGTACCAAGCTTACTTTCAGAAGGATGTGAATAACGAATGCGTTTCATATCGATGATGACAATATAATCAACATCTGTTGTTAATCGAATGCGTTCAGCAATCGGCTGAATAATTTCAAATCCCTCTTTGGTACCTACGTTTTTTTGTACTTCAGTAAGCTGAGAAACAGTTCTTGCTATTGCTATTGCACGGGCTCCAAATTCCTTTTCTAAAGCGCCGGCTAAATTATGAATCATAATTGCCCCACTTGTAGTGATAGAAAAAATAACGATAATGAACGAAAATATAAACATTTTGAGTCGTAATGATATGTTTTTCATAACAATGAAAAGGAATGCTGGATTAGCAGCCTTTTATCAATTCATCACCTCTATCTTGTAATATTTCAAAATGTAGAAAAATCCTATTTTAATGGAGATAAGCAAAACCCATTTTACTAGCAATGAACTAGGACTATCATTCTATAATAAAGTACCATAAAAGAATAGCTTGTTGTAATACAATAACAGTCATAAAGTATCTGTTTTAATTGTGTACTATAACAATTTGATTTTTAATATCACATTAATATTAGGAAATAAATAGGAAATGCTATAGAAATTTATTTTTATTAAAAATAAAAATTTATATTTGAATAATAAAAAATAATTGGCTATTTATCTTTAGAATGCCGTTATACAAAATAATTTTAAGAAATAATTTACATTTAAATAATATAATGGATTAACTTACTTATCTTATAGATACTTCAAATCTTTTGCGCAAAGAAAATTTGCTTTGTTATCGTTTTAAAATTCTCTTTTGTTCTTAATATTTCTGTATGTCGATTATTGCTATTTTTCTACAACGAACTAATTTCTATTTTTTATCTAGCGGTCTTATAGAGAGAAGTATTATTTTATATGTGAAATTATGCACATGTTTAATTATTTTGAGATAATTTATTTAAACTAATAAAGTACAGTAGAAAAGTAATAATAGCTAAAAAATGTTGGTGTTATTGTCCAATAAACGTATTTTTCCTTAGGGGCTGTAGGAATTTTTGAGTTGTTAAAATATAGTGAGAGATAAAAAACTTTTTAGAGAAATAATATTTTTTAGAAAAACATCTTGCATTTGAATAATTATAAGTGGTAAATTGTTTTACATGGACGTTCATAGAATTTTCACAGGTAGCAAAAGAGGGGAGAAATGAGAATTTATGAATAAAAATAGATGGTTAATTGCATTATCTGCAATCGCTATTCACCTTTCAATTGGTGGAGCTTATGCATACAGTGTATACAAGCTGCCGATTGTCACAGAAATGGGATGGAGTGAAACAAAGGTTACGATTGCCTTTACAATTATGATGGGGCTTGCAGGTTTTTCAGCAGCGCTATTTGGTAGTTTAGTAGAAAAAATGGGTCCACGTAAGTCTGCTATGGTAGCTGCTGTGCTGTTTGGAGCAGGACAAGCAGGAGCAGGTGTTGCGATTTCTATGGATTCTGTAACATTGTACTGGCTAACTTACGGCTTACTAAGTGGATTAGGTATGGGGATCGGTTATATCGCACCTGTATCAACATTAGTTAAATGGTTCCCAGATCGCCGTGGTTTAGCAACAGGTATGGCTGTATTAGGGTTTGGTTCGGGTGCACTTATTACTGCACCGGTAGCAGCGAACTTAATGGAAGCAGTCGGAATTTCTACAACTTACTTTATTTTAGGGGCAAGTTACTTCACGTTAATGATTTTAGGGGCTTCTTATATAGCACCGCCAAAACCAGGTTATATGCCTGCGAATATGAAAGCGGCTGCAGAAAATGGCAAGAAAGTAGGGAAAACAGACTTAGCTGTTATGTCAGCTCGTGAAGCTGTGAAAACAAAGCATTTCTGGATGTTATGGTCAATGCATTTAGTAAATGTAACAGCGGGTATTATGATGATTTCTGTAGCATCTCCAATGGCGCAGGAAATTGTAGGCTTGTCAGTTGCGGGTGCCGCAGCGATGGTAGGAGTAATGGGGTTATTCAATGGTGGTGGCCGATTAATTTGGGCTGCTGTGTCTGATTATATTGGTCGTCCAAACGTCTTTGTTATTTTCTTTACAGCACAACTTATTACATTTATCGTATTACCACATACGACAAACGTTATTATTTTCCAAGCACTTATTTTCTTAGTAGTTAGTTGTTATGGTGGTGGATTCTCAAACCTACCTGCATTTGCAAGTGATCTATTTGGTACTAAGCAACTTGGTGTCATCCATGGTTATTTACTGACAACTTGGTCATTAGGTGGTGTATTTGGTCCACTTCTAGTGAGTACTATTAGAAATGCTTATGACAGTTACATTCCTGTCTTTTATATATTTGCAGGATTGATTGCCATTTCATTCATTATTTCAATAACGTTACGTGCTGATGTACGTAAACAAACAGCGTTAAAAGCAGCATCACAAAAAGTTGGAGACGTCTCCGCTACACGATAATTTTCACTTTCAATTCGCACTTGAAGGTATAGCCGTATTAGTGTCATTTCGCATATGACACTGATGCGGTTTTTATTTGTATTGATTGTTATACAACACTCGATTAATCTTCGTCTAACATATAACAGCTGTTTGTTGATGTCAACAATATTATGGTAAATAAAGTGATTTTGGTACTAAAAGAGAATTTTTGCAACGATATTCTTTTATTGATGACAGTACATTACTGTGAAAATAATCAAAATTATAGTAAATCAATGTGTTCGTTCAGTTCGTCTGTTGTAAGTGACAAGAGTTAGTGAATCTTTTCGTGACATACAACGTATATAAGGTAATAAAGAGGAGGAGATGTACATGGGGAAGTATTCATTGAACGACTTCGTAAACACGACACAACAAAATGATCATGTAAACGAATATTTTGAGTTAGAAACGGAACGTGTACTAGAGGTTAACTTAGATGGTGAGGTCTGGTCGAAAATGGGGGCTATGATTTCATACATAGGCGATATTAAGTTTGAACGGGAACGTGTTTTAGAGCATGGTCTTTCAAAAATGTTTAAAAAAGCACTGACAGGCGAAGGAACGCAACTTATGAAAGCAAAAGGGAAGGGACGTCTCTATTTAGCTGATCAAGGGAAAAAAGTGACTATTTTTGATTTGAAAGACGAAAGCATTTGTGTAAACGGTAATGACTTACTGGCATTTGAACCAACTATCAATTGGGACATTCATTTAATGCGTAAAATGGCTGGAATTATGTCTGGTGGATTGTTTAATGTAACTTTACAAGGAAGAGGTAAGGTAGCTATTACAACTCATTTTGAGCCATTAACTTTATTAGTGAAGCCTGGTGAGACGGTTTATACAGATCCACATGCTACAGTAGCGTGGTCAGGCAATTTAACACCTGAATTTAAAACAGATATTAGCTTCCGTACATTTATTGGACGCGGAAGTGGTGAATCGATTCAAATGGCTTTCTCTGGCGAAGGGTTTGTCATTATTCAACCTTATGAAGAGGTCTATTTGTCTAGCGAAAGTTAAAAGAAGCGCTACGGTATAACAGTATTTCAAATGTTGCAAAGAAGCAGAGACAAAAGTGAAAAAGTGCTAGATTGACTGCCGTCAATCTAACACTTTTTTTGCTATGCCGTTGATGTCCGCTACGGCGGTGCTTTCCGCGGGCACACATGTAAGCCGCAACCCTCGCTAACGCGCGGCTTGTTGCGTCTTACGTTGCGCGCTGTTCCCGCAGGAGTCACCGTCTCCGCTACCATCAATTAGTTAATTATTGGAATTTTTTATTGCGAAAGTAAGGGTAAGGCTTCATCTATTTTGCATAGCGGGAAAATGCCGTCAATCTAACACTTTTTTTGCTATGCCGTTGATGTCCGCTAAGGCGGTGCTTTCCGCGGGCACACATGTAAGCCGCAACCCTCGCTAACGCGCGGCTTGTTGCGTCTTACTTTGCGCGCTGTTCCCGAAGGAGTCACCGCCTACGCTACATTAACTAAAGCTTTTTTCTAAAGTATTTTTAAGTTTTGTCACGGCCCCTTAGTCGTTGCCAAATTGAATCGAAACATTATAATGCGGCATTCATTCCTGCAATTCGTCCCGTAACGAGCGCAGACGTAATATTGTAGCCGCCTGTATAGCCATGAATATCTAAAATTTCACCACAGAAAAATAAACCTGACTTTTTCTTGGACGCCATCGTTTTCGGTTCGATTTCTTTTACAGATACGCCACCACCTGTAACAAATGCTTTGTCGAGAGATTGCGTACCACTAACAGTCAGCGTGAAATTAACTAGTAGATGTGCTAGAGCGCGGATTTTTTCTTGAGATAATTCAGTGCCAGTCATTTGAACATCAACGTTTGCACGGTCACATAAGAATAATAGCCAGCGTTCTGGTGCGACCCCTCTCCAAACGTTTTTCACAGCTTTTTTTGGTTCTTCTTTAATAAGCTTATTTAAATATTGCAAACAAGTTTCTTCATTGAAGTCCACAAGTGTTTGAATTCGCATTGTGACAGGCTCGTAACCGGTTTTCATCAACTCTTTAACAACAAATTGACTACAGCGTAAAACGGCAGGGCCGCTTAATCCGAAATGCGTAAAGAGCATGTCCATTTGATGTGTTACAAGTGGCTTGCCCTTTTTATTGAGAACTGAAACCGCAACATCTCGTAATGCTAGTCCTTGGAGCTCTCTTGTTTGGATAAATTCTTCCTTCGATAAAATGGGTACTTCTGTTGGAAATAGTGTTGTTACATTGTGGCCAGCTCTCTCAGCCCAAGGATAGCCGTCACCTGTAGAACCTGTTTGAGGGACTGCCTTTCCTCCCACTGCAACAACAACGGCCTCGCAACGTACTTCTGTACCATCTGCTAAGCGCACACCAAGAATTTTTTCTTCATCCATTAGTAACTTGTTAACAGGTGTATTTAAGCGAACTTCAACATGTAGTCGCTGTAATTGACGAATAAGTGCATCGACGACATCTTGCGCACGGTTTGAAACAGGGAACATACGGCCATGATCTTCTTCTTTTAATGCAACACCTAGTCCCTCAAAAAAGGCAATAATGTCTTCATTGCTATAAACAGTAAATGGACTATATAAAAAACGACCGTTGCCAGGAATGTGTTTAACAATTTCTTCAACAGGTAGTCTGTTGGTTACGTTACAACGACCACCTCCAGAGATTGCTAGCTTTTTACCAAGCTTTGTCCCTTTTTCTAGTAGTAAAACTTTCTTTTTTCGTTCTCCAGCAGCAATAGCAGCCATTAATCCAGAAGGGCCACCACCAATAACGATTACATCATACATATATGTGAACTCACTTTCTTTTCATTTTTAGGAACTTTTCCTATTATACATGAAGTCTATATAGAGGGCGGCTACTTTACATTGAAAATTATAATAAAGTACATTATAATTTTTTATCTATAATGACAGCATGAAATGAACGTTTCATGCTATGATGGTAGAGGTTATGCACTAAATTATGAGGTGAAAAAATAGATGTGCGGATTTATTGGCTATATTAATGGAACAAATGTGATTGATCATCACCAAACAATTGAAAATATGATGAATACGATTATTCACCGTGGACCGGACAGTGGTGGTATTCATAGTGACGATAAAGTAACGTTAGGTTTCCGTCGTTTAAGTATTATTGACTTATCAGACGTGGCAAATCAACCTCTTTATAGCCCAGATGGCGACATCGTGCTTGTTTTCAATGGGGAGATATATAATTTCCAAGAGTTACGTGAAGACCTACAAGCAAAGGGTCATACGTTTAAAACTAAATCAGATAGTGAAGTATTAATTTTCGGCTATATCCAGTACGGTGTAGAATTCGTCAAACAGCTTCGCGGGATGTTCGCATTCTGTATATGGGATAAAAAGAAAGATTTACAATTTATCGCACGTGATGGCTTCGGCATTAAACCGTTGTACTATACGGAAAACACAACGGATGGAACATTTATTTTTGGTTCAGAAATCAAATCTTTCATGCCACATCCAGCTTTTATTAAAGAATTAAACAAAAATGCATTACGTCCTTATTTAACATTCCAGTATTCTTCAATGGACGAAACATTCTTTAAAGGTGTGTACAAATTACCACCAGCGCACTATATGGTCATTCAAAATGGACAAAAACAAATTGTGCAATATTGGGATAAAAAATTCCATGCTAAAGAAGCGCCAATAGAAAAATATGTGGAAGATATTCGTTCAACAGTGAAAGAATCTGTAGACGCCCACCAAATTAGTGATGTAAAGGTTGGTTCTTTCTTATCTGGCGGTATTGACTCAAGTTATATTACATCTTTATTACGCCCTGATAAATCATTCTCTGTCGGTTTCTCTGACTATGAAGATATGTTCAATGAAACAAACTTAGCAAAAGATTTATCGGATACATTAAACATTCAAAACGAGCGTAAATATATTTCGGCGGATGAATGTTTTGAAGCATTACCAAAAATTCAGTGGCATATGGATGAGCCACAATCAAACCCATCTTCTGTACCGCTTTACTTCCTATCAGAGCTAGCGGCGAAGGATGTAACAGTAGTCCTTTCAGGCGAAGGTGCGGATGAAATCTTTGGTGGCTATTCTTGGTACCAAAACTCTGGTAGAATGCAAAAATACGAGAAAGTGCCATTCGGTATTCGAAAAGCATTACGTGGTGTTGCAGAAGCGTTACCTAAAAACCAATACACGCATTTCCTTGTAAAAGGCGGTCAAACAGTAGAAGAACGATTTATTGGGGAAGCGGTTGTTTGGGATGAGGAAGATGCATTAAATGTCCTTAAACCTGACTACAAAAACGGTCCTTCTGTCAAAACGATTACAAAACGTATTTATGATGAAGTACCAGGTGATGATGATATCACAAAAATGCAGTATTTAGACTTGAATTTGTGGATGCCTGGAGATATTTTATTAAAGGCGGATAAAATGAGTATGGCGCATTCTATTGAATTGCGTGTACCGTTTTTAGACAAAGAAGTAATGGAACTAGCAAAAGATATACCATCAAAATATCGAGTAAATGATATCGATACGAAATATGTGCTTCGTCAAGCAGCGCATCAAGAGTTACCAGAAGAATGGGCAAAGCGTCCAAAGCTTGGATTCCCAGTACCAATTCGTCACTGGTTGCGTGAAGAAAAGTATTACACTATGGTGAAGGACATGTTTACAACAGACTTTGCCAATGAGTTTTTTGATACGAAACAATTAGTTGGTTATTTAGATGAACATTATGAGGGCAAAGCAAATCGTGGTCGCTATATTTGGACAGCATATGTGTTCTTAGTATGGTATAAACAATTCTTTGTTGATATGTAACATAGAAGTAGCAGTTCAAAGAATCTATCTGATTTTTTGAACCGCTATTTTTTTCGGAATGTGCTAATTATTTGACATCAAATTAATCTATTGAAGTTTGGGATGTTGGTTCGAAAATTTTTCAGCGTAATTATGCATCTGTTTTCTTTTAAATATGTTAAGATAACAGTTGGTTTACTTATTTATTGTTTCAAAAGTGATGACGTTTGATCACATATAAAAGCTTGATTTTACTAATGAATGGATGGATACGATGTCCAATTTAATGAAAGGTACAGCGATATTAACTTTAGGGATGTTTTTATCCAAGGTGCTTGGATTAATTTATATTTTTCCCTTTTATGCGATTGTTGGGCAAGAAAATATCGCGCTGTATCAATATGCATATATTCCTTACTCAATTATGCTAGCAATAGCCATTTCGGGTGCACCCATTGCTGTTTCTAAGTTTGTTTCTAAATATAATGCAATGGGAGATTATCAATCAGGACGCAAGTTGATGAAGTCAGGCATACTCATTATGATGATTACGGGCATTGCCTCATTTGCTGCTCTTTTTATACTTGCAACACCGATTGGTGAGCTCGTTATAAAAAGTGATGAACAGAAATTTTCAGTTGAACAAATTGCTTCTGTTATTCGCTGGGTAAGTTTTGCACTTATTGTTGTGCCATTTATGAGTTTATGGCGTGGCTTCTTCCAAGGCTATGACAAAATGGAACCAACAGCAATCTCGCAGTTAGTGGAGCAAATAGTCCGAATTGTCGTGTTATTAGGCGGTTCTTTCTTAGTAGTAGTTGTGTTTAATGGCAAACCTGAAACAGCAGTTTCTTTTGCTGTATTTGCGGCCTTTATCGGTGCAATTGGTGGTTTAATGGTGCTCTATTACTATTGGAAAAAATATCAACCTGAATTTAATTTATTGCGTAGTCAAAGTGTTACTTCAACACAGCTACCAATGTCGAATATTTATAAAGAAGTAATAACATATTCGATTCCTATGGTATTTGTAGGGGTTGCGAATCCATTATTTCAATTAGTGGATATGCTAACGTTTAATGGAGCGATGAGTTCAATTGGCTTAGCGAAAGTTACAGATGAATATTTATCAATGATCAACTTTACAACACATAAAGTTGTAATCATTCCAGTTATGCTAGCTACGGGTTTTTCGATGGCACTAGTACCGACAATAACAAAATATTATACACAGGGTGAGTACTTATCGCTACGTCATGCGATGGATAAAACGTATCAAATACTAATTTTCATTACGTTACCCGCTGTTGTTGGTATTTCATTATTAGCAAATGAAATTTACTTTATGCTGTATTCAGAAAGTGAAATGGGTGCAGCTATTTTAGCTCATTATGCGCCAGTTGCGATTTTATTTGCGTTGTTCCAAGTAACTGCTGCACTGCTACAAGGCATCGACTTTCAAAAGTGGATTGTCTTCAGCTTACTATCAGGTATTTTAGTCAAGCTAGCACTTAACATAACGTTCATTCGTTGGTTAGAGGCTGATGGAGCTATTTTGGCAACTGCGATTGGCTACAGTGTATCAATTATTATTAATATGTTAGTTCTTAGAAAAACGCTTAATTATAAATCAGAAATGGTATTACGTCGCGTAATGCTTATTACACTTTTAACAGCTGCGATGGCGGTAAGTGTATTAATTGTCCATAAGCTATTAGAACTTGTGATGGGACCAGTGGATGGCAAATTCTCTGCGCTCGTATACTCTGTTATTTGTGCGGCGGTGGGCATTGCTGTTTATGGATATTTATCATTACGTCTAGGCTTAGCACAAAAATTACTGGGTGAGCGATTGACGCGTATTACAAGTAAATTTGGATTTAAATAGGAGGAACTATGCGTTTAGATAAATTACTAGCCAATATGGGCTATGGCTCACGAAAGGAAGTTAAGCAACTCCTAAAACAAAAGGCAGTTTCTGTTGATGGCACATATGTGAAGGATGCAGCAATGCATGTTGATCCCGAACAGCAAAATGTTGTCGTCTATGGTGAACGTGTTGTATATACAGAGTTTGTGTACTATATGATGAATAAGCCTCCTGGTGTTATTTCTGCAACTGAAGATTTACGAGATGAAACTGTCATTGATTTATTAGATCCCCTACACCAGCATTTTCAACCATTTCCTGTTGGGCGTTTAGATAAAGATACAGAAGGCTTGTTATTGTTGACGAATGACGGTGTATTGGCTCATAATTTATTATCTCCAAAGAAACATGTACCAAAAGTGTACTATGCCAAAATTGAGGGCATCGTTACACAGGAAGACGGAGAAATATTTGCTCGTGGTGTGGAGTTAGATGATGGCTATGTCACAAAGCCAGGTGAGCTTGTCATTTTGAATTCTGCACCGCAATCGGAAATTGAATTGACGATACAAGAGGGTAAATTTCATCAGGTGAAACGTATGTTTGAAGCAGTTGGTAAACGAGTTATCTACTTAAAACGCCTTTCTATGGGAAGCTTACAACTTGATGAAAGCTTAGCATTAGGTGAATATCGTGAGTTAACGTCTGAAGAATTAGCAGGTTTACAAAATAGAGATTAAAGAAATCCTCGATGCTGTATTTTAGTATCGAGGATTTTTTTATACATGTTTGTCCCAATAACTGTATAATATAATATATCAATAAAATATTATAAGGGATTAAAGCGTACCGAAAAATTTTATGTTCAAAAAATGATAGTGAAGATGAGTAGAGGACATGTTTATGAAAAAACTACGAATTAAATTATTAATATCTTTAATTGCCTTTGCATTAATACTTGTTGCTGTAATTTCTTATGTAAATAGGCAAATACTTGTGGCAAATATTGAAGACCAAGAAGCTAGTAATCGAACATTAATTGAAAATCATATTCTAACGGATATGCAAACTGTAGATAATGCACACTTTTATTTTGATAAAAATATTTCGGAAAACATGGAACAAGAACTACAAGCATTAGCTACTTATTATGAGGAAAATCCTAATCTTGCAACGTGGGATTTACAGCAAATGAAAAACAACCATGGTATGGATATATACATATTGGATAAAACGAATACAGTTATTTATACAACATTTGAAAAAGATAAAGGGCTGAATTTTTCCCTTTGCTGTAAAAATTTTTCTGCTTTGCTAGATGAAAGAAGAGAGAGCGGACAGTTTTATACAGATGGCATTGATGTTTCGACAACTACAGGTGAGTATCGAAAATTTAGTTATTTGGCAACACCTGACAACAAATATTTATTAGAGCTTGGCTTGAAACTAAGTGAAGTGCCTGTTTTTCAAACGTTCAATTTTGGAAAAACTTCTTCTTATTTAATTGAAAAATATGATGATTTGCTAGATTTACGAACGATTAATGCAGGTGGTATTTTTTTCTCAGACACAGATTCCAGTCGGACAACTGTAAAAAACCAATCAAAAAAATTTCAGGAGTATTTTAAGTTAGCTCTTCGAACGATGAAGCCAACTGAATATCAACAAGAGATAGGCGATGGTTATATAGAGACATATCGTTTTATACCATACGAGGCAGAGGCTGTTCGAGGTGCATCTACAAAGCGAGTAGTGTATGTGAAATATGGTAACGATACAAAGCTGACTGCACTAGCCAATAATAAGAAGCAGTTTTGGTTTGTTCTGATGATTGCATTAGTAACATCATTTATAATGCTGATGGTTATTAATAGATTGTTTTCTAAAACAATACAATTAGCAACGTATGATCCACTAACAAATGTATTTAATCGTGCTACATATATAAGTAAAATGGATAAGTTATTAAGAAAAAGAAAAGCCAATACGCCAGGTTTATTATTAATAGATTTAGATAACTTTAAGCAAGTAAATGATCAATTTGGTCATGCTGAAGGCGATAGGATTCTTATTAAAACAGCCAATATTTTAAATGAAGTCGTGAAAAACAATGGCTTTGTTGTAAGATTTGGCGGCGATGAATTTGCAATTGTTTTATATGATACGAACGAGGAGCTTATGGTGCAGTTAGCAAATGCCATTTTGGCGAAAATACGAAGTTTAAAAAAAGTCGATAATATTAAATGGTCAGCAATTTCTGTTAGCATGGGCGGTGTAATTTGTGATAAACCAAATGAAACAGAATTAAGTTTATTTGAACGAGCTGATAAAGCATTATATCTGTCAAAGAAAGCGGGTAAAGACCAATACTCCAGTTATGATGAAGTAGCATCGACAGAAGAAAAATATGCAAACTAATTGAAAAAGCCGAGACAAGTAGGGAAGGGTAAATTGCCGACCTACGTGACTCGTGCTTTTTTAAATGAAGTGCATTGTTAGGAAGCATCTTGTGTTTTGGATCGATAGAACAGGGAACTACATAAAACTAGGACTGCTATTACAGCAAACATTGCATCAATATAATGCGTTAAAAGCCATCCCCCGATTATAGGACCAATAAATCCACCTAAATTTTTAAACTGGGATGCGCCTAAATATGTTGCCTTTTGTGTATCTGGTGCAATTTCATCAATCATGACATTCATCGTTGGGAAAGCAAATATTTCGCCAATCGTAAAAATGACCATTGCACAAATGAACAGTGGATAGCCAGTAGATAAGCCAAAGAACGTTAAACCAACCGCAAAGAACAGGATACCAATAAGAAGAATGGTTGATGATGAAAAACGCTCTGAAAAAATACTAATTGGTAGTTGTAGTAAAAGAACAACCGCCGCATTTAACGAAATTAGTAAAGAATAGAGCTTAGCACCATCTTCGATTTTAAGCTCTATAAGTTGCGGGAGTGTTGAATCGAATTGGGAGTAGCCAATATTTATTAAAATTGCCCCAAATATAAAGCTTAGTAATACTTTGTTTGTTAATAGAATCGTAAAGGTTTGAAGCACTTTAGTTTGTGTTTTAGCTTTTTGTTGTTTCATTTCATAACGATTCAAAACGAAAAATAAAAATATTGCATAAATAATGTACATAACACCTGTCAGCATAAACGGAATGCTAGGACTGGATAACTGGGCTATATAAACACCAATAAGAGGTCCTATAACTGCGGCTATATTAATGGCTGTATAGCGCAATGAAAACAATCTTTTACGTTTTTCTGCCGGAGTGAAATCAATCATTAATGCTTGTGTGGAAGGCTCAAAGAACGAGCGGCATAAACCGTTCAACGCATTTAGTACGACGAAGAACCAAATCGTATGTGCTGTAGCAAAGCCAAAGAAAACAATACTCCAAACGAGTATTGTAAGTAAAATGACACTTTTGCGACCAAAGCGATCTGTTAGATAACCGCCAAAAAAACCGCCTACTGTGGAAATTAATGGTGCAATACCAATGGTCAGCCCTATCTGTAAAGGGGAGGCATCAATTTCGTTATGTAAATATATAGCTAAAAAAGGCATTGCCATAAAGCTCGCAATACGTGTAAATATTGTACCACCTAATATAATCCAAACGAGTGGGTGGAACATCTTGGATAGTGGCATATAAAAATCCTCCTCTCAACATGTAGAATGTTTCGAGTGTAACGGATTGTGAAGAGACTGTAAATAGAAAAAAAGAATGACCCCGACGAAAGGTCATTCTTTTTTTCTTACAAAAATGCTTTACGCAAAGTGCGCAAAAACTAAGACGTCAATTTTACTTTTTTACTCGTCGTTGTCCATTTGCCTCGACTTGGGCTCATCACCAAATCGTTAAAGGCTAACACGTTCAAATCTCTTTGAACGGTGCGAGGAGTGATGCTAAACTCTTCGACTAAATCCTGTGTAGACACGGTTCCTTTGTCTAAAATAAACATGTACACGTCTTTAATACGATTAAGCATTCGATCAGTAGTTGGTTTCATAAATGAACCACTCCTTCATCTTAATTCACTTGGCATAGACTAGCGGACGACACTATGTGCGGAGTGCACTGAGGCTTTTTAAGTAGCTGCCTTAGACATCCCCTTTTCTAATTTTATGTTCAGAACAACAATTCTGATAACTCTATTATATAGAAAAACGAAGCAATTTTCTAGTGAATGCAATAGAAATTTACAATATATACATAAAGATTTAGCTGTATTTTGTGGACATTAGTGTAAAAGATGCTATATGTGGTAGTGTAAAGGGAAGATAGGCAAATGATAGTTAGAAAGACGATTGTATTTTTCTAAGTAAAGAGTAGAATAATCTTATTATAAAATGGAGGAGGTACATAGTATGGATTGGTTACATGCTGCAAAGGAAAGACAAGATGAATTAATAAGAGAGTTGCAAGAGCTTGTGCAAATTAATAGTGTATTGGATGAAAAAACGATAACAGCAAATGTGCCGTTTGGGGATGGACCGTTAAAGGCGCTGGAATGGTTGCTAGCAAAAGGTGAAGCTGAAGGGCTACAAACAAAAAATATTGATAATTATGCTGGACATATTGAAATGGGCCAAGGTGAAGAATTGCTCGGTATTTTATGTCATGTTGATGTTGTGCCTGAAGGTGATGAAACGAATTGGACTTATCCACCTTTTAGTGGCACTATTGCCGATGGAAAATTATTCGCCAGAGGTGCTATTGACGATAAGGGCCCAACAATTGCTGCATGGATGGCGATGAAGCTTGTGAAAGATGCAGGCATTCAATTAAACAAACGTGTACGAATGATTATTGGTACGGATGAAGAAACAGGCTTCCGCTGTGTCGACCATTATTTTAAAAATGAGGAAATGCCAACATTCGGTTTTGCACCAGATGCAGACTTCCCACTCATTAATGCCGAAAAGGGCATCGCTGAGCTTGTGTTCTCTCAAAATAAATCTGTGGATGCGACGAAAGAACAGCTACTACTATTTAATGCTGGTAAGCGTCCAAATATGGTACCAGATTTCGCAAAAGCGACAATTCAATTAGTATCTGAACAATTCGAACAGAATTTTCAAACATTTTTAAGCAAAAATCAGCTAGAAGGCTCTTTATTAATAGAGGGTTCTCACTATATAATAACTATCAAAGGAAAAGCAGCTCACGCAATGGAGCCTGAGAAAGGTGTCAATGCAGCTGTTTACCTTGCAGCATTTTTACAGCAAGAGTTGACGACAGAAGGCAGTAAGCAATTTGTCGATTTTATCGCAGATGTATTCCATCAGGACCATTATGGAAACGCCCTAGCATTACAATTTGAGGATGATATGTCTGGTAAAACGACATTAAATCCGGGTATTGTAACATATGATGTGGCGCAAGGTGGCAGTATGGTAATTAGTATGCGCTACTCTGTAACGTATCCATTTGATGAAAAAATTACAGAGGCTCAACGCTTAGCTGCTGATAAAGGATTTTCACTCGATATTCAAGATGATTCAAAACCGCATTATGTAAGCGAGGATGACCCATTAATCCAAGCATTATCCGGTGTTTACCGCCGTCAAACAGGTGATAACGAAACACCGCTCCTTTCTACAGGTGGTGGTACGTATGCACGCGTTATGAAAAAAGGTGTGGCATTCGGTATGTTATTCCCTGGTGAGCCCGATGTGGCACATCGTGCGGATGAATTCGTTGTCATTGAAAATTTAGTAAAAGCTGCGGCTATTTACGCAGAAGCAATTGTTGAACTTGCAGGGAAGTAATTGATTGTAATTCAGCAAGAGAGTGACGTCTTGCACGCTTAGATAGATAAGCGTCACGTGCAACGCTCTTCACTGAATAAGTACTTTGATTTCCTATTTCTAGTCTTACTTTATTGTGTAATGGGAAACACCGTACCTGTAAATGCGAAAAACAACTCAAAAATGAAAAGGATGTATGAACATGGCATACTCATTATGGAATGATCAAATCGTTGAAGAAGGATCTATTACAGTTTCACCAGAAGACCGTGGTTACCAATTTGGTGACGGTATTTATGAAGTAATTAAAGTTTATAACGGAAATATGTTCACAGCACAAGAACACATTGATCGTTTCTATGCTAGTGCCGAAAAAATTCGTCTTGTCATTCCTTATACAAAAGACGTTTTACACAAATTACTGCATGACTTAATCGAAAAAAATAACTTAGAAACAGGTCATGTTTATTTTCAAATTACACGTGGTACAACATCTCGTAACCACATTTTCCCGGATGCAAGTGTACCAGCTGTCCTAACAGGTAATGTTAAAGCTGGCGAGCGTTCAATTGAAAATTTTGAAAAAGGTGTAAAGGCAACATTGGTAGAAGATGTTCGCTGGTTACGTTGTGATATCAAGTCTTTAAATTTACTTGGAGCGGTACTTGCAAAGCAAGAGGCTTCTGAAAAAGGCTGCTATGAAGCAATTTTACACCGTGGAGATACTGTAACAGAATGTTCATCTGCTAATGTTTATGGTATTAAAGCCGGTAAACTTTATACGCACCCAGCAAATAACTACATCTTAAATGGTATTACACGCCAAGTTATTTTAAAATGTGCAGCAGAAATTAATTTACCTGTTATTGAAGAGCCTATGACGAAAGGCGATTTATTATCAATGGATGAAATTATCGTGTCATCCGTTTCATCTGAAGTAACACCCGTTATCGATGTAGATGGTCGTCAAATTGGTGCAGGTGTTCCTGGAGAATGGACTCGTAAATTACAAAAAGCATTTGAGGCGAAATTACCACTTTCAATCAACGCCAAATAACAGCAAGTAATTAAAAAGAGCTACCTAAAACTTGGTTAATAGTCGAGTTGCTAGGCTAGCTCTTTTTTATAGAACAAAATATGCATGTATTCTCCTGAAACGTCATGTAAAATAAAAAGGATAGAGCCTTTAATTGGTATTAGTAAAAGCCGACAATGAGGTAAAGTTGATATGGGGCAGTAAGATTGGAGTGACCTAAACATGGCACAATTAGTGAAAATACAAGATTATATTTCACGTTATCAAATTGATTTAGCAAGATATCCAACACAGTTTGTGCGCTTAAAAAAAAGTCAATGGGAGCGTATTAAACGTCAATGGGAATTAGGAGAAGATATTACCGAATGGCAACATACTGAGAATGAAAAAGACAATGATTCATTTGAAGAAAAGGAGCGCTTCTCATTATTTAAAAAGATTTTTGCAGGGCGCCAAAAAGAAGAGATACAAGAAGATATTGAGCAAGTAGAAATTACGAACGAGTTTGCCAATGAGGAAGATGTAATTCCGGAAGAAGAAACAACATTATCATTTGAACCTAATATTGTTTACGCGCCTCAGTCCATCCATGAATTGAAGCGGATGTTTATTGACCAATTTTTTCATTTTCAAATGAAATGGGCAAGCTCCACTTTGCGAGAAAAATCGTATGTAGACCCTCGATTTATGCGTGATTCTTTGTTACGTACATTGCTACAAAACTTACCAGATAACTATTTAGTTTTTTACTACCCGATTTTACAGGTGAGAAAAGCACCAATCGAGCTAGATGTTGTGTTAATGTCACCAACAGAGTGTATTTGTATTACTGTGCTTGAATCAGAGAATCAGGCGGTGTACGTAGGCGGCAGTGAACGCTTCTGGGTGAAAAAAGTGGGAACAAAGGATTCTAAAATACTGAACCCGATGATTAGTTTAAGCAGAATGGAATCTGTCTTAACACAGTTATTTAAACAAGACCAAATAGATATGCCGATTCGCAAGGTCATATTAACACGTAATGGTTATTTCGATTACCCTGGTTCATCTTTTAGTGTTCAATTAGTCGATCGCCGTAATTATAATGAATGGATGCAGGCATTGAAAAATGTTTCATCACCTATGAAACATATGCAAATTCGAGCAGCACAAACAATTTTAAATAACGTGCAAACAACGTCGTTTAATCGTGATATTTGGCAACAGACATCTTCAAAAGCTGAGGACTAACAAATGCGTGTATTATTTATTGTTAATGAGTGTGCAGGAAACGGAAAAGGTAAAATTGTTTGGAGTAGACTACAACAGCATTTAACCATTGACTATCAAGTCGCGCTCACACAATATGAAGGGCACGGTCAAGAAATTGCTAAGCAATGGGCGCAAAATGACCAAACAAAAAAGTTAATTATAGTAGTTGGCGGAGATGGCACCGTTCATGAAGTTGTTAGTGGCATTGTACATAATAATTTAGTCGTTATTGCCGTTGTTAGTGCAGGCTCTGGTAATGATTTTGCACGTTATTTTCAAACATTTAAAAATGCGAAACAGATTGAAACATATGTGAAAACTGAGATGCCTTCCACTACGATGGATATCGGAAAGCTGCAGGTAGGAGCTATTCAACATGAAGTGTTCGTCAATAATGCAGGCATAGGCTTTGATGCCTATGTCACAAGGCAAATAAATAAGTCGCGTCTTAAATACTATTTCAATAAAATAGGACTAGGAAAGCTATCATATGCTGCTGCAGTTGTTAGAGGGCTATTTCGCTTTACTTGTTTCGATGTGACAGTTCTTACTCAAAATGAAACGCTTCACTTTCAAAATGTCTGGTTTGTTGCTACAAGCAATCAACCGTATTTTGGTGGCGGTATGAAAATTTCACCTATGTCTAAAGCAGATGATGGCAAAGTTGAATTAACTATTGTTCACAATATTTCAAGAGTAAAGCTGCTATTAATTTTCGCCACTGTGTTTTTTGAAAAGCATACAAAGTTTCGAGAAATATCTTTTTTACAAAGCGAGCTATTTGAGATTGTTGTGCATGCAAATAGCGTTGATTGTCATACTGATGGAAATTATATTGGAGCGATTGGGCAAGATGCGGTCGTGCGATGTACAGTGCAACAACATGCATGGAAATGTATAACATTGGAAAAATCAAAAAACGTCATTTCGCAATAATTTCATGCGAATGTGACGTTTTTACGTTATACTAATAAAAAATCAATAATTTCACTATTAAGAAATGAGGAAGAAAATTGAGATTAAGAAATAAGCCTTGGGCAGAGGAAATGATTACAAATCATCCAGAGGTGATTATTCCAAATCCTGAAGACTTTAAAGGAAATTGGCAAGCTGTTTTTAATAACGATCACCCATTACACATTGAAGTAGGTACTGGGAAGGGTCAATTTGTGACAGGAATGGCCATACAAAATCCACATATTAATTATATTGGTATTGAGCTATATGATAGCGTGATTGTTTGCGCTTTAGAAAATATATTAGAAGCTAAATCTCCAGCGAATTTACGTTTATTAAAAGTAAATGGCGCAGATTTAAATAAATTTTTTGGAAAAAATGATGTAGATCGCGTGTATTTGAATTTCTCAGATCCTTGGCCGAAAATACGCCATGCAAAGCGTCGTTTAACGCATGAGGGTTTTTTGAAATTATATGAGTCGATTCTAGTGGATAATGGGGAAATTCATTTTAAAACGGATAACCGTGTCCTGTTTGAGTATTCGTTAATTAGTATGTCTGAATATGGTATGTTATTGAAGTATGTATCACTCGACCTACATGCAAATATGCCAGAAGATAATGTTATGACAGAATATGAGCAGAAATTTTCTGCTAAAGGACAGCCAATTTATCGTTTAGAATCGCAATTTATTAAAAAATAGTAAATAGTAGGGGGAGTATGGATGGATCAGTTACAGTTTCACAATATGTCATTATCATGGCTAAACGGGGGTGTCACTTGCCTTGATGGCGGTGCAATGTTTGGCGTAGTACCAAAACCACTTTGGTCACGCAAATATCCAGTAAACGAAAACAATCAAATCGAATTACCTACAGAGCCTATCTTAATTCAATATGATGGGAAAAACTATATTATTGATACGGGTGTTGGTTTTAACAAATTAAATGAGAAGCAATTGCGAAACTATGGCGTAACAGAGGAATCGACTCTAGCTGATAGTTTGCAAGAGCTAGGCTTAACAACAGCTGATATCGATGCAATATTAATGACGCATTTACATTTCGATCATGCTGGTGGTCTTACGCAATGGGAAGATGAAGTATTAGTCCCTACATTCCCTAATGCAAAAATATATGTAACAAAAATTGAATGGGATGAAATGCGTGAGCCTAATATTCGCTCTAAGAATACGTATTGGAAAGAAAATTGGGAGCCTGTTCAGCATTTAGTCGAAACGTATGAAGGTACATTAGAGGTTGCTTCGGGCATTGAAATGATTCACACAGGTGGACATAGTGATGGACATGCTATTATTAAGTTAACCCAAAATGGTGAAGTTATGTTGCATATGGCAGATATTATGCCAACACATGCGCACCAAAATCCATTATGGGTTTTAGCATATGATGATTATCCGATGACGAGTGTATTTGCAAAAGAACGTCTTATGAAAGAAGCTTTAGCAAACGGCTACAGTTTTATTTTCTACCATGATGCGTATTACCGTATGATTAAATGGGATGAGACTGGCAAGGAAATTGTTGATAAGTTAGAACGTAGCAGACAAGCTGTTATTACATTTTAAACAATAAGACACGTTGACTTAATACGTAAGCACTTCTAAAGCCTATAGGCAAGCCCCCAAAATGAGGGGCTGTCTATAGGCTTTTTTTATGTAAAAAAGTATGAAGCCGTTGATACTCCCTTTCCGTAGTCAAGGCTCCAACTAATTTTTGTGGCGCTGCGCCACAAAAACGGATTTTCTACTGTGCTGTTCCCGCAGAAAGCGTCCGCACTCAGTGAAAATGAACGGAAGTAGTCACTAATTACATATATCATTGAGTTTACCTACAGTCTGATTTTTTTGTTGATATTTCAAAATATTTTTTTGCATTATTCAGCTATTTGAAAACGACTACTTTCTTAGTGGTGATATAATATGCTGTTTACCATTTTTAACATGTAATATTCTGAATATTACATATTGACTGATTAATCTAATATTAATATACTGAGATAACATCAAAGAGCGTTTGATTGACAGAAGGGAAATGAAATACAATGAAAAATTTTATCAATAATGTACTGACTGGTATGAGCATGGGGATAGTTGTTTGTTTAATTCCGAATGCATTAGTAGGTGAGATATTAAAATTAATAATCCCCTATGTGCCCCAGTTAGAAATCATTTTGAATACATCCGTATTAGCTATGAGTCTACTACCAGTTATTATTGGTGTCATGACAGGAATTTGCTTTAAATTAACACCTGTCCAAACATGTAGCGTTGGACTAGCTGCTTTTGTCGGTAGCGGTGTATATACAATTGATTCTGATGCAGGCATTACAATTGCCGGTATTGGTGTTGTTATTAATATTGGGATTACGACAGCTTTAGCAGTGTTATTTGTGCAATTTTTAGGTAATAAACTTAAAGACTTTACACTTTTATTAATGCCTGCACTTGCTATGTTTGTACCTGGGTTGATTGGGAACGCCATTTTACCCTATGTGCGTACAGGCTCAGGATATGTTGGTCTTATTATTGAGCATTTAACAACGTTACAGCCAGTGGTGATGGGCTCCCTAATTGCTATGATTTTCTCAATATTAATTATTTCACCAATTTCTACAATAGGTGTAGCGACTGTAATTATGTTATCAGGCATCGGTGCGGGTGCGGCAAATCTCGGTGTATGTGCATCTGGTGTAGGTATGTGTATTGCAAGTTATAAGGCTAATAATATTGGTACTGCCATTGCACATGTTGCATCTGCAAAAATTCAAATGCGTAATTTTTTCATGAAGCCAAAAATTGCATTCCCGATGATTATTACTGCAGGAATATTAGGCGCATTAGCAGGGCTCTTTGAAATTGTAGGTACACCATACAGCGCTGGCTTCGGTCTAGGAGGCTTTGTTGGCCCGTTGAAGTATTTAAGTTTAGTTGGTTGGACTCCTTATACGCTAACAATAGCTATTACGTTATTTATCGCTCTACCGATTCTTTTAAATGTTGTCTTACTACGAATCTTCTCGATGAAACTGAAATGGATTACATCTGAAGACTATAAGGTGCATTATGAATAATTGAAAAGTCTCCGTTCAGGGGCTTTTTTTTCGTGAACATTTTGGAAAATATGATACACTAAAAGCTATACTAAAACACAAAAGAGAGTTGAAATAAATTATGGCAACGGAGCAACCATTTTTACCAGTATTATTAGGATCAGATATGAATGCATACGGCATGGCACGAGCATTTTATGAGGCATATGGCATTAAGCCACTTGTATTAGGACGTTCACATTTAACAGCAACACAAGATAGCCATATTTTGGATTTTAAAGAAATTGATCGTTTAAATGAACAGGACGTTTTTGCACCAGCACTTGCTCAAATCGCAAAACAATATGCTGATAAAAAATTACTGCTACTTGCTTGTGGCGATGATTATGCAAAGCTCATCATTAAAAACAAACCTGCACTACAGGAGCATTTTACAGTACCATATATTGATGAATCATTAATGGATGAAATTTTATTAAAAGAGAATTTCTATAAAATGTGTGAGAAGTACAACTTTAAATATCCGGGTACAACAACCGTGACTGCGAAAAACTATGAAAACTTCACGCCACCTTTTAACTACCCAATAATTATAAAAGCATCAAATTCAGTAGAATATTGGGCATGTAAATTCCCAGGTAAGAAAAAGGTGTTTGTTGCACATGATGAAGCGGAAAAAAGTGCAATTTTAAAAGCTATTTATAGCTCCACTTATCAAGATACAATGATTATTCAAGAATTCATCCCTGGTGATGATTCTTATATGCGGGTGTTAAATGCATATGTAGGAAAAGACGGAAAAGTCAAGCTAATGTGCCTAGGTAACCCGATTTTAGAGGAGCATTCGCCAGAAGGTATCGGAAGCTATGCAGCGATCGTAACGACATACGATAAAGAGCTCATGGACCAAGTACGCCACTTTTTAGAGGATATCGGCTATACAGGCTTTGCTAATTTCGATATGAAATACGACATTCGCGATAAACAATATAAGCTATTTGAAATTAATTTACGTAACGGCCGCTCAAGCTATTATGTAACGGCAAGCGGACATAATTTAATGAAATATGTAGCGGATGACCATATGTTAAATATCGAGCAACAGTTAACTTATGTAGAGGACAAGCATTTATGGATGATTATTCCGAAAGGCGTGCTATTCAAATACGCATCAAACGAAAAGCTTAAGCTTGAAGCGCAAAAATTGATTCGTGAAGGGAAGTATACAAATTCTCTTTACTTTAATAAGGACATGAATGCAAAGCGATGGGTAAAACTTACACTAAATAGTTTAAATTATTATCGAAAATATAAAAAGTATTTTAATAATAAAGGTCTAGAAGAATAAGATTGATTAAAAGGAGGTATAACACATATACCTCCTTTTAAATTGTAGAAAAGCTTGAAGAACAACTACTGCCATTGATTTCTGCTACGTGCGGGTAGGAACGAATTCCGCGAAGCAAGGAGTGAATTCCGCGGAGCAAGGAGAGGATTCCGCGAAGTAAGGAGTGAATTCCGCGAAGCAAGGAACGAATTCCGCGAAGCAAGGAGTGAATTCCGCGAAGCAAGGAGTGGATTCCGCGAAGCGAGGGAGTAATTCCGCGAAGCGAGGAGTGAATTCCGCGGAGCAAGGAGTGAATTCCACGAAGCAAGGAACGAATTCCGCGAAGCAAGGAGTGAATTCCGCGAAGCAAGGAGTGAATTCCGCGAAGCGAGGAACGAATTCCGCGAAGCAAGGAGTGAATTCCGCGAAGCAAGGAACGAATTCCGCGAAGCAAGGAGTGAATTCCACGAAGCAAGGGGAGGATTCCGCGAAGCGAGGAACGAATTCCGCGAAGCAAGGAGTGAATTCCGCGGAGCAAGGAGAGGATTCCGCGAAGCGAGGGAGTAATTCCGCGAAGCAACATTTAAATCCCTCCAGTAGCAAGCCCTTCACTAAATTTATGTAGTTATAAAAAATAGCATGTGGAGACATCATAATGTCCACATGCTATTCTAACTTGTTTTGTTTAGACTTCAGTCAATTCTACGACAACGCCAGAGCGTGCATCTGCAGCGAACTCGAATGTTTGCATTTCACCCTCGTGCATGCGTGAAATACCGCCACGATAAACAGGGATAGTCATAAATCCATTTGTGAAATTGTCAGTTTTCATAAAAATCCAAGAACCGTCTATTGGCGAATCCTTTTTAAATTCCTTTTTTATGTTTTCAAGTACTTGTCCTGCGGGTACATACGGAGAAACTTTTTCACTAGCTTCTTTAATAATGACTGCCGCGGCGAGGCCTGTTGCAACACCAATTAAAAAATCACGTAATTTCATGGGTAATTTCCTCCTTTTCCTATAGCTCTATTTTAGCATAGCACAAAGAAGGAAAGCACGTTCATTGTAAAGGACTTTCATGAAATGTATCAATATTTCGACTTCTGAAATAATTATGATACAATAAGCAAGGAAGAAAATTCTACTTCGTGGGGAGAGAGTCATCATGAATGAGGAAACATTACAATTATTTAAAACATTAACTGAATTACCTGGCGCTCCGGGCAATGAGCATGCGGTGCGTGCATTTATGCGAACTGAGCTACAGAAGTACTCAGATGAGGTAGTTCAAGATCATTTAGGTGGCATTTTTGGTGTAAAGCATAGTGCAGTATCAGATGCCCCTAAAATTCTAGTAGCAGGCCACATGGACGAAGTGGCTTTCATGGTTACATCAATTACTGATAATGGATTAATTCGTTTTCAAACACTAGGTGGCTGGTGGAACCAAGTTATGCTGGCACAACGTGTAGAAGTGTACACGAAAAATGGTGCAATTCCAGGTGTTATCTCGTCTATTCCACCGCATTTACTAACAGATGCTGAACGTTCAAAGCCAATGGAAATTAAAAATATGCTAATTGATGTTGGTGCAGACAATAAAGAGGATGCTATTGCACTCGGTGTTCGTCCAGGACAGTCAATTATCCCAGTATGTTCATTCACACCGATGGCAAATCCGAAAAAAATTATGGCAAAAGCATGGGATAACCGTTATGGTTGTGGACTTGCGATTGAATTAATGAAAGAAGTAAAAGATGAAAAATTAGCTTCGCATTTATATTCAGGCGCAAATGTAATGGAAGAGGTTGGGCTTCGTGGCGCTCAAGTATCAGCTAATATGATAAAGCCTGATCTATTTTTTGCTTTAGATGCATCACCAGCCAATGATATGTCTGGAGATAAAAATCAATTTGGTCAACTAGGTAAAGGGACATTATTACGAATTCTAGACCGTACAATGGTAACACATCGTGGTATGCGTGAGTTCGTGTTAGATACAGCAGAATCTAATCATATTCCTTATCAGTATTTTGTATCACAAGGTGGCACAGATGCTGGCCGTGTACATACATCTAATGACGGTATACCAAGTGCTGTAATTGGTGTTTGCTCACGTTATATCCATACATCAGCATCTATCATTCATATTGATGATTATGCTGCAGCCAAAGCACTAATCGTAGAATTAGTGAAAAAAGCTGATCGTTCGACATTAGAAACGATTCGCGCTAATGTATAAGTAAAAGAAAAGGTGCCTATTAGGGCATCTTTTTCTATGCAAAGAAAGAGGGATTATAATGGAAATAGCTATTGGGACAACGAATAAAGCGAAAATCCAGTCGGTACAAGCAATTGTTAATCAATATTTTGAAAAAGTAACTTTTACATATTTTAAAGCACCTTCACAAGTTTCGGATCAACCGATAACTACGGAAGAAACAAGACTTGGTGCGATTAATCGCGCAAAGAATACATCGATTGCTACGGGTGCTATGCTATCTTTTGGACTAGAAGGTGGCGTTACGGAAATTGATGGTGATATGTACATCTGTAACTGGGGAGCTCTTACATTAGCCGATGGGACTACATTTACAGCTGCGGGTGCACAAATTATATTGCCAGAAGAAATTGCCCAGGAAATAAGAGCAGGCAAGGAGCTGGGTCCTATAATGGAACAATATACTCAGCGATTGGATATTCGTCAAGGAGCAGGAGCGGTAGGTATTTTTACGCAAGGTATTGTGACTCGTCAGACGATGTTTGAGCATATTGTCGCGCTACTTATTGGACAATATTTGTTCACATTAGCGCAGAAATAGTGTCTTAGAACTAGTGAGAATGGTGCAGTGGTGTTGCAACTTATCTAGAATTTTTTTAAAATAGAAAAAAGTTAGCAATGAAAGGAAGATAGAAATGTCTCGTGTATGGCTACAAGCACTAGGATTAATGCTTTTACTATTGGGGCTTTCTGGCTGTAATCAATCGGTTGATGAACAAATTGCTAGTGGACTTCAATTAACGGAAACGGTATTTGCAGAAGAGCCAGAAGCATATACCGACAAAATTGGTCATGTACAATTGTTTTTACCGTCAAAATTTAAAATTGATGATAGTTCAGATGCTTATAATATTTTAATATCAAAAGGAATGGATTCTTATATTCTGTTCATCAATGATCGTGAAAAAGCCAATAGTAAACTCTATTATAATTTGTTAAAAGAAGATAGTTCAAAAAAAGTCATTAAAGAAACTACCTATGAAAAGAATGGTATTTTCGGTTTTGCTGCTGTTTCTAAAACGGATAACAAAGATGAATTTGAGTTAATTGTAAGCTGTGGTGGCGTAAAGATGACAACTATTTCACAAGCGAAAAATATTGAAAATAATCTTCATGAGATGACGAAAATCGTTCATTCGGTTAAGATTAAATAATTGCATAGTTTTGACCAGAGCGGTTCACAAAATTATGTGAGCCGTTTCATTATGAAGAAAGGACGTGAGCTAATTGAAACAAATAAAATCAGAGCAACTTGTGTCCCTATTAAAAAAGCAGTTAAGTGAGCAAAAATTTGATTTTCAATTTGACAAAAAGCAAGATAAACTACGCTTGAATCATAAAAAAATAGGCAAAGGGATGGAGCTCTCTTTACCAGGTATTTTAGCAAAATATAATGAAAAGCAAGAGGCAGCTGTAGAAGAAGTTGTCTACACGATTGAGCAAACTTTTAAGGCGATGGAGCAGGAGCAGGAGCGAGGCTTCAAAGAATCAGGGCAAATTTATCCGGTTATTCGTGCAACATCGTACCCGAAAGCTTCAAAAGAAGGACATGCATTTATCACTACAGATCATACTGCAGAAACACGTATTTTCTATGCGCTTGATTTAGGAAAAACGTATCGCTTTATTGATGAATCGATGTTAGAAGCACTAAAATTAACAGTGGAACAAATTCGAGAGATGGCACGATTTTCTGTCAAGCAGCTACCAACCGTCTATAAAAAAGATGAAGTAGCAGGAAATGTCTTTTATTTTGTTAATGCAAATGACGGCTACGATGCCAGTCGTATTTTAAATGAAAACTTTTTAAAAGAAATGCGAGCAAAAATTGAAGGCGATATGACCGTATCTGTACCTCATCAAGATGTGTTAATACTAGGTGATATTCGTAATGAAACAGGGTATGATGTATTAGCACAGATGACGATGCATTTCTTTGCTGTAGGGACAGTACCGATTACGTCATTATCATTTATTTATGAAGATGGGGAGCTTGAACCAATCTTTATACTAGCAAAAAACAGAGTAAAAAAGGAGCAAGAGAAACAATGAATGTATTTTACAATAAAGAGCATGTAGGAGACGTATTATTAGTACAATTGGCAACAGAGGCGATTGTAAAAACAGAAGTAGTACGTGCTGGGGATATCGCAATTTTAAAAGAAGCACAAACAGGAGAAGTAAAAGCATTTAACTTATTTAATGCAAGCAAATATGTTCAAGTAGAGGCACAAGGTAATGTTGAACTTACACCAGAGTTTGTAGCACAGCTTGAAGCCGCAATTGAAAGCAATGGCGCTGCAATTAGCCTTGATGTAGATTTCACTCCAAAATTCGTTGTGGGCTACGTAGAAACAAAAGAGAAGCATCCAAATGCTGATAAATTAAATATTTGTACTGTAAATGTAGGTGAACAAACACTTCAAATTGTATGCGGTGCACCGAATGTTGAAGCTGGTCAAAAAGTAGTTGTTGCTAAAATTGGCGCTGTAATGCCTTCGGGAATGCTTATTAAAGAAGGGAATTTACGTGGTGTTGATTCATTTGGCATGTTATGCTCAGCGCGTGAATTAGCCATTCCTAATGCGCCATCTGAAAAAGGTATTTTAGTTTTACCTGAGGATGCGGTAGTTGGCAGCGCGTTTGATACACCAACTCGATAATTATATAAATTGTAAAAGAATCGTTAGACTACCAATAGCTGGTGGTATAACGATTTTTTTGTCTAGGTCGGGCCTATAAATACAAGTTTCTATATCATTTTTATGGTATGCTTTTTTATGTGGACATTGAACTTAGTTTTAATAGTCAATTATTGAAAACTAAAACAATGCTATAAATGAAGTGTAAGAGAAATGAGTGAAACAACGTGAATTGGTTTAAAAAGAAAATTGAAAAAATTTTAAATAGAGATGAATATGAATATGATGAATATTATGAGGAGTATGAGGAACAACCAGATCACCAACAGCCGTTAAATGAAACATCGGTTACGCGACAAAAAACTTTTCGATTCCCTTTAATTGATGATGAAGAAGATATGCCTCAAGCATCACAATCAAGAGACGTGTTTGATCAAATGGATGACTCATATGGACAAATTGAAGATTTAACATTACCAAAACATTTAAATCATAAAATGGCAGATTCTCGTGTTTACGATATAGAGGTATCTGGCATCCGTGAATTATTAGAAAATCGTTCGAAGCGAACTGGCAGAACGACGACTACACGAAGTCAACCTAAGCAGCAAGAATATCCAACTAAAGCAAGTATGGTTTTTCGCGATGCTCAAGTTGAAGCTAAACCTGTTCAAAAAGAGCCAATTGTGAAACAGGAAAGTAAAGTGGAAGACATTTTACCACAGAATCGAAAACGTTTTGTGCCCACGGATGTCCCTTCACCAGTTTATGGCTTTGCAAAACCAAGCCCAATCGAGCAGTTATTAAATAAACGGAAGGAAGAACAGGAAGCCGAAATGCCTTCTGTGGCTAAGTTTGCAAAAGAAGCGACAACAAATAAGCCTATTGAAAATATACTAGAAGAAAAAGAGCCTATCAAATCCTCCATTGATGTCCGTGAATTGCTTGAGATACCACGCTCGATCGAAGTGCCATCGAAGCAACCACGTGCAACTGAGGAAGTTGAAGCAACTGAGCAAAGCCAATTAACGAATGAAGTGAATACAGAAGAACCATCAAAGAAACTGATTACATTTGAAGAAGTTGAAGCAACTGAGCAAAGTCAACCAACGGATGAAGTGAATACGGAAGAACCATCAAAGCAACCAATTACATTTGAGGAAGTTGTAGCTGATGAGCAAAATCAAATACCATATGATGATAATTTGGAGCTACCTGTACCACAAACAACATCATTTGCAGTGAATTTTGAAGATCAAATTAAGGAAGCGGTACAGCAAGAACTTGCTGTCGAGCAACTTTCTGCTGATCAGTCAGAAATTCACGTGAAAGAAGTAGTTGTGGAACAATTACAAATTGAGAATTCTACGATTCATATTGGGGAAGTTACAGTAGTCCAGCCAACTAATGAAGATGTCAATCAAGAAATAGTAGATGAATCATCTGTAAAGCAAGAAAAGAGCCGCATTCCTTTTAATGTTTTAATGTTAAAAACAGATAAAGAGAAATGGCGAATTTCACAGCAACTAAAAGCGATATCAAAAACAACTACAGAAGAAAAGCAAACTGAGAGTGCGTTTACTCGCGATAATTATGAAGCTGTAGCGTTGTCAGAAGACAAACCAACACCTTCACCTATTGTTGAAGTAGAGCAATCAAATCAAGAGCCATCACCAGGAGAGGTAGATACAAAAAATATTTCTGTCATTACGATGTCACCTGTAGCAACAATGACACATTTGCCAACTATAGAAAATATAGCGGTTGAAGCTGAGGCGCTAGAAGAAATTGCAGCAACAACGTTTGTTGATAATGTTTTACCACAAGCAGAATCTACAGTTATTGAAGCTGAGGCGCTAGAAGAAATTGCAACAACAACGTTTGTAGATAATGTTTTATCACAAGCAGAATCTACAGTTATTGAAGCTGAGTCAATGAAAGAAGAATCAGCACCAATGTTGTTTGTTGAAAAAGTTTTGCCTCAAGAAGAAACTTCAGTGATTGAAGATGGAACGAGAGAAATTAAGCCAGCAATAATGATTGAAGACAATGCTTTACCACAAGCTGAAAATCCAATAATAGAAGCTGAGCTATTCGATGAAAATACAGCGCAAGCGTTTGGGAACAATGACTTACCACTTGACGAGCAAACAGAAGAAACCATTGCAATTCAAAGCATTGAGGTACCTGAAAAAGTCGAGGGAAATCTTAGTGATGTATTAGTAATTTCTGATGTTGAAGCTAAAGAAAATGAAGTTATACCTCCAAAGCCTATTCATGTTTATCAAAAACCAACGGATGAATTTTTAGAGCCGCCTGAGGAAAAAACACAAGATACGGAGTGGATGGAGCAACAAGGGGACACACTAGTTGAAGCACTATCTTATTTCCAAGTGTCAGCACAAATTGAATCGATTATGCAAGGTCCAGCGGTAACTCAATTTGAAATTACAGTAAGTCATGGTACGAAAGTAAGTAAAATTCGTAACTTAGCAGATGATTTGAAACTTGCTTTAGCTGCAAAGGACATTCGAATTCAAGCGCCGATTCCAGGAAAAAGCTCTATCGGAATAGAAATTCCTAACCGAGTATCTCGTGCTGTTCGTTTATCGGAAGTGACAAATAGCGCTTCTTTCCTCGACTCCGATTCACCACTAGAAGCGGCATTAGGTCTAGACTTAACAGGGAAGCCTGTCACGATTGATTTACGTAAAATGCCACATGGCTTAATTGCCGGGGCGACCGGTTCAGGTAAGTCTGTTTGTATCAATTCTATTTTGGTTAGTTTATTATATAAAGCTGCACCACATGAATTAAAACTAATGCTGATTGATCCAAAAATGGTAGAGCTTGCTCCTTTCAATCATATTCCTCATTTAGTCAGTCCGGTCATTACGGATGTAAAGGCTGCAACAGCAGCGTTAAAATGGGCAGTGGAGGAAATGGAGCGACGTTATCAGTTATTTGCTCATGCAGGTGCACGTGATATTACACGTTATAATGCTTTAGCAGATAAAAATAATGAGCATAGTTTAAAATTACCGTATATTTTAATTGTCATTGATGAGTTAGCAGATTTAATGATGATGTCGCCTGCTGATGTCGAGGAAGCGATTTGTCGTATTGCTCAAAAGGCACGTGCTTGTGGTATACATTTAATTGTTGCAACACAAAGACCTTCTGTAGATGTTATTACAGGTCTTATTAAATCCAATATCCCTACACGAATTGCCTTTGCGGTATCTTCACAAATCGATTCGCGTACAATATTAGATGGGCAGGGAGCGGAGCGATTATTGGGACGAGGCGATATGCTTTATTTAGGTAATGGCATGTCTGCACCAGTTCGTTTGCAAGGGACGTTTGTTACAGATGACGAAATCGAATCGATTATCGATCATGTTCGAGAGCAAGGCGAACCAGATTATATTTTCGACCAAGAGGAACTTTTAAAGAAATCAGAAGTTTCGGCAGAGCAAGATGATCTGTTTGAGGATGTTTGCCGTTTTGTATATGAGCAAGGTGGAGCTTCTACATCTCTTATTCAACGTAAGTATCATATTGGGTATAATCGTGCTGCACGATTAATTGATATGCTGGAATCGCATGGTTTTGTGTCGGAGGCAAGAGGCAGTAAACCACGTGAAAGTTATATTACTGAGCAAGATTTAATTGCTATGTTTGAATAAGAATTGCAGTGTTTTCGTAAAGATTATCTGACTTTCGTCAAAATTAGTTTTTTTAGAAAAGTTGCACATTTATCCTTGTGCATAAATAGTGCTATAATAGACAAGATGTTTTAACATAGTACGTATTTTTCTGTACGTGTAAAGGTATTAATACCTAGTGCAAAATACGATACACCTAATAGATGATAGATGGGATTTTGTATTTCCCGGGGGGTTTAATTAATGACAGTTTTTCATTTCACAGGCATTAAAGGTTCTGGCATGAGTTCGCTTGCACAAATCTTATTTGATGCTGGTGAACAAGTACAGGGCTCAGATATTGATAAATATTTCTTTACTGAACAGCCGTTGCGTGAACGAAATATTCCAATCTTCACATTTAATGCGGATAATATTAAAGAAGGTATGACAGTAATTGCAGGGAATGCTTTTCCTGATGACCATCCTGAATTAGTCCGAGCACGAGAAATCGGTGTTGAAATTATTCGTTATCACAAATTTCTTGGTGAGTATATTGGCAATTACACATCGATTGCCATTACTGGCGCACATGGTAAAACTTCTACAACGGGCTTAATGGCACATGTTGTAGGCGGCTATAAACCAACTTCTTATTTAATCGGTGATGGTACAGGTGCAGGCCACGAAAATGCTAACTTCTTTGTGATGGAAGCGTGTGAATATCGTCGACACTTTTTAGCATACAATCCTGATTATGCAGTGATGACAAATATTGATTTCGACCATCCAGACTACTTTGCGAATATTGAAGATGTGTATGCAGCCTTCCAATCACTTGCATTACAAGTGAAAAAGGCGATTATCGCATGTGGCGATGATGAACATTTACAACGTATTCAAGCGAAAGTACCTGTTGTTTATTACGGGTTTGGAGCTGAAAATGACTTTGAGGCACGTAATGTTGAAAAAACAACTGAAGGCACAACTTTTGATGTTTTTGTGCGCAATGAATTTTATAGTACTTTCTTTATTCCATTATTTGGCGACCATGCAGTGTTAAATACATTAGCTGTTATTACACTTTGCCAATACGAGGGTATTTCATCTGAAATTATTCAAGAACGTTTAAACACATATAAAGGTGTAAAAAGACGTTTCACAGAATCAAATATTGGGGATCATGTTTTAATCGATGATTATGCACACCACCCAACAGAAATTCGTGCAACAATTCAATCGGCTAGACAAAAATATCCTGAACGTGAATTAGTAGCGATATTCCAGCCTCATACATTCACGCGTACCCAAGCGTTTTTACAGGACTTTGCAGACAGCCTTAGTCTGGCTGATACAGCATACTTATGTGATATATTTGGTTCTGCAAGGGAAACACAAGGTGCACTTTCAATTCAGGATTTAGCTTCACTTATTGACGGGAGTGCTGTAATTACTACAGAAGGTATTGATGTGTTAACAAAGCATAAAGACGCAGTATTTTTATTTATGGGTGCTGGCGATGTTCACAAGTTCCAAGATGCCTTTGAAGATGTACTTAAAAGCAACGAAACAGCTTAATCCGCAAGGAATAAGCTGTTTTTTCTCAAATATGAGAAGGATTTAAGTTTTATTTGTCGAAGATAAGGTAAGTAATAGTATATAGAGAGAAATTATTACTAGCAGGAGGTCTACTTATGGAAGTCATTTTGTATATTGCAGCAATAATAGCAGCGATCGGTTTTTTATTTTTATGTGTGAGCGTCGGTATGACATTATTTTCACTCAAGTCAATTCTTAACAGTTTATCTGGCACATTAGCAGGCATTGAGAAACAAATGGAAGGGATTACACGAGAAACGACTTCTTTGTTAATTAAAACAAATAGCTTAGCCGAGGATATTCAACAAAAATCTGAGCAGTTAAATACTGTTGTTCATGCGGTGAAAGGAATGGGTGACTCTGTAAATGGTTTAAATGCTTCAGTACAGCAAATTACATCATCTATTTCAAAAAGTGTTGAACAGAACGAAGAAAAAATTGCGCAAGTTGTACAGTGGAGTAATGTCGCAATGGGCATTGCAGATAAATGGAAGAAGCGTAAAGTGATTGAGCAGGCACCAGAAATAATGCCTGAGGACGTATATAGTTTTGAGGAAGTTCAGGCGGACAAGCCGAAAAGAAAATGGGGTCGCAAAAAATAATTATTATTTAGCAGGTGCTTTCTTTATGCCAGCTGAATATAAATAAAGCCTTAGGCAATTTTTATTGTATGACACCTACAAGTGGAAATACATACGTCTAGGCGCATTAGATTATAAAATGGGAGGAATTGTCCATGACTACACAAAAGCCAAACTTTAACGAAGTGAAAGAACAACAACTAGAAAGTACATTGCCACAACTTTATAATTCGCAGGATTCGATCTATGAAGAGGAGCGTGTAAATATGAAAGATTTCGTCATTGGCGCTTTAGTTGGGGGTATAGTGGGTGCAGCTGCAGGTTTACTATTAGCTCCTAAATCAGGGAAAGATTTACGTAGTGATGTGGCAGTGCAAGCTGTTAATTTAAAAGATAAAAGTGCTGATTTATCATCAACAGCTAAGGATAAAACAGTACAATTATCAAAACAAATTCAAGAGCAATCTTCGCAATTGGTAGAAAAAGTTAAGACGCTTAAGACTGCAAAAGCACCAACTGTTTTTGATGATGGTACTGTCTCATTCGAAGGGGAAGAGCCACTTGAGGACTTTGTTGATGATGCTAAATCAGAACAAGAAGAAGTTCCAGAAAAAACGGAACAATCTGATGAAGATAAAGCACAAGAGGTTCGTGCTTAAAGTAAAAAAGCTGTGACTTAAAGAAAAAGTGTTAGATTGATGAATCAATCTAACACTTTTTTTATGCCGTTGCTTTCCGCAGACACATTGCAAGCCAAACTTCGGAATGCCCACGTCTTACGCTGTGTGCGTTCCGAGCAGGAGTCACGCCTTCGCTACCAACAACTAGCGATACCTTTTTATAATGATAAAGGTGCGTCTTCAAGGACTATTTCAAGTTGGTCGCCACCGAAGATTTCTGTATCAAATGTTGCGGGTTGCCCATTCCGCAGAATTGTAAAATTACCTTTAAATGTCGTAGGTAGTTGCCAATTTGAGAAGCGGAAAACATCCTGGTAAATCCAAGGACTTCGATCTTTTTCATGAATGGCAATTGTCGCTCCGTTGGGAACGGTTGAGAGTGGTGAAACAACTGCCTGATTAACAACCATTTCATTCGTCATTTTTTTCAGCTCAACTAGCTCCTGTTGGAAATGAATGATGATTTTATCCTCAAGTAAAACATTCATATGATCAGCTATTCGCTGTACAGTTGGTAACGATGGTTGTGAAAAAGTAATTATATCGTTATGTTGAACAGCAAATGACAGTTTACTAGGTTTACCGTTAATGAGTAGTTGTGCGGAGCACGTTGGTAAATATAACGGCTTTCCATCGACATAAACAACAAAAGATTCGAATTGTTTTAACAAATTATTATTGTTGGTAGATTTAAATATATCCTCTACCGTTTCAGCAATTTCAAACACGATGATATCACGATCGTTTAACACAGCATCCATTGATACAGGGGAACCGTTGACAGTAATTTTTGGTTCGATCACATACTTTGTTTCTTGAATTGTTACTGTTTTAGTTACCGCTTGATCAACAATATCTCTTACTGTAGCAGTGGCTGGATGACCATCTTGACCTTCTATTAACTGAATGGCATCGCCTGTTTTAATAATTGTTTTTGTAGAGGCTTGTTGACCATTTACTAAAATTTTTGCCGGTTGACCGTGGCCTCCAGGTATGAAAATATCTTGTCCGTTAACACTAATAGATAATCCATGGCCTGGCTTGCCATATAATTGTTTAGCCCGAATATTGGCAGCTAAAAATGCATCTCCAACCGTCATTTCTTTTAATTCAAAAAGACGTACAATTTGTTCATTTACTGTTAAGCTCATATATTGTATCGGCATTTTCTTTGCAGCAATTGCTATGCCAATTGGTGTTACTAACTCAGGAGATGCTTTAATATGCTCTTCCTTTGTTAAATTTTGAATGGCATCGACACCGCGTACGGCAATTCGGTTTGCTGGTAAATCCAGCACTAAGCCAATCTCCGTTGTAAGATTAGGGGTTAAACTACCACCACCAACGAGCATCACAGCTTTTGGGGCAGTTCGATTATTAAGACGCAATATTTCTTCTCCAATTGCCTTAGCAAGTTGTTTAACAGCAGGCTCAATTGCTGTAAGCACTTCTGCTTTTGGATAGTATTGGTCAAAGCCTAAAATATCTTGAATTAAAATTTCCTCAGCACAGTGCAGTTGACGCTTTGCTTCTTCAGCAACTGGGAAATCAAGTAAATAATGGTCACTGAGTGCCTCTGTTATTTCATCACCTGCTGTTGGCACCATACCGTATGCAACTACTGTACTTTTATCGGTAATGGCAATATCTGACGTACCAGCTCCAATATCGACAAGTGCAACATTTAGACGGCGCATTGTAGGTGGTATTAGAACATTTATTGCCGCAATAGGCTCTAGTGTGAGAGCACCCATTTCTAAATTTGCACGTTTTAAGGCAGCGATAAGGGATTCAACTACAACACGTGGAAGGAAAGTTGCAATGACTTCAATTTGTGCTTCGTCACCTTGCTGATCAAGAAGGCTACCAATTTCTTCACCATCTAAACGATAATAAAGAACAGAATAGCCAACGCAGTAATAGTGACTGGTTTTGGCATCCTCTTTATGCTGTAGGAGCTGTTGCTGTGCATGTTGAACTGCCTGTAATTCTAAACGGCTAATATCTTCTTCAGTGAATATGGGGCGGTTACGAATATTAATGGTCACGCTTGCCTGCTCTGTTTTTAATGAACGACCTGCAGCAGCGACGCTTACTTTGGATAAGGGCCCATGCTTGTCTTCGAGCTCTTGTTTAATTTCATTAATTAAATCAGCCACATACATGACATTATGTATTTGACCATCTACCATGGCCCGTTCCTTGTGTTCTTTTACTAAAATATCTTGTACATGAAAATGATCATTATCTTCCTCTAAAATAATGCCAACAACAGAACGTGTACCGATATCAAGTGCAAATAATTTTGAACTCAATGTAATCGCTTCCTTCCTTGAAATAACTCAAAAGTAATTTAGCGAGTTGAAGCGCTAAATTAAAAATGCGTGACATTCTGAACAACATTGATTATAATGATGCTAATATCTAAAAATGTAACATACATTTCAGAGTTCTGAAAGTGTCTGTCATGGGGAGAGGAGCAAGAAGCATGAGCCAAAAAGATTTAGAAAGCTTACGTAGTCAGATTGACGGATTAAACTTAGAAATTCTTCGTCTAATTAACGAACGTGCAGCTGTAGTAGATGAAATCGGTAAAATTAAAGAAAAACAAGGTGTTAATCGCTATGATCCATTGCGTGAACGACACATGCTTGATCTAATTAAAGAACACAATCACGGTCCGTTAAACCAAATGACGGTTGATTATATTTTTAAACAAATCTTTAAAACAGCTTTAAAACAACTTGAAGCTGATAAAAAGAAAGAATTACTAGTTTCTCGTAAGAAGAAATCAGAAGATACTGTCATCAATATTAATGGTGAACTAATCGGCCAAGGAAAACCATCCTTCGTGTTTGGTCCATGTGCTGTTGAATCTTACGAACAAGTAGCAGCAGTTGCTGCATCTATTAAAGCTAAAGGTGAAAAGTTAATCCGTGGCGGTGCTTACAAACCTCGTACTTCTCCATATGACTTCCAAGGTCTTGGTTTAGAAGGGCTTAAAATTTTAAAGCGTGTATCTGAAGAATATGGTTTAGGTGTTATTACTGAAATTGTAACACCAGGTCATTTAGAAGAAGCGCTTGATTATATTGATGTTATCCAAATCGGTGCTCGTAATATGCAAAACTTCGAGTTATTAAAAGCAGCGGGTGCAACGAACAAACCAGTATTATTAAAACGTGGTTTAGCAGCAACGATTGACGAGTTCATTCATGCAGCAGAATACATTATGTCTAAAGGGAATGAAAACATCATCCTTTGTGAGCGTGGTATTCGTACTTACGAAAAAGCAACACGTAACACATTAGACATTTCAGCAGTACCAATTTTAAAACAAGAAACACATTTACCAGTATTCGTCGATGTAACACATTCAACAGGTCGACGCGACTTACTATTACCATGTGCGAAGGCAGCAATTGCAATCGGGGCAGATGGTGTAATGGCTGAGGTGCATCCAGATCCATCTGTAGCACTTTCAGATTCACAACAACAAATGGATATTCCAACATTTGATGCATTCTACGAAACGTTACAAAAATTCATGAAGAATCACGAAATTCACGCATAATATTTTCACACCGCTTGCGCAATAAGCAGGCGGTGTTTACTATATCGTGACAAAAAAATGTCTATAATAGTACTATTTGTACTTGGTATTTCATTTCATGTATGTACTCTTCTTGAAAATGGAGCGAAAATTATCGTATGATAAGGCTATAAAAGGAAAAAGGGAGGCACGTACGATGACTGTTACAATTTATGATGTTGCACGAGAAGCGAATGTTTCGATGGCAACCGTTTCTCGTGTAGTCAATGGTAACCAAAATGTAAAACCAGCAACACGAAAAAAAGTATTAGAAGTAATTGAACGATTAGAATATCGTCCGAACGCAGTAGCGCGAGGGTTAGCAAGTAAGAAAACTACAACAGTTGGCGTGATTATCCCAGATATTGCAAATAATGTTTATGCGGAGCTGGCACGTGGTGTAGAGGATATCGCTACAATGTATCGCTACAATATTATTCTTGCCAACTCAGATCAACATGAAGATAAAGAGCTACAGTTGCTAGATACAATGCTAGGTAAACAAGTGGACGGTATTGTAATGATGAGTGATGAAGTAACAGAGAAAATGCAACAAACGATGGATCATTCACCAGTCCCAATTGTTCTTGCAGGTTCTGTAGATGAATCACAAACAATTGCCACTGTTAATATTGATTATTTCCAGGCAGCTTATGAAGCAATTTCGTTACTGATTCAAAACGGTCATACACGAATTGGCTTTGTAACAGGTCCTCTTACTTATACGATTAATGGTAAATTTAAGCTTGAAGCTTATAAAAAAGCACTTCAAGATGCAGGGTTAAGTATAGATGAATCACTAATTGCTGCTGAGGAATCTAGCTATGATATGGGCTTAGAGGCTTGGGAAACATTATCTGCACTTGAAAACCCTCCAACGGCTTATTTTGCGGGAAGTGATGAACTCGCAATCGGTTTGATTCATGGTGCACAAGATGCTGGTAAAAATGTGCCCGAGGATATCGAGGTCATCAGTTTTGAAAATTCTAAGTTAGCTCGTATGGTTCGCCCACAGCTTACAAGTGTAGCATTACCGCTATATGATATCGGAGCTGTAGCGATGCGATTATTGACTAAGCTTATGAATAAAGAGCCTGTAGAGGACGAGAAGGTAGCGGTAATATTACCGCACCGTATCGAACAACGCCAATCGGTTAAAAGCAAATAAGAAAAAACACGTAAATCTAATTTTATGATTTGCGTGTTTTTTTATGGGAAAATGTGTGCCTGAAAACGTTGTTGTCCGCTACGGCGGACGCTTTCCGCGGGCACACCGTAAGCCGCAACCCTCGCTAGCGCGCGGTTTGTTGCGTCTTACTATGCGTGCGTTCCCGCAGGAGTCGCCGCCTCCGCTACAAACAACTAGTGAAATTGCTTGAGTAACTGCCACTTTGCATAACATGGCTAATCATACTGGCAAGTACTATGAGAATTCAGAATTGTTTGAGTGCCTGGCACCCACTAACTGCGCTTTTCTGTGCGGATAATATGTAACGCTTTTTCTAACATTTGCGCGTTCTTTTCTTCAATTTCAGCTTTTCTAGGGATTGGCTCATAAAGAGGGTTAGGATCTTCCCATGTTGGGATAAAAGGAACTGGCGCTTCTGGCTGCCAACGATCTAACCATGCTTGTGGTAAGGTACCTGTTGGTATTTCTTGATCTGTCATTTCTAGCCATAACATCGACCATGCCCTTGGCACAACACGCCAAATATCGTAACCACCACCACCAACTGCAATCCATTTCCCATCGCAATATTCGTGTGCGAGTTTATGTGCAAGCTTTGGAATTTCTCTATAAATATTCATTGTACCGTATAAATGTGTTAATGGATCAAAATAATGTGCATCTGCACCGTTTTGAGTTAAAACAACATCTGGTTTGAAAAATTCAAAAACTTCACGCATAGCTTTTTCATATATTTCTAAGAAACTTTCATCCTCGGTAAATGCATCAATTGGAAAGTTAAAGGAAGTACCATAACCTTGACCGTTGCCGCGCTCAGTTATATTACCCGTTCCAGGGAATAAGTAGCGTCCAGTTTCATGAATTGATAATGTACAAACATTTGGGTCTTCGTAGAAACTCCATTGTACACCGTCACCATGGTGTGCATCAGTATCAACATAGAGTACACGCGCATTGTACTTTTCCTGTAAATAACGAATGGCAACGGTACTATCATTATATATACAAAAACCGGAAGCACGCCCACGGAAACCATGATGTAGTCCACCGCCAAGATTTAGTGCATGCTGAGCCTTTCCTTCCATTACACAATCGACAGCGGTTAATGTACCTCCGACAAGTTGCGCACTTGCTTCATGCATATTTTCAAAGATAGGTGTATCTTCAGTGCCGATACCATAGCTTGCACATTGTGCCTCGCTCAGCTTACCATGGCCTGCATTTTTAACGATTTCAATATATTTCGGATCATGCGCAAGCAAAAGTTCTTCTTCCGTGGCAATGCGTGCAGGAACGATATCGACATCATCGAGCGCTCCTATATTTTTAAGTAAATCCATCGTTAGCGTCAAGCGTTTGTGATTGAAAGGATGCGTATCTGAAAATTTATATCCGAGTTGCTCTGGCGAATAAACAAAGACAGCCTTTTTCATTTTAAAGAAACACCTGGTAAATTAGGCCATAACACGTCAAATCCTTCTTGGCGAAGATCTTCAATGATAGCAAGTGGGTTTAATGTTTTTACTCGGACGCTTAAAATTTTATTTTGTGTATTTTCAGAATCAGGATATACTAGAACGCTTTGGACATTTGCATGATGGAGATTGAAAATTTTAGTAATTTCAAATAAGACTCCTGGTGTATCGCTAACTCGGATTTCAATTTTGGAGCCAGGTTCAGTGGCACCCGTTAGTTCTATATATGTGTAGAGTAAATCGGTTGTTGTCACAATGCCTACTAGTTTTCCGCCGGAGACGATTGGTAAACAGCCTACCTTTGCTTCATAAAAAGTTAGTGCTACTTCTTCTACAAAATCAAGTGGATGGCCGACAAGTGGGTTTTTGATCATTATTTCTTCTACCATCGCACTAAAGACTGGCGAATTAGGTTCGTCTTTCAATGAGGAAGGCAATGCCTGTTTAATATCGCGCTCCGTAATAACACCTAGAACATGTCGTTCGTTATCGATGACAGGTAAATGCCGAACTTTTTTCTCACGCATCAATTTCAACGCTTCCAAAACAGTGTTTGTCGGAGCCAATGTGTAAGGCTCATCATTCATAATTTCTTCAACAATCATATACTCATCCCCTTTGTGTTGGTTTTAATACATGAAACGATTTCTAAAACGAAGTCTGTCGAATCTTTCCATTGTTGCAGGAGGCACTCGTTTTCCCTCTCGTGCCATAAGGCAGTTCGCAGGATGAGATGTAATTTCAGGATCATCTGTAGCAAAATATTCGAAGCCAACTGAACTCATCATCCGCTCCATCATTTTGCGATAATCCCATACATTTAAACCTGTACCTTTTAAGTCCCAATGCCAATAATATTCGGTTGTTATTACAAGGTAGTCCTCCATTTCATCCCCCATGAAGGACACCGCTAACAAGGCTTTACCAGCCCCTGTTCCACGATAGTCTGGAATGACCTCAATAGCACCTAATTCAATCATATTATCGATTCTGTCCTCTGCCCACCGTTCAAGCGGATCAGGATATAAATAGGTGACGTAGCCTACAATAATGTCGTTATTTCGGATAATAATAATACGGCCTTCAGGAAGCCCAGCGATTTCTAAGATGGCTTGCTGTTGTTGTTTAGGGGGTCTAAAGGCAACTAATCCCTCGTGGAATGAATATGTAGCTAATTTTTCTGGAGGAACAGGTCCTTCCACATAAACAGTACCATGCTTTGTCTCCTTTGTAACAGAAAAAAAAGTCTTTTTGTGTTCCATAATTACACCACCTGAGTTTAATAATTCCATTATAGCTGATTTAAAGCCGAAAAACGCTTAAATTTACGAAATATAACTACATTTTCGGAAAAATAAAAATATTGAGACATTCTGATTAATTTCGTGTAAAATAGATTTATATTGCAACTGTTATTTAACAGATAAATGTTGATTTATTAAGCATTGATAGAATTACAACTGCATAAACTGTTCTATAACAATTGCTACATAACGTATTTGTCTTTGGAGAAAGTAGCGAATTTTAATATCATTCAGTAGCTGTTTTATATGGCGAAATTGTTTCAATCGCCATTATTTCACTTAATTTTCCAAAAGGGGATGAATGCTCACTTTTTTATCCTTTATAGGGGGCTTCAAGAGAAGATTATTGCATAAGCAAAGTGGAACGAATTGGCAGACAGCTACAATTACGCCGATGCGTAATTGCGGGGGATATCGTGAGTACGATTTGAAATTTGCTTACGAATGTACTAAAGCCAAAAAAGGAAGGGGTAAATTTATGGGGATGAAAACGATGGAGAAATTACAAGCATTACCAGGGCAGTACAACTTGCCAAATTATGAGGAGGTAGCAGCAACTCATGATTGGGCAGATACAGAAAAGGCATTTAGTTGGCATGAAACAGGTTTAGTGAATATGGCTTATGAGGCTATTGATCGCCATACAGAAACGTCTCGAAAAAATAAAGTGGCATTGTATTATAATGATGGGAAGCGCAAGGAAGCATACTCTTTTAATGAAATGAAAAGGTTAACGAACAAGGCAGCAAATGTTTTTAAATCGGCGACAAACATTGAAAAAGGAGATCGTTTATTTATTTTTATGCCTCGTTCACCAGAGCTTTACTTTTCTTTATTAGGTGCTTTAAAAATGGGCGTTATTGTAGGACCATTGTTTGAAGCATTCATGGAAGGTGCAGTTTATGATCGGCTTTCTGATAGCGATGCGAAAGTGTTAGTAACAACACCGGAATTACTAGAACGAGTTCCATTAGATAAACTGCCAAACTTGCAACATGTATTTTTAGTAGGGTCTGATATAGAAGAAACGCCCCAAATTTTAGATTTTAATAAGCGCTTGAAAGAGGCTTCCGCTAAGTTTGACATCGAGTGGATGGACCGAGAGGACGGTATGATTTTACATTATACTTCTGGCTCGACAGGTACTCCGAAAGGTGTTTTACATGTTCATAATGCGATGGTTCAGCAGTATCAGTCGACACAATGGGTACTTGATTTAGGCGAAAATGATATTTATTGGTGTACGGCTGATCCAGGGTGGGTAACGGGAACAGCCTATGGAATTTTTGGTCCGTGGTTAAATGGTGTGACAATGCTCATTGTTGGTGGAAGATTCTCGCCACAAGCATGGTATCAAGCGATTGAGGATTATAGTGTAACAGTTTGGTATAGTGCGCCAACAGCATTCCGTATGTTAATGGGTGCAGGTAGTGGCATGCTGGAAAATTATGATTTATCATCATTGCGTCATGTATTATCTGTAGGGGAGCCACTTAACCCTGAAGTTATCCGTTGGGGTAGTGAGGAGTTAGGACATCGCATTCATGATACTTGGTGGATGACAGAAACGGGTGCACATATGATTTGTAACTATCCGAGCATGGATATTAAGCCCGGATCAATGGGCAAACCATTACCAGGTGTGCACGCGACAATTGTAGATGATGCGGGTAATGAAGTTCCACCATTTACAATGGGTAACTTAGCTGTGCGTCGTGGTTGGCCAGCCATGATGCGTCAAATTTGGGGTAATCCAGAGCGTTATGAATCATATTTCTTAAAAGGTGAGTGGTATGTGTCTGGTGACTCCGCTTATATGGATGATGAAGGTTATTTCTGGTTCCAAGGTCGAGTGGATGATGTCATTATGACAGCAGGTGAACGAGTTGGGCCGTTCGAGGTTGAAAGTAAATTACTAGAACATCCAGACGTAATAGAGGCTGGAGTTATCGGAAAACCGGACCCTATACGTGGTGAAATTATAAAAGCGTTTGTATCTTTGAGAGAAGGCGTGGAGCCATCGGATGCTTTAATTGAGGATATTCGCGAGTTTGTGAAAAGGGGCTTATCAGCTCATGCGGCACCGAGAGAAATTGAATTTAAGGAAAAGCTGCCGAAAACACGCAGCGGTAAAATTATGCGACGCGTGTTAAAAGCATGGGAGTTAGATTTACCTACTGGCGATCTTTCTACGATGGAAGACTAATGGCTCCTACGTATAATTTATTTTTATTCAAAATATGCATCTAAAGAAGGTAGGAATTCATTCGATTATCGAAAGGGTTCCTACCTTCTTTTTTCTTAATTGGCGGTAGAAACTATAGATTTTAAACAACTATAACAGAAGATTAAGAAAATAATATAAATAAATAAAAATTCAGTTGACTTAATAAATATGCAGACGTATACTATTTTTAACTTATTTTAGAGGTGAGTGTAATGAAAGTAGGAATTGTTGGAGCAACAGGATATGGAGGATTGGAGCTTATCCGCTTTTTACATAATCATCCGGCGGTGGAGCATATTGATTTATTTACATCTTCAGAAGAAGGTGTCGTTTTTTCTACAAAGTTTGGACATTTAGTTACGATTACAGATTCGCCATTGCAAAAAATAGATTATGAAACTTTATCGAAATTGGATGTTGTGTTTGCTAGTACGCCTTCTGGTGTGACAAGTGAACTGTTACCACCTTTAGTTGGAAAAGGTCCGAGGTTAATTGATTTATCAGGGGATTTTCGATTAAAGAATCCACTTAGCTATGAAGAGTGGTACGGAAAAAAGGCTGCTCCACTAGAAATTATTCAGCAAAGTGTTTATGGCTTAACTGAATGGAATGCTCATAATGTGAAAAATGCCTCACTTATTGCGAACCCAGGATGTTATCCAACAGCGGTTCTGCTTTCGTTATTGCCTTTGTTAAAAGAGAGACTAATAGATTCTAATTATCTCGTGATTGATGCAAAAAGTGGAATTTCGGGAGCTGGCAATAAACCATCGCAAACAACACACTTTAGTGAAGTGAACGAAAGCTTTTCCATTTATAAGACAAATACGCATCAACATATTCCAGAAATCGAGCAAGCTATTTCAATGTTTGCTGGTATAGAGACAGCTATTACTTTTAATACACATTTAGTGCCGATGACACGTGGAATTTTATCCACTGCATATGCGCCATTAATGCCAGGTATCACAGAGCATCAATTAGTCGCTTGCTTACAAGCAACATATGAAAAACATCCGTTTGTACGGGTTGTAACCGATGTTAATAGCCTTGCTACAAACCGTGTGAAAGGCTCTAACTATTGTGATATTTTCGTAAAAGTTGATAACCGTACAAACCGTGCAACGATTGTTGCTGTTATTGACAATTTAGTTAAAGGGGCGGCAGGGCAAGCGATACAAAATATGAATGTGCAATTAGATTTACCCCAAACAACAGGCCTAGACGTCGTGCCATATTTTATTTAAGGGCCCATTTTAGTGCCAGTCACCCAAACAATTTTGAATTTTGCCAATTGTTTCAGTGCCAGTCACTCTTATTTTAAAACTGAGGAGGAATACGTTTATGACATTAACAGCATCAACGAACGTTATGAAAAAATTATCAAGTAAAAACATCGTTTCACCAAAAGGCTTTAAAGCAGCAGGTATCCATTGCGGATTAAAGCATAAGAAAAAAGATTTAGCTATATTAGTTAGTGACGTACCAGCAAGTGTAGCTGGCGTATTTACAACAAATGCCGTTCAAGCAGCACCGTTAAAAGTAACGAAAGAAGTTGTCTACTCAACAAAAAAAATACAAGCAATGATTGTAAACTCTGGTAATGCTAATGCATGTACTGGTAAGCAAGGTGTGAAAGATGCGCAAACAATGCAAGCTTTAGCGGCTGAAAAGTTAGGGATTGCTGCAAATTTAGTTGGTGTTTGCTCAACAGGTGTAATCGGGGAAATTATGAAGATGGAGCCTGTTACTAGCGGGATTTTCCAACTCGAGCCGAAGGATAGTTTAGAGAGTGCAATCGATTTTGCACAGGCAATTTTAACAACTGATACGGTTATGAAAAATACGAGCTATAGCACAATTATTGATGGTAAAGAAATTATTATTGCTGGTGTAGCAAAGGGATCAGGAATGATTGAACCAAATATGGCGACAATGCTAGGTTTTATTACGACAGATGCGAATATTGAATCGGATGTATTACAAGACGCGTTATCGGAAATTACAAACTTAACGTTTAATGCGATTACGGTAGATGGAGATACTTCGACAAACGATACGGTTATTGTGATGGCAAATGGTGTAGCGGGCAATGATCTTTTAACATCTGCGCATCCTGATTGGCATAACTTCTACTATACATTAAAAACTGTAGCTGAAGATTTAGCGAAAATGATTGCGAAAGATGGAGAAGGTGCAACGAAACTGATTGAGGTTGAAGTAGAAGGTGCCATTTCAGATGAAGAAGCACGTAAAATTGCGAAAACTGTTGTTGGTTCTCCACTTGTAAAAACAGCTGTATTTGGATGCGATGCTAACTGGGGACGAATTATTGCAGCGGTTGGTTATAGTGGCGCAACAGTTGACCCTGATAAAATTACAATTCAAATTGGTGGTGCAACAATGGTCGAAAACGGTGAACCGATTGCATTTTCTGAAGATGAGTTGATTCAAATTTTAAAAATGCATGAAGTAAAAATCTTTGTGTCACTTGGCATAGGTGAAGGCAAGGGGCATGCTTGGGGATGTGACTTAACGTATGACTACGTTCAAATCAATGCATCTTACCGCTCGTAAACGCATGGTTATTAAGCTGGGTGGCAGCACGCTTGAAGGCTTAAATGATGCTTTTTTTGAAAATTTTAAAAAACTACAAGATAGTGGAGTAGAACTTATTATTACGCATGGTGGGGGCCCTGCTATTAATCGCGAGCTTGCTGCACGAAATATTGAATCTCATGCATTAAATGGCATACGTGTAACAAGCGCAGCAGCGATTGACATTGTTCAATCTACTTTAATAGGGAATGTTAATCCTTCATTAGTACATGAGTTAACAACAGCAGGAATTGCAGCAGTCGGGCTTAATGGCTTTGATGGCCAATTACTTGTAGCGGACTTTTTAGACAAGGAAATTTACGGCTTTGTAGGTGAGGTGCATTCGGTCAATACATCGTTGTTAGAAGCATTCATTACAGCTGGAATTGTCCCAGTAATAGCGTGTGTTGGGGCTGATTACAATGGTCAAGCGCTGAATATTAACGGAGATACAGTAGCGAGTGCAGTAGCGCTTGCTATTGGGGCAGAAAGCTTACTGCTTGTTACAGATGTTTCGGGTATCCGTATTCAAGATGAATATCAAACAGAAGCAACGCCACCGTTAATAGCGAAGTGGATTGAGGAAGGTCATATTTATGGTGGAATGATTCCCAAAGTGCAAGGGGCAATCGAGTGTCTGAATGCAGGCATTCCATCCGTGCAAATTGTTGGAGACGCATTAGTCGGTACAACGATTTTGCCGTAATGTAGTTATGTAATAAGTGGATGCTGTGCTGTGCAGGTGGTGTCCATTGAAAATGAAGTGGAGGAGCTGATATTATGAGCGCATTATTTGGAAATTATGGCAAACGTCGTGCCCAAATCGTTAAAGGGCAAGGAACTGTTGTGCAAGATAGTGATGGCAAAAGGTATTTAGACTTTACAAGTGGTATTGCCGTTGTTAGTCTCGGGCATGCTCATCCTGCTATCGTAAAGGCTATTCAAGAACAAAGTGAAACGCTTTGGCATATGTCGAATTTATTTGATATACCTGGGCAAGAGAAGGTAGCTCAAAAATTAGTGGCAGATACACATTTTACGTATGCCTTTTTCTGTAATAGTGGTGCGGAAGCTAATGAAGCGGCAATTAAGCTCGCTCGTAAGCATACAGGGAAACATCATATTATTACATTTGAAAAATCGTTTCATGGTCGAACGTTTGGCGCAATGTCAGCAACTGGTCAAGGCAAGGTACATAATGGGTTTGGACCACTTGTTGATAAATTTACAATACTCCCATTCAATGACGTAACGGCTCTTGAAGCAACGATAGACGATTCAGTTGCAGCCATTATGCTGGAAATGATTCAAGGTGAGGGCGGTGTTAATAGCGTGTCGCCTGAATTTGCAGCGGCAATTGCAAAAATTTGTGAGGATAAAGGCATTTTATTGATTGTTGATGAGGTGCAAACAGGTATTGGTAGAACAGGAACGCGTTATGCATATGAACAAACAATCTTGAAGCCGAATATTGTGACATTAGCAAAAGGTTTAGGTGGAGGTTTCCCAGTAGGAGGAATGTTAGGGACAGCTGAATTGTATGATACGTTTAGCCCGGGGACGCATGGTACTACTTTTGGTGGGAATTCTTTAGCAATGCGTGTTGCTGAAACGGTCCTTGATAACGTTTTTGAGCCAAGTTTTTTAGAAAATGTGCAAGAATTATCATCCTATTTTGTGAAGCAACTACAAGCCAATTTACCGACAGGCTATACAGTACAAGGCCAAGGTTTATTACTTGGAATTGGTTGTGGCGATACGGAGGTAGCACCTTTCATTACAGCAGCGGAAGACAAAGGTTTACTTCTTGTAGGAGCAGGCCCAAATGTTATTCGACTTTTACCACCACTTACGGTGTCTAAAACAGAGATTGACGAAGCAGTAGAAATTTTAAAAACGATATTACTATAATAGAAGTAGGCAGACTAAAACTACTAATGAAAAGGGCACTACGCACTAATAGGACCTAAAAAGAGAAAAAGTGTTAGATTGAATGCAATCAATCTAACACTTTTTTTGTTGCCATAGATGTGTGCTATGGCGCTTCCACTAGTGCTATTTAGAACACCTTTGTCTTCTTTCTAGCATTTTTTTTATCTCAGCCTAGTGTTACTAGCATGTAAGTTATCACATATTATTGCAGTTGTTTGACTAATTTATTTACAAGGTTAGGAAGCCAAACGTTTAATTGACTAAATGCGAAGCCTGCTGCTTCTGCTTTTGCGTTTGACATATACCAATGATTTGGAATTCCATAAGGTGATTGAGAATTTTCATCGCCGCCAATTAGCGAAACTTTTGCGAGTTTTCCTGTTTCCTTCTCAATTAATTCGAGTAACGATTTCAATGAGATAGTACCAGATGCAGTTGCATTATATGGCCCTTCAATCGGAGCGACACCTGCAAAATATAAAAATGCTGCAGCTTCCTCATCTGAAATAAAACTCATCTTTGCATCAACATTCGGTAACGATATAGGTTGTTCATTTAAAATATGTTCTACATGAAAATGTAAGCGACGCGTATAGTCGTGCTCACCAAGGACGATAGGGAAACGCACAGCGACAACAGGAAATGTCGCTTCTTTATAAAGGACAGCCTCTGCTTGACGTTTACCTTCACCATATGTGAAATCATTAATATCGCCCATACGAATCTCGTATTCATACGGATTAAAATCAGCTTCTGTTTTCATCTTTCCATCTGCTTCATATGTAGCTAATGTTGAGGTGAAGACTAGCTTTTTCGTCTTGTTCTCTAATATTTGCGCTATTTCATGTGCTTCATTCGGTGAATAACAAATATTATCGTAGACGACATCCCATGTTGTATTAGCTAACGCTTGTGTTAATGCTTGAACATCGCTGCGATCAACGGTAATCTGGTGAACTTGTTCTCCAAATGGGTTGCCACTTTGCCCACGAGTTAAAATTGTTACGTCATGTTTATTTTGAAGGCAAAGCTCCACTAATTTTTTACCAAAAAAACGCGTGCCACCTAAAACTAAAATTTTCATTTTACCTACCCCTTTGTTAAGTTGTCCTCTTAATAATGACAAAAAAATAGGCTTACTACAATTGAAATTTCATTGTAGTAAGCCTTTTATTATTCGGTTGGTGGATCAGTTGGTGGTGTTGTCCCTCCACCATTGCCGGAACCATTGCCGTTGTTAGAACCGTTTCCGCCATTACCAGAACCATTGCCGTTGTTAGAACCGTTTCCACCATTACCAGAACCATTGCCGTTGTTAGAGCCGTTTCCGCCATTACCGGAACCATTGCCGTTGTTAGAGCCGTTTCCGTTATTACCAGAGCCATTACCAGAGCCATTACCGCCATTAGATCCGTTACCATTATTGCCGGAGCCATTACCGTTGTTAGAGCCATTGCCGTTATTACCATTTGCCGGTGGTATTGGAACAGTAGGTGAAGTTGGATTTTCTTCATCGTCATCTTCATCTGGTTTTGTATCACTGCCACCTGTTGAAACAACATTTGATTGAGGCGAAGTTAAACCTGTAATATCAACAGCAACAACTACATAAGCTTGTCCGCTAGCAACTGTCATACTTTGAGTAGCCTCTAGTACCGAAGAAACAATCGTGTTCCCACCATTCGTTACATTATAAATTCGATAGCCTACTACATCGTTAGACGAGCCACTCCAAGATAGCGTATTGCCATTAATTGAAGCTTTTACAGCTGCAGGCGCACTACCATCAGCTGGGAAATCGACTGCTGATACAGATGAATTTGAGAGTGATGAATTTTTAGGTAGTAGACTTGCTGGGTTACCACCAAGTTTACCTAACATCCGTTTTATAAAGGCTTGGTTAATACCAGCACCACTAGCTTTTACAAACTCTGCTGGTGTATTTGGATGTGCATTATACGTTTTACCTTGAATTGTTACGACGCTCGATGAAGCTAAGCTGTCATCAGGTTGTGACGGTAAAAATACTTTCGCGTTAAATAAATCTGAGCGTACAAGCCCTGCGCTAGCACATGCCGCAGAAGGTGCTAGACCAGAAATACCACAGAATGAAGCAGTCACCACATTTTTTGGTTGCTTAAAGTTTGTTGGGGCATCAATTTGTTGTGGATCTACATCATAGACTGAGTTCATTAATGTACCCCATAGCTTGTTAATGCGGGCACTTGGTTGCAAATACGTATTATTAAATGCATCAAGTGAGCGTTGTTTATCGTAGCCCATCCATACACCAAGGGAAACATTTGGATTATAACCAACTAACCAAACGTCATTCGTGTATTGTGAAGTACCTGTTTTAGCTGCAAAATCAGAATTGAATTTTAATGTATTTTTTGCAACTGTCCCTGTGCCTTTTGATAATACATCTCGCAACATATCTGTCACGATATAAGACGTTTCAGGACTAAATACTTGTACAGGTTCTGCTTCATGTTGATAAATAAGATTACCATCTTGGTCTTCTATTTTTTCAATCATATAGGCATCAACAAACTGACCACCATTCGCAAAAGTTGCATAAGCATTTGTATTTTCTTCAACAGTTGTACCTACTTCTAAAGCACCGATACCTGTTGAAAGGTTTGTATAATCTTCAGGTTTTAAATCTGAGAAGCCCATTTTTGCTAAAAACTCAGCAGGACGTCTATTTAAAATTTCGTAATATAGGCGTAGGGTTGATATATTTAGAGAGTCAGCTAACGCTTCACGCGCAGGAATAAGACCGCGTTCATCGTTCGCGGAAAAGTTCTTTGGACTCCAAATGCCAATAGAGAACTTGACGTCAACTAATGGGCTACCTGCACCAATCACGCCATATTCAATCGCTGGCGCATAGACGAGTAATGGTTTCATTGTTGAACCGTTCGAACGGGTAGAGCGAGTTGCGTGGTTTACTTGACTCGTTTTAAAATCACGACCACCTACGAAGCTTAAAATCCGTCCTGTGTTATTTTCGATTAAAATACTGCCAACCTGTACAGGCATTTGTACATCGATTTCCTCACCTGTTACAGGGTCCTTTTCTTTACCTGTATACGTTTGTCCGTAGTATTTAAAGTTATTAGCAGCTTTTTCCATGGCATCGAACATATCCTTGTTGATTGTGGAATAAATACGATAGCCTTTTGAACGAACGTCGCGGTCTGCCAATATTGAATATTTTTCTTCTAATTTTTTTTCAGTTTTTAAGCGTTCTGGATCAATGCCATCATCCTGCGCTATTTTTTCAGCAATAATTTGCTTTGCGCGTTCTTCTAGTTCATATGTTAACCAAGGATAACGATCTTCTGGGCGCGCTTCTGGCGAACGGAAATCTGCTGTAATATCGTATGCGAGCGCTTCTTTGTATTGTGTCTCATTGATGTAGCCAGCTTCTCTCATACGATAGAGCACCGTTTTCATACGATCAATGCCTAATTTTAAAGCTTCTTCACTTTTTAGCACACCTGTATTGGTAAATGGTGTGTAAGTATAAGGTGCTTGTGGAATACCAGCTATGTAAGCGGCTTGAGGAAGTGTTAAATCCTTTGCCTTCACATTAAAAATACCTTCAGCTGCTGTTTCAATACCAGCGATATTACGCCCGGTTGCATTTCGACCGTAAGGAATAATATTTAAATATGCCTCTAATATTTCTTCCTTTGTCATAAAGTGTTCTAAGCGCATTGCAAGTAATAGTTCTTTTGCTTTTCGCTCATAGGATACTTCATTTGTTAACACTTGGTTTTTAATAAGTTGCTGTGTTAATGTAGAGCCACCTGTCTGCGTAGCGGAGTTAGTTACGTCCTGGAGTAGCCCTCGAATAACGGCTTTAGGAACAATCCCATTATGCTCGCGGAAATATTCATCCTCCGTTGCGAGTACTGCATTAATTAAGTCTGGTGCAACAGCGCTAAGAGATGTTTCCCGACGTTCTAAATCAGTACGCAATTTCCCAATATAAATATTGTTGGCAAAATAAATTTCACTTGTTTCCTCATAGTTAAAAATAAGGTCTCGTAATTCTTCTTTAGAGCGCAATGGCTCTTCTTTTACAAGTGAGGCAAAATAGCCGGCGCCAACAGAACCAACAAATACTGTGCCTACCAATGCAAAGACTAAAAATAGTAAAAATAAGTTCCAGACTACGCTGCCTGAAATACGTAATGTCTTCATCCATTTTTGTTCGAGTAACTCATCGATCTTTGCATTGATTTTCTCAATCCAATCTTTCAAGGTATCGACCTCCTAAAATCTTGTTTATTATAGCATATAATGAATTGCCTCGAACATAGTTATTGACATTGAAAGAGAATCGTTTAGAATAATGCTTATAGTTTTCTAGTGATGAAGAGTTTGCAGTAGTGTCTATATTCCCTGTTTAGAGAGCCAGCGGTTGGTGAAAGCTGGTCATAATGTAGAGACGAATTACGTACTTGGAGCTTAGACGTGCGCGCCTGCGATAAAGGCGGTTGAATGAGAGGAAGATGGATGACATCTTCAAGCCGGGTGGTACCGCGTTAGTTATTAACGTCCCTGCATGCAATATTTTTGCGTGTAGGGACTTTTTTTGTTTCTACACGCTAAAGAAAAACATTTTAGGAGGAAGAAACAATGACAAACGAATTATTACAAGATTTAGAATGGCGTGGTTTGCTGTACCAACAAACTGACGCTGAAGGCATGGAAAAACTTTTAGCAGAACAGTCTGTTTCTCTTTACTGTGGTGTAGATCCAACAGCTGATTCTATGCACATCGGTCATATCGTGCCTTTATTAACACTTCGTCGCTTCCAAAAAGCAGGCCACCGTCCGATTTTACTTGTTGGTGGTGCAACTGGGATGATTGGAGACCCATCTGGTCGCTCTGAAGAACGTCAACTACAAACAGTGGAGCAAATTGACAAAAACGTGCAAGCTATTCGAGGTCAATTAGAGCGCATTTTTGATTTTGCAGAGGATGGTAATGGAGCTCAACTTGTTAACAACCGTGACTGGATTGGAAATATTAGTACAATTGAATTTTTACGTGATTACGGGAAATTAATTAATGTTAATTACATGTTAGCAAAGGATACGATTGCTTCACGTCTTGATACAGGTATTTCATTTACAGAATTTGCTTACACATTAATTCAAGGTATTGATTACAACCATTTATACAACAACTACAACTGTCGCATTCAAGTGGGCGGTTCAGACCAATGGGGTAATATTACAACTGGTTTAGAAGTAATTCGTAAAACACATGAAGAAGAAACAAAAGCATTTGGTATTACGATTCCATTAGTAACAAAAGCAGATGGTACGAAATTCGGTAAAACAGCTGGTGGTGCAGTATGGTTAGATAGTAAGAAAACATCTCCTTACGAGTTCTACCAATTCTGGATTAACGCTGCTGATGCGGACGTTATTAAATATTTAAAAATCTTTACGTTCTTAACACGTGAAGAAATTGACGCATTAGCTGCATCTGTAGAGGAAGAACCACATTTACGTAAGGCACAAAAAGCTTTAGCGGAGGAAATGACACGCTTAATACATGGTCAGGAAGCATTAGATCAGGCTATTCGTATTACTGCTGCACTATTCTCGGGCGATTTAAAAGCTCTGTCAGCTGAGGAAATGAAGGATGCATTTAAAGATGTTCCTTCTATTGAAATGGCGAAAGAAGCGAAAAACATCGTGGATTTACTTGTGGAAGCAGGGATTTCATCTTCAAAACGTCAAGCTCGTGAAGATGTGACAAATGGCGCAATTAGCGTGAACGGTGAAAAAATTACGGATTTAGAATATATCGTAGATGAAAAAGATCGTTTAGAAGATGCATTTAGCATTGTACGCCGCGGTAAGAAAAAATACCATATGGTGAAATTCGGATAGATTGGGTGCCAGTCACTCACACAATTCTTATACAATTCAACATCCCCTCGTTATCGAGGGGATGTTTTCATTTTTAGCATTCTAAAAAACTTGGCAGAGCTATTTGCTGATAGCTTTGAGGGTGGAGAAGCTGCGCAAGTTTTAGTGCGCCCTCAACGAGTCGAGGCGATGGACGACAGTACAACCATTCTTCCATTACGTGCACATGCTGCTTTTGAACTGCCTGAAGTTCGTTGGCATGTGGACGTTTCAATAAATGAGCAGGTTTAATGCGCGTAAAGGCAACACCGACCCATGCCATCAAAATATAATCAGGATTACGTCGTACGACTTCTTCCCAGTCTGTTTGGACATTTGCTAATTCGATATCGCGAAAAAGATTTTGTCCACCTGCAAGATTGCTAATTTCAGTTAACCAATTGACCTTTCCTGGCGTAAAAATAGGATTTGGCCACCATTCCCAATAGAGCGTTGGTTTTTCTTGAATAGTTTGTGCAATCGTTTGAAGCTGTTCGATAAAGTGTAAATATTCCTCAGAAATCTTTTTAGCATGTTCCTCTACTCCACAAGCAACGCCTAGTGTTATGAGATCCAGCGCAATTTCATTTAACGAGTTGGCATTAAAGACGATGTGGGGAATGTTTCTTTCCAGTAATGCCTCTATGTTTTTTTCCATGCCAGGTACACTTAACGAGGCAAGTACTAAGTCTGGCTTTAGTGCCTCTAATGCATCTATATCAATCGATAAATCTGGGCCAAGCTTTGGCAATTCGTGCACAGCTATAGGCCAATCTGAAAAATCATCAACACCTACAAGTTGATGGGTTAACCCTAGATAGGCAACAAGCTCAGTGTTGCTTGGGCAAATTGAGATTAATCGCATATGTTTCCCCCCATATCTTTTTAAGAAAAGTATAGCTGTCACTTGACGCACATACAATAAGCGATTGCTTTTTGCTCAAAAAAAGACGTGCCTCATTGAGACACGCCATTTTTATTAATATTTTAAGAAAGTGCAACAGCTTCAAGGGATTGTGCTGTTTTTACTACAGGTCCCATTGCTGCTGTAATGATTTGTTTAATGTCCTCTAATGTAGCTTTACGAGGATTTGTTGCAGCACAAACGTCTTGCATTGCATTTTTTGCTAAAATTTCGATATCCTCATCCTTCGCGCCTAATTCACGGAAGCCACTAGGAATATTCAAGTCTTTAGACAATTTTTCAATGGCAGTAATTGCTTTTTCAGCAGCGTCACGTTTACTGATGCCTTCAATATTTTCTCCTAGCAATTCAGCGATACGAGCAAAACGCTCTGTGCGTGCTGTCAAGTTGAAGCGGCAAACGTGTGGCAGTAAAATTGCATTACATACGCCATGAGGTAAGTTATAGAAGCCACCTAATTGGTGAGCGATAGCATGTACGTAACCAAGTGAAGCGTTATTGAACGCCATACCTGCTAAAAATTGTGCATATACCATTTGCTCACGTGCTTCTAAATCAGCACCATTTGCGTATGCACGTGGTAAAAACTCAGGTACTAGCTGAAGTACTTTTTCTCCACATGCATCAGTAATAGGCGTTGCGTCTGTCGATACAAATGATTCGATGGCATGTGTTAATGCATCTAAACCAGTTGCAGCTGTTAGAGCTGGAGGTAAACCAATCATTAACTCTGGATCATTAATCGAAACTAGCGGTGTAACGTGCTTGTCAACAATCGCCATTTTAACCTTACGTTCAGTATCCGTAATGATTGTAAAACGTGTCATTTCACTCGCTGTACCTGCTGTTGTATTAATAGCGATTAATGGCACCAGTGGGTTTTCTGATTTGTCAACGCCTTCATAATCATGAATGCGTCCACCATTCGAAGCAATAAGTCCGATACCTTTTGCTGCATCATGTGCACTTCCGCCTCCGAGAGATACGATTGAATCACAGTTTTCTGCATGATAAACAGCGATTCCATCTTCAATGTTTTGATCTGTTGGATTTGGTTCTGCTTTAGGGAAAATTGCAACATCAATTCCAGCTGCTGTTATGATGTTAGCAATTTGCTCTGAGAGACCTAATTTGTGTAAGCCCTCATCTGTTACGATCAATGTCTTCTTCACTTCTAAATCATTTAAACGTTTACCAACTTCTTGAATTGCTCCAGGTCCAAATAAGTTTGTTTTTGGCATTACAAATTGCTTTAGAACGTCTGACATATTTCCAACCCCTTTTAAAAAATTATTATTGCTTGAATGATGGCTAACCACCTTCCGAAATCCATATTATTCTATTTTTTTTGAAAGTTCAAGACGAATTTTTATTAAAATTGTTAATTTAATTCCTGTTATTATTTCACAAAAAAGTAACTGAAAAGATGATAATGAAAAAGTGAATAAGGAGTAAGATGGTTGATTTGAATACATTTTAAGAAATACTATCGTATAAAAGTAAAATATATTTTTTGGAAATTTGTTCTATTTATAAGGCGAGTTGAATAGTAAATAACTGATATACAGTTGTTAATATAATGATAGTGTTTATGTTGTTTGAGAAGTGGAGAATTGCTATTTTAATGTACAGAAAAATTTACAATTAATTTAAATGTTAATATTGCAAATAATTGTGGATTAATGGAAGAAAGGAATTTTTTGAAAAGATAATAACTCTTGGATTATAGAAGAGAGGCAAGTTTAATGGCGTTAAATACAAAGGACTTAGCTAATTTAATAAGTAAAAGTGCGGAGTTTAGATGTATTATGCTCACAGTGCTTTATTTTTTTGTAGTTCTGCTATTGAGTGTAAGACGAATAAGTTGCAGGACACTTGTACAGCGTTTAACCTGACAATAATCGCTAATTAGTATGAAAAAGAGGATTTTTCAAGAGTACTAGAACATAAAGGTTTTATAAAAACGTTATTTTTTTTACAATTAAATACTATTGAATTCGATATCTATTTCTTTTATGAAAACACTAGTTATTTTTATAAGTTTAAAGAAAATAATAGATTTTTTAAAAAATAATGTTTAGTCATGTATGGACTGGGAATATAAATAGCGAGCTAGTCAATAGCTTAAAAAATTATTTAGGAGGAATTACAATGGCTAACATGCAAAACAATCGCAACAGAAACAACAATGAAAACATGACTGTAGAAGAAGCGGGTCGTAAAGGCGGAGAAGCTACCTCCAAAAATCATGATCATGATTTTTATGAAGAAATAGGACGTAAAGGCGGAGAAGCTACGTCTAAAAATCATGGACAGGAATTTTATCAAGAAATTGGACGTAAGGGTGGAGAAGCTACAGCTGAAAACCACGACGACGATTTTTATGAAGAAATAGGACGTAAAGGTGGAGAAGCACGCAGCAACCAGCGTAGTAACAACTCCAATGGAAACCAAAATCAACGTAATAAAAATAACAATAGCAATAATAATAACAACAAAGACTAATTTAATATGAGGTAAAAGCTTTAAACAAGCAAAGAGGCGTTTGTAGTTTTTAACTACAAACGCCTTTTTGATGGAAAAATTCTCATTTCTTCTGAATTAACAGGATAAATATGTTGAATTTCCCCTAAATGTAGTATATATTTAATCCGCTTGTAATAAATTATCATTAGCTTGTTTTCAGAGGAAATGAGGAAAGCGTTAATAATGACAACATTGCTTAAAGAAAAAGAACTATATGATGTAATTAATTCCGTTATGCAAACTGTAGGGATAACGGTTGCGATAAAACAAGATCATTGTGGTATTAATATGAGTTATAACTTTATTGGGGATTATATAGGATTTGATGCGAACAGATTAATAGAAGCAAGAAATGAGCTAATGTTACCACTTCCGCTTGAGGTTTATGTAAAAACAATTACTTTACATGAACTAGGTCATGCTGTTGACCGTGAAGCGCTACAGGCATCACTTCCAAGAACGATAGAAATTTTTAAGATGAAGAAACAGCATGCAAAAAAAGAAATTTATCGAAATGAACGTCTTTTATCTATGATAATTGAAGAACACGAAATGAATATTCAATTTGAGGAAACTGCATGGGATAATGCACAGTACCTTAATAATACACTTCAGCTAATAGATAAAAAGGACTTTGACTATATAAAGCAGCATAGCCTAGCGACATATAATAAATTATATGAACAAGATTTACATGCATACCATAACCTCTTAAGCCAGCCTGTTTTACAGTTGGCCTAAGGTAAGAGATCGTCAGCACTCCAAATTGTGTGAGTGCCTGGCACCTAAAGTGGCATCTAAAGTCACTCATTTGAAAATAATGAGTGACTTTTTTTATATGTAGGGAAAATTAATAGCCAAATTAGCAAATTGAGTAGGTTAAATGTCTATGTGAAATCGATTTGAAATGCAAGCTGTTTATTTTAAATTTGTGAATATACACAAAAACCCCGCAAACCCTTGAATAAACAAGGTTGCGGGGTTTAAGAAACGAAAACAATCTAACGTTAAAAAATTAACGAGAGTAGTACTCTACGATGAATGCTTCGTTGATTTCAGCAGATAGTTCAGAACGTTCTGGAAGGCGAGTGAATGTACCTTCTTTTTTGTCTGCATCAAAAGTTAAGTAGTCAGGTACGAAGTTGTTTACTTCGATAGCTTCTGTTACTACAGCAAGGTTTTGAGATTTTTCACGAAGAGAAATCGTTTGACCTGGTTTAACGCTGAATGATGGAATATCAACGCGTTTGCCATCTACTAAGATATGACCGTGGTTTACTAATTGACGAGAACCACGACGAGTGCGAGCTAAACCTAAACGGTAAACTAAGTTGTCAAGGCGAGTTTCAAGAAGAATCATGAAGTTTTCACCGTGAACACCTTTCATTTTACCAGCGCGGTCAAATAGAGTACGGAATTGACGTTCGTTCATGCCGTACATGTGACGAAGTTTTTGTTTTTCTTGAAGTTGTAAACCGTATTCTGATAATTTTTTACGTTGGTTCGGGCCGTGTTGACCTGGTGCGTAAGGGCGTTTTTCGATTTCTTTACCAGTACCGCTTAATGAGATACCAAGACGACGTGATAATTTCCAAGATGGACCTGTATAACGAGACATATTGTTGTCTCCTCCTTTAAATTTGGTTTTTTTGTTGTAAAACAAAAACCAGTAGTACCCATTCTTATACGCATTTTATTTTCATGTATTTTCGCCTATGCAGCCGTTAGGTTACACAATACACCATCTATTTGTAAATGAGAGACTTTGAAAAGTAATACTCAGTAAAATAGAGGAATAAAATACAGTAATAAGCTCATACCACTGCTGCGTTTATTTTACACAAACTTCATTGTAACTGCTTAAAGCGTAGACGTCAATTATTAGTATTGCTATTTTCAAAAAGGTCTATAGTAGGAATTTCCTTGAAAGTCATTTTACACTACTACGAAATGGTTAATGATACGGTATTAAATGTAAATTGTAAAAGTAAGGCAGAATTAAATAGTCAAAATGACACAAATTATGTATAATACATTATAAGTTAATAGTAATTGATTTGTACGTTATATAGAAAAGGTGATTTCATGACAGACCATTTACAAACGCTGAAATATATAAAATCTGATGTTTTGAGCATTTGGGTGAGTTCGAATGGAGGACTAATTAGTTTTAATGAGTATTTTTATTCATTTAAACAGTGTCTAAAGAAGCACTTGAAAATTGAAAATGCGGCATTTCTTAGCTTTGAAGGTAATAGTTTAATACCTGTGGAAGAATTAGCTAATTTGACGATTGAAACAAAACTAAATGCTGTGTCATGGCTAATGATAGAAGCTAGCTTTTACCAACAGAAAGTGGTGAAGCTTCCTTATATATTAAAAGAAAAAACAGCCTATAATATGATGACAGATATGGTGCTTTTCCAGGCGGAGGGCAAAGATCCTATTGGTGTGTTGCTTGTAGAAGCCACTGATACTTGGACGGACTTTATGACTTCGGATTATGGTGAAGAGTGTGTAGAAACGCTTACGAAAGTTTTACAACTACTGATTGAAAACCTAGAAGTAAAATTGAATGAAGACCAATATAGAAAACTTTATAATATGACGGACTTATTTCATTCAACAATGGATATTGATTTGATTTTAGAAAACGTTTTAAAAAATATTCGAGATAATTTTCCTGAATTTAATGTGGAGCTTATTTTATCCAACGATCAAGATCGCCATACGACAATCGATATAAAGCTTTTTGATTACTTATCTGAAAGACCTGCTACAATTGAAGCTTTTGTATCAGGTGAGTTGACAACTGAACTAGCTGGAGACTTAAATTGTCGATTATTAAATGCTCCTATAAAAGGGAGACAAGCCATTTATGGGATTTTACAAGTTAATGCACCTACCACATACCTTTTTTCAGCAACTGAAAAAGATTTTGTGCGTATGCTCGCACAAGCATCTGGCAATGCACTAGAAAATGCCAAATTATATCATCAATCGCATCGCCTCGTAAGTGACTTACAACTTATCAATGAAACATCGCATCGATTAAATATGCGAATTGATATTAATGAAATGTTACTTTTCCTACAAAAACAATTAATGAAGTCTTTCCAACCAATGGAAGTTTGTTTCGCTTTTAAAGATAATGCTACCTATGTAGTGAAAGATGCTAGTACATCCTTATTTAAATCAGACGAAGGCAAGACTTATATAAATCATGTTGAACAACATTTTGAGCATACAAATGATCCACTGTTTATAGCCGATTTTAGCAGATTAACCCCAAATCAAATAGAATATCGTTCAATTATGGCGATTCCTATCCTAATGGAGGAAAAAATTAATGGCTTTAGCATCGTATTACACAAAGAGCCGTATTTCTTTTCATTTGATAGTTTTAAGCTAATGCAATCTTTAATCCATCATTCTTCATTAGCGATAGCAAACTCTATTTTACGAAATCAGCTACAAGAAATGGTTGATCGAGATCATTTAACAAAATTATATGCACGTAGTTATTTAGACCAATTTGTAGAAAAATCATTGAAAACAGATCAGTCAGGAATGTTCTTACTGATTGATATTGATAATTTCAAACGCATCAATGATACCTATGGTCATCAAATAGGTGATAAAATTCTCGTGCAGATTGCCGTGCAATTAGAGGAAACAATAGGTGCCAGTGGTATTTGTGCTCGCTGGGGTGGAGAGGAAATGTCGGTGTATGTGCCTAATGTTGATGAGCAAGAAGCTTTAGAGCTAGCATCAACAATAGTTGAAGTAATTCCGAATGCAACAGATCCTCAAGTAACAATTTCAGCAGGTCTTATTACATGGGATCAATTCTATAGACCAGCCTTTCAATCTGTTTTCCTACATGCTGACACAGCTTTATATGAAGCGAAAAACAATGGGAAAAATAGATTCTGTATTCATGATCGAACGTTACAAACAAATGCATAAACGATGTTTACAATAAAAATGCCCCGAAATGATATATTTATAATCCATTTCAGGGCATTTTTTAGTGGCTACTTGCGTACGTCACTTAAATATGAAGCAGTAATGTTTTTACAAAATGTTCTAAGCCGATTTGGTCATCAGTAGAAAAGCGATTTTTGACGGGGCTATCAATATCAAGCACGCCCATTACCTTGTCTTGTTGAATGAGTGGAATGACAATTTCAGATTGAGAGGCGGCATCGCATGCAATATGCCCTGGAAATGCGTGAACATCCTCTACGACAAGCGTTTCTTTTTTAGACACGGCAGATCCACAAACACCACGTCCAACTGGAATTCTCACGCATGCAGGTAAGCCTTGGAATGGGCCTAATACTAGCTCTTCCTCTTGTAATATGTAAAAGCCAACCCAGTTAATGTCAGGGAGGAATTGATTAAGCAATGCAGAGGCGTTGCTTAAATTAGCAATACGATCTGTTTCTCCAGTGAGTAGTGCATCTAATTGCTTTGCTAATGTATTGTATTGATCGACGATGGATCCTTCATAATTAATTTGTGTAAACATAATAGCACCTCGTTTAAAAGTTATATAATTGGAAATAAAGTTTTATAATGCTGATGTAAATCAACAGCGGTATGCGCATCAGAACCGAAAACGACAGGTAATCCAATCGTTTTACTATAATCGATAAAGGCAAATGGTGGATAAGGCTCTTGACAGTATGTTTTACTTAAACCAGCACTATTTAAATCTAACTCATATCCTTTTTGCTGCATAGTAGTTAATACTTCATGAATGCGGACGGTATCATCAATTTTCGTATTATGGGCTAGTTGAAACTTATGAACTAGCGTTGGATGTCCGATACGCTTTGGTTTGTATTGACCTAAATCTGTTTCAATAGATTGTAGGACAGTATCATAATATAAGTGATAAACTTGTTCAATAGAACCTACCTTTTTAGCAAAAGCTATAAAATTTTCAGCAGAAAAATCAATGCATTCATATGTGTTTTGCCATTGTAAAAAATGCACTGATAAAATAGAGTCATCTAAAAAATGCCCATATGTATCAAGGAATTTACGAGTTTCTTGCTCATAGCCTTGAATATAGTCTATCTCTAAACCGATACGAATGCGAATATCTTGTGCATATTGCTTTTGGAGCTGCTGTAAGTCCTCAAAATACGGCATTAAAAAATCTAGTTGCATTCCACTATCCTTTTCGGGTGTAGGGTCGTTAAAATTAGAGGGTAATGGTGCATGTTCTGTAAATGTAATATCCGTAAAGTTTTCAGCAATAGCTTTTTCAATATACTGTGTAAATGAATCAGATGTCCCATGTGGGCAATACGGGCTATGAATATGGCCGTCTCTTTTCATACATATTACACTCCTTTAACTAGTAAAATGATAATTACATATTTATGCTCTATGTTCAATGACATAGGTGGAACTGTCAATATGTAGGTCGTGAATACACTTTTCTGAAAATCACTTAAATTTTAGTACAAAAGGCGAAAACATAGTATATAATGTATACAACTAGCCAATTCGTTTATTGTAGAATAGGAGGCTTACGATGGAGTATATCATCATTCCAATTATCCTACTATTAATTTTAGCCATAGTAGGATTAATGATGCGAAGAAAACATACAACAATCATTTCACAACTAGAAAATGAAAAATTACAAATACAAAACAATCCCATAAATGAGGAAATTTCCAAAGTTAAATCTTTAAACATGAATGGTGAAACAGAGGAAATGTTTGAACGGTGGCGTAATAGTTGGGATGAAGTCATCGATGTACATATGACAAAAATTGATTCGCTTCTATTCGACGCTGAAGATCAAATCAATCGTCTTCGTTTTAAAAAAGCAACGTTGATAGAACGTGAAATAGAAGATTATATTCTTAAGTGTGAAAAAGATAAAGATAAAATCTTAGAAGAACTTAATGAATTAATTGGCAGCGAAGAAAAAAACCGTATTGAAATTGAACAGCTCAAAGAATATTATCGATCAGCACGTAAAACATTGCTTGCGCATCAACACTCATTTGGTGTAGCCTTACCTGCACTTGAACAAAAATTAGAAGTGTTTATTCAAAAATTTGAGGAATTTGATGTACTCACAAGCGAAGGAAATTATTTGCAGGCACGTGAAATTGTCATTAGCTTAAATCATGAATCACAGCAGACATTTGAATACATCAATGACGTTCCGACTATTTTGACAGAACTACAAGTAAAGTTACCAGGTGCGGTCCAAGAATTGCGCAATGGTCAACGTGAAATGGAAGAGCAATCGTACTACTTGCATCATTTAGAGCTAACAGAGGCGTTGGACAAACTGGAAGTTGAATTTGCTGCGTTAAAGGGTGAACTTGCGGAGCTGAATTTAACAGTTGTTAAACCTCGTGTTGCTGAAATAAATGAAGAAATCGACCATTTCTATGACTTACTTGAAAAAGAAGTCATTGCTAAAAATTATGTAGACCAAAATTGTGAGCGATTATTAGGCTCTATTACAAATGTTATTAGCTCAACCCGATCAGTAAGTGATGAAGCAACATTTGTTCAGCAAAGTTATCATTTGAATGAAAAAGATGCTGAAATTCCAAAGGCTGCTTTAAAACAATTAGAAGCACTCCAACGCCGATATGATTTATTGGCAATGCGTGTCTCTGAGGAAAAATCGGCTTATTCAAGTTTACAAGAGGAATTAATCGAAATTAGCGAAGAACTAGAGCGTATCCATGAAGAGCAAGGGCATTTATCAAATACAATGAAAAAGTTACGCATTGATGAAAATAAAGCTCGTACACAAGTGGAAAACTTGAAAAAAACGCTTCAAGAAACAGATCGCCTGTTAAACAAGGCGAATATTCCAGGTATTCCCGAAGAGATGGATGCTCGTTTAGATGAGGCTGCTGAGCATATATATGTTGTCATGCAAAGTCTACAAGAAGTTCCACTTAACATGGGAACAATCCATAATAATTTGAATGCAGCGACTCTTTGTGTTGAGGATGTTCACTCGAAGGCACATGAATTGATTGAAAATGTCATGCTTATCGAACGTATCATTCAATACGGTAATCGTCACCGTGCTACGAATCCAAAATTAAATGCACGTTTAAAAGAAGCGGAACAAGCATTCCATCAATACCGTTATGCGAAGGCTTTAGAAGAAGCTGGGACTGCGGTAGAGGAAATGGAGCCAGGTGCATTAAAGCGTATAGAAGCAATTGTTGCAGAAGAGACGCTAACAAAGTCTTAAAAGTTCGAAGTGAATAAAAGTATAAATAAAAGAAACAGCTACCTAAAAAGTGTCGTAATGAACTTTTTAGGTAGCTATTTTATTTATTGCTACTAACTTTATTCGTGCAATTCTTTGGTCAAAATAAATAAAAATGGGTAGTTTTTTTCATTTTAAAGGTTATAAAAAAGAGATGATAAATGACTAAATCAGAATAATTAGTAGTCAATCGCGACAGATTGCGTTATGATAAATACCGTTAAATCAACGTTTTGAAAGTGTGTGAAAAATAATGAAAGTTAATACAATTTATCTTGATAATAGTGCTACAACAAAGCCTTATAAAGAAGTAATGCAGACGTTTATGGCAGTAAATGAACAGTATTATGCGAACCCTGCATCGATTCATGCCATGGGTGTAGAATCAAATGAATTATTAATGCGTGCGCGTGAGCAAGTAGCAGATATTTTGAAGACTGAAGCAAAAAATGTGCTATTTACTTCAGGTGGTACCGAATCTAATAACACAGCAATTATTGGTTTAGCACGTGGCAACACACATAAGGGTAAACATATTTTAACTACAGAAATAGAGCATCCTTCTGTGTTAGAATCAGTCAAACAGCTGGAAAAGGAAGGCTTTGAAATAGAGTATTTACGTGTAAATGCACAAGGTGTAATTTCATTAGATGAGCTAAAGGCAAAAATACGCAAAGATACTATTTTAGTTAGTATGATGCATGTAAATAATGAAATGGGCGCTATTCAACCTATTTTTGAAGCAGCTACAATCGTCCATGCAGAAAGTCGAGCGGCGTTCCATGTCGATGCAGTACAAAGCTTCGGAAAATTACCTTTAACATTTAAAGGTGAGGAAGGCCCTGATTGTATTACAATCTCTGGACATAAAATTCATGGATTTAAAGGCTCAGGTGTCTTAGCATTCCGAAAAAAAATGCAATGGCAACCATATGCTTTAGGCGGAGGACAGGAATTTGGTTTGCGTAGTGGCACAGTTGCTGTTCCACATGCAGTAGCACTGTCGAAAGCAGCTCGTATTGCAGTGGAAACAATGAATGAACGTGCAGAAAAATTCCGTAAATGGCAGCAGGAAATCCGTGCTGAGCTAGAGCAATTTGGTGATATTGTGCATATTTTATCTACCCCAGAGAGTGCAGCACATATTTTATCATTTAGTGTTCGTGATTTAAAAGGTGAGGTACTTATAAATGCCTTACAAAAATATGGTGTCATTGTATCTACATCAAGTGCTTGTTCGTCAAAGCAAACAAAAACTAGCCATGTTGTAGAAGCATTAAATATTGATGAACATTTTAAAAAGGGTGTTATTCGTGTGAGCTTTGGCGCACATGTAACATCTGAAGACATAGCACAATTTATACTAGCTATCAAAAAAGTATTGATGGAACTAAAAGGAGAACTTTTATTATGATTTGGAAAGAAATATTAATTCGATATGGCGAACTATCTACAAAAGGACGTAACAAAATGGATTTTATTCGTCGTTTACGTGAGAATATTCGTTATGCGTTTGCAGACTTAGGGCATTTACACATTCGTACAGAACGTGATCGTATGTTTATCGCCATTCAAGATGAGGCACAAATGAATGTCTTACTAGAAGGATTACCGAAAATTTTTGGGATACAATCATTTAGTCCTGTTGCTGCTTGTGACAAAGATATGGATGTCATGAAACAGCTTGCGATTACGATTATGGATACATTTAAACATGAACAATTAACTTTTAAAGTTGAAGTTAAACGTACAGATAAAACATTCCCATTAGATTCTCACAGTATTCAGCGTGAAATTGGTGGCCATGTTTTACCTCAATATCAAAATTTATCAGTAAAAGTGAAACATCCAGATGTAGAGCTACGAGTGGAAGTGCGCCACGATTCAACTTATATGATGGCGCAAGTTATTCCAGGCGCAGGTGGTATGCCAGTTGGCTCCAACGGAAAATCATTATTAATGCTTTCAGGAGGGATTGATAGTCCTGTTGCAGGCTATTTAATGATGAAACGTGGTGTACGTTTAGAGGCAATACATTTCTTTAGCCCACCATATACAAGCCAAAATTCATTAGAAAAAGTAAAAGTGTTAGCAAATGAGCTAACAAAATTCGGCGCAAGTATTCGACTACATGTTATTCCATTTACAGAAATCCAAGTGCTTATTAAAGAAAAAGTACCGTCTAATGTGTCTATGACTACTACACGTCGTATGATGTTAAAAGTTGCAGATAAAGTACGTGAAGAAATTAACGCACTTGCCATTGTAACAGGTGAAAGTCTCGGACAAGTAGCAAGTCAGACGCTTGAAAGTTTGACTGCTATTAACGCTGTAACGAATACACCGATTTTACGTCCGCTTATATCGAATGATAAATTAGACATTATTGAAATTGCGGAGAAAATCGGCACATATGAAACGTCGATTCAGCCATTTGAAGATTGCTGTACAATTTTCACACCTGCTAGTCCGAAAACGAAACCAAAGCTTGAGAAAGTAGAGCATTATGAAAGCTTTTCTGATTTCGATGAACTAATTGAGCGTGCTGTGAAAAACCGTGAAGTTTACATTTTCCCGAAAAAAGAGCAGCCTACAGATAAATTCGCAGATCTTTTATAAAAAAATTACGGACGTAAAAAATAAATTCATCGTTGTTTTGCATTTATTTAAAAACGCCATTTAATAAGAAGGAAACCGTCTCAAAATCATATTTGGGACGGTTCTTTTTTTAATTTTCTAGTCAATTTCCTTTAGAGTTACATTTTACCTTTATTTTTTTCGTATTAAAAAACAAATATCGCACATTCTATAATCACAAGGAGGTGAGACAGACATGACAAACAACAATGGTAGTTCAAACAAGCTTGCAGTACCTGGTGTACAACAAGCACTTGATCAAATGAAATACGAAATTGCACAAGAATTTGGTGTTCAATTAGGAGCTGACGCTTCAGCTCGTGCTAACGGTTCCGTTGGTGGTGAAATCACTAAACGTCTTGTACAAATGGCAGAATCTCAATTAAAAGGTATGCCAAAAAACCAATAATTGCAGAATAAGCAATTATTAAACTTAAAACCAGTGACCGTAAAAGGCACTGGTTTTAGTTTGCTTAAATTTAGTTTTTTTATGCTACATGATTACATGCATACATATAACAAAAAATTTACGCTACAAATACAATGATTTGAAAGTTGAAGTCGTTTTTTGAATGTCATTACTTTCGCAAAGAGCGGAAATAACAGCCACACCGTCTGCACCTGCTTTAATAACAGCAGGTGCATTCTGGCAGTCGATGCCTCCAATTGCGACAATTGGCAGCAGCGGAAACATGCATCTTGCTTGTTGTAAAAATTCCGTTCCGCAAGGTAGTTGGGCATCAATTTTAGATGTGGTTGAATAAATAGGACCAATACCTACATAATCTGCTCCATATTTTAAAGCAACTTGCAATTCAGTAGCTGTATGGACAGAAACACCAAGGATCATTTGTCCAATTTTTTGTCGTACTAGTGAGACGGGATAATCATCTTGGCCTATGTGAATACCATCTGCATTGAGCTTTAGGGCAAGATCGAGATCATCATTTACGATAAAGGGAACGTTGTATTTCCTGCATAGATTTTGACATTGACGTGCAAAATGTTCGTAGGGCTCATTCGTCAATGCATATTGTCCTTTTTCTCGAAATTGAAACATTGTAATGCCTGCTTGCAATGCTGCCTCAAGTATTTCTAAAGGTTGTCTCTTTTTCACATTCGCTGTGCCCATTATAAAATAAAGCTGTAAGTCACTGTGTTTCATGTATGGTCACCTCGCAAGTATCACGAAACTTTTTGTAAGCAAAATGATTCGTTGGTCCATTGCCATTTCCAATCGATAAATCATAGCTAATGGCTAGCTGAATAAATTTCTTCGCTTCAATAATTGCTTGTTTTAAAGGCATTTTCCGACCAATAAAAGCGGTTAATGCAGCAGAAAATGTACATCCCGTTCCGTGCGTGTTTTTCGTTGCAATTCGGGGAGATTGCATTGAAAATGTTTCGCCATCTTCAAAAAATACATAATCCGTTGCAAAATTATCGTCATGTAAATGTCCACCTTTGATAATGACGCATTGAACACCTAATGTTAATAATGATTGTGCAGCTTGCTGAATGTCTGATAAATTGCGTATTTTTCTAGCAGTAAGTGTCTCTGCTTCTGGGATGTTAGGCGTTACGATTGTAGCAAGAGGTAATAAAGCTTTTTTTAATGCTTCAACTGCTTCTTGTTGTAATAAGTTTTCGCCACCTTTGGCAATCATCACAGGATCAACGATAAGCGGAATATTTAAATTAGACATAGCTCTTGCAATTGTATAAATAATATCAGAGGAAAAAAGCATTCCTGTTTTTACTGCACTAATTGAAAAATCATCCAGGAGTGAATGAAGTTGTTTATTTACAAAAACATGTTCAATTGGAAGTACACCGTTCACTCCTAAGGTGTTTTGTGCTGTTAAAGCTGTTATAACGGATGTCCCGAATACATCTAATTCCTGAAATGTTTTTAAATCAGCTTGGATACCAGCTCCACCACCACTATCTGAGCCAGCTATTGTTGTTACAATATGCATTATTTTTCACCGTCCTTCGATAAACGGTGTAACTCATTTAAGACCGATACTGCAAAATCGCCGTTATATGGCGCAGATGAGGCGGCATGTTCAGCAACTTTTTTATAGTTCGTTAATGTATTGCACAACTGAGAAAATGGCTTATTGCCTGCAATATAAGCTGCACAGCAAATGGCACTTAACAAACAACCAGTTCCTGTAACTTCGGTCATTCGAACATGTCCGCCAATAATCCATTGGGAATGCTCTCCATCAGTTATAAAATCTTTTTCACCAGTTACAATAACGATACAATTATATTTTTTAGAAATTTCTTTCGCTTTATCTTCAACTGAAATTAAACCGCTGCCACTATCTACTCCTTTTTGTTGCCAACGAACATCGGCGATAGCGGCAAGTTCACCGATATTACAACGAATAACAGCAAAATGAACGGCTTCTAATAGTTGCTGTACCGTTTGTTTACGTAAATTTGTTGCTCCAACACCAACTGGGTCCAAAATAACCGGTACACCTAGCGCGTTTGCCTTTTTTCCAGCAAGCAACATCGATTCTTTTGTACGGGTAGTAAGTGTGCCAATATTAATCAATAGGGCTGATGCAATCGATACCATCTCCTCAACTTCCAGAGATTCATCTGCCATTACAGGTGAAGCACCAATTGCTAATAAGCCGTTTGCTTGGAAATTTGCCACAACATAATTTGTAATACAATGAATGAGTGGCTGTTTTTTGCGAATCGTTTGAAAAATCATCGTAGTCCTCCTTTTTTGGATGGACGTAAGCATGCAAAAAAGCTCTTTTTCGTGCAAAGTATACACGTAAAAAGAGCTTATCATCAAGAAGAAGATGTGTGTTGCTCCCTACGTCAGTATTAACTAACAGGTTCAAAGGGTCAGGTTTTACCTTCTCAACTCACTACGAGTCCCCCTGCAATCATGAAGTTTTTAGTTGTCAAAAATGTAACATACCTATCCACAGTATTCAATAGCATTTTATCATTATCTGGAAAGCAGTGACTGATGCCATATAATAAACCATGATAATTGTCATGACTTTCTTAAAATAAGGTTCATCCATTGAAAATCATAAAAAATGAGTTTTATAATAAACCTAGCAATAAGGAGGAAGTTATTATGAAAAGACAGGATTTAATCGCACCAGAATGGTATAACATTGTTGAGGAGATTGAGAAGTATGCTCAGGACCCTACTAAAAATGCATTAATTGTTTATAACGATCACGAAGAAATTCAACACATTACATATGCAACTTTACTTGAAAAAGCAAATCAGGCGGCCCATGTATTTACTTCGCAAGGACTAACAAAAGGCGATGTGCTTTTAGTGATGGTTCCAAGATCTGTCGAGGCATATATCGTCTACATAGCGGCATTGAAAGCGGGCTTAACGATTATTCCTAGTTCAGAAATGTTGCGTACAAAGGATATTGAATATCGAATTACACATGCAAATGCAAAAGGAATAATTGCCTACGAGCCATATATTGAGCAATTTGACGAAGTAAAAAACTTAAAGGGTATTTTGCAATATGTTATTGGTCATGCTCATGCCCCATGGCAACCGTTGCTTGAAAAAATGGAGGAGCATCCTACAGACTATACGAATCCTACACCGACAAAAAGTACGGACAATGCTTTTTTAGCCTATACAAGTGGAACAACTGGCAATCCTAAGGCCGCTGTTCATACACATAGCTGGGGTTATGCTCATTTACGAACAACAGCACCGAATTGGTTAGGTGTTCAAGAAAATGATATAGTATGGGCTACTGCGGCACCTGGCTGGCAAAAATGGATTTGGAGTCCATTCCTAGCAACTTTAGGCAGTGGCGCTACAGCCTTTGTTTATAAAGGCAAGTTTGATGCATCAACTTATTTGTCATTGCTTGAAAAATTTAAAGTAAATGTATTATGTTGTACACCGACAGAGTATCGTTTTATGGCAGCACTCAATAATTTACAGGACTATAATTTAAGTGAAATTCGCCAAGCTGTTTCAGCGGGTGAACCACTGAATAGTGAAGTTGTAAAAGTGTTCTCAGAAACGTTTGATATCCAGGTTCGTGATGGTTACGGGCAAACGGAAAATACATTACTTGTTGGGACAATGGTTGGTATGGAAGCGCGCGTCGGCTCGATGGGTAAACCGACACCAGGAAATACAGTAGAAATAATCGATGACCTAGGACAACCTGTGTCGGAAGGTGTTGTTGGGGATATTGCAGTGCATCGAGAAACACCTGCACTCTTTAAAAAATATTTCCAAGATCCTGAACGCACGAACCTACAATTCCGCGGAGAATGGTATATAACTGGAGATCGTGCATATAAAGATGCTGATGGCTATTTTTGGTTTGAGGGTCGTGGAGATGATGTCATTATTTCTTCGGGCTACACAATAGGGCCATTTGAAGTAGAAGATGCATTAATGAAACATCCAACAGTAAAGGAAGCTGCTGTTGTTGCTAGTCCAGATGAAGTAAGAGGAAATATTGTTAAAGCATTTATAGTCCTTCGTGAAGATGAGACTGGGGATGAAACACTTATTAAAAAGTTACAAAACCATGTAAAATTAATGACTGCACCATATAAATATCCACGTGCGATTGAATTTGTAGAAGCGTTACCGAAGACTTCATCTGGTAAAATTCGTCGTGTCGAATTACGACAACAAGAAAAAGCTTATTACACTCATCAATAAATATTTCCTAGGAAATAATGTCGGAAAATCAAAGTTCATGTTTTTTTATGAACTTTTGATTTTTTGTTGTAGCCCCATTTATTTATAGTAAAATAATAAACAACAGAACATTTTTACATAAAAATTACTTAAAAGTGAAACGTTTTGGACATTTAGACGTATAACGTGTTGAGGAGGCGTTTGTATGAATGTGAAAAGGTGGATAGCCTTGGCTATTGCAGCTGTGTTGTTAGTATTTTCATTAGGGATTAATACGATTTTTGCAATATTTAAATCAGACTTCTTTAGTAATTTTGACAGCATTGTTGCTGGAAATAATTTAGATGTTTATGAAACGGTTATTGAGGGTGAAGATTTTAGTAAGCGTATTGCTTATTTAAAAGTTGATGGAACGATTCAAGATGTTGGATCGAACACATTATGGCAAACCGTTGCTTATGATCACCAGTTTTTCTTAAATCAGTTGGACAATATTTTATATGATGATTCAGTACAAGGTATTGTTCTTAGTGTTAATTCACCAGGTGGTGGTGTAAAGGAATCGGCAGAAATTTATAAAAAATTGTTACAAATTAAAGAGGAACGTCAAATTCCAATTTATGTATCAATGGATTCGATGGCAGCATCAGGTGGCTACTACATTTCAGCACCAGCAGATAAAATTTATGCACATCGTGATACGATAACAGGTTCAATTGGTGTTATTATGCAATCTATTAATTATCAGGAACTTGCTGAAAAAGTTGGCGTGAAGTTTGAGACGTTTAAATCTGGGCAACATAAAGACATGTTGAGTCCAACGCGTGAAATTACAGCAGAAGAACGCGCTATGATGCAGGATATGATTAACGAGTCCTATGAAGAGTTCGTTGATATTGTTGAACAAGGACGTAATATGTCTGAAGCCGACGTGAAAAAAGTGGCAGATGGTCGAATTCTTGGTGGTACAAAGGCTCTTGAAGCTGGCTTAATCGATGAAATTGGCGACGAGCAAGCAGCTATTGCAGCTCTACGCCAAGATTACAGTTTAGAGGATGCAGTTTTGTTTGAATACAGCAATAATCAAGGTGGCTTACCATCATTAATTGGTATGAAAGTAAGCTCTCTTTTTGGCCCATCGGCTGAAGAAAAAATGCTAATGAAAATTATGACGGAATACAAGGCACCGAAAATGATGTACTTATATGGTGAATACTAAGGAGGGCATACCATGACAAACAATGAATTCGTTTTGCAAGGGTCACCCTCGATTAAACAAGAACTGCTAGATAAGCCAACGACACCAATAGTGACTACAAATTACGAATTGAAGACTGCAGGATTTTGGGTGCGCTTTTGGGCATTTGTCTTAGATGGATTAATTATTTCAGCTGTTGGTGGCATCGTTGCCAATCCGATATTTTACTTAATGGGCTGGTCACTATCGGATTCGGTCTGGTATGCTCCAATCTCAATTATTTCAGCTATTCTTTATTATTGTTATTTTGTTCTAATGACGAAATTTTTCGGGCAAACGTTAGGGAAAATGGCATTTGGACTACGCGTTATCTCACTAGAGCATGACAAACTTACATGGTCAGATGTACTGTTCCGAGAATGGATTGGTCGCTTAATTAATAACATAATTATACCGCTTTACATTTTTGTTGCGATTTTACCTGACAATCAAGGCATACATGATTATTTTGCAGATACGACGGTTGTCCATGAAAAAGTATACGTAGCGAAAGAAACAGCACAATTAGCGACACCAACTCAGGAAAAACCAAAAGAGCCTGAACAGATCGTGGAGAAAATTGAAGAAGAATAATACTGGGCCACCTCCAACATATGAGGTGGCTCTTCTTTTTAGGGCTGTTGTCGAGCAATATTAGGCGGCAGATTTCGGGCATTCACAAAGTTTGCCTATAATAAGCTGTCCGAGTTGCAATTAATTCCCTACATTTAGTAAGATTATGTACATATGATGATTAGGAGGCGTTTTCATGGCACAAATTACATTTAAAAAAGGTCCAGTAACACTAATAGGTAACGAAGTAAAGGTTGGAGACCAAGCACCGGATTTCACAGTATTAGCAAATGATTTATCGCCTGTTTCTTTAACGGATTCAGAAGGTAAAATTCGTTTATTTAGTGTTGTTCCGTCATTAGATACAGGCGTATGTGATGCACAAACACGTCGTTTTAATGAAGAAGCTGCAAATTTAGGAGATAACGTAGTTATTTATACAGTATCTGTTGACCTTCCATTTGCTCAAAAACGTTGGTGCGGGGCAGCAGGAATTGATGCAGTTCAAACAGTTTCAGATCATCGCGATCTTTCATTCGGTGAAGCATACGGTGTGTATATTAAAGAATTACGTCTTCTAGCACGTGCAGTATTTGTGGTAGATGCAGCTGGAAAAGTGACTTATGTCGAGTATGTACCTGAGGCTACAGATCATCCAGACTATGAAGCAGCGATTGCAGCAGTTAAAGCACTAGCATAATTTGCTTCTTTTAGGCTAAGATAATACTAGACAAAAGGGCTGTGACAGAGTTTGTCACGGCTCTTTTCTGCGTGAAAGGAAGTTATGTATGGAAAAGATTGAAAAACTATTTGGGATGCTAAATGAGCATGCAGAAAAAATAGAAAAAGAGCAAGATACGACGTTATTAGAGGGTGTACTTGATGGACTAGAGGCTTGGCTTGATGGGGATGTAGATTTCTCACAGCAAGGTGCAACGAAAGAAGACGTGCGCAAGTCTATTCAAATTGCTATTTTAAAAGGTATGCGAAAAGGTTCCCAGCCAAATCATCAAATGACGCCAGATACTCTTGGTCTATTAGTTGGCTATTTCGTAGAACAAATTTTTGCGGATCGATTAGCAAAAGAAAAACTGACAATGTTGGACCCAGCAGTTGGCACTGGTAACTTACTGTTAACTGTTATGAATTTACTCGATGGTAAAGTAGAGGCATCTGGTGTGGAGGTTGATGAGTTACTTATTCGATTAGCCGCGGCAACAGCTGATTTAACAGAGCAGCCAGTTTCTTTATATCGACAGGATGCTTTGCAAGACCTATTAGTTGATCCTGTTGATGCCATTGTTTGTGATTTACCAGTCGGTTACTATCCGAATGAGGAAGTGGCATTAGATTATGAGCTTTGTGCAACTGAGGGCATGAGCTATGCACATCATTTATTTATTGAGCAGTCTGTCAATTATACGAAGGATGGGGGCTATTTATTTTTCCTAGCTCCGACACATCTCTTTGAATCCGAACAGTCTAAGCAACTGCATAAGTACATTCAAAAGCATGCTTGGATTCAAGCAATAATTCAATTGCCAGATACGATGTTTGCTAATAAATCACTTGAAAAAAGTATCGTTATTTTACAAAAACAAGGGGAAGCTTTTAAAGCTCCGAAAGAAGTATTGTTGGCGAAAGTACCAAATATGCAAAATAAACAAGCTCTTGCGATGTTCTTTGAAAAAGTGAAAATGTGGCAAGAAGAGAAATAATAAAAAAGGTATCCAAATTTGGATACCTTTTTATGTATTGCTTTATTAAGCTTCTGGTGTACGAATAACAAGTACGTCACAATTAGCTGAACGAACGATTGCTTCTGAAACTGAACCGATTAGGAAGCGTTCTACTGCGTTTAAACCAGTAGCACCACAAATAATTAAATCTGCATCTACGATTTTAGAAAGCTCTTTTGTAATAATATTTTTAGGAGATCCATACTCAATTATAAGGTTTACGTTTGCTAAGCCTTCGTCTTCAGCTTGTTTTTTGTAACCATTTAATAATTCTTCTGAGAAAGCTTGTGCACGTTCTGCAATTGAACGGTCATATGCTTCGATAGCAGCAAATGAACGCGTATCAATTACGTTTACTAGGTTTAATACAGCACCTTCGTTACGTTTAGCAACGTCAATTGATTTACGAAAAGCGTACTCCGCTTCTTTTGAACCGTCTACTGCAACTACAATGCTTTTATAATGATTAGCCATTTGTATTACCTCCCTATTTGTATAATGTAATTATACCAAATCATTTTCTAAAGGAAATACTTTCCGGAGAAAATTTGTGAATAAGTAAAGGCGTTTACTATGAAATAGCTCGTTTCGCTTGATTAGTAGTAATATTTAGTATTTTGAAAATGTTATGAATTTAATTAGTATTTGCTTTAATTAAAGCATTTTTTTCACTTGTTTGGTAAGATGGAAGTGCAAGGGGGTCATCATCTACGAGGAATCGTATTTTGGTGAAATATTGCTTAGTTCATAGGTTATGAAAGGGGATTGGAAATATGAAGATTGGTATTCCAAAAGAAATTAAAAACAACGAAAATCGCGTAGCAATGACACCAGCAGGGGTTGTCTCATTAACGCATGCTGGCCACGAAGTGTATATTGAAGCAGGGGCTGGTATAGGTTCAAGCTTTACAGATGCAGATTATGCGGCAGCGGGTGCGCATATTGTTGCATCAGCAAAGGAAGCATGGGCTCAAGAAATGATATTAAAAGTAAAAGAACCCGTAGCATCGGAATACGATTACTTTTATGAAGGACAAATCTTATTTACCTACTTACATTTAGCGCCGGAGCGTGAGTTAACGCAGGCATTAATAGATAAAAAAGTTGTAGGTATTGCCTATGAAACAGTACAACTTGCAAATGGCTCTTTACCTTTATTAACGCCAATGAGTGAAGTTGCAGGTAAAATGGCAACTCAGATTGGTGCGCAATATTTAGAGAAAAATCATGGCGGTAAAGGGATTTTATTAGGTGGCGTATCTGGTGTACAACGCGGAAAAGTAACTGTTATTGGTGGCGGAATTGCAGGCACAAATGCTGCGAAAATCGCTGTTGGTATGGGTGCGGATGTAACGGTCATTGATTTAAGTCCGGAACGTCTACGTCAATTAGAAGATATGTTTGGTCGCGATGTACAAACGTTAATATCTAACCCTTATAATATTGCAGAATCAGTGAAAAGCTCAGATTTAGTTGTAGGGGCTGTTCTGATTCCTGGCGCTAAAGCACCGAAGCTAGTATCGGAAGAAATGATTCAATCGATGCAACCTGGCTCTGTTGTTGTTGATATTGCCATTGACCAAGGTGGAATTTTTGCGACATCTGATCGTGTTACAACACACGATGATCCAACATATATTAAACATGGGGTTGTACATTATGCTGTTGCCAATATGCCTGGTGCTGTACCACGTACGTCAACGATTGCTTTAACAAATAATACAATTCCATATGCGCTTCAAATTGCAAACAAAGGCTATAAGCAAGCATGTATCGACAATCCTGCATTGAAAAAGGGTGTTAATGCATTAGACGGGCATATTACTTATAAAGCAGTAGCAGAAGCACAAGAGTTGCCATATGTGAATGTTGATGAATTAATAAAATAAAATATTATTATAAATTATAGAGACTACTGCCGTTGATTTCTGCTACGGGCAGATACATTCTGTGCGGATATATCTAGGTGGCAAAAAAAGTGCCAAAAGGGAGACAGAAGTGTTTGTAAAGTTTTGCCTATTCTTTCTTTTGCAATAAATAAAAAATTAGAAGAGAGCACTAGTTGTTGGTAGCGAAGGCGGTGACTCCTGCGGGAACGCACAAGATGTAAGACGCAACAAACCGCGCGTTAGCGAGGGTTGCGACTTACGGTGTGCACGCGGAAAGCAACCGCTGTAGAGGACAACAACGGCATAGCAAAAAAAGTGTTAGATTGATTGCAGTCAATCTAACACTTTTTTTCTTTTGTCGACTATCTGAAGGAAACACCAAAGTAACGGGTCCATCCTTTACATAGTATTTCTAACTGTAAAACACTTTGTCAATTACAGTACAATTAAGTCTTTAGGGAATTTTGTTAAAACTTCTACACCATCATTTGTAACTACAACATCATCTTCAATACGTACACCTGTCACATCTGATTTGTAAATACCTGGTTCGATTGTGAACACCATACCTTCTTCCATAACCATGTCATTCGCTCCTGTAACAGATGGGAATTCATGTACGGAAATACCGAGCCCATGACCAAGTCGATGCGTGAAATATTCTCCATAGCCTGCATTAGTAATCGTATCGCGAGCAATTTTATCTAAATCCATTGCGCGTACTCCAGGTTTTACTGCCGCAATTGCATTTGTATTAGCAGCTAATACGGCATCGTAGATTGCTTTTTGTGCCTCAGAGGGCTCTCCAAATGCAACTGTACGTGTGATATCTGAGCAATAGCCATCGTAAATTACCCCTAAGTCAAATAAAATCATATCGCCTTTTTCGACTTTACGAGAGCCTGGTTTACCATGTGGTGAAGCCGATTTAGGACCACTTAACACCATTGTTTCAAAGGACATCTTACAGCCCTTTTCTTGAATAGCACTTTCAATAGCTGTTAAGATTTCCATTTCAGTTTTACCTTCAGCAATTTCTTTACAGCCCACTTCAATTGCGTAATCTGCAAGCTGTGCGGCTTTACGAAGCTTGTTCAACTCATCTTCATCTTTAATAACACGCATTGCATTAATTTTTTCATCTAGACGTACAAAATTTGCCTGTGGAAATGATTGTTGTAAAGATTCTAAACGCTCTACAATAAGCTGTGCTTTTTCAATTGCAAACGTTAATGGGTTTACATTACGAGCAATAATTGCTTGTGCAAGAATATCCATAGCATTGTCTGTATCTTGGTGACCAATGACTTCATATGACCAACCTGCAGCTTTTGCATCTGGGATCTCCATTTGTGGACAAATTAAAAAAGGCTCTGCCTCTTTAAAAATCATCACCCCTAGCAATCGTTCGTGGGGATTACTTTTGAAACCAGATACGTAAAAAACATTATCGGGAGTAGTAACGAAAGCAGCATCAATTTGATTTTTTTGTAAATAATTTTGGATTTCTTGTACTTTTGACATTATCCATTTCCTCCTCATATTGCACCTAGTTTGCTGATGTTAGCCTATAGCGGCACGCCTTCATGTAGCTTCAATTATTTAAGGCAAAGTTTACTAGTGCCCACTACTTCAAAGTAAAACATGGCGTGGCTTTTTCGCGGCATTTGCATGTCGGGAAAAGCTAAGCACTATACACTTTTCATATCCTGTTTAAGCATATCAAAAAAAGGGAAAAAGCGCATGGATAGCGAATTAAAAGATGGAGCAAATATTCTCAATATCAGGAGGAACGATTAATGCAAATTAGTTATCATGGACATTCTGTTGTTAAAATTCAAACAAATGGTAAAACAATTTTAATTGACCCTTTCATTAATGGAAATAGCCAAACTGATTTAAAGGTTGCTGAAGAAGCACCAGATATTATTTTGCTTACACATGGGCATAATGACCATGTGGGAGATACGGTGGAGCTTGCAAAGAAAAAGGATGCTCTAGTTATTGCACCGAATGAGTTAGCAAACTGGATTTCATGGCAAGGTGTGAAAGCGCATCCAATGCATATTGGGGGAGCGAGAGAGTTTGATTTTGGAAAGGTCAAATTTACACAGGCATTCCATGGTTCTTCTTATGTAACAGAAAACAATGAAATTATTTATATGGGTATGCCTGCAGGTGTTTTATTGTTTATCGAAGGATTAACTATTTACCATGCTGGTGATACAGCACTATTTAGTGATATGAAATTAATTGGAGAGCGTCATCCAATTGATGTTGCATTTTTACCTATTGGCGATAATTTTACGATGGGCCCTGAAGATGCGGCATGTGCGGTATCATTTTTAAAGCCGAAAATCGTTGTGCCGATCCATTATAATACATTCCCTCCAATCGAACAGGATCCGCAAATTTTTGCTAATTTAGTGCAAAATGCAGAAGTTCAAATTTTAAAAGCAGGTGAAAAAGTAAACTGTTCCTAATCATTTGAGTTGCTGTACTATAATGATTGACACCACGTGCGTAGTTGAAATAATGGGAAACGTAAAACATTTTACACCTTTATACTCAATATTTTCGCAAAAAATATGGTACACTAATAACAGAATTAATTGCTTGAGAAATAGGTGATATTTTGTCAACAAAACATGAGAAGATTTTACAATACATCGAATCACTACCCGTGGGCGATAAAATTTCAGTACGACAAATTGCAAAGGAAATGCAAGTGAGTGAAGGAACGGCTTACCGTGCCATTAAAGAAGCGGAAAATCGTCGTCTAGTAAGTTCTATTGAGCGCGTAGGAACAATTCGTATTGAAAAGAAAAAGAAAGAAAATATCGAACGATTAACATTTGCAGAAATTGTTAATATTGTAGATGGCCAAGTGCTAGGTGGTAAAACCGGTCTACATAAAACATTAACAAAATTTGTAATCGGTGCGATGCAATTAGAAGATATGATGCGTTATACAGATGCAGGTAGCTTACTGATCGTCGGAAACCGTTTTAAAGCTCATGAAAATGCGCTCCGAGCAGGTGCAGCTGTATTAATTACAGGTGGATTTGATACAACGGATGACAACAAACAGCTTGCCGATTCACTAGATTTACCGATTATTTCTACTAGTTATGATACCTTTACGGTGGCAACGATGATTAACCGTGCGATTTATGACCAGTTAATTAAAAAAGATATTTTATTTATTGAGGATATTTTCGTGCCAATGACCGAGACATCTGTGCTCCATAATGATGAAACGATTCATCATTTCCATAAGTTAAATGAGCGTACAACCCATGGTGCCTTTCCGGTAGTAACTGCTATGAATAAGCTAGTTGGAATGATTACGGTAAAAGACGTAATCGGTAGGGAAGAGGACGAGCTTATTGAGAAAGTGATGACGAAAAACCCAATTGCTGGATCAATGAAAATGAGCGTCGCTTCAGCAGGGCATCGCATGATTTGGGAAGGCATCGATTTACTGCCAATTGTAAATGACGATAATGTTTTACAAGGGGTCATTAGTCGACAAGATGTGTTAAAGGCGTTGCAGCTTGCGCAAAGACAGCCTCAACACGGGGAGACCATTGATGATTTAGTGAAAAATGAAATGAAAGTGCTTGGCGATGAAGATTTAATCGTGGAGTTTAAAGTGACACCGCAAATGACAAACCAATATGGGGCTATTTCTTATGGAGCATTTACAACTTTACTAGCCGAAGTTGGATCATTTGCATTAAAGCGTCGTAAGCGTGGCGATGCAGTTGCAGAAAACATGACAATTTATTTCATTAAGCCTGTTCAAATGGAGAGCACACTTACTGTCAAACCTCGCATATTAGATATGAGTCGTAAGTTCGTAAAAATGGACTTCGAAGTATTTAATCAGCAAATGCTTGTCGGTAAGGCAATGATGATGTTCCAGCTATTAGAGCGTTAAGCAAACAAAAAAGGGATGGCCTAGGGCAAATACTAGGTCATCCCTTTAACAGTTTTTTTGCAATTATATGTGTAATGCAGTAATAGTTATCGATTAATACGAAACTCTTCATCAACAAATTGACCATAGTGACGAGCCTTTTTAATATTTTCAACAACAACAAAGATGCCTAATACGACAAGAATTGCTACAATGATAAATGTAAACGTTCCAGGGAATAAGTAAGCTTGGTTCAATGCAAATGCAAGAATAAATGAACCTAAACCAATATTCGACTTACTTTTGTACCAATTTTTAGCAATAGGTAATGGAGAACGGAACTGTTTTGTTTTAAAATAAAAATAAAAGACAAATGATATAATTATTGCAAACACAAAAATTAAATTGAACATAGTAAACCTCCTAGCATAACTAGACATTATTGTAACGATAATTGAGGAAAAATGCTAACGGTTATTACTATCATTTTGGGGGAAACCATTTTGAAAAGACAAATCATCGACACAATTGCTTCATATGAGACAATCGTTATTCATCGACATGTACGTCCAGATCCTGATGCATACGGATCACAATTAGGGCTAAAAGAATTGATTTTAGCAAATTATCCAGAAAAGAAAGTTTACGCTGTTGGTGAGCATGATACATCCTTGTCGTTTTTAGCTGTACCTGATCAAATAGCCGATGATGTATATGAAAATGCATTGGTTATTGTTACAGACACGGCGAATACTGAGCGTATTGACGATCAGCGCTATACAAAAGGAAAAATGGTCGTAAAAATAGATCACCATCCTAATGACGATCAATACGGAGACTTATTGTGGGTAGAAACAACTGCTAGTTCATGTAGTGAAATGATTTATGAGCTTTTTGAAGAAGGAAAAGAAATCGCTAATTGGAAACTTTCAAATGCATCCGCACGATTATTATTCGCTGGGATTGTAGGAGATACAGGTCGTTTCCAATTCCCAAGCACGACTGTAAAAACATTTAAAGTTGCAGCGGAACTAATTACATATAACTTTGATCGAAATCAAATTTTCGATGGGATGTATGAAATGGAGCAAAAGTTGTTAACTTTGCAAGGATATATTTACCAAAATTTTATTATGGATGAAAATGGCGCAGCGTATGTTAAGCTGACAAAAGAATTGCTTGCCAAATATAAAGTTGTACCATCTGAAGCCTCACTTTTAGTGGGCTGCCTAGGTAGCGTAAAAGGAATTTGTGCATGGGTAATTTTCATAGAAGAAGAAGACCAAATTCGTGTCCGCCTTCGTTCTAAAGGTCCGATTATTAACACATTAGCGAAGGAATTTAATGGTGGTGGGCATCCACTTGCCTCTGGTGCAACCGCCTATTCATGGCAAGAAGCGGATCGCGTCACTACACGTTTGAAAGACATTTGTAAGACATATCAATAATTTTTGAAAGGCAGGGATTCTTTTGACACATGTATATACACAAATGCATACGAGCGCGGATTTATTAAAAAGCACGATTCGGCTTGAACAATTGATCCCTTTTTTACAAGAACAAAATACGCAGGCCTGTGCAATCGTCAATTCGAAGTTGTACGGGCTTTTGCCTTTTTGTAAAGCAATGCAGCAGGCAAATATTCATGCTGTAATAGGGCTTTCAGTGAAGGTGCAATGGGATAATAAAATAATACCGCTCGCGCTGTATGCACAAACGCAGGAAGGTTATCAACATCTTTTAAAGATTAGTAGTGCTGTTTCTATTCGAGAAGATGAGGTATTGCCTTGGAGATGGCTTGAAGGCTATGCAGCGGGTTGTATAGCGTTACTTTCGGCAATGGATATAGCGGAAATTGCAGAATGGACAGAAATGACAAGCTCTTTACAACAAGTATTTGGAAAACGTCTATATGTAGGGATTGCAAGACCAGGAGGCATAATAGCAGACAATGAAGCTATGATTTCACATTGGTGCGAGACAAAAGAAGTTTCAATCGTAGCTACTCAGCGTTGTTATTTTTTACAACCTGAAGATCATTTTGCTTATGAGGTTGCTAGAGCAATTGATACAGGGGAAAAACTTCAAGATACATTGCTAACAGCTCATTTAGAATACTATTTTGCGCCAACTGAGGAACAGTGGAAGGGATGGTATTTAGACCGTCCTGAATGGATTGAGGCAAGTGGAGTCATGCTTGCTAGCTGTGTAGCAAAAATTCCTGAAATGCATGTTCAAATGCCAAAATTTCCGATACAAGAGGGTGAAACAGCCGAAAGTATGCTTGTAAAAGAAACATTTTCTGGTCTAGCCGAGCGCTTAAAGCTGTCTGAGGTACCAGCAATTTATCGAGATAGACTGCAATATGAACTAGAAATTATATGTTCAATGGGCTATGCTGATTACTTTTTAATCGTTGCAGATTTTATGCGCTTTGCCAAAGAAAATCGTATATTAACTGGACCAGGACGTGGCTCTTCGGCAAGCTCGCTTGTTGCATTTAGTCTCTCCATTACACAGGTAGATCCGCTTGTCTATGGATTATTGTTTGAACGATTTTTAAATCCTGAACGTGTAACCTTGCCGGATATTGATATTGACTTTGTTGACAGTAAAAGACAACAAGTTATCCAATACGTCGCACAAAAATATGGCAAGGCTAATGTTGCGCAAATCATTACGTTTGGCACTTTATCTGCGAAAGCAGTGGCGAGAGATGTAGCACGTGTTTTTGGATTTGATGCTGAAGTGATGGAAAAAATATCGAAAATGATTCCGAACAAACCTGGTATGACTTTGCAAAGAGCTGTAGCGGAGTCACAAAACTTTCAAAGTTGGTTAGCTGAAGATGAATACCACCGACGTTGGCTTGATGTAGCTTTAAAATTGGAAGGCTTACCGAGAAACTCTTCTACCCATGCAGCTGGCATTGTATTAGCACCAACGCCATTAGTCGATACGGTCCCGATTGAGGATGGACATGAAGGTATTTATTGTACCCAGTGGCCGATGGGAGATGTAGAAGCGCGTGGGCTTGTGAAGATGGACTTTTTAGGGTTACGTAACCTTACAATTTTGGAGCAAGTACGCTGGTCAATTTATAAAGCGGGGGGACCATGGATAGAATTTGACCTTATCCCAATGCATGACGAGCGAACATTTCAGTTACTACAAAAGGGTGATACAGTTGGTATTTTCCAGTTAGAGTCAGACGGCATGAAACAAGCACTACGTGATATTCATCCAACGCAATTTTCAGATATTGTTGCAGTCAATGCACTTTATCGTCCTGGGCCAATGGATTTTATACCTGTCTATGCAAGAAGAAAGGCAGGTAAAGAACCTATAACGATGCCACATCCAATACTGGAGCCTATTTTACGCGAAACATTTGGTGTTATTGTTTATCAGGAGCAAATTATGCAAATTGCTGGGACCATGGCAGGCTTTACGATGGGACAGGCTGATTTATTACGCCGTGCGGTTAGTAAGAAAAATCGTGAAATATTAGAAGAGCAACGCAATGCCTTTGTAGATGGAGCATTAAGACAAGGTTTTGATCGGAAAGTTGCGGAGGATGTCTATGCGCTCATTGTACGCTTTGCGGACTATGGCTTTCCAAAAAGTCATGCTGTCGCCTATAGTGTCATTTCGTATCATATGGCGTATTTAAAGGCTCATTACCCACAAAGCTTTTATGCAGCATTATTAACAAATGCAACAGGAAATGTAGAAAAAATTCAACAGCTTGTTGCGGAAGCAAAGGAAAAAGGCATTCCGTTTTATCCGCCGTCATTATTGCAAAGTACTAAATTCTTTTTAGTAGAAAAGGATGGAATTCGCTATAGTTTAGCTGGCGTTAAAGGTGTACCACACACCTTTTTAGAGAAAGTAGTAACGTTACGTAAAACGAATCCAGATGCCTTTCATAATTTATTTGATTTGGCTGTAGCTTTAAGTGCGCAGCATTTTAAACCGAATGTAATGGAGTCTCTTGTTTATTCGGGTGTGCTCGATTATTTAGGAAAGGATCGTGCTGTACTTGCGGCTACCTTAGATGCAGCATTAAAACAAGCAGAGCTCGTGCGCCCAACAGAGGATGTTGATATAGAAACAGCAACTGCCTTTAATTTTGGTAAACCGAAGTATATGCAAGCTGAAGCGATGTCTCAGAAGGAAAAACTCCAGCATGAGAAAGAATGTTTAGGCTTTTATATATCTGCTCATCCAGTTACTGAAGAAAGAAGCTACTGGGGAGACGTTACTGTAACATGTGCTGAACTGAAGTATGCACGTGAAGGAACGTATGTAAAAATGATAGGCTTAATTGAAGAAGTGAAAAAAATAAGGACAAAAAAAGGAGAGCAAATGGCCTTTGTCCAACTTCAAGATGAATTTGGAATCGTATCGATTACCTTATTTCCACAAGTATTTCAACTAGTACAGGAAATTTTGATAGAAGATGAATTGCTCTATATTGAGGGTACACTTGAAAAACGTTTTGGAAAATCGCAAGTGAAAGTAAAACATGCACAATCGACTAAAAAGATATGAAATTAAACAAGATTTTAGAAACTGCATAGAATTTTATGCAGTTTTTTCTTTACTTTTAAACAGTTATTTTGTAAGATGTAGTCAATGCTAAAAAAGTGGTCAGACCACTTTTTGATAACGGGAGTTAATCATATGGATAAACAAACCGAACAAAAAAAAGTGTTTTTAGAAATCGTTCAGCAATTGCGTCAACTTATTCGAATGGAAAAAATTCAAGCTGGAGAGAAGCTTCCTTCTGAACGTGTTTTATCAGAAAGGTTAGGTGTTGGGCGATCCTCTGTAAGGGAGGCACTGCGCAGTTTAGAGTTACTTGGACTCATTGAAACGCGACACGGTGGAGGGACATTTCTTGCCTCAACACATAAGCATCAGCTTGTAGAAGTACTGTCGATGTTTATATTAGAAGATGAAAAATCAAAAAAAGATGTCGAATTAACGCGACAAATTCATGAAAAGGAAGCAATTCGCGTAATAAGTTGTACAGAGATTCTTCGTACACTACCAGTGTGGGATAGTTTTTTTGTGAAGCTGGAAATTGAAGGAACAGTAAATTGTTGTGATGTATTGCGAGAACTATTAGTTACGTCAGGCAATCGGCTTTCGCTGAAAATCTGGTTTCAACTTGCTGCATATGACGGTGACCGTTTAAATCGAAACTCAACGGAAGAGGAAAAAATAATCCTTCAAACGATGTTGAAATCGATGCAACTTGGCTATGAAAAAGAAGCATTACTAGCTTACGAGCAGTGGATGGGTACTGGTCAAACTTTTTAGACAATAAAGGGGGAGTCAAACATGGCAATACGCGACATATTTAACGCAAATCGAAAAAAGAAACAGGATGGTCAGGAAAAGGCATTTCCAGAAGGACTCATGACAAAATGTCCAGAATGCCGTCATATTCAGTTAACAAAAGAATTAGAAAAGCATCATAAAGTATGCACGAAGTGTGACCATCATTTTAAAATGACTGCACAAGAGCGTGTTGACTATTTCTTAGATGAGGGATCATTTGTTTCTATGGACGATCATTTACAAACAAGTAATCCACTTAATTTCCCTGCCTATGTAGAGAAAATTAATGCCGATCAACAAAAAACGGGTCTAAATGAGGCTGTATTGACAGGTTTAGGCACACTTGACGGAGAAGATGTTGTAGTAGCGATAATGGATTCTCATTTCCGTATGGGGTCAATGGGCTCTGTTGTTGGAGAAAAAATAACACGTGCTGTTGAAAAAGCAACCGAATTAGGTGTGCCGTTTATCATTTTCACTGCAAGTGGTGGAGCTCGTATGCAAGAAGGTGTTCTTTCTTTAATGCAAATGGCGAAAACAAGTGTTGCCTTAAAACGTCATAGCAATCAAGGCTTATTATTTATTTCCATCTTAACGCACCCAACTACTGGTGGTGTTTCTGCAAGCTTTGCCTCTGTGGGGGATATCAATATTGCAGAACCTCAGGCACTGATTGGCTTTGCAGGAAGACGTGTAATCGAAGAAACGGTAAGAGAAAAACTACCGAATGATTTCCAAACAGCCGAATTTTTATTAGAGCATGGTCAACTAGATGCCATTTTCCATCGTAAAGAGTTACGGAAACAAGTATCTGTGCTTGTAAAAATGCATACGAAAGGTGGCGTGCAACATGTCTAAAAATTTAGCTTTTGAAGAACCGGTAGTTCAATTGCGCGAAAAAATTGATGAATTAAAAACAATTGCTGCTGAAGCGGACGTAGATATGACAGGAGAGATTGAAAAGCTAGAAACGCGTTTAACGCAACTCGAGCAATCAATCTATGCCAATATGAAGCCGTGGGATCGCGTGCAAGTAGCAAGACATCCTGAACGTCCGACAACGCTACAATATATTGAAGCTATGTGTGAAAACTTTATTGAATTACATGGAGATCGTACGTTTGGAGATGATGCAGCGATTTTAGGTGGGATTGCTCTTTTTGAAGGACAACCTGTCACTGTTATTGGACACCAACGTGGTAAATCAACAAAAGAAAATATTCGTCGTAATTTTGGTATGCCCCATCCAGAAGGTTATCGCAAAGCGTTGCGCTTAATGAAACAAGCAGAAAAATTTAATCGCCCAATCATTTGTTTTATTGATACAAAAGGTGCTTACCCTGGTAAAGCAGCAGAAGAGCGTGGTCAAAGTGAGGCAATTGCTCGAAATTTAGTAGAAATGGCGGGATTATCAGTACCAGTCATTAGCATCGTTATTGGAGAAGGCGGTAGTGGTGGTGCTCTAGCTTTAGGCGTAGCAAATCGTGTTTACATGTTAGAGAACTCCACTTATTCTGTTATATCTCCAGAAGGTGCTGCTTCAATTTTATGGCGTGATGGTAGCCTTGCTAAGCAAGCAGCAGAAGCAATGCGTATTACGGCCCCTGATTTAAAAGAGCTTGGTGTGATAGATGGTATTATTCCTGAGATCACTGGCGGAGCACATCGCAATGTGGCGAAGCAGGCAATCTATATAAAAGAATGTATTAGCGACACACTAAAAGGATTAAATTCTTTAAATGGTGAGCAATTAATCGAAGATCGATATGATAAATTTAAAAAAATCGGACAATATATAGAAGTATAGACAAATCACATGGCAATGCTCCGAAGGTCTAATTCGTTAAATTAAAGCGAAATATTTTTAAAAAATGTTAAATTTTAGATGCTTTGTGATGGAAAGAGTGTGTGAAAGCGCATTCTTTTCATTTTTTATGTAAAAGTTATGTTTTTCTAGCTCCAGAACCCTTACATAGTTTGTTTTTTCGTGTTAATGTGAATAATATTAGATAACACTGCAGGAGGTTGTTCGACAATGAAAAAAATTGCCGTATTAACAAGTGGTGGAGATGCCCCTGGCATGAACGCAGCCATTCGAGCAGTCGTTCGTAAGGCAGCTTATCACGGAATGGATGTTGTTGGAATTAAGCATGGCTATGAAGGTTTAATAAAAGGATCTTTTGAGCCGCTTGATTTAGGTTCTGTAGGTGGCATCATTCAAAGAGGAGGTACCAATTTATTTTCAGCACGGTGCCCTGAATTTAAGGAAGATGCTGTTCAACAGCAAGCAATTGCTAATATGCGTGAAGCAGGTATCGAAGGGTTAGTTGTTATCGGGGGTGATGGTTCTTACCGAGGTGCAATGGATCTTGTAAAAAAAGGTTTTCCAGCTGTTGGAGTGCCTGGCACAATTGATAATGATGTTCCGGGAACAGAATACACAATTGGCTTTGATACCGCGCTCAATACAGTCGTTGAATCAATCGATAAAATTCGTGATACCGCGACTTCCCATGAAAATTCTTTTATTGTTGAAGTAATGGGGCGAGATGCAGGTGATATCGCATTATGGGCAGGGCTTGCAGCAGGTGCTGAAACGGTCTTAATTCCTGAAGAAGAATATGATTTAGACGACATCGTATCACGCTTAGAGCGTGGTGAAGCACGAGGGAAAAAGCATAGTATCATTATTGTAGCAGAGGGTGTAATGTCAGGTAGCGAGTTGGCAAAATTACTGAAAGAAAAGACGGGGAAAGAGACGCGAGTTTCTGTTCTTGGTCATATTCAACGCGGTGGTTCTCCAACGGCACGTGATCGTGTCCTCGCAAGTCAATTTGGTGCACATGCGGTAGAATTATTAATGGAAGGTAAATCTGGTCGAGCTGTAGGAATACGCAACCATACAGTCATTGACTATGATATGCCAGAGGCTTTTGAAAAGAATCATGAGTCTGATGTAAGTTTATATACTTTAATGAAAGAACTATCAATATAATTTTGCGTAAAACGGAGTGGGCAGAGAATGAGAAAAACAAAAATCGTATGTACAATTGGTCCGGCAAGTGAGTCACCAGAAATTTTAGAAAAACTAATTGAGGCAGGTATGAATGTAGCCCGCTTGAATTTTTCACACGGTTCACATGAAGAACATGAAGTGCGTATTAATTTAATTCGTGAAGTTGCAAACAAATTAGGGAAACCAGTAGGTATTTTGCTCGACACAAAAGGACCTGAAATTCGTACGCATAACATGCAAAATGGGGAACTACATTTAAAAGCAGGTCAGGTAATCGATATTTCGATGACGGAAGTAGAAGGAACAGAAGCAAGTTTTTCTGTTACGTACGAACGCCTGATTGAAGACGTACAACAAAACTCAATTATTTTATTAGATGATGGCTTAATTCAATTACGTGTGTTAGCAACAGATACGGAAAAAGGGCTTATTCATACAATAGTAGAAAATGCAGGTGTCTTAAAAAATAAAAAGGGTGTTAACGTCCCTGGGGTTTCAGTTCAACTACCTGGAATTACTGAAAAAGATGCACAGGATATTTTATTTGGTATTAAACAAGGTGTGGATTTCATTGCAGCTTCATTCGTTCGTCGAGCTAAGGATGTATTAGAAATTCGCGAATTACTTGAGCAAAATGGCGGTAGTCATATTCAAATTATCCCGAAAATCGAGAACCAAGAAGGTGTCGATAATATCGACGAAATCATTTTAGTATCGGACGGATTAATGGTTGCACGTGGTGACTTAGGCGTAGAAATTCCAGCTGAAGAGGTACCATTAGTTCAAAAGAAATTAATCTTAAAATGTAACCAAGTTGGCAAACCAGTTATTACGGCAACTCAAATGTTAGACTCCATGCAACGTAATCCTCGTCCAACACGAGCTGAAGCAAGTGACGTTGCAAACGCGATTATTGATGGAACAGATGCGATTATGTTATCTGGTGAAACAGCAGCAGGGACATACCCAGTTGAATCCGTACAAACAATGAACAAAATTGCACAACGTACAGAAGATTCATTAGATTATAAAGCAATCGTTTCTACACGTAGTCGCGAAAAAGAAGCAAATATGACAGAGGCTATTTCTCAGGCGGTAGCATATACTTCGATAAACTTAGGCGTAAAAGCTGTACTAGCACCAACAGAAAGTGGAAACACGGCTAGAATGATTGCAAAATATCGTCCTGGTGTGCCGATTGTCGCTGTTACAGGTTCTGAAAACACGGCAAATACATTAACTCTTGTATGGGGTGTTTATCCTGTAGTTTGTCAACGCGTTACAACGACAGACGAAATTTTAGAACTAGCAGTTGACGAAAGCTTGAAGCATGGTTTTGTAAATCATGGTGATGCAGTTGTTATTACAGCAGGTGTTCCTGTAGGGGAAGCTGGGACTACAAACTTAATGAAGGTACACATTATTGGCGATTTACTTGCGCGTGGTCAAGGGATTGGCAAAGCGTCAGTAATTGGTAATACAGTTGTAGCAAAAAATGCAGCTGAGGCATTAGCATATGATACAGAAGGATGTATTTTAGTAACGGTCGGTTCAGATCGTGATATGATGCCAGCTATTGAAAATTGTATTGGGCTAATTACGGAGGAAGGCGGACTGACAAGTCATGCCGCTGTAGTAGGGCTAAGTCTTGGTATTCCTGTAATCGTCGGTGTAAAAGAAGCAACAACTTTAATTCGCCACGGTCAAGAAATAACAATGGATGCTGAAACAGGTGTTATTTATAAGGGACATGCAAGCGTACTTTAATGGATAGTAAAAAGGCTCTAGTATGGGGTAACCGTACTAGAGCCTTTTAAATAACAATAAAAAATAGTATTTACTCCTGATTATTTTTTAGTTGAAACTTATTGGGCTATAATAACGTATAGAAGGTATAGCTTTTTCAATAGAAGGGAGAAAAATATGAAAAAATTTTTTCTTAGTTTTGTTGTATATGCATTAGCCGAACTGGCGTTATTAATAGTTATTGGTCAAAATATTGGCGTCTTCAATACATTATTGCTTGTTGTCGCAACGACGATCATTGGCATTTATATAGCGAAAAATAAAGGTATTAATTCAGTGAAAAACGTAAAACATATGGTAGCGCGAGGAGAAGCGCCTGGACCAGCATTAGTGGATGCGATGTTGAATTTTAGTGGCGGTGTGCTATTAGCATTGCCAGGTTTTATAACAGATGTAATTGGTTTATTAATGCTGCTGCCAGTGACACGTAAATTGTTCCAACCACTTGTATTTTATTGGATGCGTAAAAAAATGAAAAAAGGTCAGTTTATTATTGTTCAAAAATAGACTTTTCTTTCAGCTTAACAGCTAAAAATAAAAAAATTGGGCTGAGTAAAATACCGTAAAAACCAAATAATAAGATGGAGGCAGCGCTGATGAAAAACGTATGAAACGTTCGTAATTGCAACGTATTTGACCAAAGCATAGATTCAGCGAGCTGCCTTGTTAGTTGAACAAACAAATACAACAGTAAAATTGCACCACATAAAAAGGTATCGCCATTGAAATAGAAGTAAATGCTCATTGGTACAAGAAAGACACCGATACCAAAGAAGGGCAGTACATCCGCAAATGCAACAATGAATGCTTTAATAATGGCTTGTTCAAATTGAAATATCATAAAGCCCGCGCAAAGAATAAGTAATGTTATCGTAAATAATTGAAATTCTACAAATACAAAGTAATGAAAAAGTTGCATGACTTTCGAAAAATGAGATTGCCATTGATTTCTATATTTTTTGGGGACATATTGAAAGAACCAGTAACGAGATTTTCTTGTTTCGATTAATGCAAAATAATAAGCTACAAGGAATATAAAAACTTCAATGACGTGCTTCATAAATATTTGAAATAAATTTGCAGTATAAACGACGATAGAATCAAAAATAGACATTGATTTTTCTTGCAAAAACTGAATAAATATGGATTCATACTCAGTGAACAATGGAAAGTTTTGAAGTGTGTCACGTATTTCAGGAAAGATGAGTATAATACTGTTTATTGAGATGACTATGAGGAGAACTATACAAGAAAGAATCAATATTTCCACGATAATAGCGGCAATCCAGTAATTGATTTTAAAGTACTTATGAAGGAAATTTATTATAGGATATGTTGTAAATGATAAAAATATAGCAAGTGATACAGGTAAAACGAACCAAAGAATGACTAAATAAAAAATAAACAATAAAACATTAATAGTTCTTTCGTATGAAAAATATTTAATATTCCTCATTTTAACAATTTCACCCCAATTCAAATGAAAATATATTGTCAAAATATACAAAATACCCTCTTTAGTACGCTTATATAGTCGCTCGTCCGACTTTTTCTTAATTTGAAGGTTTTTCATTCACAAAGCTGTCAAAAATGATTATAATAACAATGTAAGCGATTTACTTAATGGTTCATGTGAGCAAAAACGTAAATGCTAAGGTTGAAAAAGCGTTTACAACAAAAATTATTAGTATGAGGGAGCGATAATTTATGTCAGCAACAAAAGGATTAGAAGGTATCGTAGCAGCGGAATCTAAAATCAGTTCAATTATCGATGACACACTTACATATGTTGGTTACAACATTGATGATTTAGCAGATAACGCATCATTTGAAGAGGTAATTTACCTACTTTGGCATACTCGTTTACCTAAAGCGGACGAGCTTGCTGAATTAAAACAACAATTGGCAGACAACATGTCTATTCCACAAGCAATTGTAGACCAATTCAAAACTTACCCACTTTCAACTGTACATCCAATGGCTGCACTTCGTACGGCAGTATCTTTACTTGGTGTATTCGATGAAGAAGCGGATGTTATGGATCCAGAAGCTAACTACCGTAAAGCAATTCGTCTACAAGCTAAAATTGCAACTGTTGTTACTGCATTTGCACGTGTACGTAAAGGTTTAGAGCCAATTCAACCTAAATCAGAACTTAGCTATGCAGCAAACTTCCTATATATGTTAAAAGGTGAAGAGCCAGCACCAATCGAAGTAGAAGCATTCGATAAAGCGTTAGTATTACATGCTGACCATGAATTAAATGCATCAACATTTACTGCACGTGTATGTGTAGCTACATTATCAGATGTTTATTCTGGTGTAACTGCAGCTATCGGCGCATTAAAAGGACCACTTCACGGTGGTGCAAATGAGCAAGTTATGAAGATGTTAACTGAAATTGGTTCTCTTGAAAACGTTGAATCTTACATTCAAAATAAATTAGATAACAAAGAAAAAATCATGGGCTTCGGTCACCGCGTATACCGCAAAGGCGACCCACGTGCACCACACTTACGTGTAATGTCACAAAAATTAACTGAACTAACTGGTAAACCAGAGCTTTATGAAATGTCAGTTAAAATCCATGACATGATTGTTGAACAAAAGAAACTACCTGCAAACGTAGACTTCTTCTCTGCATCAGTGTACGATTCTTTAGGCATCGATCATGACCTATTCACACCAATCTTTGCAGTTTCACGTACTTCTGGTTGGGTAGCACATATTCTTGAGCAATATGCTAACAACCGCCTGATCCGTCCACGTGCTGAGTATGTTGGACCAGGTATGCAAAAATATGTTCCAATCAGCGAGCGCTAATTTGGAAAATATGCTAGAATATTTGGGACTGTGTTACCTATAACACAGTCCTATGATTATGAATTTAGGAGGCAACAACAATGTCAAACAAAATTGTAGTTGAAAACGGCGTACTTAATGTACCAAACAATCCAGTAATCCCATTCATCGAAGGTGATGGAATCGGTCCAGATATTTGGGCAGCAGCATCTCGCGTAATTGACGCAGCTGTAGAAAAAGCTTATAACGGTGAAAAGAAAATCGAATGGTTAGAAGTTCTAGCTGGTGAAAAAGCATTCAACCAAACTGGTGAATGGTTACCACAAGAAACTTTAGATAAAATTAACGAATACCTAATTGCAATTAAAGGTCCTCTTACTACTCCAATCGGTGGTGGTATCCGCTCTCTAAACGTAGCATTACGTCAACAACTTGATTTATATGTTTGCCTACGTCCAGTACGTCACTTTGATGGAGTACCTTCTCCAGTTAAACGCCCAGAAGACGTTGATATGGTTATCTTCCGCGAAAACACAGAAGACATCTATGCTGGTATCGAATTCGAATCAGGCTCTGAACAAGCTAAAAAAATCATCAACTTCTTACAATCAGAATTTGGTGTAAATCAAATTCGTTTCCCAGAAACTTCAGGTATCGGTGTAAAACCAGTATCTAAAGAAGGTACTGAGCGTTTAGTTCGTTCTGCTATCGAATATGCAATTAAACATAACCGTCCATCTGTGACACTAGTTCACAAAGGAAACATCATGAAATTCACTGAAGGTGGATTCAAAAAATGGGGTTATGAATTAGCTGAAACTGAATTTGCTGATCAAACATTCACTTGGAACCAATATGATGCAATCAAAGCTGACCAAGGTGAAGAAGCAGCAAACAAAGCACAAGCTGAAGCTTTAGCAGCTGGTAAAATCTTAGTAAAAGATTCTATTGCTGATATCTTCTTACAACAAATCTTAACTCGTCCAACTGAGTTCGATGTAGTAGCTACAATGAACTTAAATGGTGACTATATTTCTGATGCATTAGCTGCACAAGTTGGTGGTATCGGTATTGCTCCAGGTGCGAACATTAACTACGTAACTGGTCACGCAATCTTCGAAGCTACTCACGGTACTGCTCCAAAATATGCTGGTCAAGATAAAGTAAACCCATCTTCAGTATTACTTTCAGGTGTATTAATGCTTGAACACTTAGGATGGCAAGAAGCAGCTGACATGATCACTAAATCTGTAGAGAATACAATCTCTTCAAAAGTTGTAACTTATGACTTTGCTCGTTTAATGGACGGCGCTACAGAAGTGAAATGTTCAGAATTCGCTAACGAACTAATTAAAAACTTATAATTTTTACGAATCTGTAAAAATTATCACTGTAACAATCCAGCGTGGTTAACAGATATTTGTTTAATGTAAAATTGGTTTGCTACAGTAATATTAGTACCTGGTTTAATGGAGGGAGAGAGAATTTATTCTCCTCCCTTTTTTAGCATACAACCTAAAAAAGGAGCGTATTCAAATGACTTTGAAACGTAAAAAAATCTCAGTAATCGGTGGCGGGTTCACCGGCGCTACTGCAGCATTTTTAGCAGCGCAAAAGGAACTTGGCGATGTTGTATTAGTAGATATTCCACAAGCTGAAAACCCAACAAAAGGTAAGGCTTTAGACATGTGGGAAGCTGCTCCAATACAAGGTTTTGATTCTTTTGTTAAAGGTACTTCTAACTATGCAGACACTGCAGATTCTGATGTAGTAATTATTACTGCGGGTGTTGCCCGTAAACCTGGCATGAGCCGTGACGACTTAGTTCAAATTAACCAAGGTGTTATGAAGACTGTTTCAAAAGAAATCGCCGCACATTCGCCAAATGCAACCATTATCGTATTAACAAACCCTGTTGATGCGATGACTTACACAGTATTTAAAGAAACAGGTTTCCCTAAGAATCGGGTAATCGGTCAATCTGGTGTACTTGATACTGCTCGTTTCTGTGCTTTTGTTGCAGAAGAGCTAAACATCTCTGTAAAAGACATCACTGGTTTTGTATTAGGTGGTCATGGTGACACAATGGTGCCACTTACTCGTTATTCATTTGCTGGCGGTATTCCTTTAGAAACTTTAATCGCTCCAGAGCGTTTAGAAGCAATCGTTGACCGTACGCGCAATGGTGGTGCAGAAATCGTGAACTTACTTGGAAATGGTTCTGCCTACTATGCTCCAGCAGCCGCACTTATTGAAATGGCTGAAGCAATTATTAAAGATCAAAAGCGTATTCTACCATCAATCGCATACTTAGAAGGCGAGTATGGTTACAACGAGATTTACTTAGGAGTACCAACATTACTAGGTGCAAATGGTATCGAAAAAATCTTTGAGCTTGAATTAACTGACAAAGAAAAGTCAGCATTGGATAACTCTGCTGAAGCCGTAAAAGCAGTTATGAAAGTTTTAGCTTAATAAAAGCTTATGAAATCGAGTAGGAATCATTCTTACTCGATTTTTTTTATTATACAGAAAGAAATTTTAAAAACATCCTCTATTGTTCTTTATAATATGCATAAACATAAAATGGTTATTCTGCTTTTCATTGTACTTTTAGAATAAAATTGATACTATGAAGGTAGTATGATAGAAAAGGGGTTGGCGTATCTTTGCTTCAAAAGAACAGTAAGCTTGGTCTCACTATTGATGAAATTACAGTTGGCGAGAAGATTCATATTACTGAAAAAATAGAAGATAAGGATTTATTGCTTTATTTAGGACTTACAAATGATAATAATCCGCTTTACATTCAACATGATTATGCAGCGATGACGCCTTTTAAAAAGCCGATTGTACCAACTATTATGTTAAATGGCATTATTACGTCAGCTGTTTCGAAGTATATTCCAGGACCTGGGGCGCGTATTATAGAACAACATTTAACCTATTTAGGGCCACTCTATCATTATGAATTGTTCGATACGCTTTTAGAGGTAACAGAAGTAAATAAAGTACAGAATACCATTACCGTATCTGTGCTCTCCTATAATGAACAAAAGCAGCTTGTAATTGAAGGTACATTGCTGGTGACACCACCACTGGCATTATAGCGAGCGTCTTGAGATTTGAAATGGGGGTTTCAAATCACTAACGGAGGCAATATACATGACAAAAACTATTTTAGTTGTAGAAGATGAATTTTCTATTGCGACCTTATTAAAATATAATTTAGAACAGGCTGGCTATTTAGTTGAAACAGCAGCAGACGGTTTAGAAGGGTTAAATAAAGCGATGGAAATACAGCCTGATTTAATTCTCTTGGACTTGATGCTCCCTAAGCTGGATGGCATGGAAGTTTGTAAACAAATTCGTCAGCAACGTATGAATACACCAATCATTATGCTAACGGCAAAAGATGATGAGTTCGATAAGGTGCTTGGTTTGGAGCTAGGGGCAGATGATTATATGACAAAACCCTTTAGTCCACGGGAAGTATTAGCACGTGTTAAAGCTGTCTTAAGAAGATTTACACAAAATGTTGTAATAGAGGATAAGGATGAGCCTCAAGAAAAAATGTATGAGTTTGGTCAACTGCGTGTATTTCCTGAGCGTTTTGAAGTATTTTTACAAGAAGAAGCACTTGAATTTACACCGAAGGAATTTGAGCTACTCATTTATTTACTTGAAAATAAAAATCGTGTATTAACTCGTGATCAGTTATTGAGTGCTGTTTGGAAATATGATTTTGCAGGCGATACTCGTATTGTGGATGTGCATATTAGTCACCTCCGCGATAAAATTGAAGAAAATAGTCGTAAGCCGATGTTTATCAAAACAATTCGTGGTCTTGGCTATAAATTTGAGGAGCCGAAAACTTCATGAAATCAATGAGCAACCGCTTATTCTTGACATTCATGCTCTCGCTCGGAACAATTCTTGCTGTCCTAATGATTGTTATAGGTCAGCTTTTTCCTGTTTATGTAGAACAATACAATGATCGATCGAGATCATATAGTCAAGAAGCAATGGAAAAAGTACTTGATGAACGGCAAATTTCCATATCTGAGGAAGATAAGAAAGCTTTATTTGCAGCCCAAACAATCGAAAAGAAGGACTCACTGCTGTCATATGTACGTGCCCGGCTTTATGGTGTGTTAGCGATATTATTTACAATTACGCTTATATTAATTGCTGTTGTAAGCCGCTATATGATTCGAAATTTCACCGCACCAATTGATAATGTGACGGAAACGGCACTTGAATTGGCAAAAGGAAATTATCGTGCTCGTGCACACGAAAATGAGCATGAGCGCATGATGCCACTGAGCCATTCTATCAATATTTTAGCGCGTAATTTACAGGATATTACGACGATAAGAGAGGTAGAGGAAGAAAGGCTAAAAACGTTAATTGAAAACATGGGTAGCTCACTTATGATGATTGGTCGTGAAGGCAACATATCAATCGTTAATCGAGTGTTTTTAGAACGTTTTGGAATGCAACTTGAGCATGTGCAAGGAAAAGTCTTCCGCACGATTGGATTACCAAAAACACTTGAGCAATTTATTGACCACGTGTTTTTAACGGAAATGCCATATCGACAGCAAATAAAGATGGAAGTACAACAAGAGCTATACAATAAAGAGGTATATGGTGCACCAGTAATTGGTGATCACGGACGATGGCTAGGCGTTGTCATTGTCATGCATGATATTACGGAGCTTGTTCGACTTGAGCAAATTCGTAAAGATTTTGTAGCCAATGTATCGCATGAACTACGTACCCCGATTACATCGATTAAAGGCTTTTCTGAAACTCTACTGGATGGTGCTTATAAAGATGAAAAGATGCTGCTATCCTTTTTAGAAATTATGCATAAGGAGAGCAATCGTCTTCAAATGCTTATCCAAGATTTATTAGAGCTTTCTAAAATAGAACAACATGGATTCACTGTAAATATTATGCCAATGGGCTTGCAGGATGTACTTATACGTGGAGCAGAATTAACAGGTCCGCGACTCGATGAAAAAAATATGAGTTTTCAAGTGGATATTGCCCGCGATGTAGAAGTAATGGGGGATGCCAATCGGGTTATTCAAATTGTTACGAATCTCATTACAAATGCGATTACGTATTCACCTGAAAATACAACAGTAACGATTCGCTTGAAGGAAAATGACACATATGGAATTATTGAAATTGAAGATGAAGGTATCGGCATAGAAAAGAATGAAATTGCACGCGTCTTTGAACGTTTTTATCGTGTCGATCGTGCGCGTAGCAGAAATTCTGGTGGAACTGGGTTAGGGCTAGCCATTGTGAAGCATCTAGTGGAGGCACATCATGGACGGATTCAGGTAGAAAGTAAAGTTGGAGTTGGCACAAAGATGATTGTAATGATTCCGAAAAAATTAACAAATTCTTTACAATAATAATATATAGGATTCAAAATAGAGGGCTATACTATTTTATAGAAACCCCCTATTTTATATAATAAGATGAAAATAATTTTGAAATCTAACGATGCTTGAATGAAGATTTTTATGGTTACTACTTTAGCTTCACCACAGAAAGAGTCTGTTTCCTATTTTTAGGAGATGGATTCTTTTCTGTTTTACACATCGGTGATTTAGGTGTAAAGTATAGTAGCATAAAAAATTGAGAGAAGGTTGACCATGAAAATCGTCAAAAGTTTCGTGCAAATTGGCTATCTTTATATAGTGTTATTTATAGGAAATAGCATTGCGCGTTTACTTCACTTGCCGATTCCAGGTAGTATAATTGGGCTTGTTTTATTATTTTTACTATTGCAGTTTCATCTTATTAAACTAGAATGGATCGAGTTAGGCGCAGGATTATTACTTAGTGAATTGTTATTGTTTTTCATTCCTTCAGCGATAGGTGTCATTGATTATGATGCGTTAATCGGTATACAAGGCATGAAAGTTGTAGTTGTAATTGTAGTAAGTGCATTCGTCGTGATGTTAGTGACGGGTTTTACTGCACAGTGGTTAGAGAGAAAGAAGGGTGACGCTATATGAGTATAGTTATTGCTGTCATCAGTTTACTAGGAACCATTGCTATTTTTTATGCTTGCAAAGCATTCTATCAAAAGTTTCCTAAAGAATGGCTTACTCCGATATTGATTAGCCCATTAATTATTATTGTATTGTTACTATTAACCGGTACATCTTATGAGTCATATAATGCAGGGGCAAACATTTTGTCTAATTTATTAGGGCCTGCAACAGTTGCATTCGCTGTACCGATTTATAAAAATTTTAATTTATTAAAAAAACATGCTTTTGAAATTATTTTTAGCATTGCTGTCGGTTCAGCTGTTGCAATTGCCTCTTCTTTTATCATAGCACGCGTTGTTGGACTAAATGATGAACTTGTTCATAGCTTAGTGCCGCGTTCGGTCACTACTCCTATTGCAATGGATATTTCCAATATGATAGGAGGATCACCTACTCTTACTGCTGTTTTTGTTATGACAACTGGTATTTTGGGTAGTTTGATTGCACCAATGGTTATTCGAATATGCCGTTTCCAAAAGCCATCAGCAAGGGGCTTAATGCTTGGGATGGGTGCGCACGGTACTGGTACATCAAAAGCATTTGAATTGGGAGAACTAGAAGGTACCTTTGCTAGTTTAGCGATGATAGTAGCCGCCTTAATTAGTATTGTTTTATCAGCTACATTTTTCCCAGTATTAGAACACCTAGTTATGAATATCCTGTTACCTTAATGGTGACAGGATTTTTTATTTATATTTATAAGTGCCAGTCACTCAAACAATTTTGTATTCAACAGCACTGCTAGTAAATTCTATATGTATTTCCAAATGAAAATCCGCGTAGACTCCTGCGGCATACACTGTGCGCGGGGAAAGCGAGGTGGATTTTTACGATTTAGGAGCCGATATTTTCATCTATATGTATTTAAAATAAAAACGATTAAGTAACTCAAAATTTTATGTTTGTCTACAGTTTCAGTTTACTTTATGAAATTATTTTGAATCTTTTTAAAAGCTATACCGTATACAATAGTACTAAGCAAAAGGGAGGAACAGACATGGGTGTGAAAAAGACACTAATGATGGTAGGACTTGGGATATTCGGCATTGTAGCACTTATCGCTGTATTTACTTCGTGGTACACAGTCGATGAATCGGAGCAAGCTGTTGTCATAACATTTGGTCGTGCTGATGAAATGGTCACAAATCCAGGCTTACATTTTAAATTACCTTGGCCAGTACAATCAGTTGAGATTTTATCGAGAGAAACATTCAGTTTACAGTTTGGTTATAAGCAAAATAAAGAAGGCGAATTAGAAGCCTTTGATGCAGAAACGAAAATGATTACAGGTGATGAATATATTGTTCTAACAGATCTTGTTGTTCAATGGAAAATTACAGATCCTCGAAAGTACTTATTTAATGCACAAAATCCAGAAGAAATTTTACATAGCGCTACATCAAGCGCGATTCGCTCCATAATTGGTAGCTCGACTATTGATGCTGCGCTAACAGATGGAAAAGCAGATATTGAAGCAAAAACAAGAGAATTACTTGTTTCACTAATAGAAAAATATGATATTGGTATCGGTGTATTAGGTGTCAAATTGCAAGATGTAGAATTACCAAATGCAGAGGTACGTGCGGCATTTACAGCCGTAACAGACGCACGTGAGACGAAAAATACAAAAACGAATGAGGCTCAAAAATACAAAAACCAACGAATTAGTGAAGCGAATGGTGAAAAAGATGCGATTATTTCAAAAGCCAATGGTGCAAAAACAGCACGTATTGAACAAGCACATGGGGATGTAGCAGTTTTCAATAAAATGTATGAGCAATACAAAGGGAATCAACAAATTACACGTGAACGTTTAATTTTAGAAACTCTTGAAAATGTGTTACCTAAGGCACAAATTTATATTATGAATGATGATGGTAGTACGATGAAGTATTTGCCACTACAGGCGTTACAACCAACCCCACAACAACAAGCACCAACAGAGCAACAATCATCGCCAGAGAAAAAAGAAGGGAGCGGTAATTAATGGACCAGAAAAATAAAGATCTTGAAAAATTTCTAAGTTTTTTATCGGGGAAATCAAAAAATACTGCTTCTAGTGATGGAGACAAGGTAATTAAGATGTCAAAAAAGGGCCCGTTAAATCCTAAAAAGTACATTTCTCTTGTTGTAACATTAACGATTGTTTTTGCTATTGCGGTTATTCTCTTTGCTAATGTGTATATTGTAAAAGAATCTGAATACGCAGTAGTTCGACAGTTCGGTGAAGTTGTAAAGTTTGAACGTGATCCAGGCTTGAAAATGAAGGTGCCTTTTATTCAAAGCGTGACAACACTTCCGAAAAATCAATTAACTTATAATATTTCAGAGGAAGAAATTAATACAAAGGATAAAAAACGTATCATAATTGATAACTATGCAGTTTGGCGCATTACAGATCCGAAAGCGCTCATCTCCAATGCTGGAACGCTTACGAAGGCGGAATCTAGGATGGAGGAGTTTATTTATTCGGTAATTCGAACAGAGCTTGGTCAACTAAGATACGATGAAATCATTAATGATGAAAACTCCTCACGAGGTAGCTTAAATGACCGTGTTACAGAGCGTGTGAATGAACTATTACTAAACGATAAGTACGGTATTGAAGTAGTAGATGTGCGCATTCGTCGAACAGACTTACCAGCAGAAAACGAGCAGTCTGTATTTACGCGAATGGTTTCTGAACGTCAATCTACTGCACAGCTTTATTTATCTGAAGGTGATGCGGATAAACGCCGAATTGAAGCACAAACAGATAGAGAAGTGCAAGAGATGCTAGCTACAGCAAATAAAGAAGCGGCATTGATTCAAGCGGAAGGAGAAGCGGAGGCAGCGAAAATTTACAATAGCTCATTTTCGAAAGATCCTGAATTTTATTCACTATACCGCACATTAGAATCATATAAGAAAACAGTTGGTGAGGATACGGTCATCATACTGCCTTCAACTTCACCATATGCAAAACTATTATCAGGCTATATAGAATAATATTGTAATCCTTGCAGGGGTTTAATAAAGAATATACCTTAATATAACTTGAAATTTTAATAAGTGGGACCAGTTATTAATTCTTTTGTAATAGATAAAATTTAGAATTGAGCAGAGCAATAGTTGATGGGAGTGGAGATGGTCCCTCCTGCGGTTGGGGCTTACGGTGTGCCCCCAGAAAGCACCGCCGTAACGGACAACAACTGTATTGCAAATAAAAGTGTTAGATTGATGGCAGTCAATCTAACACTTTTTCTCTTTTGTTCCGTTTAAAGTGCCTGGCACCAAAGCAAAGAAAATAATGCAAACAAATAATTGGTGGTGTCATAGATTGCTATTTTCTGATAAAATGATGATGTTTAGAAATGATAAATGGGGGGTAATAGCTGTGAAAATATTTTTTAGCACGTGGCTCCAAAATTTAGGGATTGCTTGTAGTATTGCATCGCTTTTTACACTTTTCTTCCGTATAACTGATTTTGCATGGGTGACGAAAAGTGTTTATTATATACCGGTATTTTTTGTAATTTTGTTTTTATTAGGTTTAGTCATTGCAGAGGATGTACGAAAAGTTTTTAAAAGAATGTTCTGGTACGAGAAACGTAAAGAAAAACGTCCAATTTGGCAAGTTGGAATTGGCTTTATTTTCTTCCTATCACAAATCGGTGTGATTATGGTATTTAGTACAGGGCTAACACATTTAAAGCTAGGTGGAATGCCTTTATTTTTCGTCATTGCTTTTATGAATGCCTTCATTATGACGGTTATATATGAGGAAATATTCCATCGTAAAGAAAGAGTTAATAACGTAAGTCAATAACAGTAGGGGAGTCGATTGCAATGTGCAATTGACTTTTTTTATGGATTTAGCAGAAAATGTACATGAATTTTTTAACTAATATACGTCCTATGATTGGTAAAAAGTTTACTTTCCCGATAAAGTAGAGGAAAGAGCATTTTCAAACATACGTTTTCGTTTTACAATTAAAAGAACGACGACTTCAGGAGGATAATAAAATGACTAAGGAAAAATTACTATTACTAGACGGTAATAGTTTAGCTTACCGCGCGTTTTTTGCGTTGCCACTACTAACGAATGATAGCGGCATTCATACGAATGCAGTGTATGGTTTTACAACGATGTTGCAAAGAATTTTGGAGGAAGAGCAACCTACGAAGATGCTCGTTGCTTTTGATGCAGGTAAAACGACGTTCCGTCACGATACATTTACAGAATATAAAGGCGGCCGTCAAAAAACGCCACCAGAACTATCAGAGCAGTTTCCTTATATTCGTAAACTTATCGATGCTTATGGGATTAAGCGTTATGAACTTGAAATGTACGAAGCCGACGATATTATAGGAACATTAGCGAAAGAAGCAGCAGAACAGGATATGGAAGTAATTATCGTGTCAGGAGATCGCGACCTTACCCAGCTGGCAACAGAGAAGGTAACAGTGTACATTACGAAAAAAGGTATTACTGAAATTGAAAAAAATACGCCTGCATTTATTGAAGAAAAGTATGGCTTAACACCTCTTCAAATTATAGATATGAAAGGTCTCATGGGAGATGCTTCGGATAATATTCCTGGGGTACCTGGTGTTGGAGAAAAAACAGCTGTTAAATTGCTAAAAGAGCATGGTTCAGTTGAGGCACTATATGAAGCAATGGATACGTTAAAAGCTTCAAAGATGAAAGAAAAGCTTGTTGCGAATGAAGAACAGGCACTTATGAGTAAACAGCTTGCTACAATTTTCACAGAGGCGCCAATTGAAGTAACTTTTAATGATCTTGCTTACAGTGGGCCAAATGAAGAAGAGCTAATTAGTGTGTGGCAAGAGCTTGGCTTCAAATCACTACTTGAAAAAAGTGATTTTTCTGTGGAAGAAGAACAACGTGCTCCATTCGAATATGACATTGTGCAAGATGTAAAGCCTGAGCAATTAAAGGATGTCATGGCGATACATTTAGAGTTAGAGGACGAGCATTATCATACATGTCAGCAGTTAGGTATGGCATTAACGGATGGTACTAATACGTTTTATGTGCCATTCGATGTAGTCTCTACATCAGATGTACTTCGCCGCTGGCTAGAAGATGTAACTAAAACTAAATATATTTCAGATACGAAGGCAGCTCAGGCGGCTTTGAAACGTGTTGGAATTCGTTTAGCAGGTGTCGAGTTTGACCTATTGCTAGCTTCGTATATCAATAATCCGGCACTCAGCGGTGATGATGTGGCAACACTAGCCAAAGACCTTGGATATCGTGAAGTGCAAGCTAATGAGGCGGTCTATGGAAAAGGAGCAAAACGTGCTATACCTGCTATCGAAATTTTAGCCGAACATGCCAGCCGAAAAGTGTTTGCTGTGTGGGAATTACAACCTAAGCTAGAGGCATTGTTAAAGGATAATGAACAGTTTGACTTGTATAAAAACCTAGAACTACCATTGGCTTCGATTTTAAGCGAAATGGAAAGCGAAGGCATCACAGTGAACCGTTCAACACTTGAAACGATGGGGCAAGAGTTGAGTAATAAGCTAGTCATTATTGAGCAGGAAATTTATGCTGAAGCAGGAGAAGCGTTTAATATTAATTCACCAAAGCAGTTAGGCGTTATACTTTTCGATAAGCTTGGTTTGCCAGTCATTAAAAAAACGAAAACAGGTTATTCCACAGCGGCTGATGTGTTGGAAAAATTAAAGCCTGAACATGCTATTATCGAGCATATTTTATTGTACCGTCAGCTTGGTAAGTTACAATCTACTTACATTGAAGGCTTGCTAAAAGAAATTCACGAAGCGGACAGTAAAGTGCATACACGCTTCCAGCAGGCACTAACGTCAACAGGCCGTCTAAGTTCAACAGATCCTAATCTACAAAATATTCCTATTCGCTTAGAGGAAGGTCGTAAAATACGTCAGGCATTTGTGCCATCACAAGAAGATTGGATTCTTTTCTCGGCCGACTATTCACAAATCGAATTGCGTGTCTTAGCCCATATGTCAGAGGATAAAAACTTAGTGGAAGCTTTCCGCGAAGGCATGGATGTTCATACACGTACAGCGATGGATGTTTTCCATGTTCCTGCAGAAGAAGTTGATAGCAATATGCGTAGGGCTGCTAAAGCAGTTAACTTTGGGATTGTTTATGGAATTAGTGACTATGGATTATCACAAAATTTAGATATCACACGTAAGGAAGCAGCTATTTTTATTGAGAAATATTTTGCCAGCTTCCCAGGTGTTAAAAAATATATGGATGAAATTGTACAGGATGCGAAGTTTAATGGTTATGTCACAACGCTATTAAATCGCCGTCGTTATTTACCGGATATTACAAGTTCGAATTTCAATTTACGTAGTTTTGCGGAGCGTACAGCGATGAATACACCGATTCAAGGAAGTGCTGCAGACATTATTAAAAAAGCAATGATAGATATGGATGCACGCTTGAAAAAAGAAAACATGCAAGCAAAGCTTCTTCTACAGGTACACGATGAATTAATTTTTGAAGCACCTAGGGAAGAAATTGCATTACTAGAAAAAATCGTACCAGAAGTAATGGAAAATGCCATTGAACTAAATGTTCCATTGAAAGTGGACTTTGATTTTGGGGCAACATGGTACGATGCAAAGTAAGGAGGGGTTAAAATGCCTGAATTACCAGAGGTAGAAGGTGTCGTACAGGCATTAAAGCCAGAAATTGAAGGTCGCACAATAAAGCAGGTACAACTTTCAGAAGTGATTCGCTTTTCTTATGATGAAGGAAAGCAATGTATAGTGAAGCAAGCAGAGCCGGATGCATTTGAGATGGCATTAACTCAAATGAAGATTACGAAAATTGAGCGTCGTGCAAAGTATATATTTTTTCATTTGATGAAAGAGGAATTGTCCTATGTTTTGGTCAGTCATTTAGGCATGACAGGTGCATGGTTTATTGTGGACACTCCTGAAGATATCAATGAGGAAAAATTTAAAAAGCACATCCATGCGACTTTTCAAATGGCAGACGGTGGCTATTTAATATACTCAGATATTCGTCGTTTTGGCGAGCTACGGTTTTTAACAAAAATAGAAGATCATGCACCACTAACAAAAATGGCGCCTGAACCGTTCGATGAAGCAGCAAGCGATTATTTTATAGCTAAATCATTGCTACCGAAATATGAGAAAAAAGCTGTTAAAGAAGTAATTATGGACGGGCAAGTTATCTCAGGCTGTGGCAATATATATGCCACAGAGGCGCTGTTTGTCCAAAAAATTCACCCTGCCCGCAAAATGAACCGCATAAGTGAAAAGCGCAAACGTGCACTTTTTGATGCAATTGTTGACGTTCTGCGTCAAAGCATTGAAGCAGGAGGTTCGACAATTTCGGATTATCGAAATATTAACGGTGAAGCAGGGAGCATGCAAAATCGATTACAAATGTATGGAAAGAAGATATGCCCGGTATGTGGTACAGAGACGAGTCAAATGACAATCGGTGGACGTACATCTGTATTTTGTCCAAATTGTCAACATTAAAGGGGAATTAGTTATGATTATCGGACTAACAGGAAGTATTGCGAGTGGCAAAAGTACAGTCGCAAAAATGATGACAGCACTTGGCTTACCGATTGTCGATGCAGATGTTGTTGCACGTGATGTGGTAAAACCAGGAACGGAAACGTTAGCACTCATTGTTCAAAATTTTGGCGAAGACATATTGCTTAATGACGGCAATTTGAATCGTCCAAAGCTTGGGGATATTATTTTCCATGAGCCTGCGAAACGAAAAATTTTAAATGATATTATGCATCCTGCTATTCGTCAGGAGATGCTACATCAACGTGATGCATATTTAGAGGCAGGACAAAAACATGTAGTGATGGATATTCCATTACTTTTCGAAAGCAAATTGCAGCATTTTGTTGAGCGCATTCTTGTAGTTTCAGTTAGCGAAGAGGTGCAGCTTCGACGATTAATGGATCGCAATCAATTATCAAAAGAAGATGCGCTAGCACGCATGCATTCGCAGTTACCAATGTCTGTGAAAGAAAAAAGTGCACATGCAGTCATTTATAACAATGAAAATTTACAGCAAACAGAAGAGCAGTTAATTAAGATACTTACTCATTGGGACGTACTTTAGAAAAGTGCGGGGATAGCTAGTTGCTACCGTTAATTTCCGCTCTGGGCGGGCGCTTTCCGTGGGCACACCGTAAGCCGCAACCCTCGCTAACGCGCGGTCTGTTGCGTCTTACGTTTTGTGCGTTCCCGCAGGAGTCGCCCGTCCTCCGCTCCAATCAACTGAACATTATAAATCATGTTTTGCTATCTTAAATTTTAAAATGCTATCTTGGTCAATGGCCTTATAGAGGGAATTTGCCAAAGGGGATGTTCAATTTTGCTTGAATACGACTTTGTCAGCATTCTTTTGCGCAGCGATAATTGCTGCGCATTTTTTTGTTTTTATGCGAAATAATAAGGATGAAGTACTGAATTTTTTCATTTCAAAAAGGGTTCTATTTTTCAGAAAATAAGAACTTTTTTATTATGGATATATAATGTTCATCTTTTTTAAAATTGTGTTATACTAATTAGCATAAAGTATATAATGAATATGAGTATGCACTCACAGGAGGATTTTATAATGACAGTCTCAGTTGCTATTAACGGTTTCGGACGTATCGGACGTATGGTATTCCGCCAAGCGATCGTACAGGAAGGTTTAAATATTGTTGCAATTAATGCAAGCTACCCAGCAGAAACGTTAGCACATTTGATTAAGTATGACACAAATCACGGAACATTCGAAGGTACGATTGAACCAGCGGGCGATGCTTTAATTGTAAATGGTAAACATGTCCAAATTATTAGCGAACGTGATCCATTAAAATTACCATGGGCTACAATGGGTGTAGATATTGTAATTGAAGCAACTGGTAAATTCAATGATCGTGAGAAAGCAGCTATGCATCTTGAAGCAGGCGCAAAAAAAGTTATCTTAACAGCACCTGGTAAAAACGAGGACGTTACAATTGTTTTAGGTGTAAACGATGAAAAGCTTGATGTTGAAAAACATGACGTAATTTCAAATGCTTCTTGTACAACAAACTGCTTAGCACCAGTTGCAAAAGTGTTAAATGATACATTTGGTATCGAAAGCGGTTTAATGACAACAGTTCACGCATATACAAATGACCAAAAAAACTTAGATAATCCACATAAAGATTTACGTCGTGCGCGCGGTTGTGCACAATCTATTATTCCAACTTCAACAGGTGCTGCCAAAGCGTTAAAATTAGTGTTACCTGAATTGGAAGGTAAAATTCATGGTATGGCACTTCGAGTTCCAACACCAAATGTATCATTAGTAGACCTTGTTGTAGATTTAAATACTGATGTTACAGTGGATTCTGTCAATGCTGCATTTGTGAAAGCAGCGACTGAAGGCCCTATGAAAGGCATTTTAAACTTCTCAATCGAGCCGCTTGTATCTTCTGATTACAACACAACAACATACTCATCAACAGTTGATGGTCTTTCAACAATGGTGATGGGAGATCGTAAAGTGAAAGTACTTGCTTGGTACGATAACGAGTGGGGCTATTCTGCACGTGTAGTAGACCTAGTAAAAAAAGTTGCAAAAGCATTAGAAACAGTTAGCGCTTAATGAAGTCTTAGCACATTGAAATCTTGATGGTTTCAATGTGCTTTTTTTTATAAGCAAACTATTTGACTCCTAATTGTAAAAAATCCACAGCGCCTTCTGTGGGCTCGATGTAAATTGCCACCGTCGCTGTGCTCCTCCTGTTAAGGCTTACACTGCGTGCATTCCCACAGAAGTCCACGAAGATTTATATTTGGAAAGGGAATAGCAATAGCAAAAGCATTTTTTTGTTGTTTTAGACTTCTCAAAGACGTTTCCAGCACCTTGTTTGCTGAAAAGAAAAGAAGGGAAAATGTACACTGTTCTAGGTCTGTAAGCATCTGCCATACTACGGTTGGATGAATGAGCTTTTCTTACTTGTAGGAAATTTGTTATAATATAAATATCAAATTGTTGTGGAATCAGGAGAGTAAAAATATGAGATGTCCTTCTTGCCAATTTAACGGAACACGTGTAGTGGATTCGAGGCCAGTAGATGATAATAAAGAAATACGTAGACGTCGTGAATGTGAGTCGTGTGGCTTTCGTTTTACAACGTTTGAAAAAATTGAAGAGACACCGTTAGTCGTTGTGAAAAAAGAAGGCTCGCGAGAAGAGTTTAGCCGCGAGAAGGTTTTGCGCGGTCTTATTCGTGCTTGTGAGAAACGACCTGTCGCTTTAGATGTATTAGAGGCACTTGTAATGTCTATTGAAAAAGACCTTCGACGTATTGGAAATGCTGAAGTACGATCAGAGGATGTTGGAGAAATGGTAATGGACCGCTTAGCAAAAATCGATGAAGTTGCCTATGTTCGTTTTGCTTCGGTTTATCGTCAGTTTAAGGATATCAATGTTTTTATCGAGGAAATAAAAGAAATTATTCAACGTCAAACAGAGCAAAAATCATAGGGAAAACAGAGAGGGTGAATGACGTTGATTCATTTGTATAAAGAATTGCAACCAGCAGATACTTTTGACATTCGTCTACCTCATGCGCTTTCCACGATGGAACGTCAATTAGTAACGTTATTTTATCAACCACTAACTGGTGCTGAGCCAATTAGTCTCTATTTAACGTTATGGGCTGAAGCAGAGCAAATGCCAAGACAGCAAATGAATCATTATTATTTAATGAATGTGCTCGGCCTGCCAATAGGCAAAGTGTTCGAAGCGCGTATTGCCCTTGAAGCAATCGGTTTATTGCGTACATGGAAAAAAGAAGAGCTAGAACAGCGATGCTTTGTATATGAGCTAATGCGCCCTCTTGATGCAGATAGCTTTATGAAAGATCCACTATTGTCTATGTTTTTGTTTAGTAAAATTGGAGAACAGGCGTATCGGAAGTTGCGCCAACGTTTTATTCAACCTGTAAGAGGTACAGAATTTAAAGATGTATCCCGTGCCTTTATGGATGTCTTTAAACCAGTCAACACTAATATACCTACAGACCTGCAAGGTGGGATTGAAAGCAAAGAAAATTCGCAAAAGGTTTATCCGTTTTATTTTGAGCAATTTGACTTTGAGTTGTTACAGGCAGGTTTATCTGACCAGTTAGTACCAGCAAATTTACTGACGCTTGAAGTGCGTGAAACAATTGCGAAACTAGCATTCTTATATCATTTAACTGCGTTAGATATGCAAAAAGTTGTTATTTTAGCCCTTGATGATGATTTAGGTATTTCATTAGAACGTTTGCGAAAAGCAGCAGCTGATTTTTATAAACTCACAGTTTCAAAAGAGCCACCGAAGCTTGCAAAAGTATTTGCTTCCCCGGTAGAGGAAGATGCTGTTCAAAAAACGAAGGATGAGGAGCTGCAACATTATTTAGAATCAACGCCTCCCGTCCAAGTGTTACGAGATATTAATAATGGGAAAGAGCCATTGCAAACATCTGTCCAGCTAGCCGAGAATTTAATCGTCCAGCATGGGATGCCAGTAGGCGTAGTCAATGCACTCCTTGAGTATGTCATGCTATCAACGGATATGAAGCTACCAAAGAAGTATGTAGAAACGATTGCCGACCATTGGGTACGAAAAAATATTAAGACGGCGAAGGAAGCAATGGAACTTGCACGCCAAGAACATGATAAATACACAACGTGGAAAAATAAACCACAGACACCGACTAAAAATAACCAATATGCCAAAGGTCGAGCAGACAATCAGCGTAAGGAAAAGGTGCCTGAGTGGTTTTATAAACGCAATGAGCAACCCGAAGAAAACGCATCTTCTTCAAGCGCAATGGATTTTGAAAAAGAGCGTCAAAAAATATTAGCAATGCTAGGGAAAAGCGATAAGTAAGGTAGGTGAATGGCAATCGAACCAATTAACAAGCCATTAAAAAGAGCAATTAATGTACCATCATTTCAAGAGCGATATGAAGCGATGCGTAGAGAAATTTTAGAACACCCTAGAGTGCAAGCTTTTTTAGCAGAGCATGCAGAAGAGCTTAGCTATGATGCAGTCGAACGCAATTTACCAAAGCTTCATGAATTTATTAGTCAGTCTACTGTTTGCTGTGGCTGCGATAATACAGCACATTGTACAAACTATTTAAAAGGTTTTATTCCAACATTACGTGTAGTACGCAATACGGTAGAAATAGATTACGTACGCTGTGAACAAAAGGTACGTGAGGAAGAACGTCGTGATGTTGCTAATATGATTGCTAGTATGCATATGCCGAAAGATGTGCTTCAGGCGACAATTCAAGATTTAATGATTGATGATGAATCTCGTGTCCTTATTGCGCAAAGAGCGGCACAGTTTGTTAAGAAAACTGAGGAAACAGGGAAGCTTCCAACGAAAGGTTTTTATTTATATGGAAAGTTCGGTGTAGGAAAATCCTTTGTGCTTGGGGCACTTGCTAACGAATTAGCTTCAAAGAAGATTCGTTCAGTAGTTGTTTTCGTACCTGAATTTTTACGTGAAATGAAGAATGCTATTGGTGACAATACTTTAAATGACAAAATAGATTATGTGAAAAAGGCGCCAGTGTTGATGCTCGATGATTTAGGAGCGGAAACGATGTCAGCTTGGACGCGCGATGAAATCTTGGGAACTATTTTCCATTATCGAATGGCAGAGCAATTGCCAACATTCATTACATCCAATTTTAATTATGATGAATTAGAACATCATTTAGCTCAGTCCCAAAAAGGGGATATTGAGGTTGTGAAAGCTGGACGTATTATGGAACGTATTAAAGCTTTAACAGAACCAATTGAAATGCGTGGCAAAAATCGACGATTATAATATTGGCAGTTGCATTTTACGACAATCGAGCGTATACTGTCACATATACTATATATCACAATGCAATGATGAGGACATGAATTTTGTGTAACAGCTTTTAGAGAGGGAAGTCATCGGCTGTAAGCTTCCTAGTTTGGGCACATTTTTTACTACCTGCTGAGCAGCGAAAGGGAATATCTTTCGCCGGTCCCTAGCCCGTTAGCTAGCCTTGAGCTTCGTCTGACTATTTTGTCGGAAGGAAGAAGGGTGGAACCACGAGCATACGCTTCGTCCCTTTTGTGAGGGACGGGGCTTTTTTGTTTTTGGGGATTTTTTTAGTGCTCAAACTTACACTACACATAAAGTGCACTGTTTCATCATGCATCACAAAAACAACCATATAAGGAGTGCAGAAAAATGTCAGATATGATTAAATTAACGTTCCCTGATGGCGCTGTAAAGGAATTTGCAAAAGGTACATCTACTGATGATGTAGCATTATCTATTAGCCCAGGGCTTCGTAAAAAAGCATATGCAGGTAAAGTAAATGGGGAATTAGTAGATTTAAAAACACCAATTGAAGAAGATGCAACAATTGCTATTATTACGCAAGATGATCAAGAAGCATTAGAAATCCTTCGTCACTCAACTGCCCATCTTACAGCTCAAGCGATTAAACGTTTATTCCCAGAAGTGAAGCTTGGCATTGGTCCAGTTATTGAAGGTGGCTTCTACTATGACATTGATGCACAAACACCAATCACTGCTGAAGACCTTCCGGCAATCGAAAAAGAAATGAAAAAAATTATTGCTGAAAATCTAGAGGTAGAGCGTAAAAATGTAAGCCGTGCAGAAGCACAAGCAATCTATGAAGAAATTGGCGATGAATACAAATTAGAATTACTTGAAGCAATTCCAGCTGATGAGCAAGTGTCTATTTATTATCAAGGTGAGTTTTTCGACCTTTGTCGTGGTATACATGTACCATCAACAGGTAAACTACGTGAGTTTAAATTACTATCATTAGCAGGTGCTTACTGGAGAGGAAACTCTGATAACAAAATGCTTCAACGTATTTACGGTACTGCTTTCTTCAAAAAAGAAGAATTAAAGCATCACCTACAAATGTTAGAAGAAGCAAAAGAACGTGACCACCGTAAAATCGGTAAAGAATTGGAGTTATTTACAACTTCTCAAAAAGTTGGTCAAGGTTTACCACTTTGGTTACCAAATGGTGCAACAATCCGTCGTGTTATTGAACGCTATATTGTAGATAAAGAATTATCTCTAGGTTATAAACATGTATACACACCAGTACTTGGTTCAAAAGAGCTTTACCAAACTTCTGGTCACTGGGACCATTACCAAGATTCAATTTTCCCACCAATGGAAATGGACAATGAAACATTAATTATGCGTCCGATGAACTGTCCACACCATATGATGGTTTACAAAAACAGCATGCACTCATATCGTAACTTACCATTACGTATTGCTGAGCTTGGTACAATGCACCGTTATGAAATGTCAGGTGCGGTTTCAGGATTACAACGTGTACGTGGGATGACTTTAAACGATGCACATATTTTTGTTCGTCCAGATCAAATTAAAGCAGAGTTCCAAAAAGTTGTGCAATTAATTTTAGAAGTATACAAAGACTTTGATTTAAAAGATTACTCATTCCGTCTTTCTTACCGTGACCCTGCGGATACAGAGAAATACTTTGATGACGATGCAATGTGGGAAAAAGCGCAAAGCATGTTAAAAGAAGCGATGGATGAGCTAGGCCTAGACTACTTCGAAGCTGAAGGTGAGGCGGCATTCTACGGTCCTAAACTTGACGTCCAAGTAAAAACAGCGATTGGTAAAGAAGAGACATTATCAACTGTACAATTAGACTTCTTATTACCAGAACGCTTTGACTTAACATACGTAGGTGAAGATGGCAAACCACACCGTCCAGTTGTAATTCACCGTGGTGTTGTGTCAACAATGGAACGTTTTGTAGCATTCTTAATTGAAGAATACAAAGGTGCATTCCCAACTTGGTTAGCGCCAGTTCAAGTAGAGGTAATTCCTGTATCGAACGAAGCACACTTTGATTATGCAAAACAAATCGAAGAACAGTTGACAGCAGCAGGTTTACGTGTTGAAATGGATGACCGTGAAGAAAAACTTGGTTACAAAATTCGTGAAGCACAAATGAAAAAGATCCCATACATGCTTGTTATTGGGGATAAAGAAGTTGAGGCAAACGGTGTTAACGTGCGTCGCTACGGCTCAAAAGACTCAGAAACAATTTCTTTCGAGGACTTCCTAGCAAATATTAAAGCTGAGGTTACACGTTTTTAATAGAACAAATGAGTAGATAATGTTCTTTCATTGTGTTATATTACGTATAAAGTTTCAAAGTATTGCACATAATAATTATAAGATTGTAAAAAACATATTTGACAATCTAAATTGTACATGCTAATATAATTAAGGTTAATGAATACAAAGTTTGTGGTTGAAGTAGAGGCTGCCCGCTTCTCACCTGATACAACGCTTAGGCTGTGAACAGGTATGACACGTTGAATTGTTTTGCGTACACTTACGCATGCACATATAGCGGGCGGACATCTTCAAAAATGTCCGTCCTTTTTTTATGGACATGACAAGAGGATGTACCGTTCAACCGGGCAAGGCTTTGCCCAAACCATGTATTCGCGACAACTACTTGGAGGTGGATTACTATTAGCAAAGACATGTATGTAAACGAAGGCATTCGCGCACGTGAACTTCGATTAATCGATCACAATGGTGACCAGCTTGGTGTAAAGACACGTAACGAAGCGCTAGAAATCGCCACTCGTGTAAACTTGGATCTTGTCCTTGTGGCCCCTCAAGCCAAGCCGCCAGTCGCTCGTATCATGGACTATGGTAAATTTAAGTTTGAACAGCAAAAGAAAGACCGCGAAATTCGTAAAAATCAAAAAGTCATCGTGATGAAAGAGGTTCGTTTGAGCCCAACAATCGATGAACATGATTTCCAAACAAAGCTACGTAATGCGATTAAATTCCTTGAAAAAGGTGATAAAGTTAAATGTAGCCTACGTTTCAAAGGTCGTGCGATTACACACAAAGACATTGGTCAACGTGTATTAGATCGATTTGCTGAAGCTTGTGCTGAAGTATCTACGGTTGAACAAAAACCGAAGATGGAAGGCCGAAGCATGTTCTTAGTTCTTCAACCAAAGAACGAGAAATAGTATTAGACGAAACAGTTTAGGAGGAATTCGACATGCCAAAAATGAAAACTCACCGTGGAGCTGCGAAACGTTTCAAAAAAACGGGTTCAGGTAAATTAAAATATGACCGTGCTTACGGAAGCCACTTATTCGCAAACAAATCTACAAAACAAAAACGTCACCTACGTAAAGGTAAAGTTGTATCATCAGGTGACTTCAAACGCATCAAATCATTACTTGTTTACATGAAATGATTGACTACACAAAATAAACTAATATTCATTTTTTAATGAAAAGCAGGAGGTAATTCATATGCCACGCGTAAAAGGCGGAACAGTGACGCGCAAACGTCGTAAAAAAGTATTGAAATTAGCTAAAGGTTACTATGGTTCTAAACATACATTATATAAAGTTGCTAACCAAGCAGTAATGAAATCAGGTCAATATGCATACCGTGACCGTCGTCAGAAAAAACGTGATTTCCGTAAATTATGGATCACTCGTATCAACGCAGCTGCTCGCATGAACGGTCTTTCATACAGCCGTTTAATGCACGGTTTAAAAGTTGCTGGTATCGAAGTTAACCGTAAAATGTTAGCTGACTTAGCTGTAACAGATGCTGCAGCATTCACACAATTAGCAGAAGCTGCTAAAAAAGCAGTAGCGAAATAAAAAAGAGCGACATAGTCGCTCTTTTTTATTTCTGCCCCGAAAGCGAAGCGACAGGGGCAAAATAAGGTTTCAGCCCCGAAAGCGAAGCGACAGGGGCAAAATAAGGTTTCAGCCCCGAAAGCGGAAGCGACAGGGGCAAAATAAGGTTTCAGCCCCGAAAGCGGAAGCGACAGGGGCAAAATAAGGTTTCAGCCCCGAAAGCGAAGCGACAGGGGCAAAATAAGGTTTCTGCCCCGAAAGCGAAGCGACAGGGCAGAAGATATTTCTGTCCCGAAGGGAAGCAACATGGGCAAAAAGTGTTTCTACCCCCAAGCGAAGCGACAGGGGTAAATAAATTAGTGTATAGTTAAGACTGATGGGGGTTATTTCATCAGTCTTTTTACATAGGAGGTTGTTTTAATGGCTCAAGCATTACTTGCCTATATGGCAATTGTTTCAGTCGTATTACTCGTCATGATGGGCATGGATAAATCACGCGCAAAAAAGCATGAATGGCGCATTGCTGAGCGTACGTTATTTACACTAGCGATTGCAGGCGGGGCAGTTGGTGGCGTTTTAGGCATGTATTTATTTCGTCATAAAACACGCCATAACAGCTTTGCGTTTGGCTTTCCATTGATTGCGGCAATTCAAATTTTTATTATTGTGCAATTATGGGGCAGCTCTTTCTAGAAATTGTGTGAGTGACAGGCACTTCTAATATTCTAAATTGTGTGAGTGACAGGCACTTCCTGCGGGCAATTTTTGCGTAAAAAACACATCCTCATGTGGAGGATGTGTTACGCATAAGCTGTTCAATGGGTTGCTTCCAGTTAATTTTAGCGTTAGGGTAGTTAAATAGGATTTCTTGCTGGAGATACTCGAAGTCACTTCTAGTAAACCCTTGTAAAGTTGCGGCATCGCGAGCACCTACAAATATGGTAACGACCTCAAATGCATCTTCTGTTGTGCCTAAGTATTTTTCACCTTCAAAAAGCGCACCCTTAAAAGAAATAAAGAAATTCTTTCGAACATTTTTTACGTCATCATAAAAGTAATATTGGCCTTTTTCATAGGCTTCATCGAGTTTTCGTTTAGGATCGGTTATATATCGAATCGCTTTATAGAATACATAGATAATAAGCGCTATCACAGCAAGTCGAATAAGTAACGGTAACATTTTAAAATTCCCCCTTGAAGAAAGGTTATTCCTACCTATACGATTAGGGGAGACATTTAGTTTCACTTTTTAAAAATATTTTTTTAGAAATTTAGGAGAAAAAAATGAATTTACAACAATTATTTACGATGCAAAAAGAACTAGATCATTTTATTGAAACTACACAAAAAATTGAACGTGATGTTTTTAAAGAAAAAGGACTCGCATTAATGGTAGAACTAGCGGAACTTGCTAATGAAACACGTTGCTTTAAGTTTTGGAGTAAGAAAGGGCCGTCCAAGCGTGATGTGATTTTAGAGGAGTATGTGGATTCTATTCATTTTATTTTATCGCTAGGACTATTAAAAGGGTATACGTCTATTGAAAAATGGCCTGTTGTTGAGGAGAAGCGAGATTTAACAGAAACATTTTTAATGACACAGGACTATATATTAACGTTTGTTAACCATCCAACAGAGGATAGATATTTAGCGATTTGGCAATGCTATGGTTTACTTGCGTTTAACCTCGGTTTCACATTTGAGGATGTAGTGTCAGCATACATTGAAAAAAATGAAGAAAATTATAATCGCCAACGTAGTGGCTATTAATTTACTAGACTAAAGAGTAAAAAAAACACCAATTTTCAGACAAATTCACTAGGAATATTTCGGTAAACGAAGTATAATAGATGAGATACAAAATGTAGGAGGCAAAAGGATGACACAACTAGATTCAACTTTGCAAATGTTTAAAGATTTAACAGACGCGAATGGGATTGCAGGTAACGAGCGTGCACCACGTGAGGTCATGAAAAAATACATCGCACCATACGCAGATACTGTAGAAACAGATCATTTAGGTAGTGTAATTGCTAAAAAAGTGGGCGATGAAAACGGCCCAAAAATTATGGTAGCTGGCCATTTAGACGAAGTAGGCTTTATGGTGACTCAAATTGATGAAAAAGGATTCATCAAATTTCAAACAGTTGGTGGCTGGTGGAGCCAAGTAATGCTTGCACAACGCGTAACAATTACAACACGTAAAGGTGAAGAAATTATTGGAGTAATCGGTTCTAAACCACCTCATATTTTACCAGCTGATGTGCGTAACAAAGTGGTAGACATTAAAGACATGTTTATCGATGTGGGTGCAGCATCAAAAGAAGAAGTACTTGAGTGGGGAGTATGCCCTGGTGACATGGTAACACCTTATTTCGAATTCAATGTAATGAAAAATGACAAATACTTATTAGCTAAAGCATGGGATAACCGTATTGGCTGTGCGATTGCAATTGATGTCATGAAGGCATTGAAAGATGAAAAACATCCAAATATCCTATATTCTGTAGGGAATGTACAAGAAGAAGTAGGTCTTCGTGGTGCGAAAACAGCAACACATAAAATTCAACCAGATATCGGTTTTGCAGTTGATGTAGGTGTGGCAGGAGATACTCCAGGCGTAACACCGAAAGAGTCAAACAGCAAAATGGGTGCAGGTCCACAAATCGTTGTTTATGATGCTTCAATGGTATCACACCGTGGTTTACGTGAATTTGTTTTAGATGTGGCTGATGAAAACAATATCCCATATCAATTTGAAGCAATGGCTGGTGGCGGTACAGACGCTGGTTCAATCCATGTAACGGCAAATGGTGTGCCTGCTTTATCAATCGGTATTGCAACACGCTATATCCATTCACACGCAGGTATTTTACACCGTGATGACTACGATAACGCTGTTAAGCTAATGGTTGAAGTTATTAAAAAATTAGACCGTGATGCAGTGAATAAAATTACATTTGATTAATTGTTACAATAAAAAAAGCCTTCTAACTAAAATGTTAGAAGGCTTTTTTTTATGCTTATGTCTGAGTAAGTTGGTGTTGTACACTAGCGGTAAAATTGATGAAAACACTAAAGGTTAGAAAGATAACAATAATATTTTGGTGAATTTCAATGTTTTTTTATTGTAAAACGATAAATTTTAGTTTAAAATCAAATTGAAAATAAACCAATGAGGTGTTTTTATGAAAATAGCAACAACTTTGTTTTTAAAAATAGCAGTGATGCTTATGGCCATTCCAGTTCTAGCATTGTGTATTTTTCTTGTCCCTGAATTAGGAAAGCTTGCAGCAAAACTGCTCCCATCGTTTTCATCAATAAAATATATCGTTTCGATTATTTTTTATGCTTCTTCGATTCCATTTTACTTTGCTTTATATCAGGCGTTTCAACTTTTACGCAACATCGATGAAAACAAAGCATTTTCGGAATTATCCGTTAAATCATTAAAGAAAATCAAATACTGTGCCATTACAATTAGCAGTTTACATGTGCTAGCGTTGCCACTCTTTTACCTTTTTGCAGAGATGGACGACGCTCCAGGGGTAATATTTGTTGGATTGCTTGTCCCTTTTGCTTCTATGGTCATTGCCGTATTTGCGGCTGTACTTCAAAGACTATTACAAGAAGCGATCGATATAAAATCGGAAAACGACCTAGTAGTTTGAGAAGATTGATATTAGGAGGTGTTTGATGAAACGAGGTACAACGATATTTTTAAAAGGAGTTATCTTATAGGAATCGTGCCATTAACTTTTTATTTATTTTGTGTGCCTGATATAGCTAGTAGTGATGTAAAAATGAATCCAGACTCTGCTTATTTACAGTATCCTTTTTTACTAGCTGGCTATGCATTGGCTCTCCCATTTTTTATTGCGTTATATCAAGCATTTAAGCTTTTAATATACATTGATAAAAATAATATTTTTTCGCAATTATCGGTGGGGGCATTAAAGATTATTAAGTTCTGTGTAATCATCATCAGTGGATTTATTGTAGGTGGAACCCTTTTTGTAGCGGTATTTCTCGATGGGGACAGAGCTGGTATTATGGCATTAGGATTATATTTTACTTTTGCTTCAAGTGTCATTGCAACCTTTGCTGGTGTTCTCCAACATCTTGTTAAAGAAGTCGTAGATATAATATCTGAAAATGAGTTAATAGTGTGAGGTTGAGGATATGGCAATTATCATTAACATCGATGTGATGTTAGCAAAACGAAAAATGAGTGTAACGGAACTTTCGGATAGGGTTGGCATAACGATGGCTAATCTATCTATCTTAAAAAATGGAAAAGCCAAAGCGATTCGCTTATCTACTTTAGAGTCGATTTGTAAGGCATTAGAATGTCAGCCAGGAGATATTTTAGAATACCGAAGTGATGAAACTGCGCTAGATTAATAAAAGAAACATTCAATTTGCAGTAAACGATAGCATATTTATAAATGGAGCTTGCCTACGGGTAGGCTCTTTTTTATAGTGCTTTACATAAGTATTCAGGATGAACTGGTCCTAAATTTTTTCGATGAAACGATTGGGAGCTTCATTATTTTTTAGCCGTTATGCTCTTTAATTGTAGAAAATGCATAAATATTCAAAAGGACGCATTTTTGTCACAAAGCACATATGAATTCAAACTTTTGAAATTAAACATAAAAATTCAGTTGATTTTATATTTATGCATGTGTATACTAAACTCAACAGTTACAAAAGCAAGGAGAGAAGGCTATGAAATTACTAGAAGAAGTACAGTTAAAGTTAGTGTCAAGCTTAAAAGGAAAAGACTTACTAACTTTGCTAGACTATACAAGTGAAGAGGTTCAGCAGTTAGTTGCACTTTCGACGCAACTTAAAATTATTACAAAAGAAGGTAAATGTCCGAAGCTGCTTGAAGGGAAAACACTCGGAATGATTTTTGAAAAACATTCAACTCGTACTCGTATTTCATTTGAAGTCGGGATGGAACAATTGGGCGGTAAAGGTATGTTTATGCATGCGCGTGATTTACAAATTGGTCGCGGTGAATCAATATATGATACTGCACATGTGTTATCAGGTTATTTAGATGGCATTATGATTCGTGCAAACTCTCATGCGATGGTTAAAGAGCTTGCAGAGCATGCAAGGATTCCTGTAATTAATGGCTTAACGGATATATATCATCCTTGCCAGGCATTAGCCGATTTAGAAACAATCGCTGAAATTAAAGGTGAATTACAAGGTCTTAAAATTGCATATGTTGGTGATGGCAACAATGTGGCGCACTCTTTAGTAGTCGCTTCTGCACACGTCGGTATGAACGTCGCAGTAGCAACGCCAGTTGGCTATGAATGTGATGCAGAGGTTATCGCAAAAGCACAAGCTATCGCAATGGCAAATGGCAGTACAATCACAATTACGAATGATCCTGTGGCAGCAGTTCAAAATGCAGATGTAGTGTACGCAGATGTTTGGACATCAATGGGTCAAGAAGAGGAAGCGGCGAAACGTTTACATGATTTTTCTGGTTATCAAATCAATGATGAGCTAGTGGCACATGCAAAGCCAAATTATATGTTCCTACATTGCTTACCAGCACATCGTGAAGAGGAAGTGGCAACATCTGTTATAGATGGTCCAAATTCTTATATTTTTGAGCAAGCAGAAAATAGACTCCATGCTCAAAAAGCTGTTTTAGCTTCAATTATGGCTTAAAAAAAGAGATGATAGTTGACTCTCTAATTGAGAGTTCCTATATACAAAGTTCACATTCGCAACAGAGGGTGTTAATGTGAGCAACATACCAGTGGCATACAGACAGAGGGATGTAAGCTGCGCGCGATGTACGTTGTCAAGATGGATGACTTCATCGCTACATAGTGAAAGTAACCTGGGAGACGCTGGGTTACTTTTTTTATTTTAATAGCACATATACATAGTTTTCCTATATGTTATAGAGAAATGAAAAATAAATCTATATAATAGGGACAATACGAAATTTTAGGAGGGCTTTAATTGAATATTGATCATATCGAGGCATTTTTATATGTAGTTCATTATAAAAGTATTCATAAGGCTGCTAATGCTTTGTTTTTATCACAACCAACTGTAACAGCTCGCATCAAATCATTGGAGCGTGAGTTAAATGTAGAATTATTTTATCGTGATGCACGAAGTGTCATATTATCGGAAAAAGGAAAGGACTTTTTACCATTTGCGACACAGATTGTGCAAACGTTCCAGCATGGCAAAAAACAATTGCAGGAAACACATGCTTCAAATGAAGTTTGCATCGGAACAAACGGTGTGACGGCTCAATATTTTTTAGCCTATGCACTACCTAAATGGAAAGAACGTTTTCCGAATATGCGTTTTCAAATCATTACAGGTTCTACAGCGATCATTTTAGAAAAATTACAAAGTCACCAAATTGATTTTGCTTTTATTCAATATGTGCATAAAGAAGGGGTATGCAATGAGTTGTTATTAAATAATGCTGTGAAGCTCGTTATGCATCGCGATCATCCATTTACACTAGAGACCAATATAAAAGCAAAAGAATTAGCAAAGCAAAAAATGGTGTTTTTTGAATGCGGCGCGTTTGATTGGAATTATGTTCATAAAATGTTTGAGGTAGAAGGCGTGTCAGCAAATATTGAAGTTCGTACAGACCATTTAGAAGTAGCAAAGGCATTTATTCGAACGAAAGAATATGTGAGCTTTTTACCACATCTATGTGTGAAAACGGAGCTTGAAAGTGGTGAGTTTGTTGAAGTAGATGTGAAGCATTTACTCGATATAAATCAGCATATTTTCTTAACGTATTTAAAGAAGGACACGCTAGAATCAGCTTTTTGGGACAACATTTTAAGTACAGCCAATCAATTTGAAAGTATTCAAAAGCTGCATTGATAAAAAATTTTATAGACCATAAAATTTTTTTCTATTACGAGAACTATTGCATTCACGTTCATTGAACGGTAATATCTTCCTCAATCCTATTTTATTTATGAATGTCCATCTGACTGCATAAGTGAAATATTATTTTTTAGCTTAAAACATACTTAACCACTAAGTTTAGTAAAAATAATGAATTCGAGGAGGATTAACATTATGGTGAGACAGGATAAAATTCGGTTTGGGGCGATTATACACGGTGTAGGTGGGAATATTTCTAGCTGGCGTCATCCAAAAGTAGCTAGCAATCAAAGTGTTAGTTTACCGTTCTATATACAACAGGCGCAGAAGGCGGAGCAAGGGAAGTTTGATGTTGCCTTTATCGCAGATGGTTTATTTATCAATGAAAAGTCGATACCTCATTTTTTAAATCGCTTTGAGCCACTGACGATATTATCTGCACTAGCTGTTTCAACAAAAAATATAGGGCTCGTTGGAACAGTATCGACATCTTATAGTGAACCATTTACGGTGGCACGACAGTTTGCATCATTAGATCATATTAGTAACGGTCGGGCAGGCTGGAATGTTGTAACGACACCATTAGAAAGCTCGGCTTTAAACTACAATAAAACGATAGAGCAGCACCCAAGTCATGCAGAGCGTTATCAAATTGCAGAGGAATACTTAGAGGTGACAAAAGGACTTTGGGATTCATGGGATGATGATGCCTTTATAGCAGATGTGGAACATGACGTGTTCTTCGATCCGAAAAAATTACACACATTGCAGCATAAGGGCAAATACTTTTCTGTGCAAGGACCATTGAATATTGCACGCTCAAAACAAGGTCAGCCTGTAATTTTCCAAGCTGGATCATCTGAAGCGGGTGTTCGTCTAGCTGCAAAAGATGCTGATGCAATATTCACGCATGGGGCATCGTTAGAAGAAGCGCAGAAATTTTATAAAAAGGTAAAAACGGAGGTCGCTGCTTTTGGACGAAATCCTGATGAAGTAAAGATTTTTCCAGGGATATCGCCAATTATTGGTGACACAATCGAAGAAGCGGAGGCAAAGTATCAGGAAATAGTAGAACTCGTTTCGATTGAACGTGCTCTTGCTTATCTTGGTCGCTACTTCGATCACCATGATTTTACTCAGTATGATGTGGATGCATTGTTCCCAGAGCTAGGTGATATTGGAGCAAACAGTTTCCGTAGTACGACAGATTATATAAAAAAATATGCCAAGCAAGAGGGGCTTACGCTTCGTCAAGTAGCTTTACGTGAAGCAACGCCAAAAACAGCATTCTTTGGCACTGCTGAACAGATTGCTAATTTGGTGCAAGAATGGTTTGAAAAAGAAGCGGCTGATGGTTTTATTGTTGCTGTAACAGTGCCTGGTGCTCTTGATGACTTTGTCGATAAGGTTGTACCGATTTTACAATCACGTGGTATTTACAAAGAGGAATATGAAGCAGATACATTGCGTGGTAATTTAGGCTTACCGTTTAAAGAAAGTCGATACGTCAAACAGTCTGTTTAAATACCAAGTAAACTTATTTGAATAAATATATTTAGAGGAGGTATTGTATGAGTTACTCTTTAGGCATATTAGATCAAAGTCCTCTTATCGAGGATGCAACAAACGAGCAAGCATTACAACACACAGTCGCTTTGGCGCAAAAGGCTGAGCAGCTCGGATATACACGATTTTGGGTGTCGGAACACCATAATAGCGAGACATTAGCGGGGGCATCACCAGAGGTTTTAGTATCGTATTTACTTGCAAAAACGACATCGATTCGTATTGGCTCCGGTGGTGTTATGTTACAACATTATAGCCCCTATAAAGTGGCAGAAAATTTTCATGTGCTAGCATCGTTGGAGCCAGGAAGAGTGGACTTGGGCATTGGAAAAGCACCAGGGGGGCTACCGCTGTCCACAAAGGCATTGCAATATGGCACGTTAAATAATGGTGAAGACTTTGAGGAACGGCTAACGTTTTTACAACGATTAATTGCGAACACGCTACCAGTAGAACATGAGTTAAATGGTTTGCAGGCAACACCTCTTCCGAAAATAAAGCCATCGTTATTTTTACTTGGTGCAAGTCCGAAAAGTGCAGAACTTGCAGGAAAGCTTGGTATTGCCTTTGTCTTTGCGCGCTTTATCAATAGTGATAACGATGTTTTGAATGAAGCGGCTAAGACATATCGCACGCATCTGCCGAATGGTCATTTTGCTGTTTCGATTGCAACACTTGCTGCACCAACAAAAGAAGAAGCGCAGGCATTAGTAGGGGAACAAAAAATTACAAAGGTGCATTTAGCAAGTGGGCGTAGTTTGACCTTACAATCGGTTGAATTAGCCGAAAAATTTGGGCAAGAATCAGGGGAGGCGTTCACTGTACAGCAGTATGATGCTGATATTTTATTTGGCACCCCTAAAGATATTAAAGCCACATTAGATGCCTTTCACAAGCAATATCAAATTGATGAATTCATTTTGCATACGCCTGTTTTAAAGGCATTTGAACGGCAACGCTCATTTGAACTATTAAGTCCTGTGAATTTACACTTACAACAAAAAGAAGCAGTGAGCTAAGGAGGAAGAAACATGGCAAAAAAGATAGATGTAGTCGTTTGGTCAAAGCAAGGCTGTAGCTATTGTGATGAAGTAAAAGCATATTTACAAGGGTTGGAAATTTCGTATAAAACAGTTGATGTTACACATAACGATACTTTTCGGGACATTTTACAAGCAAAGTATGGAGTGCGTTACGTACCTATAGTAGAAATTGGGTCAAGTGAAGATGGTGTGTACAAAGCTGTGACAGAAATAGGGCTTGAGCATGTCAAGACAGCACTTGCTATTGATCTACCAGCAAAAGTATAGAAAAGAGGGAGATATTATGAGGAAACTAGCGTTCTATATAACTTGTGTGCTTACGTTATTTTTAACGGCTTGCTCAAGTACTGAAAAATCTCAGGTGGGTATTAGTGACAACGTTAAAGCACAAAGTAAAGATGACGTTCAAACAATACTAGTTGGCACGGGAACACAATTTCCGAATATTTGCTTCCTCGATGAAAAGGGGAATTTAACAGGCTATGATGTAGAACTTGTTCGAGCCATTGATGAAAAGCTACCTGAGTATAATTTTGAATTTAAAACGATGGAGTTCTCGAATCTATTACTAAGTTTAGAAACGAGAAAAATAGATTTAATCGCACATCAGATGGAAGTTAATCGTGAGCGTGAGGAAAAGTTTCTATTTAACAAGGAGCCTTATAATGTATTCCCATTACAAGTAACAGTGAATGCGAAAAATAATGATGTACAATCAATCACTGATTTAAAAGACAAAAATGTTAGTGTCTCACCAACGAGTAACTCTGCAGTCTTTATTGAGCAATACAATAAAGAGCATAATCTAGGGATCAACATTGTATATTCCTCTGGTTCAGTGGATGTTAATAATCAACTTGCAACTGGTCGTATTGATGCAATTATTACGACACCATTTGCGGTGAGATACTATAACGAAAGCAATGAAGCCCAGCAAAAAGTAGTAGGTGAAGCACTATTAAACTCGAAAGTTTACTTCCTACTGAACAAGGATGAAGTGACATTGCAGGAACGTATCGATGAGGCAATTAGAGAGTTAAAGACGGAGGGGGTCATTAGCGAGCTTAGTAAAAAATGGCTAGGTGATGATTATACTGTAGATTTCTAAACGACATAGGAGAGGAAGAAGGAAGTATGGCCAATGACTTTGACTTGATGCTAATAGCGAATGTACTTCCGATATTGCTTCAATATTTACCTGTAACACTTGAAATTTTAGTATGCTCCATCCTTTTTGGGATGTTATTAGGAATTGTAGTGGCTATACCAAAGCTACTGCAAATACCTATATTGAAGCAAATAGTCACGGTGTATATTTCATTTATTCGTGGCACGCCTATTTTAATTCAGTTATTTTTAGTATTTTATGGCATTCCAGCAATATTAAAGCTAGTTCATATTGATGTTACAAGAATGGATGCTATTTATTTTGTCATGATAACCTATACTTTCAGTAATGCTGCAGCGTTTGCTGAAATTTTCAGAGCGGCTATATTAACGATTGATAAAGGACAAATGGAAGCGGCGTTGTCAGTTGGCCTCAATCGAGCGCAAGCATTTTTCCGTATTATATTACCGCAGGCGCTACGAGTTGCTTTTCCTAATATGTCGAATACTATGATTAGTTCGTTAAAGGATACTTCCTTGGCATTTTCAATTGGTGTAATGGATATGGTCGGTCGGGGAGAAACGCTTATTGCTTCGACGACACGGGCACTAGAAATCTATTTAGCACTTTCAATTGTTTACTATTTTATTGTGATGCTATTAGAAAAGGTATTAAAACGCAATGAACGCTATCTCAATCGTTATATGAAAGAAATAGCGACGAGCTAGGGGGATTTGATGATGACGATAGATGTAGTATTTATGATAGATGCTTTGCAGGAAATTATTAAGGTGTTGCCATTAACCTTGTTTATGACTTTTACACCTGTATGTTTAGGTATAGTAATCGGTATAGCCGTAGCCTTTGTTCGGATACAACAAATAAAAGGTATAGCACCTTTATTAAATTTTTACGTATCCTTTTTCAGAGGCACACCGATTATTATGCATATTATGCTAATTTATTTTGGAATACCAATTGTTGTGGATATAATCGCACAAGTGTTGAAGCTGAATTTTCATTCAAATACTATTCCTATATTATTTTTTGTATTACTGGCATTGACGTTAAGTGCGGGTGCTTATGCTTCGGAAATTATACGATCTGGTATTTTAAGTGTTCCAAAAGGTCAATTGGAAGCCGCGTATGCTGTAGGAATGACTTTTTCACAGGCAATGCGACGCTTGATTTTACCACAAGCATTTAGTAAATCGATACCTAATTTTACAAATGTCTTTATTGGCTTTTTACATGCGACTTCTTTAGCGTTTTTTGTGTCAATAAAGGAGTTAACAGGCGCAGCAAATATTGTAGCTTCTGTTAATTTAAAATTTTTAGAAGCATTTATAGCAGTCGGCTTAATTTATTGGAGTGTTTCGATTGTTGTTGAATGGATTGCCCATCTAATAGAAAAAAGAGTGACGGCTTATAGTAAAGGTAGTGTGTAGTTGTGTTCTAATGACCCCGACTAATAAAAAAAGAAGAATTGAAAGGAGTGTTGTCTATGGCAGTAGCAGAAATTGTTATTGAACATTTACGACAAGAAGATTATCCAGCTTATTTGGAAGTGCTTGTGGAAAGTTATGCGCAGTATGAGAAGGATTATAAAGATCCAGCACATTGGGCGCAATATTTACAAGATATTCGGGCATCAGTTGGAAATCCGAATGCCGAGACGATATTGGTCGCAAAGCGTGAGCAAGAAATAGTAGGAGGATTGCAGTTATTTACAAACTCTGAAAAAGCATATGGTCTTCCTGAACTTGGTATTGAATCAACGATTGTCCGTTTATTAGCAGTCCATCCTAAAGGGAGAGGGCAGGGCGTGGCCAAAAAATTATTACAAGAAAGCTTTGCCTTTGCTCGCAAGCGTCAAGATCAATCTCTTTATTTGCATTCAGGTGATATTATGCAAGTTGCCATTAATCTGTATTTATCACTAGGATTTGTTAGAGATGAGTCAAAAGAATTTCACAAAGGCAATATATTGGTGAAAAGCTTTCGTTATGATTTGTAAAAGAAAAACCGCTGATAAATTGGCTATCAGCGGTTTTTTTGTTCAAGTGAAACTATCCCTAAATTGTTCCATATGCAAGGTAAGGGAAAAATCCTTCGAAAAACCGTTCTGTTGCGGGCATGAAATAGGAACCAAAGTGGAAATCAGGATCAAGCGTTGTAACAATCCATTTTCCTGCAGTTGAATGTGCATCTATATAGAGCACAGCACCACCATCTTCTGTAGCAATTAAAATATCAGCATGTTCAGGTGGCCAAAAAACGCCATGTTGATGCCAAGTGCAATCTACCAATGAGAGATAACCATTAAATAAAGGATGCGCTGGATTTTGCAGTACTAAACCACTAGAAGCATCTTTATCAAGCCACCACCAGAAGTTTGTCATACGTTCTTCCCAATGTTGCGCAGGAATCCAATTCCATGGTTGTGGTCCAAAAGCAACGATTATGCCTCCATTCTCTGCAAATGCGCGGATTTTTTCAACACTTGATAGCAATAGCTGATAGTTTAATTGGGAGGGGACGATGAGCACATCAAGGTCGTCAAGATCAGTTTCTAAAAAATCTGGATGGTAAATTAGCTTTGTAATATATTGATTGAATTTTGGTTCGTGGAACGTTCGGTAATGGGATTCATGCCCACTGTATATAACCCCAATTTTTCTCATTGATCATTGTCCTCCTTTAAAGCTTGTAACTCAGTTTCAAGCCAGGCTAGAAACTGCGGGCGAATGCGATCAGTAGATTTGTTTTCACCTGCATAGCCAAGCAGTTCACGTCCTGCGTGAACTAAAATCGTACCATTTGTTGAACAGCGGTCAATGTATGTAACTGGCTTACCATTTGCAAACGTTAATAAAATCTCAGCGTTTGCTGGTGCATGATGATAGCCGCGTGCAAAAAAGCCTGCAACCCCTTTTTTAAATGTCATATCTTCAGTTAAAACGCCCTCAAAAATACCTGATTGCTCTGTTGGAAAAACTTCATAATCATTGAAATTTCGAATGTGTTGGGGCATAAATAGGCCACAACCTGGTAACCATTCTCGGAATAAATGCCCACAGTATACAACTATTTTTTTGTTTGCTAAAAATGCTGCAATTTTTTCACGTTGTAAATATAACCATTCTTGGTCAATGAAATTTGGAATAAAGAGAATATCTACTTCATCCAAATCGACCAGTGGAAAATCATATTGATCCACGATTTTTGCTTCATTACCCGTATCTTTCTGCATGCGACCATTGACACCAAAAGCATGTCCTGGATCTAGTTTTAGCATTGTAAATGGAATGCTCATAAACATATCCTCCTAGTAAAATAATTAATCATCCAATCAATTTTCAGTAAGAAATAATATTAAGAAAACAATTAGTGAGTTTTAGAAATATTGTTTGATCAAAAATATGTTGCGAATATTGGAATTCTCACAAAAGTAAATTGACAATGAGAATCGTTATCAATATACTGTAATATATATTCTATTGCAAATGATAATCATTATCAATATATTTTCAAAGAAAGTAGGGAATGCCTTGAAACCAATTGCATATATCGGTATCGATATTCAATTTGCTAGGTTGTCAGATGAGGATCGCAGACGCGGTCTGACATTTTTATATTTATACGATTTACCATATGCAGATTTACGTGCTTACGCGGGTCTCATTATTACAAATCTAGTAGAGGAGCAGTTTTTGTTAGAGCATAAAGCTATGCTGGAGCAGTATTTAAAACAGGGTGGCGTAATTTTTTCGCTAACTGAGACATCATTACCTTGGTTAGTAGGTGTTTCTAATTGGAAACGTTCACCAATTCCATTGAAGGATCGAGAAATCGTTATAAAAGATCCTGCCCATCCATTATTTGCGGGAATTGATGCTTATGACATTAACTATCGCAAAGGTGTAAGAGGCTTTTTCTCGCGTGGATATTTTGAAAAAATTCCACTGCATGCAGAGATTCTTGTGACTGACCAAAGTGGAGCAGTCATTATTTATGTAGATCATGATTCAACAAATGGAACAATCTTTGCAGGTGCAGGAACAGATATATATCGTGTGTTCATTGACGAGGATAATACCTCTAGTCAATTAAGTGTGCAAATGCTTGCATGCATTCGTGCGGAATATGCACGCAATCAAGCGAAAGGAGCTCAAATACAATGATTGGCATTGTCACAAATGGATTACCATTTCAAAATCGCTTTTTTGCAGAGGAGGAATTTCATTATTTATATGATGATATTTTACATATTCGCGAGCTGCATCAGTATGATTTAGCAAATTACGATACGGTAATTTTATCTTGCCGTTTAGATATACCTCATTTAAAACGTTATCAGTCACAGCTTTTAGCGTTCATTGAATCAGGAAAGCGGCTAATTATTTTTGGTGAGATTTTGGATAATTGGTTTCCTACGATTGATTGGCAAGATTCTGAAGTGAATTTTAGCTGGTGGGTGCGAGATGGTGGAGACTTGCCAATGACAGAGCAAAATATGACACACCCATTGTTTAAATACGTAACACTCCGTGATTTAAAATGGCATTATCATGGCTCATTTTTACCGCCAGAAGGTGCGCAGTCTTTACTTGATATTCCTGAAGGTCGCTCACTATTTTATGTAGACAATGTAAGCTTTAACGGAGAATTAGTCGTAACAACACTGGACCCTATGTTTCATATAGGACTAGGTTTTATTGATCAATCAAAACCGTTTTTACACGGTATAGCAAAATGGCTCAGAGAGGAAGAAGGACAATGAAAAAATACGGATTTCTAGCAACTTTAGCATTAGCCGCTATGCTAGCAGCGTGTGGCGATAAAGATGAGGAGGCAGTAACCGAACAACCGTCAGCAACTTCTGACGTACAAACAACTGCTGAAGAAAAAGTTGTGACAGACCAACTAGGAAGAGAAGTGACAATACCCGGAAAAATTGAACGTGTAGTGACAGGAGGGATATTGCCATATTTCTCTACATGGTATGTAGCGACAAACTCTACAAAAGAGATAGTGGGTATGCACCCAAATTCGTATAATGCTGCGAAAAATTCTATTTTAGCAAAAATATCACCAGATGTGTTAAATGCGAAAACGTCATTTATTCAAAATGGTGAAGTAAATGTTGAGGAATTATTAAAGGTAAATCCTCAACTGTATGTTGAAACTGCAACAGACGAAGATTCTATTAATAAAATTACTGAAGCGGGCATTCCTGTTGTTGGGGTACAAACGATTGATGCAGCAGCTGCTGAACCATTAGCAACATTCAATAGCTGGCTAACGTTAACGAGTAAAATAACTGGAACAACGGATCGTGCTGACCGCTTTTTACAAGAGGGCAAAAAAGTGCAGTCTGAACTTGATGCCAAATTAAAAGATGTAGCAAATGAGGACAAGCCACGTGCATTAATTTTATTTATGCATAATGATAAATCTATTACGGTAGGTGGTAGCAACTTCTTCGGCAATCAATGGCTAAACGCAACAGGTGCGATAGATGTTGCTGAAAAGGATGTACAAGGTAGAAAAGAAGTAAATATGGAACAAATTTACGCTTGGAATCCTGATATTATTTACATTACAAACTTTACGGAAACACAGCCTGAAGATTTACTTGAAAATAAAGTTAATGGACAGGACTGGAGTCAGGTAAAGGCAGTGCAAGATGGAAAGGTTTATAAAATTCCATTAGGTATATATCGCTGGTTCCCACCAAGTGGCGATGCACCACTAATGCTAAAATGGATGGCTCAAAAAAATCATCCAGAGTTATTTACTTATAAAATTGAAGATGAAATTAAAACGTATTACAAAGACTTCTATGAATTTGACGTAACAGATGAGGAAATACATGATATATTAAACCCTTCTTCTGACGCGGCCAAATATTAAGGATTGATAGTTAGATGAAGAAATGGATTATTGCGTTGTTATGGTTGCTACCGATTATGGTAGCAATCATTTCACTCGGTGTTGGTCGTTTCGAAGTAGGTCTTGACCATATTATAAAAATATTAACATCGCAAGTGTTCCCAATCGAACAAACTTGGACAAAGATGGAAGAAACAGTTGTTTTGAATGTCCGTTTACCACGTATTTTGCTCGCTCTTCTAATTGGAGGAGGGTTAGCGATAGCGGGTGCAGGCTTCCAGGGCATGTTTGGCAACCCTTTAGTTTCGCCAGATATTTTAGGTGTTTCAGCAGGTGCAGGTTTTGGTGCATCATTAGGTATTTTATTATTTGGTCAAAATTTTTCGGCACAAATAATGGCTCTTCTTTTTGGTTTAGGCGCTATTGGCTTTACATTTTTAGTAGCAGGTGCAAAAAAGAATGCACCTATTTTTATGTTCGTATTGGCTGGTGTTGTAACGTCTGCACTTTTTAATGCTTTGATTTCCCTTATAAAATTTGTGGCAGATCCAGAGGAGAAGCTACCAGCAATTACATATTGGTTAATGGGGAGTCTCGGCACTGCAACCTATAAGGATTTATATATTGGTGGCCCATTAATTTTAATAGGTATTCTACTACTCTATTTACTGCGTTGGCGACTAAATATTTTAACTTTACCAGAGGATGAAGCAAAGTCAATGGGTATTCCAGTCGCGCGTTTAAAATGGTTCGTTATTTTTGGTGCAACGCTTATAACAGCGGCATCTGTAGCTGTGGCGGGAATTGTGGGCTGGGTTGGGTTAATCATTCCACATGTTGCACGCATGCTTGTCGGCAATAACAATCAATTTGTTCTACCAGTTTCTGTTGCAATCGGAAGTGTGTATTTATTAATTATCGATGATTTAGCACGCACATTAACAGCAACAGAAATCCCCTTGTCCATTTTAACAGCGATTATCGGTGCACCATTCTTTGCTTACTTATTACGTCGTTCAGGAGGTGGCTGGGGATGAAAATAGAAGTGGTCGATGGCAATTACTATTATGAGAAACGTCGCACAAAAATGCCTAACTTATATGCGAAAGATATTAATTTTACATTAGCATCTGGCGAAATAATGGCTATTCTTGGACCAAACGGAGCAGGAAAAACAACGATGTTAAAGTGTATTACAGGTCTTCTCGATTGGAAAAAAGGTAAGACGATGATTGATGGTAAACCTCTTGCAGCAATGGATCGTAAGGAACTGTGGAAGCGAGTAGGCTATGTGCCACAGGCGCATAAAATGGTATTTGGTTTTACAGTGGAGGAGCTTGTTGTAATGGGACGTGCGCCATATATTAGTACATTGGCTCAGCCTTCAGGCAAAGATATGGAAGCGGCTCATGTAGCACTAAATACAATTGGGATAATGCATCTTGCTAAAAAATCGTGTAATGAAATTAGTGGAGGAGAGCTACAGTTGGCTTTAATTGCCCGTACACTCGTGTCAAATCCTGAAGTTTTAATATTGGATGAACCAGAATCACATTTGGATATACAAAAGCAAATTGTTATATTGCAAACGATAAAGCGCTTATCCAAGGAGCGTGGTATTTCTTGCATCATTAATACGCACTATCCAAACCATGCCTTTTACCTTGCAGATCATGTGTTAATGACAGCGAAAGAAAAGGATGTTATATATGGCAATGTTCAAGAGATAATGACTGAGTCTCGGATGAAAGAATTTTTCGGTATAGAGCTGAAAAAAATAATTTACGAGGAAGAGGATTATTTTGTCGAAACGATGGTTCCTCGTGCACTAGGCCAGAATGTAATATGAGTGCCTGATACCTTTAATGTAAAAACACGGTCCCTACCATAGTGAGGAGACCGTGTTTTCATAGGTGATGGAATGAATTGCAATAGCGAAAAATCTGAGTAACTATAAGTTGAAAATTTTTCCTGGATTCATAATGTTATGTGGATCGAGTGCTGCCTTAATGCTCTTCATTACGAGTAACGAGGCACCATGCTCCATCGATTGATATTTCATTTTGCCAATACCTACACCATGTTCACCTGTACAAGTTCCTCCGCGAAGCAGCGCATATTGCACAATATGCTCATTAAAACGGTCAGCTTGTGCCCGTTCGTGTGCATCAGTGGGGTCCAACATTAACAATGCGTGAAAATTTCCATCTCCGACATGTCCGACAATTCCTCCCGCTAGACCGACGTTGTTTAACTGTTCGCGGGCATACAATATCGTTTCAGCCAATTTTGAAATCGGAACACAAACATCGGTTGACATAAGCTTTTTCCCTGGGTAAGCATGAATATATGCATAGGCCAATGAATGTCGTGCCTCCCATAGCTTATTGCGAGCTGCATTGTCTTGCTCAAACTCGACAGACGTACAGCCGAAGTCCTCAAAAATTTCTGTAGCAAATTCAATATCTGCTTGCATACCTGCATCATTACCGTGGAACTCTAAAAACAGTGTCGGTTTTTCATCATAAGAAGTTTCATTATAAATATTAGCTTGTGTAATAGAAGCTTCATCGACAAGCTCTACACGACCAATGGAAATACCAGCCTGTAACAATGCGGCAACTGCACTGACAGCATCACCAACTGTTTTAAATACCGCACGACCCGCAGTTACAAATTCCGGAATACCATAAACTTGCAAAGTCAGCTCTGTAAAACAACCTAGTGTACCTTCTGAACCAACAAATAAGCCATTCAAATGATAGCCTGAAGATGATTTAGCTGCTAAGCTCCCTGTATGAATAACAGTACCGTCTGCAAGTACAACTTCTAAATCACGCACTTGATCGCGCATAACACCATAACGAACCGCTGTGGTACCGCTAGCATTCGTTGCTGCCATTCCCCCAAGTGTCGCATCTGCTCCTGGATCTACCGTAAATTGAAGGCCATGTTTTTTTAATTCTTTATTTAATTGTGCACGAGTCACACCCGGTTGCACTTTAACTAGTAAATCTTCTGGGCGAATATCTAAAATTGTATTCATTTCAGAAAAATCGATAGAAATACCGTTGGCAATCGGAATAGCATTTCCTTCTAAACTTGAGCCAACGCCAAATGGTACGACTGGTATAAGATTTGCATGTGCGATTTTCATTATGGCACTAACGTCTCCTGTAGAATGTGGAAACACTACAATATCTGGCAAGTTCATAGCATGATGGGATTCATCTTTGCCATGTAGCTCTCGTACCGTATCGTTTGTTGACACCTGCTCATCCGATAATACCTCTCTAAGTTGATTTACTATTAGCTCTACTGCAACAGTCATTCCAATCCCTCCAAACTTTCTGATAAATCTAATTTATCATGCGGTTAGTGGAAATGGAATGTACTGTTTAGAAAAAATCAGTGTGCAAATACTTTTTCTAGCTTTTGTACGAATGCATCTTGTTCTTCTGTAGACGATTGTTGCCACCATTTTTCGAAAAATACACCTAGCCCAGGTAGTAAATGCTCCTCACCACGTGAAATGGCATCTTGGACTATATCCTTAAATTCTGCTGCTGATTGACCATGGACATTTGCCGTAATGGCATCTCTTATTTGAAAATTCATCTATTTCGCCTCCTTAGTCATAATTTGTCCACTGTAATTAGAAATATGTATAAAAATTAATGCAAAACATAGGATTTTTTTAAATTCTCTCGATTTTTCCTTTAAATTTAGACAGAAATTCATGCAAATTTTTAAAGATTTATTGTAAAAGGGTCATTCGACGTGCTTTCTATCGGAAGTTAAGCTAATAACACCTAGGAATAATGGACTGTGCACAAGTCGTTAGGAAAGTATCAGTGTCATTTGATAAACATACACAAATTCTTTCGCCAGAACAGCCATTTGAGGAAATTTTAGAATTGGTGCAACCGATGATTACCTTCATATTATTAAAGTGCCATATTTACAAAGACTTTGAGTATTATCGCCATATTGCAGCAATTGCTGTGTGGAAAGCTTACGAGAATGCTAATCCTTCGAAGGGAAAATTTTCTGCCTATATTTATACAACAGTGAAAGGTGAAATTTTGAAAGAACTTACGAAAGAAAGACGATTTCAGGACAATGTATCATTAATTTCTGATGACACCTTGAACTTTATAATTTGTCGTGAGGAACAAATAAATCGACTAGAAGATCACTTATTAGTAGAAAAAATAATGAGCCATTTAAAAGAGGAAGAAAGAATGATACTGCAACTTTATTACCTAGATGGTTATAGGTATGAAGAAATAGCTAAAGTACTACAGATATCTGTCGCTGCAGTCAAAAAAAGACGCACTAGACTAATGAACAAACTGCGTAGTCACCTTTGTCAATAAACTAAATTACTACTAAAAGATAGTAAAAGTATGCTAATATCAAAATAAAATGAATATTAGCATACTTTACTAATTGCATACAAAGTCCAGTTAAAATGCTATGATTTGTAAGAAGTCTAAGAAATATACAATTTTAAGGCCTTCGAAAATAATATGTAGGTATAGCTACCTATCTATTTTGATTGTGTATATATTGATATGGAGGGTTAGTATTGGAAAACGCGCGTAATCATTTAATTATAGATAAAAGGGAGCTATGGTATAGTGCGATACCGCTGCTTCTATTGATACCTCTATTAGCTTTTAATGATCAGCTTATTACTATTTTTATAGAAGGAAGTGTCGTCGATTATTTAAGATTGATTATGAAAATACTAATTGTTGTTTTCACTATGACAATCGCCATTCATTCATGGCTAGTATTTTCGCATTTATTAATTAATCATACATTATACATAGGCAGTATTTTTTTCCTTATCGCTTTGCTAGAGATCTCTAATATTGTCATTTCAGTCCCGCAAAGTTTAGATACTGTATTAATAGGTGTCTGGATACAGATTCTTATGCGGATTGCTTTAGTAATAGGGATTCTACTTATTATTGTAAAGCCTAGAATAAAGTTAACATTGGCTCACCGAAGGATAGCGTATGGAGTCGCCCTTTTTACTGTTACGCTTATGCTTTTTATTTTATATAAGGCACAGCCATTGCTTGAAAACAGTCATCCAATCATACCACAGACAGTCCAAGTATTGACGGGGATGATACAAGGTGTTTCTATCTATTTTTTAAGCAAGCATTATAAGAGTGCGCCGAAACAGGTGTTATGGCTCATTAGTGGGTCAGTATACTTAATTTTAAGCGATTTTTTGTTTGTTTTTAGCAAAGACTACAGTGCCATTTGGATGTTTACGGCTTTACTTTACCAGTTTTTTGCTTATTACGTTTTCTTAAAGGCGATTTACTATACTTCTGTGGAAAAACCTTATCTACAGCTATTGAAAATTAAGCAAGACCTAGAACAATCGCAACAGGAGCTAACTTTTCAAGCTTATCATGATGATATTACACAACTTCCAAATGAGCGTCTTCTGTTGAAAACATTAAAGGAGGAGTTGCATAAGGATGGTAAATGTAAGGCAGTTATTTCTATTGAAATAGACCGTATTGCAACCATTAGCGATTCCTTAGGTATTAGCAATTCCAATAAAATGATGAAACTTGTAGCGGAAAGGATTCAAGCAATGCTACCTCCGCATTATTTTGCAACAAAGTTACGAGAAAGCCAATTTGTTATTTATGTTAATCATGTCCAAACACATGAAGAACTAATACAGTTTTGTCTGAACTTAAAAAGTGCAATGGATAAGCCTCTACAAGTACAGCTTTTCTCATTAAAAGGTAATGTTAATATTGGCATTGCATTCAATGAAAAAAATTGTTCTGCTGAAGAATTATTGATGCATGCACAGCTGGCAATGCGTGAAGCGAGCCAAATACCACAACGTTTCCTTTTTTATAAAGAGCATATGTCAACAGGCGTAACAGATCGCATATTACTAGAGCAGGAATTACATAGAGCACTTGAGCAACAGGAATTTTATTTGGATTACCAGCCTCAGATTAATTTGAAAACAGGGAAAATCGAATCGGTGGAGGCGCTTGTGCGTTGGCGACATCCAGTTCGTGGCTTTGTTCCACCAGATAAGTTTATTGAGATTGCTGAGGAGTCTGGTCTAATTATTCCTCTTGGTAAATGGATATTAGAAACAGCATGCTTGCAAGCGAAGGCGTGGGAGGCACAAGGTCTACCTAAAATGAAGGTTGCTGTTAATTTATCGCTCGGGCAATTATTTCAGCAAGATTTGGTCCAAATGGTGAAGGAGATTTTACAGCGAAGTAAGCTGGAACCAAACTATCTTCAGTTGGAAATAACCGAAAGTATGACAATGAATATTGATCAAATGACACAATTATTACATGAATTAAAGGCACTAGGAATTCAAATAGCAGTCGATGATTTTGGGACAGGCTACTCGTCCTTGTCATATTTAAAAGAATTTCCAATTGATTGTTTAAAAATCGACCGCGCTTTTGTACATAATATTCAGCATGATGCTAATGATGAAGCGCTTGTTTCGATGATTTTGTCTATGGCTAAGCATTTACGTCTAAAGGTTGTGGCTGAGGGGATAGAAGAAGTTGCTCAGTTGGCATTCCTTATTGCGGGCGATTGCGATTATATACAAGGTTATTTATTTAGTAAACCTATTACTGCCGAGCAGCTGACTGCGACGTTTAAAGATTTACATGTTCATGCTGACCAGATTTTAGAGCAGTTTAAATACGGTGAAGAATATCACATTTAATGCACAGAGTGTAGGGAAATAAAAGACAAAATCCGCTTTGACTTAAGTTGGGACAGCAAATTTGGAAGTGATATGCTGACCGACAAAAGTACAATGCGGATTTTTTAGGTTGGGGTGTTATTTAATGAACGAGGTATTCTTCTTTTAGCTCGGAAATCGTGACTTCAGAGCGTTCTTCTAGTGAGCGTCGTAAATGAACGGTTGCTGTTTTGCCATCATCATGTAACTTATCAATCCATACAGATACGCCATTATAACTCACTTCATATTCCTTTGGAGAGGCAACAATTTCTTGTGCGCGTAAATAATCCAATCGAAGACCCTCCTTATTTTTTTTGCTTGTTTTTCGTTACGGAATTAATAAGCTCCGTAAATTCTTGAGAAAATTCTTCTTTTACTTTGTTTGGTGCAATTTTTTGGTTTTTTGGCGTCTGCGGTAATGAACCTTTGTTATTGCTTTGCCCTTGCTTATTATCTCTTCCCATGTTTGGATGCTCCTTTCGCTTTAATATTTCTTAATATGGCTTCGAATTGATATTTTTATCAAGGGAAAAACTAGGGAAACATAAGAATAACATGTAGCAAAGCAAAAAAATTTAGTGTATATGCTTGCTTATGAAAGGTTGAGTTTAGGTAAATGATAAGAGCAATATTTATTTTTTTATTGAAAAATTATTATCTAATAGTGCCCAGTTTTGAGGGAAAGGAAAACCTAAAGCCCAATAGCTAATACCACGGAGATTATATTCCTTTGTTAGGTCGAACTTAGCTTGTGCGCTTCTTGCATCTTCAAACCAAACTTCATGATTTCCTCCTTGCTTGTCAACATAGCGAAAATAAGGGGATTGTGCCGTTCTATCATATTGGATAGTTGCTCCATACTGTTGCGCTCTTGCAACCGCTTCTTGAGGGCTAAAAGTTTCTGCTTCTTGACCTTTCACATGTGGAACAAGCCAATCGCGTGCATAAATTTGGAAGCCTAAAAATATTTTATTAGCAGGCATTACTGTTAGAGCATATTCTACAACTTTCCTCATTTCATTAATTGGAGAGATAGCCTGCGGAGGTCCAAGTCGATAGCCCCATTCATAAGTCATCAGCACGACAAAATCCGCAATTCTTCCATGTGCCTCATAATCATATGCTTCATAAGTTGACCCTGCTGGAGATGGACTGGTTTTTGGAGCAAGTGCAGTTGATACTAAGAAGCCTTTCGGGTGAAGGCGATCAACCGCTAATTGAAGGAATTGGTTATAGTTTTCTCGATCTGCGGGTAGGACATTTTCGAAGTCTACATTTAGTACTTTATAGCCTTTATCTTCCATGACTTTTAATATATTATCGATGACTTTTTCTGATAATTGTTGATTCGACAATATCACATGGGTTAAGTTGGATCCTGTTTCTGTAGAAGTAAAGTTCGTAACGGTTAACATTGGAATAATATTTTGAGTATTAGCAGCATCAATCATTGCTTTATCGTTCAAAGGTTCTAATGTTCCGTCTGCGTTCATCAAATAAGCAAACGGACTAAAATAAGTAAGAAGATAGCCCACTTCATTTAGTGACTGAACAGCTTCATCAGGTGTTTGATACGTATAGGCATTTACTTCAACAATAGGTTTCGGTCTTGGAATAACTAAGTGCGAACCAATATAAATCATATTGGGGTTTGTAATATCGTTTTCCTCTATAATGGCTTGAACCGTTGTACTATAGCTCCTAGCAATTTGTGATAATGTCTCGCCAGCTTCCACAATATGAATTATTGGAGGAATGATTAGTTTTGTTCCTGGTGTTACAACATCGGGATTTGTAAGATGATTTACTTGGATAATGGATTGTAGTGGCACGTTATATTGTCGAGCAATGGACGACAATGTTTCGCCTTTTTTAACGGTATGCATTGTAAAAGAAGAAGGTATAACGAGTGATTGTCCAATCACTAATTGGTCTGGGTCAGATAAAGCATTTAATTGAATGATAGCACTCATCGGTGCAGCATAGCGGTTCGCAATATGCCAAAGAGTTTCACCAGCGCTTACCACATGTATTAACATTCGGACTCCTCCTAAATAAGTTTTGTTAATGCATCATATGTAACCAAATATCAACCTAATGATGAAATATTGTGTAATTTTTAATTGTTTAATCAATTCAATACTCATATTTTTTTCTTATTAGTTATACATAGTATAGTACGTGTGAATTGTATCATTTGAGAAAGGAGCTGGACGTTGAAGAAGGTAAAGCTCACAGGAAGAATTGTTAGCCCAGGTGATCCAGATTATGACGAAGCGAGAACAAATAATAATTTAAGTCTGCCGAAATTCCCGAGTAAGATTGTTTTCTGTCAAAGAACAAAAGATGTAATCAATGCTTTAAGGTGGGTTAGGGAAAATAATGAAGAATTTCGAATAAGGAGCGGGCGTCATAATTATGAAAATTATTCCTTAGTCAATAACGGTCTAATTATAGATGTGAGTGAAATGAACAACATTACAGTTAATTTGGAAGATGGAACTGCTCGAATTGAGGCTGGTGCTAATTTGGGGAAGGTATACCGTACATTATGGGAACATGGTATGACAATCCCAGCCGGAACCGAAAGCAGTGTAGGAATTGTTGGCTTGACACTAGGTGGTGGTATTGGCATGCTATCACGTCCTTTCGGGCTTACTTGCGATCAATTGATTGAAATTGAAATGGTCAGAGCGAGTGAACATCTAGGAGCAGAGTTGATCCAAGCAAACCGACAGGCGAATAGTGATTTATTTTGGGCTAGTTGTGGCGGCGGTGGGGGCAATTTCGGTATTGTTACTGCCCTTACGTTTAAGCTTCAACCAATTTCAGACGTTACTCTATTCGCCATCGTCTGGGAGTGGGATGATTTTGAGATTGCTTTTGATGCTTGGCAAAAATGGGCGCCATTTACGGATGAACGCATAACTTCACAAATAGAACTAAAATCACAGGAAGTGGGCGAAATTGTGGTGCAAGGTTTATTTGTTGGTGCGGCTTCTGAATTAAAAAAGCTTTTACGGCCTTTAAGGAAAAGTGGTTCACCTACAGAAGTGTGGATAAAAGAAGTACCGTACATAAAAGCGGTACGATTTTTTGATGTTGCAAGTGGCAATCAACCAGCATTCCGCAAAAGATCAGGTTCCTTTATTGAAAAGCCTTTTCCGCATGTGGCAATTTCGAAAATGAAACAATTTTTAGCAGATGCCCCTAATAGAAATGCTAGTATATGGCAACAGTCGCTAAGAGGTGCAGTAGGTCAGATTGCCTCAAGCAGAACTGCCTATTATTATAGAAATGCGCTGATTGCCCAAGAATATATCACTTCATGGGAAAATCATGAAGATGAAAAGGAAAATGTGCAGTGGGTTGAGGATATTAGAAGGACATTATCTCCTTTTACAATGGGGGATTATGTGAATTTTCCAGATCAATCTATTCAGGATTGGCCTACCGCCTATTATGGACGTAATTTTAGACGATTAAGAGAAGTGAAAACTAAATACGATCCTTATAATGTTTTTACATTCCCTCAAAGTATTCCAACGATTAAAAAGTGGATGTAAAGCTAGAACAAGTTTTTTAGAATATCGTTAGATTGAAAGTAGAGTGCATAGAAACTTAGCATTCTACTTTTTTATTCGGTTTACTATTATTATTTCCTTGATAATTATTGAAAGCACAGTCAAAATGGAGATATTACATATATTTCTAGAAGGGGTAAATGCAATGATGGATGTTGTTGAACGCAATAATGTGAAAATAATTGGAAAAGGGAAGAAACCGATACTTTTTGCGCATGGATTTGGTTGTGATCAAAATATGTGGCGCTATATTACACCAGCTTTTGAGGAGCAATATCAAATTATTTTGTTTGATTATGTTGGTTCAGGTAATTCAGATCTAAACGCCTATCAATCCGAAAAATATCAGTCTCTTCAAGGGTACAAACAGGATGTCTTAGACATCATTGAGACTCTTGGACTGCAACAAGTCATTTTTATTGGTCATTCTATTAGTTCAATGATTGGTTTGCTTGCATCCATTGAACGCCCTGATTATTTTGAAAAACTAATTATGATTGGACCTTCGCCAAGGTATTTAAATGATGGGAATGGCTATGTTGGTGGATTTGAGCTGAGTGATATTACAGAAATATTAGACATGATGGAAATGAATTTTTCAGGCTGGGCTAGCTTTTTAGCCCCGATTGCCATGAATAATCCTGATTCTCCAAAACTAACAAAAGAGCTTGAACAGACTTTTAAATCTGCTAATCCAGTTATTGCAAGGGAGTTTGCCGAAGTAACGTTCTTATCAGATCATCGAGGCGACTTAATAAAGGCTAGTGTTCCTATTTTAATTATGCAATGTTCGGATGACAGTATAGTTCCAATTGAGGTGGGTGAATATTTGCACAACCATTTAAAAGCAAGTACGTTTCGATTAATGGCTGCAAAGGGTCATTATCCTCATATTAGCCATCCAGAGGAAACGATTCAGTTAATTACACAATTTCTGTAATGGAATATGAAAGGATTATGAATAATTCATGGATAAACGATTGAACTATGCACCTTGTGGATTTATTGCCATTACACATGATGGAGTGATGATAGAGGTGAATCAGACCTTTCAGGAATGGATGGGTTATGAACGGGTGGATTTATTACACCAGCATATTGAATTGCTAATGTCCAAGCCGAATAAGATGATTTTTCACTCTTATTTTTACCCAACTATAAATCTCAACAATCATGTAGAAGAACTGTTTATCAGTTTAAAACATCGCAATGGTACAGCCGTCCCTTTTCTATTGAATGGCAGGAAGTATTTGGTGGGAGAGACTGAATGTATTGATTGTATTTTAGTACCGATGAAAAAGCGCATAGATTATGAGTTAGAATTACGCGCAGCCAAAAAGCAACTAGAGGCTGCTTATTTAGAAAAGGAACAGGCTTTAGCTAAATTAGAGCAACTCCATTTGGAAATTGAGCAAAAACAAGATGAACTACTAAACATTAACGCCACGTTAGTAGAACTTTCCGTAACTGATAAGCTAACAGGATTGAAAAACCGAAGATTCTTTCAAGAGCAGCTTGAGGAGCAGCTAGCTATATTCCACGAAACAGCCAAACTATTCTCTCTTTTAATTTTAGATATCGATCATTTTAAAAAGGTAAATGACACATTCGGACACCAAGTAGGTGATGAAGTCCTTGCCCAATTGGCACAAATTTTAAATGCCCAAGCTCGTCAAGGTGATGTAGTTGCTCGTTTTGGTGGTGAGGAATTTGTCATCATTTTACCTGAAACAGATGCGAATGCATCGTGGACTATTGCCGAGCAATTACGTCAAGCTGTTGAACAGGCACATTGGCAAACTGGAAGAATCACGATAAGTATCGGTAGTGCGACAGTAACTGAGGAGGATACCGATTTGACGATTTTGAAAAAGGCTGATCAGGCTTTGTATGTTTCGAAGGAGAATGGAAGAAATAGAGTAAGCACTTTTGAGTGCCAGACACCCAAACAATTCTGACAATTGGCTACATTTTGCTGGACTATGTAATTTGTTGTTTTCTACTGTATAATAATGAACAGTAAATAGGAAAAAGGCGGTACGAAAGACGATGAAGAGAATAGAATCTACGCAAAATGCGTTAGTTAAATATTGGAAAAAATTAGCAACTACTCGAAAAGAGCGTGAGCGTTCAGGTGAGTTTTTAGTTGAAGGCTTCCATTTAGTAGAGGAAGCGTTGAAAAATAACGGTCAAGTGTTACAGCTAATTGTGCGTGAGGGTGTTGATTTACCAATGCTATGGCCAATTGATGATGTGGCAATGGTAGAAGTGACAGTAGCTGTAGCAAAGGAATTTGCTGAGACTGAGACATCACAAGGAGTCTTTGCAGTTTGTAAGCAGATGACGGTAGAGCAAGATGTAATGGTTTCTTGGCGTAAGGTACTTCTAATCGATGCTGTACAAGATCCAGGCAACATTGGAACAATGATTCGAACAGCAGATGCAGCTGGTTTGGATGCGATTATACTTGGCAAGGGCTGTGCGGATCTTTATAACCCGAAAACACTTCGTTCTGCACAAGGATCACATTTTCATATTCCAGTGATTCGTGGGGAATTAGAGGATTGGATTGATATGCTTCAAGAAAATGGTGTGCCTGTATTTGGAACAGCACTTGATGAGGATGCTGTCGTTTATAATGATATTCAGCATACGGGTGCTTTCGCTATTATGATGGGGAATGAAGGCAGTGGCATTAATCCGCAGTTATTAGCAATGACGGATCAAAATATCATTATTCCTATTTTTGGACAAGCAGAATCATTAAATGTCGCAGTTGCAACAGGTATTGTTTTATATGGATTTGTAAAATAGGTATTGACCTCACATATTAGACTAGTCAATATCGCCGATAAAACGTTGGCAATCGCCGTAAAAACGTTGGCAATCGCCGTAAAAATTACGGCAATTGCTCACAAAACAGCAGCAATCGCCGATAAAACAAATCATATTGCAACAAGGAACAGATGCCCCTTGCTTTGAAGCGTCGTAATAATGTATAATCACATTTAAAATGTAATTAAGTATATTGAAATGCTTTGACCGGGAAGTAGTAAAGATTGTGAATGGACGACAGGGAGCGTAGGCCGGAGATTGAGAGCCAGCGCCGAACCAATACAATTTTGAATTCAGTCCGCGAGCAGCTACCGGGACCAGCAAGTGAAAATAGCTGTAAAGGTATGCCGGCTTCAATCGAGTCGTTATGTCAATGAAGTGATTGTGCGGAGTTAATCGTGCAATAACTAGGGTGGTACCGCGAATATGTCCTCGTCCCTTTTTTGGGGGCGAGGTTTTTTTGTGCCATTTGTGCAAGCGGGCACTTATATGAACAAGGAGGTTTTACACATGGAAGAGCAATTAAAGCAATTGGAGCAAGAAGCGCTAGCGAAAATTGAAGCAGCAGCAAATTTAAAAGAATTAAATGATGTGCGTGTCGCTTACTTAGGGAAAAAGGGGCCAATCACGGATTTATTAAAAGGCATGGGAAAACTATCGGCTGAGGAACGTCCAAAAATGGGTGCTTTAGTTAACACAGTTCGTGAAAATGTCACAGCGGTGCTAGAAACAAAAGTAACTGTTTTAGAAGAAGCAGCTATTGCTGAAAAATTAGCAAGTGAGTCGATTGATGTTACATTACCTGGTCGTGACATTAAAGTAGGTAACCGTCACCCATTAACACGTGTTATCGAAGAAATTGAAGATTTATTTATTGGTATGGGTTACGAAATTGCTGAAGGCCCAGAAGTAGAAAAGGATTACTATAACTTTGAAGCTTTAAACTTACCAAAAGGTCACCCTGCTCGTGATATGCAGGACTCGTTCTATATTTCCGAGGAAATATTATTACGTACACATACGTCACCTGTACAGGCGCGCACAATGGAAGCAAAAAAAGGCGAATCCATTCGTATAATTTGTCCAGGGAAGGTATTCCGTCGTGATAATGATGACGCAACACACTCTCACCAATTCATGCAAATTGAAGGTTTAGTAATTGGCGAAAATATTCGTATGAGCGACCTTAAAGGGACGTTAGATACGTTAGCGAAAAAAATGTTCGGAGCTGATCGTGAAATTCGTTTACGCCCAAGCTTCTTCCCATTCACAGAGCCTTCTGTAGAGATGGACATTTCTTGCTTCAAATGCGGTGGCTCAGGCTGTAACGTATGTAAAGGCACAGGTTGGATTGAAATTTTAGGTGCCGGTATGGTACACCCGAATGTGCTTGAAATGGCTAGTTATGATCCGAAGAAAGTTTCTGGTTTCGCATTTGGTATTGGTGCAGAACGTATTGCTATGTTGAAATATGGTGTCGATGATATTCGTCATTTCTATACAAGTGATACACGTTTCTTATCACAATTCGAGCGAACAGAGGCGTAAGGGGGACTATAAATGTTAGTATCATTAGAATGGTTAAAAGATTATGTAAGTACACAGGACTTAGCGCCTGAAGATTTAGCAGAAAAAATTACACGCTCTGGCATAGAAGTTGACGCAGTTATTGACCGTGCTAGCGGTATGGATAAAGTCGTTGTCGGCTATGTTGTGTCAAAAGAGAAGCACCCTGAAGCCGATAAATTAAACATTTGCCAAGTAGATGTTGGGGAAGCCGAGCCACAACAAATTATTTGTGGAGCGCCAAACGTAGATGCAGGACAAAAAGTAATCGTTGCACGTCCTGGTGCACATTTACCAGGTGGCATTAAAATTAAAAAAGCAAAACTTCGTGGACACGAGTCAAACGGCATGATTTGTTCATTACAAGAGCTTGGTATTGAAGGTAAGTTAGTACCGAAAGCTTACGCTGAGGGCATTTATGTGTTACCAGCGGATGCAGAGGTTGGCTCTGATGCACTAGCGCTTTTAGGTCTTCGTGATATAGTGCTTGAGCTTGGCTTAACACCAAACCGCTCCGATGCGCTTTCGATGTTAGGGGTAGCTTATGAGGTTGGGGCAATACTTTCAGAAGAAATAAAGTACCCAGAAATCGCTTATCATACATCTTCTGAAAAAGCAGAGGACTTATTAAAGCTTCGAGTAGAAGATTTACAAGCAAATCCAATGTACGTAGCGAAAGTTGTGAAAAACGTTAAAATTGCAGAATCACCAATGTGGTTACAACACCGCTTAATGGCAGCTGGAGTACGTCCACACAACAATGTAGTCGATGTAACAAACTATATTTTAATGGAATATGGTCAACCACTTCATGCATTTGACTATGATAGCTTAGCAACAGGTGAAATTGTTGTTCGTAAAGCAACAGAAGGTGAAAAAATCACGACTTTAGATGACCAAGAACGTACATTAAAGGCGACTGATTTAGTCATTACGAATGGCAACGAGCCAGTAGCGATTGCAGGTGTAATGGGTGGGGCAAATTCTGAGGTAACAGAATCTACAACTACTGTTGTTATTGAATCTGCCTATTTCGATGGCTTAACAGTGCGCCAAACTTCACGTAATCTAGGTCTTCGCTCGGATGCATCAGCTCGTTTTGAAAAAGGCGTCGATCCAAACCGAGTGCTTCCAGCAGCTGAACGTGCAGCAGCATTACTTGCTGAGTTAGCTGGCGGTGAAGTATTAGAGGGTACTTGTATCGTAGATGAATTAGATAAAACACCAGCACGTGTTGTTGTCTCTCCAGACTTTATTAACGAACGTCTTGGAATGAAAATCTCATTAGAAGATATGCTTTCTATTTTAGAGCGTTTGAAATTTGGGGTAGAAGCGGCGAATGGCTTATTAATTATCGATGCACCAACACGTCGTCAAGATATTAAAATTGAAGAAGATATCGTTGAAGAAATTGCACGTTTATATGGTTACGATGAAATTCCAATGACTTTACCAGAAGGTGCTAACCAAGTTGGGACATTGACAGCTTACCAAGCAAATCGTCGTGTAGTGCGCAGCTTTATGGAAGGTGCAGGACTTTATCAAGCTGTCACTTATTCTTTAACATCTGCAGCACTATCACAACGCTTTGCACTAAAAGCAGAGCAGGTAACGCGTCTATTAATGCCGATGAGTGAAGACCGTTCAACACTACGTCAAAGCTTAATTCCACATTTAATTGAAGCAGCAGCATATAACGTTGCGCGTAAAGCAGATAGCGTAGCATTATACGAAGTTGGTTCTGTCTTCCTTGGTCAAACAGAAGAGGGGCTACCGTTTGAAGAAGAGCATGTTGCAGCTGTTCTAACAGGTAAATGGTTAGATCATGCTTGGCAAGGCGAGAAAAAGGAAGTAGACTTCTTCGTATTAAAAGGTATTATTGAGGGCGTAATCGGTAAGCTTGGTTTAGCAAATCGCATTACATTTGTTAAAACAGAAGTAGCTGGCTTACATCCTGGACGTACAGCTAGCATTTTATTAGATGGAGAACAAGTTGGTATTATCGGCGGCTTACATCCTGCAGAACAAAAAACATGGGGTGTAAAAGATACGTATGTAATGGAAATGAATTTAGTAGCATTACTTCATGCAAATGCAAGTGAAGCACCACTTGGTTATAAACCAGTTCCTCGTTTCCCAGCCATGTCTCGAGATATCGCACTTGTTATGGACCGTGAAACAGCAGCGGGTGAAGTAATTACCGCTATTCGTTCAGCAGGCGTGAAGCTGTTGAAGGATATTCGCGTGTTCGATGTCTACGAAGGTGAAAAAATGGAGGCAGGTAAAAAATCTGTTGCCTTCTCATTAACATACTTTGATCCAGAACGAACATTAACAGATGATGAGGTTGTTGCAGCACATAACAAAGTGTTAAAAGCAATCTCCACAATTGAAGGAACAGAAGTACGTTAATTTATACTAATTTAACAGGCTGTCTCTAAATTAGAGACAGCTCAGATGTCGACAAAAGGCACCAAGAAGTTCTTGGTGCCTTTTGTCTTTTTTATTACCTATTAAGTTGATTGGAGCGAAGGGCTGGCGACTCCTGCGGGAACAGCACAAAACGTAAGACGCAACAGTCCGCGCGTAAGCGAGGGTTGCGGCTTACGGTGTGCCCGCGGAAAGCGTCCAGCCCGTAGCGGAAATCAACGGCAATAGACCCATATAAATTTATTTTAACTTTCGAGCCTTTTCTGTATTTGCAAAATGCCATTTCGTGATAGAACGCAAAAATTCCTCTCCTTGTCCACGCCAAATTCGTGCAGCTAATGCATCAACCTTACTAGATGCTCCTTTTTGTAACTCTATGCCAGCAAGCTCACTTAATCGGTCCATTTCCTTTAAGAATGCAGCGCGTGCCAAAATCGAAGCAGTAGCGACTGAAACATGTAATTGTTCTGCTTTCGTTGAAAAAAGTACGTCATCTCTAACAATTTCGCGCTCATTTTTTAAGTAATTGTAATAAACTCCACGTTCTGCGAACTGATCTATTAATATATGTGCAGGCTTTTCGGGGGCCATTTTGGACAATGTATTGCCGAGCGCCTTATTATGCATCATTGCTTTCATTTTGCCCTGAGAGTAACCTTTTGCTTGTAATACATTATATTTTTCATTGCGTAATACGAGTACGCTATGGATACATGCCGCACGTAAATCGGGTGCTATTTTTCGCATATAGTCATCAGTAAGCATTTTAGAATCTTTAACGCCTAGCTCATTTATTAGTTCTATTTTTGAAGAAGGTACGTAAACGGCAGCGACTGTTATAGGCCCAAAATAATCGCCTGTCCCTGTTTCATCGGAGCCTAACACAGACATGGAAGCAAAGCCCTCGGGAAGCGTATCTCCTTTTGCTCCAACGGTTGAGGACTTTTTGGTTGTTGTTACCCCAGAGGAACCCCATCTTGCCGCTTCTCGTTCAGCACCGCCTCCTTGGAACATACATTTCCCTGATTTGTACATCGTAATAGCTGTATCAGGAAGTTTTGCGGCGAACACGACACCTGGTGCTTTTCGCTCTACATAATAACTTGCGTAATAAGACATCACCTCTTTTTGTGCATTTGTTGAAATTAAAAGTACAATATTTGACATTTAATCGTTCCTTTCTATCCTCATTGTTCACAATTTTATACCTTTCATGTTATGATAATATATAGCTTTTTTGTGTGGACGTTGCTCATTACTGTCAAAATCGTGAGCAAAATGATTTTATTGGAGGGTGCGACTATGGAAAATCAAGAAAAGAATAAAATTTCTGTGGAAATATATGGTCATACATATAAAATGGTCGGCTCCGAATCCATTGGACACATGCGACTTGTCGCTTCTATTGTTGATGACCGTATGCGCGAAATGAATTTACATAATCCCTCACTTGATAGCACAAAGCTTGCCGTCCTTACAGCTGTAAATACGGTGCACGATTATTTACTCTTAAAAGAGCAAATAGAATTACTAGAAGAAGAATTGAAAAAATTAAAGGGTTGAAGTGAATGCTAGATTTAATCATATTAGTAGTTCTATTAGTTGGACTACTAGTGGGGGCAAAACGTGGCTTCATTGTACAAATGATGCATATTGTCAGCTTTGTCGTTGCCCTAATTGTTGCGTATATTTATTATAAGCCATTAGCACAGAAATTTGTGTTTTGGGTGCCATATCCAGGTGTTACGGATTCGGGAAGCCTTGGGGTTGTCATTGACAGCTTAGATTTAGACCGCACGTTTTACCGTGTTATTGCATTTGCGGTTATTTTCTTTACAGTGAAAATTACATTGCAAATTGTGGCATCTATTTTTGATTTTATTGCCTATCTACCGGTGCTTAATACAGTGAACCGTTGGCTTGGTGCACTGCTTGGCATGATTGAAAATTATTTAATTTTGTTTATTGTGTTGTATGTTTTGGCATTAGTACCGATTGATTTGGTGCAGAATTTAATGTCGAAATCGTTCTTATCAGGCCTCATTTTGGAACATACGCCGATTATTACAAGGATGTTCCAAAATTGGTGGTATATTTATCTCCATGCTTCATAAAGTTTGGCGTCTACGCATGGAAAACTGAATGTGGTGTTCACTTGTTTGTCCGTAGAAATCCGCTTAAATGGCGAAGTTGCTGTTAAGGGCACAGCTATTTTGTGCGCAGAGCCGTAATGAATAGGCAATAGTAATCGATGCACTTCTCTCGGACTAGAGGGAAGTGTTTTTACGATAGGAGGAATTCTAAATGAACAAAAAAACAATTATCCGTACACTAGAGAAAATTGCATTATATATGGAGTTACAAGGTGAAAATCCGTTTAAGGTATCCGCATTCCGAAAGGCCGCTGCAGCACTTGAAGGAGACGAGCGCTCCTTAAGTGAAATGGAAGATGTGACAAAGCTTAAGGGAATCGGTAAAGGCACAGCTGCTGTTATTGAAGACCTTATTGAGACAGGGGAATCAAGTCTCCTAAAAGAATTACAAGATATCGTGCCAAAAGGATTACTTCCACTATTGAAGTTGCCAGGTTTAGGCGGCAAAAAAATTGCCAAGCTTCACCAAGAGTTAGGCATTGACTCTGCAGAAAGCTTGCAGGCTGCATGTGAGGCAGGTAAAGTGCGCGAGCTAGCGGGCTTTGCAGCGAAAACTGAAGAAAAAATTTTAAAGGAGCTTGCTAACTTTGCCAATCGTTCTGAACGTTTGCCAATTTGGCTGCTGGAGCCTGTTGTTTTACAAATTGAAGCACTTCTCGGTAGTATGGAGGAAGTGACACGTTTCTCAGTAGCTGGAAGCTTCCGACGTGCCTCAGAAACGAGTAAAGATATAGATTTTATCGTAGTAACTGAAGCAGTTGAGATAGTCCGAGAAAAGTTATTGAGTGAACTTGCAATTCAGGAAGTCGTGGCTGCGGGCGATACAAAAATTTCAGTTATTTTAGATTTAGATGAACCGATAAGTGTTGATTTTCGATTAGTGAAGGATGTTGAGTATGCAACGGCCTTGCACCATTTTACTGGTTCAAAAGATCATAATGTACGTATGCGTCAACTTGCAAAAGCACGTGGGGAGAAAATTAGTGAATATGGTGTAGAGCAAGAAGATGGCTCAGTACTGACATTTGAGGATGAGACCGCATTTTTTGAACATTTTGATATGCCTTTTATTCCACCTAGCTTACGAACAGGGTCAGCTGAGTTTGATCGCCAAAGTGAAGTGAAGGATTTAGTAAAGTTAGAGGATATTGTGGCAGATTTGCATATGCATACGACATGGTCAGATGGTGCATACTCCGTTGCTGAGATGGGAGAGGCGTTAATGTCACGTGGTTATCACTATGGCGTTATTACCGATCACTCCCAGTATTTAAAAGTGGCGAATGGTTTAACACCTGCACGTTTAGAGAAGCAACGAGTGGAAATTGATGCATTTAACGATGCACATCCAGACTTTAATTTATATGCAGGAACAGAGATGGATATTTTACCGGATGGTTCGTTAGATTTTGATGACGAAGTACTAAAAAAATTAGATTTCGTAATAGCTTCTATTCACTCGAGTTTTACACAATCACAGGATAAAATTATGGCGCGTTTGCACACGGCAATGCAAAATCCGTATGTTCATATGATTGCCCATCCAACGGGTCGCATTATTGAGGATCGCGCTGGTTATAATCCAGATATAGCACAGTTAATTGAATGGGCGAAGGAATATGGTAAAATTTTAGAGTTAAACGCAAATCCATATCGTTTAGATTTATGTGTTGAGCACTTAGAAATGGCTGTTGCAGCAGGTGTGCCTGTAGCGATTAATACCGATGCTCATGATACCGTTCATTTACGTTTTATGGATATAGGCGTGCGCTATGCGAATAAGGCATGGCTGAAAAAAGATATGATTGTCAACACATGGACGCGTGAACAATTTGAGGCGTTTATTCGACGAAATAAATAGGTTGAGGAGGTGTTCTCAGTGATCGCAAACCGCGCATTGAAAACACTAGAATATGATAAAGTACGTCAACAAGTGGCTATATACTGTACTTCTTCAATCGGCAAATCAGCCATTGATGAGCTTGTACCACAAACGGACTTTGAAAAAGTAGTTCAATTGTTAGAAGAGATGGATGAAGGGCTATCCATTTTACGTGTAAAAGGTAATGTACCAATGGGTGGTATTTTTGATGTTCGACCTGCTGCAAGACGTGCCCAAATCGGCGGGATGCTTTCAGCAATGGAATTAATGGAAGTATCAAGTACGATTCGTGCTAGCCGTATTCTTCGCAATTTCCTTGAAGATTTAGAGTCCGAAGAAATCATTGAAATTCCTCATTTCATTACTAAAAAGGAAATGATGCCTGTACTAACAGGGTTACAGCATGAAATTAATAATTGTATTGACGATAACGGTGCTGTTCTAGATTCGGCAAGTCAAACATTGCGATCTATTCGTCAATCTCTGCGCGCTGAAGAGGCTAAAGTGCGTTCGAAACTAGAAAGCTTAACTCGAGGTAGCAATGCGTCAAAAATGCTTTCTGATGCCATTGTTACGATTCGTAACGACCGTTATGTAATTCCAGTTAAACAAGAATATCGTCATCATTATGGTGGAATTGTGCATGATCAATCGTCATCTGGCCAAACGTTATTTATCGAACCAGATTCAGTTGTACAAGCAAATAATGAAATACATCGACTTAAAATGAAAGAGCAGACGGAGATTGATCGTATTTTGCTTGCTTTAAGCGCAATGGTTGAGGAAGTAGCCCCAGATTTATTTAACTTAGTGAAAATATTAGGAGAAATTGATGTCATTTTAGCAAAGGGCAAATACGGCCAAGCCAATAAATGCACGATGCCAAAGATGAACAAGGATGGTTATATCCGACTTGTGCGAGCGCGTCATCCACTTTTACCTATTGAAACTGCGGTTGCTAATGACATCGAATTTGGGAGAGATATTACATCAATTGTGATTACGGGACCAAACACTGGTGGTAAGACCGTTACGTTAAAAACAGTTGGTCTTTGTACGTTAATGGCGCAGGCAGGCTTACCAGTGCCAGCATTAGATGGTTCAGAGCTAGCGGTATTTGAGCAGCTTTTTGCAGATATCGGTGATGAACAATCAATTGAACAATCGCTTTCTACATTTTCATCTCATATGGTAAACATCGTCGACATTTTACAGCAATTCGATCACGAGTCACTGGTGTTATTTGATGAATTGGGTGCAGGAACAGATCCACAAGAAGGTGCTGCCTTAGCTATTTCTATTTTGGATGAAGTGCATGGTCGTGGCGCACGTGTAATGGCAACGACGCACTATCCTGAATTAAAAGCATATGGCTATAATCGTCCTGGCGTTGCCAATGCAAGTGTAGAATTCGATATCGAAACTTTAAGTCCGACATATCGCTTACTCATTGGGGTACCAGGTCGTTCCAATGCATTTGAAATTTCTAGTCGTCTAGGCTTACCAGAGTCGATTATTGAACGTGCTAAAAACTTCACTGGGACGGATCGTCATGAGGTTGAATCAATGATTGCTTCCTTAGAAGAAACGAGACGCCAATCAGAGGATGATGCCGAGCGCTCCCATGACTTACTATTAGAGTCTGAGGCACTTCGCAAAGAGCTACAAGACAAGCTTCAAGCATATGAAGAACGCAAAGAGGCACTCGATAAAAAAGCGAAAGAAAAAGCACGTAAAATTGTGGATGATGCAAAAAGAGAAGCAGAAACAATTATTACCGAGCTTCGCGAAATGCGTAAAAATGCTAATCAAGTAGTGAAAGAGCACGAACTTATTGAGGCACGTAAACGTTTAGAAGAAGCGACACCGCTTGAGCATAACAAAGTATTGAAAAAAGCAGCGCAAGTTAAGGCGCGTGCACAAAACTTGGTTGTCGGTGATGAGGTAAAGGTGTTAAGCTATGGTCAACGAGGTACTTTACTAGAAAAAGTATCTGATGCTGAATGGGTTGTACAAATGGGCATTTTAAAGATGAAAATAGCCGATACAGATATAGAATACATTAAACCTGAGAAAGAGCCTGTTCAACGAGTTTCTGGTGTAAAAAATCGAGATAGCCATGTCAAATTAGAGTTAGATTTACGTGGAGAGCGCTATGAGGATGCGATTATTCGCACTGAAAAATATATAGATGATGCGCTGCTTTCAAACTATGGTCGAGTGTCGATTATTCACGGTGTTGGGACAGGAGCATTGCGTCAGGGCATACAAAGTTACCTGAAAAAACATAAACGGGTGAAATCCTTCCGTTTTGGAGAAGCAGGCGAAGGTGGATTTGGCGTTACTGTTGTGGAATTGAAATAAGCTGTAAAGGGGACGGAGAAAATGCTAAATTCTAGCTTTTGGCGATATCCAATTATCGAAACGGCAGGATATTTTAGTGTTGTTGTGTTATGTTTAGTCGTCTCGATGGCATTGTTCGAAGTCGTTACGAAATATAAAAACTGGGAAGAAATAAAAAATGGTAATGTAGCTGTTGCGCTTGCAACCGGCGGTAAAATATTAGGGATTTGCAATATTTTCCGTTATTCGATTGCTCGCCATAGTACGCTGAGTGAAATGATTGGGTGGGGATTATTTGGCTTTACGTTACTAATTGTGGCCTATTTCTTATTTGAATTTATGACGCCACGCTTTAATGTAGATCAGGAAATTGCCAATGATAATCGCTCAGTAGGCTTTATTTCCTTTACGATTTCAGTCGGTCTATCGTTCGTTATTGGGGCAAGTATTGCATAGGAGTGTTATGAGATGGAAAAATTAGCGAAAGTTCTAATCATAGTCTGCATCGCATTTTTGGCAGTCGGTATTTACTATATGTTGACCGTATAATTTTATAATGTAGCCTCAATAATGTGAGGGAATATCTAGTTGTAGAGAAACTTGGAATTTTAAGTTTCTCTACATTTTTTTGTTTCGAAAACGTGAATCGCTTATAGAGAAAATCTATTTACTTTACAAAATGATAGAAATACTTTGAAGAAAATTGTTTTTTTAATATAGAAATAGGAAGCGCATCAATTGTATAAAAAACGAAACAATGAATGAGTATTCATAAGGGGGATACACTTAAACCCTTTATGTAGTAGTTATATAAATGTTGTAAAACGCATAATAATTAATCGAAAATACATTTATTTTCTATTTTGTGTTTGAAAGTACATTTCTTTTTCATTATAATTAAATTAAGAATTTACAAAGTTTGGGACAAAGGGGAGAGGACGTATGACAGCAAAACCATGGCTAGCAAATTATCCTGAAGAAGTACCACCGTCTTTAACGTTTGAGGAAATTCCTGTGCAAGAGTTTTTGACACGTGCCTATAAAAAGAAACCATCTAAAGTGGCAATTCATTTTATGGGTAAGGATTTGACGTACACCGAGTTATATGAGTCTGCACTTAAGTTCGCGAACTATTTACAAGCACTTGGTGTAGAAAAGGGAGATCGGGTGGCAATTATGTTGCCAAACACGCCACAAAGTGTAATCGCTTTCTATGGGGCGATGTATGCCGGAGCGGTCGTAGTACAAACAAACCCACTTTATACTGAACGTGAATTGCAATATCAATTGACGGATTCAGGTGCGAAGGTCATTTTAGTAATGGATATTTTATATCCGCGCGTGATGAAAATCATGAAAGAAACGGCTCTTGAAAATGTCATTGTAACAGCCATCAAAGACTACTTGCCATTCCCAAAAAACTTAGTATATCCATTTATTCAAAAAAAGCAGTATGGTTTTAGTGTGAAAGTTGAGCATAGCGGGCAAAATCATTTATTTACAGAAATTATGAAGTCCTCACCTGTAAAAATGATTGAAATGTCATTTGATTTTGAAGAAGATCTTGCATTACTGCAGTATACAGGTGGGACGACAGGGTATCCCAAAGGTGTTATGTTAACGCATAAAAACTTAATTGCCAATACGACAATGTGTGACGCCTGGATGTATAAATGTGTCCACGGTGAGGAAACGATTATGGGTGTGCTTCCATTTTTCCATGTTTATGGAATGACGACTGTCATGCTACTTTCTGTGTTCACTCAAAATAGAATGGTATTATTACCGAAGTTTGATGCTGAAACAGCTTTGAAAACGATTGATAAGCAAAAGCCAACTTTGTTCCCCGGTGCTCCGACATTGTATATTGGTTTATTAAATCATCCAGATATTGCGAAATATGATTTATCGTCTATTAAAGCATGTCTAAGTGGCTCGGCTTCATTGCCTGTAGAGGTACAGGAGCAATTTGAGGCAGTTACAGGTGGGAAGCTTGTCGAAGGTTATGGGTTAACCGAAACCTCTCCAGTAACGCACGCAACACCAATTTGGGGTAACCGGGTCATAGGTTCAGTAGGTTTACCTTGGCCGAATACTGATTCTGTCATTTTACGTACTGGTGATACTGAACAACTTGCTGTTGGGGAAGTAGGCGAAATTGCTGTTAAAGGTCCGCAAGTGATGAAGGGCTATTGGAATCGTCCAGAGGATACAGCTGCGACTTTTGCAGATGGTTGGTTTTTAACGGGTGATCTTGGTTATATGGATGAAAAAGGTTTCTTCTATGTAGTCGACCGGAAGAAAGATTTAATTATAGCGGGTGGCTTTAATATTTATCCTCGTGAAGTCGAAGAAGTATTATATGAGCGGGAAGAAATTCAAGAATGCGTAGTAGCAGGCATTCCTGATCCATATCGAGGGGAAACAGTAAAAGCTTATATTGTTGTAAAAGAAGGACATTCGGTTACTGAAGACGAATTAAATAAATACTGTCGTCAGCACTTAGCTGCTTTTAAAGTGCCACGCTATTATGAATTCCGAGATGAGTTACCAAAAACAGCAGTCGGAAAAATTCTACGTCGTACTTTAGTGGAAGAAGAAAAAACAAAAATGGCGAATAAAGAAGCAAAATAACTACGTGGTAAAGTATTGACAAGTGCGAATGTAAAATATAATATGAAAATATGAATGAATAACCATTCATATTTTCATATTTTTTGTTTCTTTAAAACCACACCATGTTATTCATGAAGAACCGGTTCAAAATTTTGTTTCGAAACTTCAGCGTTTAAGGATTTACACTGTGTCAAATATTGGCAAATTATTATCTAAACGATAAGTCAATTATGTCATAAAATAAAATTAGGTGTGCGTATGTTTTTTGTAGGTGGTGATTTAAAAATGAAACGAGATAAGCCAAAATATAAGCAAATTATTGATGCAGCTGTCTTCGTTATTGCAGAAAATGGTTATCACCAAGCGCAAGTATCGAAGATTGCAAAACAAGCCGGAGTAGCCGACGGAACAATCTATTTATATTTTAAAAATAAAGAAGATATATTAATTTCTGTCTTTAATGAAAAAATGGCTGTTTTTGTAGAGTCATTACAAGATATAATAGAAAATGGGAGTACGTCCAAAGACAAACTTTCTCGGATGATTGAAAATCATTTTAGTGTTCTAGCTACAGATCGATCACTTGCGACCGTTACACAATTAGAACTTCGACAATCAAATAAAGATTTACGACAAAAGATCAATGGTGTATTAAGAGATTACTTACAATTGCTTGATCAGATTTTAATTGAAGGTATGGTTTCAGGTGAGTTCAATCAAACGATGGATGTTCGCTTAGCACGTCAAATGGTATTTGGAACAATTGACGAAACTATTACGTCTTGGGTTATGAATGACTATCGATATGATTTGATAGAACAGGTTCCGAAAGTTCAGGCATTAATCCTGAACGGCATTAAAGCTTAAAAGGATGTGGAGAAATGGAATTTCTAAGTTGGAAAGTAGAAGATGGAGTAGCAATTATTACGATTGCACGTCCTCCAGCAAACGCATTATCTCGCGGAATCATTGCAGAAGTAAATGCTGTACTAGATGCCGTAGAAAACGATGACGCAGTACGTGTCCTTGTACTTCATGGCGAAGGCCGTTTCTTCTCAGCAGGTGCAGACATTAAAGAATTTACAGAAGTTGAATCTGGGGAAGAGTTTACGAAGCTTGCAGGCAATGGTCAACAAGTATTTGAACGCGTTGAGACGTTCCCTAAGCCAGTAATCGCCGCAATTCATGGTGCCGCACTTGGCGGTGGTCTAGAATTAGCTATGAGCTGTCATATGCGCTTTGTAACGGAATCTGCGAAATTAGGATTGCCTGAACTACAACTAGGTCTTATTCCAGGCTTCGGTGGCACACAACGTTTACCACGTTATGTTGGGGTAGCTAAGGCAGCAGAAATGATGTTTACAAGCGAGCCTATTTCCGGTACAGAAGCAGTGCAATGGGGACTAGCAAACCGTGCTTTTACAGATGAAGTATTACTTGAGGAAACACTAAAGGTAGCGAAAAAGATTGCGAAGAAGAGCCCAATTGCATTAAAAGAAGCGATTCAAGCATTACAATATGCGAAACATGCTTCATTTTATGAGGGGATTCAAGCAGAAGCTAAATCATTTGGTACAGTATTTGTATCAGAAGATGCTAAAGAAGGAATTCAAGCATTTATTGAAAAACGCGAGCCTGTGTTTACTGGCAAATAGTTTTCCATCAGTGTTGTTAACCACATAAGGGGAGTTTATCTACACTGAAAATATATAATATTTACAAGTTTACTTGGGAATTTAAAAAACGTTGCAGGGGGTATGAAATATGAACATTTTTGCATTAATTAAACGTACGTTTGATACAGAAGAAAAAATCGTTGTGTCTGGTGGTAAAATCCAAGAGGACGGCGCTGAATTCATTATAAATCCTTATGATGAGTATGCAATTGAAGAAGCAATCCAAGTTCGTGATGCAGCTGGTGGTAAAGTAACAGTGGTTACAATCGGTGGCGAGGATGCAGAAAAGCAATTGCGTACAGCGTTAGCAATGGGTGCAGATGAAGCGGTTCTTATTAATACAGAAGATGATCTAGATGAATTAGATCAAAATGCAGCGGCTTACATTTTAGCTGAGTACTTAAAAGATAAAGATGCTGACTTAATTTTAACAGGAAATGTGGCAATTGACGGTGGTTCTGGTCAAGTAGGCCCACGTGTTGCAGATTTATTAGGCATCAACTATGTTACAACAATTACAAACCTTGAAATCGATGGCACATCTGCAAAAATCGTGCGCGATATCGAGGGTGATTCAGAAGTGATTGAAACGTCTTTACCACTTTTAGTAACTGCTCAACAAGGTTTAAATGAGCCACGTTACCCATCTTTACCAGGCATTATGAAAGCGAAGAAGAAACCGCTTGCAGAGCTTGAATTAGATGATTTAGATATCGATGAAGATGATGTTGAAGTAAAAGTAGAAACAGTCGACATTTACTTACCAGCTCAAAAAGCAGCAGGTCGTATTTTACAAGGCGAACTTTCTGAGCAAGCAAAAGAGCTAGTCAACCTACTTCATTCAGAAGCGAAAGTTATTTAAGTGTTAGCGCAAATCGAATCTTAAAGGGTAACGGAGGGAATATACTATGTCAAAAAAAGTATTAGTATTAGGTGAAGTTCGTGAAGGAAGCTTACGTAATGTATCTTTCGAGGCAATTGCAGCAGCAAAACAAATCGCTGATGGTGGCGAGGTTGTTGGCGTACTTTTAGGGGATGCGGTTACAGACTTAACAGGTCCATTATTCGAGCATGGTGCAGATCGTGTTGTGACTGTGGAACATCCACATTTAAAGCAATATACATCAGATGGTTATGGACAAGCTTTATTAGCAGTTATCGAGCAAGAACAGCCAACGGGCATTGTGTTTGGTCATACTGCAAATGGTAAAGATTTATCTCCAAAAATTGCAAGTAAATTACAAGCAGGCCTTGTTTCTGACGTAACGTCGATTGAAGGTGCTGGTGACGATGTAGTATTCATTCGTCCAATCTTCTCAGGTAAAGCTTTTGAAAAGGTGAAAGTAAAAGAGGGCATCGTGTTAGCTTCAATTCGTCCTAACAATATTGCACCTCTAGAAAAAGCTGCAGGTAAATCAGGTGATGTATCTTCTGTTACTGTAGATATTACAAACCTACGTTCAATCATTAAAGAGGTCGTACGTAAGTCTTCAGAAGGTGTAGATCTTTCAGAAGCAAAAGTAGTTGTAGCTGGTGGTCGCGGTGTTAAATCAGAGGAAGGTTTTGAACCATTAAAGGAATTAGCTGATTTACTTGGCGGTGCAGTTGGTGCATCTCGTGGTGCATGTGATGCTGAGTACTGTGATTATTCTTTACAAATCGGTCAAACGGGGAAGGTTGTTACACCAGACCTATACATCGCAGCAGGTATTTCAGGTGCAATTCAACATTTAGCAGGTATGTCTAACTCTAAAGTAATTGTAGCGATTAATAAAGATCCTGAAGCAAATATCTTCAAAGTAGCAGACTACGGTATTGTTGGCGATTTATTTGAAGTGATTCCGCTTCTAATCGAAGAATTTAAAGCATTAAAAGTAAACGCATAACAAGCAGAAGCAGGAAGGAGTAATCCTTCTTGCTTTTTTTATGGATGTATCAAGCGGAGAGCATTATTTGAAAATTATCGTAAAATAAAATATTGACATAACTAACAGTAGACATTATAGTGGTGAATAATCATTAATTATTTCAATTATATTGTTTTGAAACGCAAAGATTAGGAGTAGTAAAAGCTCATTATTCGGTAAAGAGAGCTGCGGGTTGGTGCAACGCAGTCCAATAAGACTTTGAACTTGCCTAGGAGTGGTAAGATAAATAGAATTATCAGATTATTCTATTTGTTTGACGATTAACCTTCGTTACAAGGTTTTTAAGTTGGGTTCTTAATGGACCAATTAGAGTGGTACCGCGGTTGCTTATGGCATATCGTCTCTTCTTTCATTTGATTATGAAGGAACAGACGGTATGCCTTTTTTGATTTTAGGAGGTAAGAAAGTGGAGAACAACAATCAACAATTAAAACGAACTATGACCTCGCGCCACATCACAATGATGGCGTTAGGTGGTGCCATCGGTGCTGGATTATTTAAAGGAAGTAGTGCAGCCATTGATATGGCAGGGCCGTCTGTGCTTATTGCGTATTTAGTAGGAGGCATTATATTATTATTTGTCATGCAAGGTTTAGCCGAAATGGCCGTTCGAAATAAAGAAGCAAGAACGTTCAGGGATTTAGTTGAATCAGTGTTAGGAAAATACCCTGCGTATTTCCTTGATTGGATTTATTGGAAAATGTGGGTTTTAAATATTACAGCAGAATCAGTAGTGGCTGCTATTTTTATTCAATATTGGCTACCTCAATATCCTGTTTGGATACTTGCTCTATCTGTTTCAATATTAGTGACAGCCATTAATCTGTTATCTGTAAAACTATTTGCAGAAACAGAATACTGGCTAGCGATGATTAAAATCACCGTTATTATTGTTTTTATTATTGCAGGGTTTATTTTATTGTTTGGTACGTTTGGAAATCATACAGCAGTTGGTTTTTCTAACTTAACTGAACACGGAGGCTTTTTCCCTAACGGATCAACTGGGTTAATAGCAGCAATGCTTGTTGTCATTTATTCTTATGGTGGTACAGAAATCATTGGGATTACATTAGCTGAAACAAAAAATCCAGAAAAAGTAGTACCAAAAGCTGTTCGCAGTACATTAGTCCGTATTGTTACGTTCTATCTACTTCCGTTCTTTATTATCGTAAGTTTGATTCCTTGGAATGAAGTAAATGGTGTCCCTGAAAGTCCATTTGTAATGGTATTTAAAATGATCGGAATTCCAGGTGCAGACCATATTATGAATGCTGTTGTTTTACTTGCTATTATTTCTTCTATGAATTCAGGGCTTTATGGTTCATCTCGTGTACTGTATACACAAGCTGTAGACGGTCGTGTCCCTAAAATCTTTGCTCATTTATCTAAACGAAAAGTTCCTGTATATGCTATTTTAATGTGTACGTTAGCTTTATATTTAGGTGTAATCTTTTCTTTATTTGCTGGAAGCAAGACTTTCGATTTCTTAATGGGATCCCTTGGCTATACAGTATTATTTATTTGGTTAATTATTGCGATTGCCCATTTAAAATCACGAAAAAAACAATCACAAAAGACAAGCGCCTATGAAGTTAAATGGTTTCCGTATACAACTTGGATAGCGATTATAGCGTTAAGTGCCATACTCATTGGGATTATTTTTACAACCTCTATTATCGTGACAGGAATTACATTAGCAATTTACATCTTTATTACGTTAACGTATGTATTTAAGGGCCGTCATCAAGTAAATTAATTGGCGTCATTTATTTTTCTGACACGTTTTTCATAAAATATACATTGCAGGCAGATTGTTCGCTCAAGCTATTTTATCCATGCTATACTACAACCATAGTAAGATTTAAGGAGGATTTCAAATGGCAATTGTACATGCAACAGATGCGACGTTTCAAGATGATATTAAAGAAGGCTTAGTATTAGTCGACTTTTGGGCTGCTTGGTGTGGACCATGTAAAATGATTGGTCCAGTTCTTGAAGAAATGGACGCTGCAGGTAGTGCGGCTAAAATCGTAAAAGTAGATGTGGATAACAACCAAGGTACTGCAGCACAATACCAAATCATGTCTATCCCTTCATTGCTTTTATTCAAAAACGGTGAATTAGTAGACAAAACTGTTGGTTTCCAACCAAAAGAAGCATTAGAAGCATTCATCGCTAAACATGCTTAATTCGTAAAATAAAGAGCTGAGCCATCTTTTGATGTGCTTGGCTTTTTTTCGTTATATAATAGATAGAGGAAAACCAATAAACGCTTATTTTTCAATACATTTTCTTATTTTTGTAACGATGAAAGGCAATAAGAGAATGGTAATGGAATGGCGGTTATTATTAAGACATCAAAAAGGGGGCAGGTAGGCGATGAATGATTTAATTAAACGAAAGCTTGATATTTTACCAGATCAGCCTGGCTGCTATTTGATGAAGGATCGACAAGGGACAATTATTTATGTAGGTAAGGCAAAGGTGCTTAAAAATCGAGTACGTTCATATTTTACAGGAACGCATGAAGGAAAAACACAGCGCCTTGTTGGAGAGATTGAGGATTTTGAGTACATTGTGACTTCTTCTAACTTAGAGGCACTCATTCTAGAGTTGAACCTTATTAAGCTACACGATCCTAAATACAACATCATGCTAACGGATGATAAAACGTATCCGTATATAAAAATTACGAACGAAAAATATCCACGACTTATTACAACCCGTAAAGTAAAAAAAGATAAAGCAAAATACTTTGGTCCATATCCAAATGCGTATGCAGCAAGTGAGACAAAAAAGTTGCTCGATAGACTATATCCACTTCGGAAATGTGTACAATTACCTTCGAAAGTTTGCTTGTATTACCATATGGGACAATGTTTAGCGCCGTGTGTAAAAGAAATTGATGCACAAGTGTATCACGATATGATTGAAGATATGACGAAGTTCTTAAATGGTGGAGTGGAGACAGTAAAAAAAGAGCTTGAAGCGAAAATGTTGGCTGCAGCGGAGCAACTAGAATTTGAGCGAGCGAAGGAGTTCCGCGATCAAATTGCACATATTGAAACGGTTATGCAAAAGCAAAAAATTGTGTCCAGTGATACAACGAATCGCGATGTGTTCGGTTATGCAGTTGAAAAGGGCTGGATGTGTGTGCAAGTCTTTTTCGTTCGTCAAGGTAAGTTGATTGAACGCGATGTTTCCATTTTCCCTATTTATCAGGATATTGAGGAGGAATTATTAACATTTGTCGGCCGCTTTTATGAAAAGCCTGAGCATATTAAGCCTAAGGAAATTTTTATTCCTCAGTCGATTGATGCAGCAATTTTAACGGAATTATTAGAGGTTAAAGTGCTAACACCGAAGCGAGGGCAAAAAAAAGAATTAGTAGATTTGGCCATGAAAAATGCAGAAATTGCTGTGGCGGCGAAATTCCAGCTAATCGAGCGACAGGAAGAGCGAACAATTGGTGCTTGCGAGGCATTGGGTGAAGCAATGGGGATTTCAGCACCGCTTCGCATTGAAGCATTTGATAATAGTCATATGCATGGTGCTGATGCGGTATCAGCAATGGTTGTGTTTATTGATGGTAAACCTGCAAAGAAGGAATATCGTAAATATAAAACACGCACTGCCGCTAAACATGACGATTACGGAGCAATGCAAGAAGTGATACGTCGCCGTTACACGCGAGTATTAAAAGAAGGCTTGCCATTACCTGATTTAGTTCTAATAGATGGTGGTAAAGGGCAGATGGAAGTAGCGCGAGAAGTGTTAGAGGATGAGCTTGGTCTTGTTATCCCAATTGCTGGCTTAGCAAAAGACGAGAAGCATAATACTTCCCAGCTTTTATTTGGAGATCCACCCGATGTCATTGCATTAAAGCGGACAAGTGACGGGTTTTATTTACTACAGCGTATTCAGGACGAAGTACACCGTTTTGCCATTACATTTTTACGCCAACAGCATGAGAAAAATGCTATTCAATCTGTTCTTGATGGAATTGAAGGTGTTGGTCCAAAGCGCAAGCAACAACTATTGAAGCATTTCGGCTCTGTTAAAAAGATTCGTGAGGCGAGTGAGCTTGCACTTCAAGAAGCAGGAATACCAGCGAACTTAGCGAACAGTATTTACAATTATTTTCAGCAACAGACGTTGTCAAAGGATTAGACATATGCTAAGGTTGTGATAGAACAATGAAGTGAAAAGACTATCATGTTCTATTACACCTTATATGAATGTTTATGTGAGCAAGGCATAAAAAGGAAGTATTTTCATAAAGGTAAAATTAATAAATTCACTATTTTAAGTGATGATAGAGGTGCAAGATTCAATAGTAGCACATTGAAGGATGGACAAATCCGGTGACAGTGTGTGAAAGGGGAGCTTGCCGAAGCGAAGTATCGTTGTTTCCGATACTTTGCTGGTTTTGCATTTAATAGATGTAAGACTGTCGAATCTTGACGTTTCGGAGAGCTATCACACATGCGCAAGCTTTTTATTGTACATGTTGCAGGCAGCTTTCACGTTATGTGAGGGCTGCCTTTTTGCTGTTCTAGAGACGAATCGATAAAAGGAGAATGATGATAATGGCGAGTATTGTATTGAAATTTGGCGGACCTGCAATTGCTTCAACTGAGCGGATTCGAGAGGTCGCTAAAATAGCGATAGCCAAAAAAGAACTTGGCTATGATGTAGTAGTGGTGACCGCAGCAATGGGTCGCACAGCAAAAGACTTAGCGAAGATGGTACGTGATTTATCAGACGATGCTTCTAAACGTGAGATGGATGCACTACTATCGACGACCTCACAACTAGCAAGTGCCCTTTTTGCAATTGCTTTACAAGAGGAAGGCTATGATGCAATTTCATTGACTGGCTGGCAAGCTGGTGTGCAAACAGATGAGAAACATTTTAATGCACGTATTGACCATATCGATGTGTGCCGTATGAAAGAACACTTGATACAAGGACAAATTGTCGTTGTTGCGGGGGAGCAAGGCATTAATAGTGCGCACAATATAACAACACTTGGTAAGGGTGGAGCAGAAACAACAGCAGTAGCCATTGCAGCCGCATTAGAAGCGGAACGTGTTGATATTTATACAAATGTGGATGGTGTTTATACAGCAGATCCTCGTCATATTGAAAAAGCAAGAAAGTTAAAGGAGATTTCATATGATGAAATGCTTGAACTATCTCATTTAGGTTCACATATTTTACATCCACGTGCAGTGGAGCTTGCAAAAAAGTTTCAAATCCCAGTCATTATTCGCTCAAGCGTAGTAGATACAGTAGGTACTTTATTGAAGGAGGAAGTTGAAATGGAGAAAAATTTAATCGTACGTGGTGTTGCTTATGAGTCTGATATCATTCGCTTAACAATCGGTTATGATACATACTCAACTGCATCGTTAGCAGATATGTTTGCTATACTTGCAGAGAATCGCATTAATGTTGATATTATTGTGCAAGCCATTATAGAAGGTGTGAGACCATCAGTGTCTTTTACTATTTTAAAAGAAGAGTTTGCTGATGCTTTACGTGTACTAGAGGATAGTAAATTGTCACTTGGTTTTAGCTTTGCAGATTTTGAAATTGGCTTAGCGAAAGTTTCAATTATAGGATCAGGCATGGCATCAAATCCTGGCGTTGCTGCACGAATGTTTGACCGTTTACGACGCGAGGATATTGCAGTGAAAATGGTCAGCACTTCTGAAATTAAAGTTTCTGTTGTTGTGCCACAGGATGAAATGATCCGCGCTGCAAACGCATTACATGAGGAGTTTAATCTAGCAGAAGAGATTCATGTAAACTAAAAGGTAGAAGTCAACTTCCAATGGTTTTAAATGCATCACATTAGCTTACTATATAAATAAAGAGGGCTACTGCGGTTGATTTTCGCTACGGGCGGACGCTTTCCGCGGGCACAGACGTAAGCCGTAACCCTCGCTAACGCGCGGTTTGTTACGT
>NZ_JBIVOE010000001.1:430674-908538 GCF_044753985.1 Lysinibacillus sp. NPDC093210 | reverse complement strand
TTACGTCTTACGTTCTGTGTGTTCCCGCAGGAGTCGACCGCCCTCCGCTCCAATTACCTAATCACATTGGTAAATAAATTCTATCTTATGACCACGAATCCAAAAGCCAGACTTCTATAATATAAAATAAATAAAGAGGGCTACTGCGGTTGATTTCCGCTACGAACGGACGCTTTCCGCAGGCACAGACGTAAGCCGTAACCCTCGCTAACGCGCGGTTTGTTACGTCTTACGTTCTGTGTGTTCCCGCAGGAGTCGACCGCCCTCCGCTCCAATTACCTAATCACATTGGTAAATAAATTCTATCTTATGACCACAATTCCAAAAGCCAGTCTTCTATAATATAAAATAAATAAAGAGGGCTACTGCGGTTGATTTCCGCTACGGGCGGACGCTTTCCGCAGGCACAGACGTAAGCCGTAACCCTCGCTAACGCGCGGCTAGTCACGTCTTACGATCTGTGTGTTCCCGCAGGAGTCGTCCTCCCTCCGCTCCAATCGCTTAAACAAGGTGGTAGGAATATTCCAATTGATTACTATAAAAGGATAAAAAAATGACAAAAGGCATCAAGTTAACTTCATGTTGCCTTTTGTCGACACTCAAAAAGGATTGCATTTCTAACAAAATCGCAATCCTTTACTAGTTTATTTATTTTGTATTGTATTCATAATACGCTCTTTAACATCCCATTTAACTGTAAACATGACTAGCTGTTGCTTTTCGCGCTTCTCATCATAACATTCCGTTAAGTATCCTTTTGCTTGTTGGATTTGTTCAGCAATAAATCCTGCTTCTAGTCTGAAGCTTCGATTGTGAATTTGCAAAAGTGTTGGTTCATTTGTTAAATGGAAAATGCGTCCATCCTTAGACTCCTTTGTCAATTCAAGAGTACCCCAGCACGCATCCGCGAAAAATGCGATAAGTTCTTCTTGACTTTTACAAGGGAACTTCCGTGCAAGCTCCTTCCCAGCCCAATAAAGTACGTCATCTTCATGTTTACCGAGTATAGAAGATAGAATATGATCACGGATTAACTCATATCCAAATGGTGAGATTGTATTAGATGGATTATTTAACATTGAAATCCTTCTTTCTTAGAATTTTCTTATAATTTAGCGTCAATAAAGTAAAGGTAGAATTTTCGAGAAGAAACGACACGTTATGTACTAGATTGCTTCTATAATAAGGGCTATTAAAAACTCTATGTTACCTTGACGCTCGTAGCACTTGAGAGTACAATAAACATGTCATAATATTGTACCATGATGAAATACACAGTCAATGGAGTATCATTTACAAAATGGTGACTTCTTTTGTTGTGCTATTTTAAGTACTAAGGGGGGTAACAGTCTTGTCGAAAGATCGAGAGTTTTTATGGCGTCGCTTACATTCTCTACTAGGTATCATTCCAGTAGGTCTGTTTTTAACGATGCACCTATTCATTAACTTTACAGCAACAGGCGGAGCAGAAAGCTACAATGATGCTACCGCAGTAATGGAAAAGATTCCATTTCTTATCCTAGTAGAGTGGATTGTCATCTACATTCCATTAATGTTCCACGCATTTTATGGTGTGTACATCGCATTCACTGCTACACCAAATACAGGGCGTTTTAGCACATACCGTAACTGGATGTTCTCATTACAACGCTTCACGGGTGTATTTTTAGTAATTTTCATTGCATGGCATATTTTCCAAACTCGTATTCAAAAAGCGCTTGGTACACACGTTGATTACGACATGATGGCAAATATCGTAAATAATCCATTTATGCTTGGATTCTATATTGTTGGTATTATATCAGCAACTTTCCACTTATCAAATGGCTTATGGGCATTCCTAGTAAGCTGGGGTATCACACAATCTCCTCAGTCTCAAAAGATTGCTACTTATGTAACAAACGTTCTTTTCGTAATTCTAAGTGTAGTTGGTGTGGCTGCTATTTTAGCTTTCGTATAATTTAATAAAAGCTACTATAGAAGTGCATGCAATCTTTGCAATTTTTTAAGAGGAGTGAGAAATAATCATGGCGAAAAGCAAAATAATTGTTGTCGGCGGCGGTTTAGCTGGTCTGATGGCAACGATTAAAGCAGCTGAAGTTGGTACTGAAATTGATTTGTTCTCATTAGTTCCTGTAAAACGCTCACACTCTGTATGTGCGCAAGGCGGAATTAATGGTGCCGTAAATACAAAAGGTGAAGGGGATTCTCCTTGGATTCACTTTGATGATACAGTATATGGTGGGGACTTCTTAGCGAACCAACCACCTGTTAAAGGTATGTGTGATGCAGCCCCTGGTATTATTCACTTAATGGACCGTATGGGTGTAATGTTCAACCGTACGCCAGAAGGTTTATTAGACTTCCGTCGTTTCGGTGGTACGTTAATGCACCGTACAGCATTCTCAGGTGCAACAACTGGTCAGCAATTACTATACGCGTTGGACGAGCAAGTTCGTTCTCACGAAGTAGCTGGATTAGTTAACAAATATGAGCACTGGGAATTCCTTGGTGTTATTATCGATGATGACGGCGTTTGCCGCGGTATCGTAGCACAAAATATGCGTACAGAAGAAATTAAATCATTCCGTGCAGACGCTGTTATTATGGCGACTGGTGGCCCTGGTATTATCTTCGGTAAAACAACAAACTCTGTCATTAACACAGGTTCTGCTGCTTCTATCGTATACCAACAAGGTGCTTCATACGCGAATGGTGAGTTCATTCAAATTCACCCAACAGCGATTCCTGGAGATGACAAAAACCGTTTAATGTCAGAATCTGCTCGTGGTGAAGGTGGACGTATTTGGACATATAAAGACGGTAAACCTTGGTACTTCTTAGAAGAAAAATACCCTGCATATGGTAACTTAGTACCACGTGATATTGCAACACGTGAAATTTTTGACGTTTGTGTAAACCAAAAGCTTGGTATCAACGGCGAAAACATGGTATACCTAGATCTTTCTCATAAAGATCCACATGAATTAGATGTTAAACTTGGTGGTATCATTGAAATCTACGAAAAATTCGTAGGTGATGACCCACGTAAATTACCAATGAAAATTTTCCCAGCAGTTCACTATTCTATGGGTGGATTATGGGTAGACTACAACCAAATGACTGAAATTCCTGGTCTATTTGCAGCAGGTGAATGTGATTACTCTCAACATGGTGCAAACCGTCTAGGTGCAAACTCATTATTATCTGCTATTTATGGTGGTATGGTTGCTGGTCCAAATGCAGTTGATTACGTTAAACATCTTAAAAAGCATGCTGAAGATTTATCTCAAGATATTTTCGATGCACGTGTTAATGAAGAGCAAGCTAAGTGGGATGCTATCATGAAAATGGACGGCACAGAAAACGCTTACCTTCTTCATAAAGAGCTTGGTGAGTTAATGACAGCTACAATGACAGTTGTACGCTTTAACGACCAACTTGAAGAAACTTATAAAAAACTTGGCGAATTCCAAAAACGTTGGGAAAACATCAATATCAACGATACACAAAAATGGAGTAACCAAGGTGCTCACTTTACTCGTCAGTTGAAAAACATGCTTTACTTAGCGAAAGTAATGACAAAAGGTGCTTTACTTCGTAATGAATCTCGTGGTGCGCACTATAAACCAGACTTCCCGCAACGTGATGATGAAAACTTCTTAAAAACAACTATGGCGAAATTCGACCCAGCAACGGGCGAGCCAGTTATCACATATCAAGAAGTAGACGTTTCATTAATCCCACCACGTAAACGTGACTACTCTGCGAAAGGAGACTAAGAATTATGGAAATCGCAGCTAATACTGGAAGAAAAGTAAAAGTTGAAATTTTACGTCAAGATACACAAGGTGGCCAAGGCTACTGGCAGAAATTCGAAGTTCCTTACCGTCATGGTATGAACGTTATTTCTGTGTTAATGGAGATTCAAAAAAACCCAGTGACAGAAACTGGTGAAAAAACAACTCCAGTTTCATGGGACATGAACTGTCTTGAAGAAGTTTGTGGAGCATGTTCAATGGTAATTAACGGTCGTCCACGTCAATCATGTTCAACACTGATTGATCAATTGACTGAACCAGTTCGCCTTGAGCCAATGAAAACTTTCCCGGTTGTACGTGACTTACAAGTAGACCGTGATCGTATGTTCAATGCACTGAAAAAAGTAAAAGCATGGGTGCCAATTGATGGTACTTATGATTTAGGTGAAGGTCCTCGTTTGCCAGAAGGTAAACGTCAATGGGCTTATGAATTATCTAAATGTATGACTTGTGGTGTATGTATGGAAGCGTGTCCAAACGTGTCTGAAAAAGCTTCATTCATTGGTCCAGCACCATTATCACAAGTACGTCTATTTAACACTCACCCAACAGGTGCTATGATTAAGGACGAACGTTTAAATGCAATTATGGGTGATGGCGGTCTTGCTAACTGCGGTAACTCTCAAAACTGTGTAGCTGCTTGTCCTAAAGGTATTCCTTTAACAACATCTATCGCATCTTTAAACCGTGCAACAACAGTGCAAATGTTCCGTAACTTCTTCGGTTCTGACCACTACGTTGACTAATTGTACAATGCAAATCCCTTACACAATTGTGTAAGGGATTTTTTTTATAGACTGTTAGTTACAAGAAAATAGGTGATTCGGGAATAAAACACTAAAATTTCTGATTTTTCTATGATAATATAGCAATTTCCTTTATAATGAATTTGTATTCATTTTTAAACTATTAATATACGGCTAGATAAACAACAGTTTCATTAAACATAAGCTGGATACAGAACGAAGGGGGAAGTTGAATATGAAAGCAAGTTATATTGGGGATTTTGAGAAATGGGCAAATGATTTTTCATTTTATATTGAGGTACGTGTGCGTTTTTCAGAAACGGATATGTATGGCCATATGAATAATACAGTTAGCTTTACATATTTTGAGCAGGCTAGAATCGATTATTTTAATCATCTGGGCATATTAATGCCTTCTGCAATTGATGACAATGTAAATGGAATACCAATCGTAGCGGATTTACAATGTGATTATAGAAAGCAAGTTTTCTTTGATGATGTAATTCGCGTGTACACGAAAGTAGCCAAGGTAGGTAATTCATCAATGGATATTCATTACTTAGCAAAAAATCAAAAGGATGAAGTATGCTTTACAGGACGTGGTACTGTTGTACAAATGGACCCTCGAACAGGTAAAAGTGTGCCAATAACAGAAGAAGAAAAGGCACATTTAGCGGCACTAGCTATTATTTAACTTGCTTCAGCAAAAGTCACTTCTATAAGTGGGGGATAAAAGGCAACTATGCACTAAATTAAGTGGGGGATAAAGCTAAATCAAGCTAAATGCGTAGATGTCACCAATTTAAAGTGTAGTTTTTCGAGCAGGCTCAAAAAAGCTGGACGTATTTATGCAAAGGTAATAGATTCATTTTTTTATTTGCATATTGCGCTATTATAGAAGAACTTCCGTTTTTTTTATGGAAACTACGTATATTAATGAAAATAGCCGTCACCGCTCAACACTCCTTAACATAAGTTACAATACGTGCGGGGGAGGAGGGTGTGACTGAAAATGAATGGCTCTCATCATCGTTCTCTTTTAACAAACCGAGAACGTGAAATATTTGCGCTTTTATTAGCTGAAAAAACAACGAGGGATATTGCAGGGCAACTTGGTATTAGTGAAAAAACAGTGCGAAATCATATTTCCAATACAATTCAAAAGCTGGGTGTAACAAATCGATCTCAAGCGTTAATTGAGCTGTTACGCTTAGAAGAATTTAAATTAGACTAATGGACTCTTGCTATTTCGTGAAAAAAACGACAAAATAGAACTATTCAACGTATTTTTAGGAGTGGAATAGTTATATGTCGGATGAAGTAACAAAGCACTCACCTGAAACCGTTGCAACGGTTGAAAAGGAACTACGCTATATAGCGGCCATTGTGAAGCAAAAAGGAAGAGAAATTGTTTCACAATATGCGATTACGCCGCCACAATTTGTTGCATTGCAGTGGTTAGAAGAGCTTGGTGATATTACAATTGGCGATTTATCAAACCGTTTATACTTAGCTTTTAGTACGACAACAGATTTAGTGGACCGAATGGAGAAAAATGAATTAGTCAAGCGAATGCGTGATGAAAATGACCGTCGTGTCGTTGTCGTTCATCTTCTCGAAAAAGGCGAACGTATTATTCAAGAGGTTATAGAAAAAAGACAGCAATATTTGCAGGAAATGCTTGTTGGATTTAACGAACAAGAAGTCGCGCAATTATCAAGCTATTTACAAAAACTACATGTACACATGAAACAGGATTGAGGCGGAAAGTATGAATGCCCCGATAGGCGTTATTGATTCAGGAGTAGGCGGTTTAACCGTAGCAAAGGAAATAATAAAACGTTTACCAAATGAAACGATTTATTATATAGGTGATACAGCAAGATGTCCCTATGGTCCACGAACTCGTCAGGAAGTACGAAATTTTACTTGGCAAATGGCAAAAGCGCTAGAGAAAATGAATATCAAGATGCTAGTTATTGCTTGTAATACAGCGACTGCAGTAGCACTCGAAAGTTTACAACGTAATATGCCTTTTCCGGTATTAGGCGTTATTAATGCTGGCGCACGTGCAGCTGTAAAGAAAACGAAGCGACATGAAGTCGTTGTGCTTGCAACAGAAGGTACAATTAAAAGTGGGGCATATGAAGAAGCGTTATTATCTCTTAATACGTCTACCCACATTATTCCATTGGCTTGTCCAACATTCGTACCACTAGTAGAAAGTGGCGAATATAAAGGTGAATTTGCAAATAATTTAATTGCTGATGGCTTAAAACCGTTAAAAAACGAACAATTTGATACGGTCATTTTAGGATGTACACATTATCCTATTTTGCAGAAACAAATTGAAGCTGTCGTCGGAGAAGATGTTTTCGTGCTATCTTCTGCGGAGGAAACAGCAAAGGATGTTGAGGAAATGCTTGCGTATAACGGCACTTTAGCAGATTTAAATGCTAAGCCCGCACATAAATTTTTTGCAACGGGCTCTGTTCCAATTTTCCGTTCGATTGCAGAAAGTTGGCTGGAGCAAGGTACGCTTGACATAAACCGTATTACATTAAAATAAAAATCAGCTTAGCTTAAGTGCTAGGCTGATTTTTTTATTTTGTAATAATTTATGGAACTGAATGTTTTACATAAATAAATAGATCGCAACGAACATAGCAGCACTTCCAGCCATTACAAAGACATGCCAAATTGCATGGTTGTACTTAATCTTTTTGTTCTTATAAAAATAAGTGCCAGCAGTATAAAAAATGCCACCGATTAAAAGTGTCATAAACCCATTGAATGAGATGTAGGCAACTAATGGCTTATAGGCGAAGACAATGAGCCATCCCATCCCAATATAGACAATTAATGATACTTTTTTAAAACGATATACGAAAAATTGTTTTAGAATGATGCCGATGAAAGCAAGCACCCATTCAATAATAAAAATGCTCAATCCAAGCTTTCCACCAACTGCTATTAAAGCAATCGGTGTATAAGTTCCAGCGATTAATAAGAAAATGGAGCTATGATCTAGTTTTTTTAAAAGCACCTTGTTTGTCGGCAGTGAGTGATACAAGGTGGATGCTATGTATAAACAAAACATCGATAAACCAAAAATAATGTAACTAATAAGCTCGGTGCTTGTACCAGTTGTTACAGCCTTATGCACTAATAGAAGGGTAGCAGGAACTGTCAAAAATGCACCTATTCCATGTGTTAGCGCATTCCAAAATTCTTCCTTTATGGTATAACTACTATGCCCAATTGTTGGTTGAGACATGACCATCACCTCTTTCTTTATTATATTACTATAACATGAGTGGGTTTTTCATTGTAGATGAAAATGTAATGCAATTTATATGATAAATATCATATATTGGGCGTAGTAAATCGTCGCACCAATGTAAAATATGATAAAATAAGGGCGCGAAAGATTTTAGGAGGCACGATTAATTATGACAAGATTTGATGGTAGAAATGCAGATGCATTGCGTCCTGTAAAAATGGATAGCGATTATTTATTACATCCAGAAGGCTCAGTATTGATCCAAGTTGGAAATACGAAAGTAATTTGTACGGCAACAGTTGAAGATAAAGTACCGGGTTTTTTACGCGGGCAAGGAAAAGGATGGATTACAGCTGAGTATTCTATGCTACCACGTGCCACAGCACAACGTACTCCACGTGAATCGTCACGCGGGAAAGTAAACGGACGTACAATGGAGATCCAACGTCTTATTGGGCGTGCATTGCGTGCTATCGTCGATTTAGAGGCTTTGGGTGAACGTACGGTATGGATTGACTGTGACGTGATTCAAGCAGATGGTGGGACACGTACTGCGTCAATTACAGGTGCATTTGTAGCGATGACACAGGCGATTGCTAAGCTGGCTGAAGATAAGCAATTAGAAAAATTCCCTGTTACAGACTTTTTAGCTGCTACAAGTGTTGGCATTGTTGAAGAACAAGGTGCCGTTTTAGACTTAAACTATGTTGAAGATGTAGATGCAGCTGTAGATATGAACATCGTTATGACTGGAGCAGGTCGTTTTGTAGAATTACAAGGCACTGGTGAAGAAGCAACCTTTTCACGTGAGGACTTAAATGATTTACTTGCATTAGGTGAAAAGGGAATCCGTGAGTTGATTGAGCTACAAAAACAAGCGCTTGGAGAAATCGCTCTTAAAGTAGGAGGAAACGACTAATATGAAACAAGTTGTAATTGCGACAAAAAACAAAGGCAAGGCAAAAGATTTTGAAGCATTATTTGCGCCACTTGGTTATGAAGTGGTGACGATGTTTGATGTTGCACCGAATATGGAAATAGAAGAAACAGGCACAACATTTGAAGAAAATGCTGTGTTAAAGGCAGAAGCTTTGGCGAAAGAACTTGCAACTATTGTCATTGCTGATGATAGTGGCTTAGCTGTAGATGCACTAAATGGTGAACCAGGTGTATATTCGGCACGTTATGCAGGTGATCACGATGACGAGGCAAATATGGTAAAGCTTTTGCACAATTTACAAGATGTTGAAGATGATAAGCGTACAGCTCGTTTTTGCTGCTGCATTGCCATTGCAGGTCCTGATTTTGAAACAACGACTGTATTCGGCACTTGTGAAGGTGTTATTGCACATGAAAAACGTGGTACAAATGGCTTTGGTTATGACCCAGTCTTCTTCGTACCAAGCTTAAATCGTATGATGGCTGAGTTAACACCAGAAGAAAAAGGTGCTATTTCTCACCGTGGAAATGCCATTCGCAAGCTAAAGGAACAATTGCCAAATCTTATTAAGTAAGAGGTGATTTCTATGCAAATATTAGTTATGAGTGATACACATGGAGATAGCGCTGTTATTGATAAAGTACGTAGCTTTTATCCTGATGTAGAAACGTTGATTCATTGTGGCGATAGTGAGCTTCCCTTCTCCCATGATGCACTCAATGATATGAAGAAAGTACGGGGGAATTGTGATATCGATAAAGCATTTCCAGATGAAGTCATTATGGAAGTGGGAGATGTTACCCTGTTTGTAACACATGGTCATTTATTTAATGTGAAAACATCCATTTTGTCATTGTCGTACCGTGCTAAGGAGGTCGATGCACAAATTGCCTGCTTCGGCCATTCTCATGTATTAGGTGCTGAAATAATTGATGATGTCCTATTTATAAATCCAGGAAGCTTATTAAAGCCAAGAGGTCGCAACGAAAAAAGCTTTGCAATTATAGATATTCAAGATGATTATTTTCAGGTCAATTTCTTAACAGATGACAATGATTGTATTTCAACGCATAAGTTTATTCGGAAATAAATCATAAGAAGTCATAAGGAATGACACTTATATAAAAACGCTTAAGATTCTGCTAAAAGAGAGTTTAAGCGTTTTTATATTTATGTATACAGTGTTGCTGGAAATTATATCCATGAATTAATTGCATTATAGTAGAAAAACTAAATGAAAAGAACAAGGGTGATTAAATGACAAAGGCAAACAACATAGGTTGGAATTTCGATAATAGCTACACTCGTCTACCAAGTTCATTCTATAGCCGTCTTCAATTGAATCGTGTACAATCACCAAAATTGGTGATTGTTAATGAGGCAGTTGCTAAGTCCCTTGGATTAGATTATCAAGCCCTCCAACGCGAAGACAGTATCGAAATACTTGCAGGTAATGAGGTGCCAAGTGATGCATGTCCGCTTGCACAGGCTTATGCAGGACATCAATTTGGGCATTTTAATATGTTAGGAGACGGTAGAGCACTGCTTCTCGGCGAACAAATCACACCAACGGGGGAGCGCTATGATATCGGGCTTAAAGGGTCAGGGCGAACACCGTATTCTCGAGGTGGTGACGGTCGCGCGGCACTCGGTCCTATGCTCCGCGAATACATTATTAGTGAAGCGATGTATGCACTGGGCATTCCGACTTCTCGTAGTTTAGCGGTGGTGACTACAGGAGAAACAATAATACGTGAAACTGAACTGCCTGGTGCCATTTTGACGCGTGTTGCAAGCAGTCATTTGCGTGTGGGGACATTTCAGTATGTGGCACAATGGGGGACGGATGAAGAGCTTCAAATTTTAGCTGATTATGCGATAGAACGCCATTTCCCAATGATTGATCAGACGCAACCTAATCGCTATTTGAGTCTGCTTCAGGAAGTCATGGAGAGACAGGCTAAACTCATTGCACAATGGCAGCTAGTTGGCTTTATTCACGGTGTTATGAACACTGATAATATGACCATTAGCGGTGAAACAATTGATTATGGTCCTTGTGCTTTTATGGATACTTACGATCCTGCTACAGTTTTTAGCTCAATCGATAGACAAGGTCGCTATGCATATGGAAACCAGCCGCCTATAGGAGGGTGGAATATTTCTCGTTTTGCTGAAACCCTGCTCCCACTTATTCATGAGAATGAAGAAGAGGCTGTAACACTAGCACAGGAGGTTATACAACAATATCCTCAGCTCTATTACACAAATTGGCTCAAAGGCATGCGAGCGAAATTAGGAATCTTTAACGAAGAAGAGCAAGATGCAGCACTAATAGAAAAACTGCTAGCATTAATGGAAAAAGACGGTGCTGATTTTACGAATACATTCCGTGCTTTAACTTTTAATCAATGTGAAGGAACTTCCCTATTTGACAGTACAGAGTTTAAAAAATGGAATGAACAATGGCAAGCCAGACGCGGTAGACAAGAGGAAACCGAAGAGGCATCACAACAATTAATGCGAAGTAACAATCCAACGATCATTCCTAGAAACCACAGAGTAGAAGAGGCATTAGAAGCTGCTGTTACACATGGCGATTATCGCGTAATGGACAAACTATTACAGGCACTTTCACAGCCATATGCCCATTTAGCTAATCAAGAAGTGTATACAACGCTACCAGCACCCACAAATTGTCCGTATCAAACGTTCTGTGGCACATAATCATAGATTTAAAACGAAGGAATTTCATAGCCTTCGTTTTTTTTATTGAAGTAAAAGGAAAGCAGTAACAGCACAAAACCTTTGAGCATACGTTATGTATGAATAACAGAAAAGGAGACTGTGCAACGTGCATCAATATTCTAAAGGTTGGTTTGTAAAGGAGCTACGTGCAAAGGGGATTTTAGTACATCCTCAATTAAAGAGCCATCTAGGGCTTTTTAAAGAATCTGAACTACGGAATTTATATTACCGCTATGTTGACAAGCAACCAATCGATACGGAGAAATGATAGGTTGGTTTAAATAAAAGAGAAACACTAGTTTATAGGAGAATAACGAAAAACCAGATTGATGGACAAAAGATATTGTCGATGAATCTGGTTTTTTATTTATGCGTTTAATAAAAGCGGTAGCAAAACTGCATAACAATTGCCATTGCAATCATATCCGACATCTCGAGCACCTCTGCTTCGATTTCATCGAAAACTTGCACATCTGCTTGATAGTCTTTTTGTATCATGGTAACAGCTTCTTTTTTCGTTAAAGCTAAATGGCTATAAAACATTTGCTGTACGGCTTCTTTACTCAAATAAGGATTAATCGTACTTAAAAATATAGCGATATCATCGGCATTACGATACCATTCTTTTTCTTTTGCCGCTGCTGTTGCCGCATCGCCTTTATTCGCTGCTGTAACGAGCTGCGCTGCAATAAGTAGATGCTCTTTAATAAGTTCGGCGTACCGATCAGCTATTTGATCTCCATAAAATGGACGAAGACAATTTCCTAAATCCGTCGCATTGCGTAAAAGGCGCGTTTGCACAAATGGTAAATCTGGCAAACCAAAGACAATGCTAATAATGGTCATCCTCGTCCAATTGACATGCTCCATCCACAACAGTCGATTCATAGCTAAATAATCAGATTCAGCTTTACTGATGCACTTTCTATTATCGAGCTGTGGTTGTAAAAAGTGCCGAATAGGCGCTGTATACTGGTTGTATGGAACAGTATAGATGGCGCTTAATGAATTGCTGTAATATTCATTTGAATACGGAAACAATGCACGTTCACTCCCTTAAAAATACATTCTATTGTAGAATACTCGACAATACCTTTGGGTGTTCATGAATATAGAGCGTGCATTATTCTTCATACATCATTTTCTTTGTCATACCTCCATCGACAGTAAGATTAATACCTGTAACAAATCGATTCGCTGGATTTGTTAAATACAGACATGCTTGTGCGATATCTTCTGGCATCCCAACACGCCCTGACAAATGTTGCGCATGATCGATTGAACGTAACTGTTCATAATCCTCCGTTTCAATCCAACCAGGCGATATACAATTGACCATAATCTGATCTGGCCCTAAAGAGCGTGCTAAAGCGTGTGTTAAAGCCACAATACCGCCCTTTGAAGCGGCATATGCTTCCGTATCTGGCTCAGACATAAAAGCCCGTGTAGAGGCTAAAGAAACAATCGAACCACCATTCTCATTCGTCCGCATTATTTTAGCCGCCTCTCGTGAACAGAATAAAACACTCGTTAAATTCGTTTGTAAAATATCATGCCATTGTGCAAACGTAATATCATAAGGTGACACAGGCTGAAACTTTCCAGCATTATTAATTAAAATTGAAATCGTCCCGAAATGTTGAACCGTTTGCTGCATCAAGGAAATAATATCTTGTTCCTTTGTAACATCTGTCTCTACGAATAATGCGGAATAACCTTGCCCATGCATTTCTTGCTCAAGTTGTTTACCGCACTCTACATTGACATCTGCAATGACAACCTTAGCACCACTTTTTGCATATGCCAGCACAACACCTTTACCAATTCCTTGTGCTCCACCAGTCACTACAACAACAGCGTTTTCAAACATATTCATTCCTCCATTTTTTGCTTTTTATTATTTTAGCAAAAATAGGGCAGTGTACTATATTGAAATGGCATAAAGAAACATCTAGATTCATACAATAAATAGGTATATAATATTTTCAAGGCAAACCTTGCCTTCATAGTAAAATTAATGTTGACATTATGTTATAAACGACATATAATAAATATTGTCTTTCCTAAGAGAAAATGAAATTAGGAATACACATCATGTCTCAGTAGCTCAGCAGGATAGAGCAACGGCCTTCTAAGCCGTCGGTCGGGGGTTCGAATCCCTCCTGGGACGTCTCAAGGTTCAGATAGAATAAGTTTGAACCAACTGAAAAGCGCTTCAAATCCTTTAATATCAAGGGTTTGAGGCGCTTTTCCTTTTTTTGAGAATACGTTAGAAAAGGATAGAAAATGAAAAGTTTCTACACATTTTCTACACAAGAAAACATATTACGAAGTCGCTTCGTGACTGTTATTGCACTAAACTGCAAAAAGGTTAAGTTTAACTATTCGCATACAATTAGACGAAGTCCTCGTTAAACCACTATTCTTGAATGCCATTCATCATTCTTATTGAAATACTTTGTAATTTAGAATGGAATATAAATAAATTGGATATGAATAAATGAAGGGCTTATCGTTATTGTGTTTTATGAAGATATAAAAATTTATTGCTACAGCTTCCGTGAGAAGACTTTATTTACACGTAGAGATATGCATTGAAGTAGTGGAGTAGACAGTCATTGTAGTGAATGTGCAGGTATTTGGTTTGAATGGCAAAATCGGGCATTGGAGCGGAAAATGGAAAAGTGGATCGACAATAACCAAAGAGTCGTAAATTAACTTATCAACCTTCAATTTTCTAGAACATCTAGACACAGGTTAAAAGTTCGGTGTGGCATTTTAATTAGGCAGTTTTCTTAAAGGTTGTTGCTAAACAAAACCTTGAGAGCAACAAAAACACAGAGTTAATCTACAAATGCTTAAATCTCTGTGTTTTTATATTTCGCAAACCGAATCTTAAACTAAAGCTCCTAATTACTTTAGGTACATTACTTCTCAATCCAAGCCTTTATCATAAAATTGGTTAACTTCGAGGTGTGATTAAGTAATGAACTTCGCAAACCAAGCAACATAATGTGCCCCAGTTTTAAATAAAATCTGAGCCAAAATGGTTCCTAAAAATCTTGACGTCATCATCATTACAGAAGCTCTTTTTAAATCTAGATAGCTTCCGCGCTTATTAATAACATCATCAGCAAGAATTGAAATTTTAGGGTCAATGAATATGATTAAAAGAATCGTCGCCACTCCATTGATTAATCCAGAAGCCATAACAGCAGTAGCTTTTAATTCGGGTACTAATAAGCCTGCATATAAAGATGATAAAACTCCAATCGTATAAATCGCAGTAATTAGAATGTTGATCACAAATAATTTGACAGGAATATCTCGCAACCCAATTCCTTTTAAATAAGTCAAACTTGGCTTACGAATATGTTTAATCCCACGTCTTAAATATTCAATAGTAACCCCTTTTTTTAATAAAGCTGGTATAGACCCTCTTTCCTCAGCTAAATGAATGATCCCTCTTGAAAAGATTGCTACGAAGGTTGGAAGAAATAATATCCCTATTAGTGTACCTATTGATGCTGCTCCAATAATAGCTCGATATTGACTTTCTACAAAGGCTAACGCATTGTCATCAGGTGCTGTATCCACTAAACTCCCTGTAAACGGTTGTTGCATCATATTAGCTAGCCTAGAAACCATTACCATAACATTGAAAAGTGATAATGCTGAAGCTAGTAACTTTACACGCGCTCCTGATAAACGTACTGCATAAGCAAGTGTTTCGATTGAATGAATGATTAGAACAAATAAAGCAATTATTATCAATTTGTCTGTTATTAATTCCACTTTCTATACCTACCCTCGAATTTCCAATTATTTCACATTTAGGCATTTGAAGTTTAAAATAGTTCCGAAAGCTGCTCTTTGTTTAACTAATCGATTAAAAACGTTTTCTTTTTGGAATAGCCACTATTGCAATTATTCTTATGTGAACCTGCGACGTTAGTTTAAGCGTATTTTTTCACAAAATATGCGGAAACCTCTTTTAGACTGCTTTGAAAATATAAGAATAAAACCGCTATAATCCTTATATTAGGCTTATAGCGGTTTTACGTCTTTATAAAATTAGAAAACGATGTTTCTATACAACTAGAAGTTGTTCAAAGATATCGCTCGCCTGTTCTGAATCGCGCTCTCGCAACTCTTTTAAGACGTGTGCATACGTAGACGTTGTAATATCGATGCTAGCGTGCCCTAGGCGTTCTGATACATATAAAATCGAAATTCCTTTGTATAGTAGGATACTCGAGTGTGTATGCCTTAACCCGTGAGAAGTAATGAGTGGTTTAATATTTAAGCATTCTAGAATTGAGCGAAGGGTATCATTTAGTCTGTCATTTGTGACAACGGATATATCTGAAGTTGGATCAAAGAAAATTAAGTTATGCACATTCGCTGGTTCGTTTTTTATGGTAATTAAATGCTTTTTTAATGCATTCATTGTTAAATTATCAATACGAATAGTTCGCTCTGAACTTTCAGTTTTTAAGGGACCAAAACCACCACCTTCTTTATACTTCCACTGACGGTGTATATTAATCAGGTTGTTTTCAAAGTCTAAATCGTTGATACATAAAGCAACCAATTCTGCATACCGTAGCCCTGAAGATAGAGATAAAATAAGCATAATAATTTCAATTCCTTCGTTAAAATTTTTGTGTAAATGCTGTATCAGCAATTGGCTACTTGTATAATCAAGAAACTTTTCAGAGCTCTTTTTTCCAGCAGAACCTGTAATAGTAACATTTCGAGTAAAATCTTTTTTTATTAAATCCTCATCAATTGCTTCCTTCAAACAGGTACGAATGTAACCATTCAGCTTGCGATTAGTATCCTTTGAATTTATTTCTCCTCGGCCATTTAGGAAGGTTTGATAATCCCGCTTTGTGATATTTTGAAGCGGCTTTTCATTAAAATGATTAAAAATTTTATTATACGCAGCTTTATACGAATTTAAAGTAATACTACCAACATCCCTCTTATAAGTCTGATACCACTCTAAAAAATATTGAGCGAAGGCTATATCCTTTTTAATACCAAAAGTTCCTTGGGCTATATTTGTTTCAATTTGAGCTGCTGCTACAGAAGCCTCTTTTTTTGTGCGAAAGCCTCCTTTTCGAATCGGCTTATATTTACCGTTTTCCATATAACTCACAGTGTATTGCCAAGTGTTCCCCCGCTTTGATATGCTTGCCAAATTATATTCCTCCGTTTCGATACATTGAGTGTCTATTTAAATTTTTAGTTATAGCTAAAGCATTCCCACTATTTTTATAGGCTAAAACTAGCCAATCAATCTCAAAATAAATGATCTCTAAAAAGTGGGAATGAAAGTAAGTTTATAGAAGCACGAAATTTCTCATTATTGTTTAGGATGATGAATGTCACTAAAGTTTTCATCTAAAAACTTCATCATTCTCTTCGCGTGAAAGCTCCAGGGCTGTCCTTTTTTACAAGGATAGAAGACGAACCCCCCTAGGGATGCATCCAATTCTTGTTTGAATTTAGGAAAATAGAGTATATTCTCTTTAATCCAATCTTGCTTTCTATTTATGCGATCCTGTAAATCTTGCATTGACCAGTAAACACCGTCTAATCGGCTTTTCTGTAACTCCTCTAACTCGAATTTGTCGACAATGACATATCCCTCAGGAATTTGAACGGTAACGTTTAAGTTTAATTTCTGTTGCATTTGAATCTTCCTCTACTAAAATATTTAAACCTTTCAATTACTTTAATAGTCACTGAATGATTATGAGTACATTAAATTCTATTAGGGATGTAAAAAACAATGGGAGAGACTATGGATATATATTAATCTATCAAAAAGGTGTTTATGTGAGAGAATTTATGTATAATAGTTGTTTTTTTGTGCATAAAAATTATTTGGTTTGATGAGGAGGAGATAAAACTAAAGAATAATTATCAAGTACAGAAGCAATCAATTGATAGATCCAAATTTACTGTTTTTTAATGGATGTTCTTGTATATCAACCAATGAACGCACCTTGTCGAAATTGTTTGATCGTCAAATTATTTAAATTTAATATTGAGTAAATAATCTCTGAGAGACATTGAATTTTCAAGTTGTTAAAGAGTAAAAAATCAACTAAAAAAATAATGATGTTAGCAATGTGTAGAGATTTTGGTTAGCAAGTAATCTGTTACAGTCCGATAAAAAACACATCAAATAAAGTAAAATACACTTTTTTACTTTCATTCAAAAATACTTTATCTAAAACTATGATGGATGTCATTTTTCTTTTGATAATAAGTAAAAAAACTATCCCTTCAGGATTAATAGGCTGGTAAAGGTGACTCTTTCGATTCGAACTAACTCGAGAGTTTCCTCAGCAACTGATAATTTTACTAATCGTGATTTCTGGGTTTTACTCCATTAGGTTTAATTTATATTGGAATTTAGTAGTTAATATTATATAATTAAAATCAAAATAATCCCAATTTGGTTTTATAACTATTGAAGGTGGTATAATATGGGTGCATTAACGGAGTCGAATGTTAGCAAATTATTAGATTGGAGTTATACCAAGGCGATAGAGGGTATTCCGGGAACAGATACGGCTTATGAATTAGCTGAAAGTTATCTATCTAAAAATAGTAGTCCTAATAAAGCTATTGAGAGTTTAGTTAAATGGCAAACTACAAAATGTGCCACATCAGGATTTTTAAGTGGTCTAGGAGGCATAGTCGTTTTACCAGTTGCTATACCAGCTAATATAGCATCTGTAATTTATGTACAAATGAGAATGATTGCCTCAATAGCTCATATAAGAGGATATGATTTGAAGGATGATCAAGTACAAACATTTGTTTATGCTTGTTTAACAGGGCAAAGTGTAACAGAATTAACCAAACAAGCGGGTATACAAATAGGTTTAAAGGTTGGTCAAGCTCAAATAAAACGAATCCCTGGTGCTGTTCTGACAAAAATAAATCAAAGAGTAGGTTTTAGATTAGTGACAAAATTCGGTGAAAAAGGGATTATTAATCTTGGTAAAATGGTCCCGTTATTAGGGGGAGTTATTGGAGGCAGTGTTGATGCTGTATCAACTAAAGTAATTGCTTCTGCGGCCCAAAAAACTTTTAAACCGGGTGGGTATGATAACTCAAGTAAAGTAATATTAGAGGTATAATTGAATACAAATTAAAATACATCATAATATATATTTGAATATATATTTGTAATGTATTTTAATTTGCAAGTTTCTATCGAGATTTCTTCTTCCTTTCAACTATGTAAGTCTTAAAACTTTAGAATAAAATATCCTCCTTTTCTCGAGTTAATAGTTCTAATTTTTAAAAAACTTCTGTTTTTTGACTAATTCGATTTAGGTCAATATTTATCAAATAATCAAACAAAATTATAATTTTCATAAACAATATATTTCGGAGTGAGAAAAATATCAAATCTACTTAAATCCCCTTACATTTCAAAAGTAAAAATTAAAAATTTTAGAAATTTCTTAGATGTAGAAGTAAATTTAAATCATAAACAAGTCATAATAGGTGAAAATAACATTGGTAAAACAAATTTTTTAAAAGCTATTCAATTAATTTTAGATCCAACTCTTTCTGAAGAAGATCGTTTCTTAGAAGAAAGTGATTTTAATGATTCGATTGAAAATCCAATGGAAAATGAAATTCCAATTGAAATTTCAATTGAAATACAAGGATACGAATTAAATACATCCTTACTTTCTACTTTTGCTTCAGCAACAGTTAGTGACAATCCACCTACCGTAAGATTTACATATGTCTTTAAACCAATTGATGGCGATAGATATGGATATCATATTTACCAAGGGGTGGACGAAGAAAATTCATTTAACCATAATCACAGAAAGATGCTGAATATAAAAGTTATTAACGGACTGCGTGATGCAAATAGTGACTTGAAAAATATTAGAAAATCTCCATTAAACAAACTGATTAAACAATATGAAATTGAAAAAAGTGAATTAGAACAAATTGCATCAAAAATGAAATCTGAAAGTGATGCTATTTTAAATTTGGAAGAGATTATTGATTTAAAAGAACGAGTTAATCAAAGTCTTTCAAACATTGTTGGCAGTAATAATCCCTACTCTGCTACAAATTTAGAAACAATTGATATCCACCCCAATAAAATATTAAATACACTTCGATTAATGGTAGGAGACGATAAACAACGTCCTACTAGCGAAACTAGTTTAGGGGTAACAAACATTCTCTACATAGCGCTAATTCTTTTATCAATTGAAGATCGTACAATACCGAAACTACTTAAAAAAGAGGATTATATCCAACTTTTAAAAGAAGCACCTCAAAATTTGTTGGAAAAAAATTACCTAGAAGTTCAGCAAGACTATTTTAAACTTAAGCAAGATATTCAAGATTCTAAGGAGCTTTATACTTTTTTTAGTGAGTACTTTCCGTCAATAGATGGACATACAATTTTGGCTATAGAGGAACCAGAAGCACATTTACATCCGATATTACAAAGATGTATTTTTAAGGATGTTATGAAGAAACCTACTTCAATAATTTTAACCACCCATTCTTCTGATATTACTTCAGTATCTCCAATAGAATCTATGGTCCATTTAAGAATTCAGGGGAAATCTACAGAAGTAAACTCAACAGTTGAATTGAATTTAAATGATAAAGAGTTAATGGATTTACAAAGGTATATAGACGTAAAACGTGGAGAAATTTTCTTTGGAAAAGGAGTAGTGTTAGTAGAAGGCATAGCTGAAGAATTTCTAGTACCAGCACTTGCTGAGAAACTGGGGAAAAATTTAGATTACTTTGGGATTATTTGCTGTAATATTAATTCTACTAATTTTAAACCATATATTAGTTTGTTAAGAGGATTAAAAATTCCCTATGTTATATTGACTGATGGGGATTATTATTACATTAATGAAGAATCAGATGAAAGGATATATCATACTAAATATCAAAAATCTCATTCGAAATGGGGTTATTTGGGATTGGAGCTTGCATATAAAACATTAAATGAATTGGGTATTTTTACTAATGATTTTATAAGTTATAATTCCAACCATTTCAATGAGGAAGGATTTTATTTCAGCTTCTATACTCTAGAAGTTGATTTGATGGGATATTCTAATAATATACAAGGTAAAGAAGTAATTAATAAAACTTTCTCGGAACTCACAGTAGGACAAGATAGACAGAAGAAAAATTTTGAAAATGAATTAAATACAAGTGATTATTATGCCTGTCTACGTAAAATAGAAAATAGTGAAAATAAAGTAGGGAAAGGTCGCTTTGCACAAAGATTATCTTCTTATGTTGATGATTTGACAGTGCCAGAATATATCACTAAAGCAATTGATAATATAATTTTACAAGTAACTAAGGAGGAATAATCCTGGAATACTTCGAAAAAAAATTATGCGAATTAATGGCTGATACTGATCAATATGCAGCATATGTAAGTAATAATTCTTTAGTTATTAAAGCTGGACCAGGTAGTGGGAAAACAATGGTTCTAACTATGAAATTGGTTAAATTATTAAAAGAAAAAGTAAGAAATCCTAGAAAAGTTGCGTGTATAGCTTATAGCAGAGAATCTAGCAAAGAGATACTACATCGCGTGGAGCAACTATTGAATAAAAAAGTTCCTAATGCTTTTATCAATACAATTCATTCTTTTTGTCTTTCTCAAATAATTATTCCATTTGCACATTTGTATGATTACGATTTTCCTAGCAAGTTTAAAATAGTATCGGACAAAAAAAAGAATCTTCTATTTAAAGATATTATGGAGAGTTTTGGGTATCTAAAAACCGATTTAAATATTGAACAAATGGATGCAGAACGAACTTTAATGATAGCAGGTAACAGTAAAATTGAGGTAGAGAGTTGTAATATTGCTTTAAAAGTGGCATTAAAATATGAAGAGCAATTAAAACAAGATAACCTAATAGATTTTATAACAATAATAAAAACTGCTACTACTATGATTCAAAATGAACCCTATGTTAGAAAATGTTTAGAAGCTAAATTTCCTTGGATTTTAATTGACGAGTATCAAGATTTAGGTAGACCTCTACACGAAATGGTTCTAACTTTAGTAACAAGTACGAAAATAAAAATTATTGCAGTTGGAGATCCTGATCAATCTATTTACGGTTTTAGCGGAGCAACACCTAAATATTTTTTAGAATTAGAACATTTTCCTGTTTTTGAAGTAATACATTTAAAAAAAAATTATAGAAGTCATCAACAAATTTTGGATGCTTCTGTAAGCATTTTAGGATATCCACCAGCAACTTATATTGCAGCAAAAGAATTTGAATATCCTCCAGAAATACATTTAATAAGATGTAATCTAGGTATAGAAAGTCAATATGAATATATTAAAAATACTGTTATTCAAGATTGTATTTCTAAAGGAATACCATATAATCAAATTGCCGTTTTGACAAAAAGTAAATTCCAAATTAAGGAATTGAATGAAATGTTTATACAGCAACAAATTCCTTGCTTTGTTGCAGTTCGCAATCTTAAAAGAACTGATTTGATAATCTGGTTAGAGGATTGTGCGTCTTGGTGTAAAGATATAAATAATATTAATTTTGAGGTATTAGTCACTAAATGGATTAGATTCAACAAAAAAAATTCAAAGAAATGTTCTGACTTAGAAATCCTTTTATACAGAAATAAATTATATAGGATTTTGAAGGAATCTAAGAATATCAACGAATTAGAAATTTGGATAGAATTTTTAAACGTAAGTCTGAATTTTGAGAGTGTATTTAAAAACAATATATTATTTCCAAATGAGTGGGATTCATATATTGAAATGATGAAGGAAGTTCAAAACGGTGAGTTTAAATCATATAGCATAGAAGATTTTGCGGATTTGAACAAACAAAAAAATGAGGTTTATTTAACAACTCGCCACAGTTCAAAAGGATTAGAGTTTGAAGTAATTATCGTTATTGGTATGGAGGAAGGTATGTTTCCATTCTATAAAAATTTTGATAATCCCGAAAAAATGCGAGAAGAAGAACGATTATTTTTTGTATGTCTAAGTCGAGCAAAAAGAATTTGTTATCTATTAATGTCTGATAAGTATTTACTAAATGGAAAATACGGTCGGTTTTTAAAAGATCAGAAACAATCAAGATTCTGGGATAGATTAGAAAATGTCAAAGACTTAAATATTATTACAGCTGATTATCTAAATGTCTGAGATTCATTTTTGATGAGTATTTCAGTTTTTTTATACCCATAAAAGTTTTTTTATGCCTTACCTTTAGTATTATTTTTAGAAATTTTGTAGTAGCCATAGTGGGCTGTAAAACGGAGGGCAAGTGTAATGGTGGAACAGGTGTTGCCCGCTAACTACAAATAAAAAGGTATAAAATACTCCTTTTTTTCAATTTAATAAAAGAAGATTTGTTATCTAGATTGAAATCCGTCGACTTAAACCTATAAAAAATGAAATAATTCCTTTATACAAATTTTTAAACAAAATTCTTAAAATATTCGATGAACAAAGAGTTTTTAGATTTTATCTAACGGGAGCAACTGGTTATTCTTAAGTGAAATTTAATCCATACTATAAATGCTTCAGCCCTTAGAATAAAAAGGGCTGAAGCATTTTTATTGCTTTAAATTCAATCTCTAGTGAGCTGTAAAACGGGATGCAATTAGCATTTTATTATTTTTAGCAGTTTCGAAAAAATAGAACTTCCCCCCCTTGAAAACAAAAATTAAAAAGAAGATAATCCCTTCGAAAATATAATTCATAAAAGGAGACAAATATGCGTTCTAAACACCAAAAACTAGATTGGCTTCAATTTGTGTACGAAAATTGCGAGAGAGTAGGTATATCTCGAGTGGTCATTGAACGATTTGAAAAAAAATATATAAGTGAAGGGAAAGAAGAATGTGATCGACTTGATGCAATTACTAAAAGAACTTGAGGTGCCAGCAATTGAGTCAAAAGTTTTCGTGTCTCCTCTTGGTGAAAATTCAAATTGTTCATCGAGTTTTCAGCTGGAACTAGAGTTAGAAACTAATAGATAAGAAAAAGAATCAGTTTTACTCATTTCGTCAATGATGATAGTAATACATTCGACGAAAGGATATTTTCTATTTATTTTCATAGAAGATTAGATGAGAAAGTATTTTGAATCGGTCAGACTTTACTCCACATCTGGAGGCGCTTTAATAATCCAAAACAAAGACGAGATGGATTAGTTCGTCGATTTAACAATTAATTTCAGAGCATTTATTTTTAATTTTTTTGATAAATATATCTCTCCCTATTGAAAAACAAAAAATGAAAAGAATATAATGCCTTCGACAGATTAGATTTGTTAAATATATTAATAGAGAGGAAGAGGTTTATGAATATGGTGTTTAAGTATTCTTATTTTGAAAATGGTGTTTATATAATTACAGAAGAAGAGAGAGCAGATTATCAACCTGCTGATTTACCTTGTAGTAATTCTGAAAATCCAATGAAAGTTGCTGTGGCTTATATTCGTTATTCAAATTCTCTTTCCATTCAGGAGAGGGAAATCATATTAAAAGCAAATAATAATGGCTTCCAGGCTGTTGTTATTTTGGTTGAAGCAGCTACATCTGTTTATCATAAGACCTCTAAGAAACTTACAAAATTGAACCAAATGAAAGAGTTCATTTTAAGCAACCCCAATGTGAATACGGTTATTTTTTATGATGAGTCTGGAATAACAAGGAATGTTGCTAACTTTTATTTGGCCTTTGTAAGACCAGTAAAAGAAAAAAAGCCAAATATAAAAATACTTTCTACTAAAATAGCTGAAGAGTGGATTGAAAATAACACTAATCTATTAGTTCAAAATACTAGTTTTTAGAAAACGAGAAGTTTATCGGACACGTAATAATCAAGAAGCTTCGGTTTTTTGAGCTCATAATGAAAAATGCACAGAAAATTTATCTGTGCATTTTTTATATTCTTTCCCCTTGTTTTTGCTGAAATCTAAAGTAGATAATGCATTTGATTAAAATTTCATATGAAAAGGGGAAAGAATTATTTGAGATTAAGCGTTGCTGTGAATCTTATAAAAATACTGTAACTATATTTAGAAATTAATAGTAAAGAAACTGAATAAGTGTCTCTCCTTTCGTCAATGCTACTAGTAATATATTTGACGAAAGGATGTTAACAATGACTCATAGACCAGTAATTAAAGTTTCATTCAATGAAGATGCACAAGAGGAATCTATCTATTTTCTTAAAAGATTGATTGAGAAAATAACGTTGGATCAGTTGGACCTTCCTCCACAAATGAAGGGGGTCTTTCTAGTCCGAAACAATGATGATATGGAGGAATAATGTAATGGGATATGCAGATTTAAAGATATTGAGTAACGATTCTATAGGAGTATATTGTAGGGTATCAACCTCTGGACAAAATATTCGTCAACAAGAAAGTTTAGCAGAAGTATATTTAGCCCAAAATAAAATAAATACTGATAATGTACATTATTTTCTTGATGATAATATTTCTGCGAATAAGATGGCATCCGAGAAACGTCCTGAGTTAAATAAATTAATTTCAGAAATTCAAAAAGGAAAAATTAAGACGGTCCTTGTTCAAAATCGTGACCGTCTAGCTCGTAATTTTTATGAATATATTGATTTGGTGAAAGTTTTCTATAAGTATAATGTTAATGTGATTTTCACTGATTCAAGTCAGCCCCCCTTCTCAAAAACCTTATCTGTAGAATCTCTTTATGGGATTTTTGCTCAGTCAGAAGGTAGAAATATTGCAGATAGAACGAGTTTAGCAGCATTGCAATTTCCTAATTCTATATTGGGATTCAATGTTATAGGCAAAAGAAATACAAAGAAGTATACACCTAAACTAGAAATGGAAAGAGATATCAAGTCCTTATTCTATTCAGTGGAGAATGTTAATTCAGCTGAAGAACTTATTGAACAATTGATGAGATATAAAAAAGTATCAACAAATAATCTGAAATTATTGGCCTGCTTAAAAAATCCTTTTTATGCTGGGTATATAAAAGTTCAAGATAAATACGTTCGGTTACCCCACGTTGAACCTATTATATTGTTAGATGACTACTTAAATGTGCAAGAATGTCTATTGAAATTTGAGCAAGAGATACAAGTTTCTATTGCAAAATCAAATGAAAAGGGATTATTGCAGCCAATTTGTAGTAGTTGTAAAACTGTAATGACTTTTCGTTCTAATAACGAGGGGGGACACGGATATTATGTATGTGTAAAAAATCATTCTAGAATATTTATTGAAGCTCCTCGATATAACCAATTAATTTTAGAGCACTTCACGTATGTATTAAATAAAGTTAATGTTAAGGAAATAAAAAAAGATGTTTTTATTTGCTTATTAGCCCAAGAAAAACAGTATAACAAACAGTTATCTTTTAAAGAGAATCAATTAAAGTCTATTCATAAAGAGATAACAGATTTACTGGCCACGAATAAAAAAAGAAAAATAAACTTATTGATTAAGCAATCGAAGACTATCGTGGAGAAAATAAAGGAGCTTAATACAGCTCTAAAACAAATTGATGAAGCTAGAAAAGGCATTAACTTCTTCGTAAAGACCGTGAATGAGCAATTTATTAGTGAATTGCACAAGTATCAGCAAGAATACTTACTTCAACTTCTATTCTCAAAAGTTGAAGTAAGTTCTGATGCTATTTTTTATCATACTAATTTTGGTAATTATGTTAAAGGGGATGAGATGTAATGAGTATCGGACATAAGTTTACCTATTTTGAAAATGACGTTTATGTAATTACCGAAGAAGAAAGACCTGAATCAACACCGACTAGCCTACCGTGGAATATATACAAGGACAATGTAAAGCTTGCTGCTGGTTACATTCGTTGGTCTGATGAGAAACAAAATTCAGGTCATTCTCATTCAATTCAGGAAAGAGCAATCATAATAAAAGCACAATCTTTGGGATTTCAAGGTGTTGTAATATTTGTTGAGGCCGCTAAGTCTGCATATCATTACCCTGTATATAAACGTAAAAAAATGAGTGAATTGAAGGAATTCATTTTAAGTAACTCAAATGCAAACTCCGTTATTTTTTATGATGAATCTCGAGTAACAAGGGATATTACGGATTTCTATAAAAATATTATAGTACCTTTAAGGGAAAAAAAGACTCAACTAAAACTATTTTCAACTCAACACGATGGAGAATGGAACGAAAATGATCCTTTAATTCAAATAAAATTAGCATTGGATCACGATGAGTCTGTAAAAAAAGCATCTAGGGTTCGTAATGCCCAAGAAAATATTTTTGATAAAAATAAAAGGAGACCGCCAGCTAGTAATCCTTATGGCTACTCTAAAGTAAATGATGAAGTAGATGACCTATTACCAGATGAAAACGCTGGGATAGTTAAACTTATATTTTACTTGTATAGCTTTGGCCATAGTGATGAGAAAATTGCAGAATTACTTGAATTATCACAAATACCTTCTCCGGCAGGGTATGGTAATTGGTCAGACTCTTCGGTCAGGTATATTCTAAATAATCTATGGTATATTGGGAATTTAGCGTGGGATTCAAGGATGAGTTTCTCTAATAGCAAGAAAAAATCTTTAGGAGAATTTCGTTTGCTCACTAATTATCATCCGGCTTTAATTGAAATGGGACTATGGGAAACTACACAATTCTTTAGAAACTTAAAGTCAAAAAGGAATCGAATGGATAGTCCGTTTATATTAAAGAATCTTGTTTTTTGTAAAGAATGCGGAGTGAAACTCGAAACAAAGAATCAAACATCTGCAAAGTCAAAAACAGATGGATCGATTTATTTTTGTCCTATGTGTAAATGTAAACTTAAAAAAGATGTATTAAATAAGATTGTTTTACAAGATTTTGCGGTTAGATGGGGTAGAGAAATAAAGTTATATCCTCAAAGATTAAAAAATGAGATGATGGATTGGAAGAAAGTCTGTAGAAAAAAAGTTTCGGATTTGAAAGCAGGCATTGAAAAATTGCGTTTTACTATAAGTACTTTAAATCCAAATGATGAAAATTACAATGTAATCCTAGAAATTGCTCAGCTACAACTAAAGTCTATGGAAAATGACAAAACACTGTATGTTAATACCGAAGAAAAAATCGAGCAACTTTTTAAAGAAAATGTAACTATAGAATTAATAGATAGATTTAAACAAGATATTCATTCGTATAGTAATGTAGAAAAAAGATCTATTTTACTTCTATCTATTAAAGCAATTTTTTATGACTTTAAGCGGGATGATTTCGAAATAGAATATCGTCTCAGCCCTTACGTAGAAATTGAAACAGAAATGAAATCAAGTAAAGAAACTAGAAAAGCTGTTGTATAAATGCGCAACAGTTTTTTTCTTGGCTATTTATCACTGCTTACATTACCGAAATAAATGCCTCATTACTGCTTACATTACCGAAAAAATTATTCCTCTGCATATATAAAGTAAGTTAGGTAACTCGAAAACCCTTGATATCAAGCCTTTCCCTATTATTCTTTTCGGTAATAAGCTTATCTAGGGATTCCTAGATAAGCTTATTACCGAAGCAATTATTTTGATACTACTTACATAACCGAAATGAATTGTTGAATAAGATGAATTTGGAAGCTACTTTACTCAGTGCAGCCATATCTGCTTTTGTCGTTTGAATCAACAGACTGATCAGGAAAAAAACGTCCAAATATAAAAGGATGATTTATAATTCGAATTTTGCGAGGGTTATAATATATGTTATAAACTTCTTGGATATATTTCATTATTAAAGGAGTTTTTATTAGATTAGAATTTTTATGTCTTCTGGTAAAATATAGTAAAAATCGTTTAAGGAAGAGAATTTTTTAACTATTAGCCCTTTTTGTAAGGATTTCAATAAATCTTACATCAGAAATTTACAATTATTATATATTTTTAGTATCCATAATTAATTTATGTTGTTACTATTTATTTATATTGATAATATTTGGAAAAAGGGTGGGTTTATGGAAGCTTTAGCGAATAAAATTTTTAAATCATTTCTCCCAGATAAAGAACTTAAAGATGATCAGTTGAAGGCTATTGAACTGCTTTTAAGTAATCAACGTGCTCTAGTTATTCAACCAACAGGTTGGGGAAAAAGTGCAGTTTATTTCATAACAGCAAAAATATTGAGAGATCAAAACCGTGGTATTACTTTTGTAATTAGCCCGCTGAAAGCTTTGATTAGAAATCAAATTGATGCTGCTACTAAATTTGGATTAAAGGCATTCACTATTAATAGTGATAATACAAATGAATGGGAAAATGTAAACAAGGCTATTATTGCGGATCAGTGTGATTTGTTAATTGTTGCTCCTGAAAGATTGGATAATGATTATTTCAAAGAAAAAACTTTACCACTGATTGAGAATGGTCCAGGTGTAGGACTCATTGTAGTTGATGAAGCTCATTGTATATCAGATTGGGGACACGATTTCCGACCAAAATACAAAAAGATAATTCAATTTGTAAATACTTTGAAAAATTATGTTCCAATGTTAGCTACGACAGCCACAGCAAATCATAGAGTTGCGGAAGATATTAAACAACAACTTGGGAATAATATTGAAATAATTCGAGGTTCATTAGTTAGGGAAAACTTTAATTTAAGGGTTATTGAGAGAAAATATACGTATGAAAAATTAGGTTGGTTGGAGTACCATCTTACAAATGGAAATCTAGAAGGATCAGGAATAATCTATTGTACTAGCCAAAAAGGAGCTGAAAGAGTCACTGAATATCTAAAGTTGAAGGGAATCCAAGCAGAATTTTATCACGCAGGTATAACTGACCCTGAGGTTAAGAAAAATTTAGAAGATAGATTAATTAGGAATGAACTTAAAGTTTTAGTTGCTACCATTGCATTAGGAATGGGATTTGATAAAAGTGACGTACGTTTTGTAATCCATTATAATTTATCATCTTCTTTAATCACGTATTATCAGGAAATCGGACGTGCAGGTCGTGATGGTGGAAATGCAGACATTATATTACTTTATTCTCCTAAAGATGTAGTTACTTTGAGGAAAATGATAAATTCAGGGATTGTAAATCAAAACAATTACATTGAAGTACTTGATATTATTAATAAACAACCAAGTTCCGTTTATGACATATTAACCCAATATAATTTACCAAAAAGTCAAATGCAAAAAATACTAGACTTGTTAGAGGCAGATGATTTGATATACAAAGAAGGTCCAAAATACTATCGTTCTGCTAATATAAAAGACATATCTTTATTAAAAAATTCTGCAATAAAGGCTTTGAAATTACAAGAACTCAATGATATGGTTGAATATTCAGAGAATTGTAGTTCGTGTCTTTTAAATTTCTTAATAAAAAATTTAGGAGAACCAGAAGATATACACTGTCATTTATGCCAAAATTGTAACACAAGTTCTTCCCCTTTTATGGAGTTCAATCAACAATTAGTAGATGAAGCCTTAGAGTATTTAGAAAGCCAAACTCTAGAAATCAAGCCTATTGATAAATGGCCGATGGGTGGTTGTAATGGAAATAGAGGAGCAATTTCATTACATTTACAACATTTAAAAGGACGTGCTTTAAGTTTATATGAAAATGATGGAGTTGGAGAATTAGTATACAAGAATAGATATGAAGATAAATTCTTTGGAAATGATCTAGTACAATACTGTGCTGACTATATTCAAAGGCATTATCTTGAATTAAATAGTCCGCAATGGATAACGGCTGTACCATCTATGAGGAATCCCGAGTTAGTGCCTGGATTTGCATATAGAGTAGCTCAAAAACTAAACTTACCATATAAACAAATTATACAAAAAAAGCAGCATACAGAAGAACAAAAGTTTATGAAAAATGCTAATAAACAAGCAGCAAACAATATTGACGCTTTTGAGGTTATTGACTCACCTTTAGACGGTCCTGTATTACTAATTGATGATATAATGAGTTCAGGATGGACATTCGCTATATGCGCTATGAGGTTAAAAGAAGTTGGTTGTTCCAGTGTCACACCTCTTGCTCTTTCTAAAACATAAATCACTTTGAGGGGGATCGTTTTGCAAGAAATTATTTCTCAAGATAGCTTTTCTACTTTACTTTTATGTTCTTTTGTAAATCCATCAGAAAATATTGATAAGGGTTATAAACCGTTTAAACAAAAAGAATGGGTGGATTTATCTACTAAAATAGCTAAATCCGAATTAGAAAGGCCATCTAATCTAATCAAGTATTCACATCATCAGATAATGGAAATTTTAAGAATAAGTGATGTTGAAGCTGAAAGAATACTTACCCTTCTTTCTAGAAGCTCATCGATGGCGTTGCAGGTTGAAAAATTTAATTCAATGGGGATTAGAATAATCACACGTGCAGATCAAGAGTATCCTAAACGATTTAAAAAGATACTCAAAAGTTTATCTCCTAATATTTTATATTTTGCTGGAGATCTAAGTATCTTAAATAGTGATGCTATTGGTATTGTAGGATCAAGAAATGCAAATGAGGATTCTTTAAAATTTACAGAGCTCTTAACAGAAAAAGCCGTTAAAGAAGGATTAGTAACAGTATCTGGCGGTTCTAAAGGAATTGATTCAGTTGCTCATAATAAAACTATTGAATTAAATGGTAAAACAATTGCTATATTATCCGATGGATTAGCTAGTTTTATAAAAAAGAAGGATAACTTAAAAAAAATATTAAACAGAAATTTACTGGTAATTTCCCCCTACCATCCCAATGCTAGATTTTATTCTTATACGGCATTAGAAAGAAATAAATATATATATGCTTTATCTAAATTGACGATTGCTACTTCAAGTGACTATAAAAAGGGTGGGACCTGGTCAGGTGCTGTTGAAAACTTAAAAAACAAGTGGGTACCTTTATATATTAGAAAAGATGTACAATCTAAGGGTCTAAGTGAACTGGAAAAACTAGGGGCAGGGACATTAACTTTTGATGAATTAAAAGATTCCTCATTTATCAAACTTATAAATTCCCAAATAAACGTTTGTTATGAAAGTCAATACAGAACATTAGAATCTGAGAGTATATATAAATTAGTCTGGCCTATTATTGAAAAACATCTAAAAAAACCAATTAGTATAAAAAAACTGTCTGAAGAATTAGATTTAGAAGAAATTCAATTAATCTCTTGGCTAAATAGAGCTAAAAAGGAAGAGAAAGTAGTTTTTTTAGATATTGAAATTGTGATATCATCTACATTTTATAATCCTGAAATGGATTCTTTTAAGCAACTGGGACTTTTTGAAATTTAGAATTAGTTAAAACGAAGTAAGTGTTATTGGAAATATTTACTTAGAGACGGGTGGGTTTTCTAATCTTCTCTCTTTGTGTTTCCATTTTGCAAAATATAATAAAATAGAGTATTTCTACGCAATTTTTTGTAGATTAACTCTGTTTTTTCGTTGCTTTTTGGGTTCGATAAATTTCACTTGTTTTCTCTCCTAAATTCCACTTTAATAATACGACAAAAAAGCAGCTATTATAGCAGTATGGTCTGAAAACGGGGTTTTTATCAAAACAAATCAGGTGAGAGCAACAAAAATAAGAGTCTGAATTAGATAACTAATTCAGATTCAAAATATGTGTTTTTTTTAGTTTTTTATTTTAAAAATGAACCCGCAATTAAGAAACAGCTATACTTTATTAAAAAATAAGTTATCTTTAATCAAAATTCACTTAGTAAATTCAAGTTTTGAATTTTGTCTAGCAATCCTTTAGCAGAATATCTTACTTCTGCATATTTTTCAAGCATTGCATTAGCTATTGTTATAAGATTAATGTCAGTTGAATTTGTACAGATGTGATGGGGAATATTGGCGGATATATCGTAATTAGTCTAACCCCATACCCCTAATATACAGTTGGTTTGAAAAAATAAATGAAACAAGGAAAAAGAGGCGGTACTGTAACCTTTTCTTAGTGCTTATAATAAAACTGCTTTGTTTGTTGAATAGCAACACTCTTTTCGAAAACAGCCTATATAAAAGAAATGAGTAACATCAAATAATCCGAATATATAATGTAATAAGGAACTATTGAAGTTCGTATTACTAGGTAATTTTTCTACACATTTTCTACACAATCATCTTAACAACCCCCATAATACCAACGTTCTAGAGAGATACTTCACTCCCTCCTGGGACGTCTATTGCAAATCGTAGGTTGATTTTTAACCGAAAAGAAAAACGCTTGAAACCTTGAGAATACTGGGTTTTGGGCGTTTTTTTATTTATCTAAAGAATATCGAGAATCGCATAGAAAAACATATAAAATATAAATTAGGTAAACAAAATGTAAACAAGGTGAACAAAAATTAAGAGGAGTAGATGTTGATTGCAATTTCTTCATCGCGTTTTTCCATTTCTTTTAATACGTGTGAATAATGGTCAAGTGTTGTTTGAATATCTGAATGGCCCAAGCGTTTCGAAACGGAATGGATATTCGCACCTTTGTAGATTAGAACACTAGCATACTATCAGTTGCGCAAACGGCCTACAGATTGTTCTTTCACGCCGTTTTTAAAAGCATAGGTACTCCACTAATATTGAGCTTGGACTTTCTTATTTCAAGATAATATACCACTTGCCAATAGTAATTTAGTTATAGTAGTCTGAATTATGAAAAAATATTGAAAATCATGTGATTACTATTTATAATCAAAATGATTAATACTATAAAGGAGATGATGAAGGAAATGAAGAGACTAAGTATTTTGTTGTGCGCGTTAACATTAGTTTTTGGATTTTTTGCATTTTCAGGAATCTCTATAGCTACCGAAGAAACAAGCTTTAACGATGGTGGGAAATTTACACCAGTAACAGAACCGGTAACGGAACCAGTAACAGAACTACCTCTTGGTTTTGACATCAATAAAGAATATGAAGATGGTGAAATAATATCAGAGACAATCACTAAATCTGATATAAATCCACGAGGTTTTTATCTTTATGCAGATGCATTGCACCAAGTGTATTATACATTTAATAGTTCTATCCCAACATTGTATCCTTACGAAAAATGGATTGATGGATATTTATATAGTGGAAATCTAAGATTACAAGGAGCAGTGCCAGCGGGAAAGGGTTATTTAGCTACATATAGTGGAAAGATTTCTACATTTGATAACTAAAATAAGGATCTACTATAACAACAAAAGCCACGTTCATTTATATGCGCGTGGCTATTTGTAGTTAAAACTGATATTATTCAAGGTTATTGTATTTCTGTTTTATATATTAATTGAAAATGAATTGCTATACTATTTCAGGTACAATTTCTGCCTTCTACACAAAGGGTTAAGATGTGCCAGAAGTTAGTTATTTAGTAGTTTTAGACATGCTTGATATAGCAGAGAGTCTTTTTGAAGAAGAGACAATTAAGAGAGATAATGAATTGTTCAATATTTATAAATTTTTTTGGTTAGGTTATTAAAGACCACACCGTGATGGGGAGTCTAAAAAGTAAGGTAAACAACATTGATATATCAGTACTTTAGTATGTCATCCTAGGACGCTAACCAAAGCCTTACAGCCACAATGGTTGTAAGGCTTTTTATATTTATACATAGGTGTATATTTAAGGTATTGGTGCCCAAAGGTGCCCGAATCAATCTTTTTCATCAAAAAATTTATCAAAATGAGAACTTGCTCGTTGGTCTGTTTCTTGTAGAAGATGACCATACGTATTCATGGTCGTTGTGATATTAGAATGCCCTAATCTCGAGATTTATAGCTTTAAATCCTTTGTTTGAGGCGCTTTTGATTTTTTTGAGAATCCGATCATCGGAAAGTATGTCACTGAGTGCAAAAGCTTGTAGGCTGGTAGCAAGAGCTTTTGGTGTGCTAGTTTCTCGAGAATGTCCTTGGGTGAATGCATTTAAATCTGGTTTAAAGCGATCAGCTTGGGTAATATTATCATCTATTTGACTTAATGCTTGTTCAAAACCTTCTGGACCTCCAATTGCCTCAAATAAAAAGGTTTCCCGCTTTGTTGTCACTGAATCGAACTGTCGCCTCACTTAATTCCAAAAGGGTCAATCCAGTATCCACGTGTTTCTCTGAATCGGAGAATAGGGAACTAAATCATCCTCGGTATAGGTAATTACCTTCTTAAGAACTTCCAAAGAGTTCTGTTGCAGTAAGATGGCTGCGGCGAATGCTTTGTAAGTTGATTTAAAAGCAAAGCGCTCTTCTGGTCGATATGCAATCGTCTAATTCGTGCCCGTATCATGTTAAATAAAAGAAACATTGACTATTACCCTATCTCAAATATTGGGTTTATGATAACATATATCTGAATCTTGTAACTTCAAAAAATATGAAAGGAAGTGTAATATTAACATATGAAAAAGATATTGAAACCATTGATTAGTGTTATTGCCATTGGTGCTCTCTCTCTATCAATAAATATAGATAAAAATGTATTAGCTAATAATATTGCGAATACATGTGAGTATGATTCGGCATCGAAAGTAAACCCTGATTATTCGACAATGAACTGTTTGTTAACCGAAACAGCACTAATTTATGATGTTCCTCCTGAAATTGTGAAGGCAATTGCGGAAGGTGAAAGTGGAAATTGGGGTCATTTTGATATGAATGGTGAAGCGATTGTGACAGCTGATAATGGAATTGGCATTATGCAAATTACAAATCAAGCAGGCTACAATCAAGATAGGCTAAAAAGTGATATTGTCTATAATATTCAAGCTGGTGTAGAGACTTTAGATAATATGTTTAAGCGAAAGGATTTACCTAGCATCAACGGTGGGGAAAGAGATGTACTTGAACAATGGTACTTCGCTATTATGGCTTATAACGGTACTAAGCCAGTAAATAGTCCAATTGTACAAGCAACTGGTGAAAGAAATACCAATGCCTATCAAGAAAAAATTATCAGAATTATTAATAAGATGGAATTAATAGACTTAACAGAGCTGCCTTTTTCACGTGAACATTTTCAATATGACTCTAACAGCAAGGAAAATATTAAATTTTCAAAAATGAACTATGATTTTGATTTACAATTAACAAAATCTAAGTATTATTTTGAAACAAATCAAAAAGTTAGTGCAATAACGAATGTAACATTTAGGACAAGACCTACTACGGATAGTCCTTCTTTGGGTACTTTACGTGAAGGTGAAATTGTTACCATTACAGGTCCTTTTGAATATGAAAAAGTATCAACGAAGAAAAACCATTTTGTTTGGTATCCTGTGAAAAGAAATGACGGATCAGAGGGGTATGTAGCATCAAGTTATTTAAACTACTCAGCTTCAACACCAACGCCACCACCTCCAGTAACACCGCCCACAACGGGCAACGTTGATGTATCAAAGTTTGCTGATTTCAATGCAAATCAATACTGGGCTGAGGATTTTAAGTGGGCAGTCAACATCGGTATCATCAGTGGATACCCAAACGTGAAAAACCCATCAACAGGTAAGTACGAAAACTTACTTAAACCGTACACTAACTTAACGGAAAACCAAATGTTATCTATCCTATTCCGTTACTTCAAACCATCAGAACTAGCTTCAACGATAGCTAATACTTCATGGTATGGAGACGTAAACTACCAACTGGCTACAAAATACTCTCTACCAGTCCTAGGTGCAAACACAGCATCCAAACAAGCCATTGCAGGGAAGGATATCACACGGGGTAACTTCGCTCGTATCTTAGCTTCAATGCATTATGGTAAGACTGTATCTCAGTCAGAAGCTATTAAATTTCTTCGTGATAATGGTTTAACAACTACTAAAACAAATGAAGAGTTTAAACCAAATGATTCTCTAGCAAGAGCGCACACAGTGGCATTCTTCCACCGTTACGAACAAATATTCAATAACTAAATTGCTACTTACAAGTGAAAAGGTGACTATAAAAGTCATCTTTTTTTATGTTTAATAAATCCTTTCTAGACACTTTAGAAAATGAAAAGTTTCTACACATTTTCTACACAAAAAAGATATTACTAAATCGTTTCGAGACTGTTACTGAACTAAACCGCAAAAAGGTTAAGTGTAACTATTTGCATACAATTAGCCGAGCAGACTTCAAGGTAACCCATACTTCATTAATTTAGAAAGGGCAGTTTTCCGATGAATATTTATCATGTAGGATTATAAAAAAAGTTTGATCATTTGTATTAAGTTTGATTAGTCGTTTGAAAAATAATAAATGTTAGTTGATTTATTCAACAAAAGGGCCATATTGTTGAAGAAAAACACGTCCCTGCTAGGAATTAAATGGTATACTCATCATAAAATACATTAAAAAGAGAGGATATATAATGGTTGCAAAGACTAAAGAGGATTTTAATGGATTAAAAGTAATTGGTAAAATATGCGGTGCGATTCGAGATGAATTAGTCAATAGAACGAAACCTGGAATTACCACAAAAGAACTCGATGAAATTGGAAGAGAGATGTTTGAAAAAGCAGGAGCTCAATCTGCCCCAAAAAGTGAATACAATTTTCCTGGATATATATGCATTAGCATAAATGAAGAAGTAGCGCACGGAATTCCAGGGGAACGGACAATTCAAAAGGGGGACATTGTAAATATTGATGTTTCAGGTTCAAAAAACGGGTATTTCGCAGATACTGGAATTTCCTTTGTAGTAGGGGAAGGAGAGACAACTTTACATAAAATATGTGACGTTGCAAAAGAAGCATTTGATGCTGGACTTAAAAAGGCAAAGCCAGGTTCAAAAAAAAGTGCGCTCGGAAAAGCTGCACACAATGTAGCAAAACAGCATGGATTAACAGTCATAAAAAATCTTACTGGACACGGTATAGGACGTTCGATTCATGAAGAACCAAAACACATTTTCAATTACTTCACTCACTGGGATGACGAAATTTTAAAAGATGGTATGGTAATTGCCTTTGAGCCTATGATCTCTACATTTGAAGAGGAAGTTATCATATCCGAAGATGGATGGACCTGCCTAACCGATGAAAGTTTTGTTGCTCAATACGAGCATACGATTATCCTTACCAAGGAAGGACCAATTATTACTACATTGTAAGAGCACTAATATCACAATAAGGCACTCTACTTGTACAAGGATACAATCGTAGCATACTGAATATTGCTAAGTTTTACTATAATTAATTGGACAGTTTAGTGGAATAATCGAGGATTGAACTCTGTAATCTACAGGGCTCAATCCTGTTTAGTTTGGTCTTTTTATGGTTGTAACAACTTATAAACGTTTTCTCCTAAATTAGACTAATTAGTAAAGTATCTTACAACTTTATGAAATACTTATTAATATCTGAAACGTTACTAATATCATGAATGTTTACACCTGCAATATTATAATAACCTTTCTCTTTATTTGCTGCTCCTTCGGGGCTATCGATGGCTACCATAAGACCAACTGTGTTCGTTTTCTCTTTCAAAAATTGCACTAGAGTGAAAATCTTTTGTTCTACTTCTTCTATTTATTTGATAAGGAGGCTATTTTTTTGGTTTGTACATACAGATAGGATCGATACTTTAGCTTAGCTGGGATGAATATTTAAAATGTATGATTATAAAAAAATTGATCATTTGTATTATGTTTGATTAGTTTTTTAAAAAATAATAAATGTATTTGTAAATGCGAGTTAATTTATTTAACAAACAGGCCATTTAATGGAGTAAGTCGTTATTAGACCTCATAATAAAAATGCTGATGAGTTTGCATTTATAACTCATCAGCTTACATTTTAAAATCTATCTATTGTTATATCCATGTTTATGCTTGTAGCAGCCTTATTGCCATCGGCTGCAGCAATCATCAAAGAAGAGGGTCCTGCCTTTTCAGTTTCTCCTGCAATATAAACCCCATTTGCTGTTGTTCGTCCAGTACCGTCTGTGATAATTCCTCCGTTTTCATCAGTTTGACAATGTAATTGCTCAGCAAATTTATTTAGGCGATAATAACTAGGAACTACGAAACCACCACTTCTTAGAATGTTTTCACCTGATCTTAATTCAATACTTTCTAAGTAACCGTTATCTCCATGTAAGTTTTTAATAACTTCTGTATAAACCTTAATCTTTTTACTTTCAAAATTAATTCGTATTTTATTGGATAGTTGATGACCATTAGTAAAAACGATTAAATCCTTTGACCAATTAAAAACCAATTTAGTCATATGAATAATGTGGTCATCATTTTCTGCAATTATAGCTAACGGCTTGTCTCTAAGCTCCCAGCCATCACAATATGGACAACTGAATAAACTTTTACCATAATATTCTCTAATCTGTAATAATGGAAATACTTCCTGAATACCGGTAGCCAACAGTATTTTTTCTGTTATATAAGATTTATTGTTTGTTGTATTGACTAAAAATAAATTATTTTGAACATCTTTATTAACCTCCATAACTGTCTCATTTGAAATTGACACAGAAGGATAAGATTCCAATTCTTTAATTGCAATATTTTTAAATTCTTGTGGTTTAATTCCATCTCTTGTTAAAAACCCGTGTGACTCTTGCGTTACACGATTTCGATTTGTTCCATTATCAAATATGGCTACTTTTCTACGCGCTCTCCCTAAAGTTAAAGTTGCACCTAATCCAGCTGGTCCTGCACCAATTACAATACAATCATATTTATTCATCAATTATTTTCCTCCTTCTCTATAATATCTATTATAGAGTTATAATATCTATAATTAGGGTAAAAGAAATCATGATTTACATAGATTTCTCATTCATTTTGTTAGCTAAATCAACTATACGTGTTTGATCCAATTCATTTAAAAGCTTTTCCTCCGCTGATTCAATCGCTTTCTGAATTAAGCAATCAGGATTATGACCGAGACAATAATCAAAAATAGGCGTCAAACCTTCAATAGCTTTTATAACATCGAGTATTGAAATTTCTTCCCAACCCGGTTTTAATTTATAACCGCCATTTGCACCTGTGATAGATTCAATCATACCGGACTTTACTAACATTGTTAGTATTTTAGATAAATATGTTGTTGAAACTTCTTGGCGTTCAGCTAATTTTGCCACACCAATATGTTCAGTGGGGGGATTAACAGCTAAAAATAGCAAGGTGTGGAGAGCGTAGTTAGTTGCTTTTGTTAACTTCATATGATTACTCCTATTGTAGATTTAATATATCTATAATATCTACTTATTTTTTGAAAGTCAAATACTAAGTTTATTTAACAAACGGACGCAATCCTGTAATAAGGATCAAATTGTTGAGGAACATTTTCTATAAATTGGATATTGTTGTTGAAATATAGAGTAAGATTGTGAAGATTTCACTTTAACTAACGGAGGACTTTAGCAAATTATTACTGAGTTGCATAAACGGCCCTTTTTTATATTGTTGAAATAATAATGTAAAGCTTATAATTTAATTAGGTGATTAAAAGTGACGATACAACATGAAAAGATAATCAATTTCTATGATAGGCGTATACTGTTCAATAAATATCGTAAAAATACACCCAGCGTAATCTTTATTGCAGGGTTAGGCGATAGCCATGAAACATGGAAAAAGGTCCAAGACCGAATATCGGATGAAACGTCAACCTTGTCCTATGACAGGGCGGGTATTGGCAGGAGTCAAGACGTAGCTGTCCCGCGAACTTGCTGTGATCTTGTTGAAGAGCTCTCCAAATTGGTGCAAGCGCTTGACGTGGAGAAGCCTTATATATTAGTAGGCCATTCCTTTGGTGGATTGGTCGCCAGATTGTATACCAGTCTTTATCCGCTGAACATCTGTGGTATGGTTTTGGTTGACGCTGCACCGGAATATAAAGAACTTGCCTATGAAAAGGTTCTACCAGAAAATCTACTTGCAGGAAATAGGAAATATTTCGAGAATCCTATGTTGAATAGTGAGAAAATTGATAAAATACAGAGTTATAAGCAAATTGTTGATTATTCAAAACAAAGTGACATCCCTCTCTCAATTATTACAAGAGGTTTACCCGATAATAATGAAGATGGATGGCCCTCACAAGAAATATTAGGAATTGAACAAAGTCTACAAGCAGAATTCCAATGGCTGTCAACGTCAAGTAAGTTCCGGATTGCTAGTCGTAGTGGACATTATATACATCATGATGAGCCTGATATTGTCATAGAAGAGATTTTATTAATGTTAAAGGGGATGGGAAAGTGAGCGATATAAGGTTGAAACTTATGGAGGATTTGCAAAGAATTGAGGAGAATGAGTATCAGTTAGGCGAAGGTGAGCAGCATCAAGATTTCTTACCTTTGTTACTTCAATATATCGGCGATCCTCAGCCAGAATTGCGGGATAACTTGATTTATCCGATGTTTTATATGTGGATTAAGGAAGAGAATAGGTTCAGTGAAGAGGAGTTGCGTAGTCTCTTAACTGTTCTGACTGATGAGAACCATTTGTTCTATAATATCGGCAGCGAGGAGGATCAGTCAGTTTTTACAAGGACGTTTTCTGCCTTGCCTATCGCTTTGATTATACAACGCCACAGACGGAATCCATTTTTAAATCAAGAAGAAATTGAGCAATTAATGCAAGCAATGCTCCGTTATTACAATGAGGAGAAGGATCTGCGGGGTTACCTTTCAGTAGGAGGCTGGGCTCACAGCGCGTCTCACGGTGCAGATGTTTTTGTTGAGTTGGTGCAGTGCGAGGAGAGCAGCGTTGCAATGCTACGTGAGGTTCTTGTCGCTATTTCTGGCATGCTACATAATGGAATACATATTTTTAGTGATGAGGATGATGAGCGGTTGGTCAATATCGTGGATATGATGATTGACAAAGAGTTACTTCCTCATCAAGAAATTGCTGATTGGATTAGCTGCTTAGCGCAATGCTGCGATTTGCCGAGAAGTCGCAGTCAGGTGATTGCTCGCGTGAACAGCAAGAATTTTTTACGCAGTCTCTATTTCAGAAGGGGACAAAATAGCCGAGGGAATGAGCTTAATACTGCCATACTTGGCACTGAGGCAAAATTAAACAGGTTTTCTATCAGTTAAAGGATTAAGGCGTTGTTCCAATCCATGGGTTTGACTGAGGGATTTACTGGTTTATTCCTCCATTAAAGCGCTTATTAACGGAGGAAATATTATAGAAATGATCAAACTTTTTTATAAAAGAATGATTCCATAAAATATATAATGAGCATGTTTTGATTAATTTTTTAAAACATGCTCTTTCTTTTTGCCTGTTTATCAACGCTATTAGGTATTATTTTGAACAATCTTTATTATAAAGCTAAACCACGTGCATCAATTTTTATGGGGTGACGAGTGGTTGCGGTGCGGTCACATTTATGGATTTTATTTTGAAGATATATAAATTGGATTTTTTAATTGCATGTCATCAAAAGTAGATCAAATGCTAATTTTTGTTCTAAAAATGTGGAACGAAGATAAATATAAGTTATTCCATTAAAGGGCCATATTCTTGAATAAGGAGTAGCGACAGGTGAATGAGATTACATCGTTAAGAAATTTCAACAAAGAATTAATCCGTTGGAAAATTATTAAGTATTATTGGGCAAAAAATATTATTTTGATATCTTGCTTTTTTATTCATTTTTTTACTTTCTCAAAAAATAATTAGTTATAGTGAAACTGTTAGATATAAGGAATATAGGAGACACCAATGGAAAATACAATTAGAAAACAAATCTTTGAACTTATTGATCCAGAATATCAAAAGTTTTCAGCAGCTCTCATACCTAATATTAATAATATTTTGGGTGTCCGGCTGCCAGAGCTACGTAAACTAGCAAAAAAAATTGCAAAGGAGGACTGGCGCACTTATCTCGAAACCTCGGAAGATGAATATTTTGAGGAAGCCATGCTGCAAGGTATGGTCATTGGCTATGCCAAGACAGATATTGAAGAACACCTGTCCTATGTGGCTTCGTTCGTGCCAAAAATTGATAATTGGTCGGTATGTGACAGCTTTTGTACAGGTCTAAAATTTGCAAAGGCAAATAAGGAGCGTGTATGGGCATTTTTACAACCCTATCTGTCTTCTAAGAAAGAATATGACATACGATTTGGAGTGGTCATGCTCTTAGACTTTTATATTGAGATGGAATACATCGACAGGGTGTTAAACCTATTGAATAGTGTGAAACATGAAGATTATTATGTCAAAATGGCGGTTGCGTGGGCTGTCTCTATCTGTTATGTGAAAATTCCTGATACCACAATAGAATATATGAGAAATAACACGCTCGATAATTTTACGTATAATAAAGCTTTGCAAAAAATTACGGAATCTAATCGTGTGGATAAGAAAACTAAAATTCTTATCCGCAGTATGAAACGGAGATAGGAAAGTAAAGGGGAGTTAATGAAATTGGAACAACATGAAAGTTAAGTTGGTTTATGAATGTTTACGTCTATCGTATCATTGCAATTTCTCTTTCTTCCACGTTGCATATTTTTCAGGTAAACAAACGGCACACGGCCTTAAACCTGCCGAGATTGCCGTTTGTTCATCTGAAAAAAATACACGGTGTTTAACATATCCACCTTTTGCTATAGACCTAAGTGCTGTGGGACAATCTAATCTTCCATATAATTTACTCCGTCGATGTCCACCCAAAATACCCGGTATATCACTTTGATATGGACGCAAATCGGCATCTAACAAGATGAATGCCTTTTTTTCAGCACTATCTTCATTATTTTTACACATGCAATCACTTCCTATTATCTTTACGGTTCGAACCCTTTCTGGCTTATATAAACCTGATTTTCTGGAAAGATATCTATAAATCTCTTATATACTTTTTGAATAACTTGCGGACCATACCATTCTTCTAATCCAATTTCAGCGTATTTTGTTTCAATTTCTAGTTTTTTTGTGCGTTTTCCTCCACTGCCATCTCCCATAAAATAGTCATCAATACATATTCGATTGACGAATGGTTTCAATTTATCAGGAAAATATTGTCCACTCGGTAATACGGGGGCTATTGCAACTTGGGTTGGAATTCCTGCCTCTGCTAATTTTTGCAATAACTTAAAGCGTGCTTGAATAGGGGGTGCCTCTGGAGTAAAATGTTTACGTATCGTTTCCGAATCCGTCTCAATGGTTATACTTACCCGTACTCTGTCTTTTAAGCGCTGTAGCAAATCGATATCTCGACTGACAAGTGGGCTTCTTGTCTGTACTAATAAGAAGTCAGGTGGGTCATCTACCATTACCTCTAATAACGAACGCGTGATTTTTTCTTTATGTTCGCTGTGTTGATACGGATCTGTGCTAGACGACATAAAAATCGTCACTTTCCCTTTTGTTTTTTCTCTTCGGAGTTCTTTAGCGAGTAAAGCCGCTGCTCCGATTTTCACGTCAACCCAATTTCCCCACTCTCCTTCTCGAAAAAGAGATACAGGCATTTGGCGTACATAACAATAGGAACACCCAAAGGAACAGCCGGTATAAGGGTTCAGTGAGTGCGTATATCCAGAAAGAAAGCCTGTTCCTTTATTTAAAATGGTTTTGGGGTATTTATAGAGCAATTCACTTTTCATGGGGAAACCTCGCTTTCAATTGTTATACAATAATTTCACTTGTTGCTAGAATAACCTTGTTTTTCTAAATTCAGGAGCTTTGTCTTCATTTCTAATCCACCACGATAACCTATTAACGCTCCATTTTTCCCTACTACACGATGACATGGAACAGTAATTAAAACTGGATTAGCTCCAATGGCTGCGCCGACAGCACGAACTGCTGCTGGTTTATTTATTACGTTTGCTATATCGGAATAGGACATTGTATGTCCATATGGAATCTCACAAAGTGCATTCCATACTACATTCTGGAATGGTGTTCCATTGTAATCAAATGGGACAGTAAAATTTCGCCGATTTCCTTCAAGATACTGGGTGATCTCTAACGCATAAGGCTCGAGTTTTTCAACATCTTCAACAAGAGAACTTCCCGGAAGGCGTTTCATAGCCCATTCAGACAATTCCTCGAATGGTTTGTTCTGTGAACCAACAAACATAAGCCCCTTAGATGTCGAAGCGATATAAAAATTCCAATCTTTATACTTAAGTAAAGACCAATAAAGTGTTGGATTATTCTCTGATTTCATTTTTAAATTTCCTCCATTTTTTTTAGTGACCTATTGTTTTCACGATATTGTGTTGGTGTTTGTCCGGTTTTCTTTCTAAATAGAGTAATAAAATAGGAAGTGTTAGGTATTCCTACACATATGGAGATATCCGCAATCGTTTTATTTGTTTGAATGAGGTACTCTTTAGCTACGTTTAATCTAACCTGTTGTATATACTCGACCGGCGTGGTGCCTGTAATCTTTTTAAACGTTCGATGCAAATGATAGGGACTTCCATGGGCTATATCTGCTAATGTTTCTAGTGTAAGTTTTTCAATGAAATTTTTATCAATGTTTTCAGTGATAAGAGCAACCCACTCACTATCAGGCAATTTCTCATTCGTAGGCTTGCAACGCTTACATGGACGGAAATTTGCTTGGAGAGCTTGTTCAGCGTTTTGAAAAATACGTACGTTTTCCTTTTTTGGAACCCGAGATTTGCATGAGGGTTTACAAAAGATTCCGGTGGTCTTTACAGCATAGAAAAATTGATTATTATATGAGGCATCATTGTTAATAATTGCTTGCCATTTACTTTCTGTCATTAACCCATAACCATGATTCTCTTGGAATCCACTATTGACGCTGTCCTTCATTTACCTCACCTCTCCATACATTATATACCCTGTAAATTCAGTACGTATTAGACAAAAAATAAAATAGCAAGATAGTGAAATTTATTTTGAATCATGAAAAATAATTCCAAGACCGTATCTTTCTCCAGTAGTAACCGTACTTACTCCGTGACGAACTGTATTTTTGTAATATCCTTTTTTACCAAGAGAAGGTCTATGGTTAGTAGGGAAAATCAGCGCGCTACCTTGTTCCAACGTAATGACATGCGCCCTGCTCTGAGCGTGTGGAATCTGTTCCACTAATACGGATTCACCGCCTTTATAATCTTTATCTTTTTGATTTAATACAAATACTACTTGAAAAGGGAAAAACACGTCCCCATATAAATCTTGGTGCAAGCAATTAAATCCCCCTTTTTCATACTTTAAAATTAAGGGTGTCGGTCTAGTTTGTTCATATTCTTTACATGTTCTCAAAAAATCTTGAAGATGATCTGGAAACTGCTCTGATTTCTTTAAAAAACTCAACCATCGATTTGCTGTTTTAGCCAACTCTGGATAAAAGGACTCCCTTAAACTTTGGATGATTTCGGGCAATGGATAGGAAAAATATTTGTATTCGCCATTTCCAAATCGATATCTCGCCATATTGATGGTGGTTCTGTATGACTCTTCCTCACTATAGAGTTCTATGAAGAAGTCGCATTCCTCTTTTGTTAAAATTGCTGGAAGCTTTGCAAATCCTTGCGCATCTAATTCGTTTTGAATTGAATCCCAATTTAAGCTTTTGACACGTGTTTTAATATCTAGAACCATTTTAATTACCTCCTATTTAGCATTCTTGATAAATAACACTATAACCTCAGAAATTAAAATAAAGAAGGTACCTAGAATGTAATAGCAAGATAACAAAATTAGAAAAGATTATTATGTAATAAAGTAAAACTACAATCAGTGTGAGTTTGCCTCCTAATTATTTTGTAATTAGTATAGGAAATAGTATTAAGGTGAGGAGAATGAAAAGTGACGTGGCAAGAAATCAATGATGACATCACTATTACATTACCTGAAGAGTTGACATGAATGCTAACTTAGGCTATCTAACAAGGGAAAAAAATGAATGCATGTACGAGGCCGAGAACGATATCATTACAAGAGTTATAGCCATTGGAGAAATTTGGTCATTGGTACAGGTAAGCGTAAATGATAATAAACAAATGATTGTTCAGTTTTTAAATGATTCTAGACCTACTGAAGAGTGGCAACGAGAAAAGATTGTAAAATATATTCGTGAATGGTTTGATCTTGATAACGATTTGACCTCATTTTATGAAATGGCAAAAGCAGATCCATTACTTAATATTCCTGCCCATAAATTCTATGGATTGCGAGTCATTGGCATTCCCGACTTATTTGAAGCTTTATGTTGGGGAGTCTTAGGCCAACAAATTAACTTATCATTCGCATACTCATTAAAAAAACAATTTGTAGAAAAATTTGGTGAGTCCTTAGAATTGAAAGGTAAAAATTATTGGGTTTTTCCATCCTACGAAAGAATTGCTGAGTTATCACCTGCCGACCTAGCTGATATCAAAATGACTTTGAAAAAAAGTGAATATATCATTGGAATTGCCCAGTTAATGGCACAGGGAGAATTGTCAAAATACAAACTATTAAAAATGAACTACAAAGAGGCTGAAAAAAATCTAATAAAGATACGTGGCATTGGTCCTTGGTCAGCCAATTATGTTCTCATGCGTTGTTTGCGATTTCCGACAGCTTTTCCAATAGACGATGTGGGTCTTATCAATTCGATTAAAATATTCGTATTATGAATCGAAAGCCTACGAGAGATGACATTTTGAAAATATCTGTTACTTGGAAGAAATAGGAATCATATGCAACCTTTTATTTGTGGCGTTTTCTTTACTAAATAATTTAACAGAATGTATTTATTAAAAGGAGGATGAGCTTTAAGAGCTTATTCTCACAATCAGCGGATCTAATAAATGTTACTCCATTAAAGGGCGCTTTACTTGAAAATCATTGAATTGCGCAGGCAGCTCTTTTTTCTTATTGTGCTAACGATGCAGTTTAGTTTAACAAGAAGGAGAACCCTCTTAAGTTATTGAATACATATAATGTGGATAATTATGGGGGGGGTAATGAATGATTTTTGAAATAACTATTCAAGTTCGTGTTACTGATTTTAAAGAAGGACGCAAGTGGTATGAAACACTATTAAACAGAAAACCTGATTACATACCGCACAATGGTTTTGTAGAATGGGAAATCATCCCTGGTTGCTGGTTGCAAGTTGCTGAGGGAATACCATCAGAAGCTAGTGGACCTTTACGGTTAGGAATTACTAATATAGTAGCTGAAAGAGATAGACTTGTTAAAGAAGTAGGAATTGACGAATTTGAGATATACTCCCGTGAGGAAGTTTCTGCAAAATGGGGAACTTTCACTGACCCTTGGGGAAATCAACTAGGTCTCTTCGAGTACTTGGATAAGAAAGAAGAAAATAATCGTATTAAAACAGTTTTGAGAGTTTGAAGATTTTAGCAAGTTGAGCTAAGGTGGCATTGGTCGGAGAAGGATTAACGCTTTTTGTTGAATTTCATAAAAGGTGATTAAAAAAGTCCAACAAATTTGTTGAACTTTTAATACATATTACATATTTTCAAATTGGAGATATTCTAAAATATTTCCGAAGGGGTCTCTGAAACTAATATATTTCCCTGGAGGACAATTAGTTGGTTCATCTACAATAAATGCCACTTCTTTATCTTTTAAGAATTTAACCGTTTCATAAATATCCTCAGTTCTCAATCCTAATACAACCCCTGTAATTTTATTATCTTGCTTAAAGGTTGTATTATCGTTCTCCTCTAAAATAATTGGTAGCTCTCCGTGTACAAGTGATGCAATGTTAGGTCCATACTGCTTGTTTAATTCAAAACCTAAAGTATTGGTATAAAAGTCAATTGCTTTATTTAAATTTGGCACGTAAATACTGATAACACAAACCTGATTCACCATTTTATCCCACCTTTTTTATTATTAATATAAATATTCTACACACGTTAATGTGAAACCTTTATTTCAAAAAAATAACTCTATTGTCTTATTCAACTAACGGGCGCTTTCCTGGAATAAGGAAAGTGCCTTTTTCATTAAAGGGCAATTTAATGGAAAAACACCTTAAAGAGATTAGCTGGGTTTTGTGAAGAATTATATTTGAATATTATGTAAGGCTTAGTTTGAAAGTGGGATAGCTTCAAATATTAATCTCCAGTACGATCACCCCATCAACAGATTATGATGGGGATTATTATAATTTATTTTATTAGGAAAAATCAGATTTTATTATTACTTCTAATGCTTTTTTCAACACTTCTGTATCGCTATCTGACAAGTTTTGAAGAACCTTATTATTCAACTTAATTGTGGCAGCTTCAATTTCATCTCTGATTACTTCAGATTTTTGAGTAGCCATCACTAAAACATTTCTACGATTTTTTGGATCAATCGAACGTTCTATTAATTCAGCTTTTTGCATCTTATCTAATATCCCTGAGACAGTAGGGGCTTCTAAATAAACCATTTCTCCAATTTGTTTAGGGGATAATTGTCCTTCTCTCCACAAACAATTCAACACACCATATTGAGCCGGTGTTACGCCATAGTCCTCTAAAAGCTTGCTGAAATATTTAAAAACTTTATTCTGGCTAGCACTTAGTAAAAAGTTAATGCAATCTTTTAATTCCATAATATCTCCTCCATATTGACATTAGTTATAATATCATGTTAGTTTTTGTTATGAAACATTTTTGTTGCAGAAATGTTTTGTATCAAAAGGGGGAAGATGTCGATGGATACATGCAAGGCAATTGTTGTAAAAGAGGAACAAGAACAAGTAATTTATGGTTTGGAAGATGTGAATCTTGATAGTCTTTCGGATGGCGAGGTTTTAATTAAGGTATCATATTCTTCAATAAACTATAAAGATATGCTGGCTGTTCAAAAAAATGGAGGAGTTATTCGGAATTATCCGATGATTCCTGGAATTGATTTGAGTGGAACCGTTGTTCATACAACAGATGATCGTTACACAGAGGGACAGAAAGTGATTGTTACAGGTTTTGCTATGGGAATGAGCCATACAGGAGGGTTTGCAGAATATGCTAGAGTTTCTGGAGATTGGATTGTTCCTTTACCAGTGAATCTATCCTTAAAAGATGCTATGGTTTTTGGAACAGCAGGGTTTACGGCCGCCCTTTCTATCATTGCTTTAGAGGACAAAGGTATGGATTTAAATAATAATCCCAGGATTCTGGTTACTGGATCAACTGGTGGAGTAGGTAGTATAGCTTTACAAATTTTATCTAAAACTGGTTACAAAAATATCTCTGCTTTAGTTCGAAAAGAACACCAGATAGCAGTAGCAAAATCTTTAGGAGCAACCGATGTCATTTTTACAGAGGAATTAGGCGTACAAAATAAACCGTTAAATAAGCAAAAATTTGACTTTGTCCTAGATACTGTCGGCGGGGAAATTGCTTCTGTTTTAATACCTCAAATTTCCTACGGTGGAAGTATGAGTATGTGTGGGAATGCAGGTGGTATAAAATTAACATCAACAGTGTTGCCGTTTATACTTAGAGGAATTAACCTTTTGGGAATTGATTCTGTAAATGTACCAATCGAAAATCGTAGTTATATTTGGAAGAAAATAGCGAATGAATGGAATATTTCCCGAACTACACTTATAAATGAAATTTCGCTTCAAGATTTACCTCAAACTATTGAAGCGATTAAAAGTGGTCGCCATTTAGGAAGAACGATTATTAAATATTAAATAACATATAAACCAATTCATGATGGAAACAACACTTATCTCAGTTTAGGCATACAAAATTTTTGATAAAACTTTAGATACATGCAGTAATTTCCACCCTATACCAAACTGGTATAGGGTGTTTTATTATTAAATAACTTATCAACAATAGTATAAATATTTAAAATAAGCCCTATTGTTTGGTTGTTTATTTTGTACTCATTTCTTTTCTATTGTTCCACAATCGGGCGCTTTCCTTGAAATAGGGGAAGGCCCCCTTTTCTATTTACTGGTTAAAAATACTTCGGAAATTATCAATATATTAGCTTATTGAATAATCACTGTATGAAACAGCCTCTCTCTGAACATAATAGAATATAGAATACTAGATTTAACTTAGTAGGAGAGTGAATCCGAAGCGTGGAAAAAATACCAACAAGATAAAAAAATCGAGGGGTATTCAATACTACATTAAAAACATATTGTTTTCAATACAATCTTTTATTGCGATTTTTTGGGTGATATTGATATGAACGGATTTAGTACAGAAAAATTAAAAGAGTACTTAATACAGTCAGGAGAACACTTAAAGCCATCCAGTTTAGGGCATAGGATTCGTTGTGTTAAATCACTATTTAGATGGTCACATGATGAGGGATATATTCTAAAAAATCCTGCTGCTAAATTGAAAGAGCCGAAATTAGGTAAAAGAATACCTAAGTTTCTCTCAGAATTAGAGATCAAACATCTAAGGGAAGCTTGTCAATCAACGAGAGAATGCACTATTTGAGTTTATGTATTCAACCGGCTGCCGTAATAATGGTGCGCCAATTGATGTCATTCAAAGCTTACTGGGTCATGAAAAGAGTGAGACTACAAAGATATACGCTCAGCTAAGCGGAAAGCTAAGACAGAATTTATACAGTAAATACTTTTAAAAAACTTACATTCAATTAAGACACTCATGTAGAAATAGGTGTTTTTTTATTATAGGGCCAAATAGTTTAATAAAGAAATTTTGCAATCTAGAAGAAATTATTAGATTGTAATGTGTGCTATACTTGACTCTGCACATAACATTAATGAAAACTGCAAAGTATAATGTGACATCCCTCATGAACAAAGGAGAACTGAAAATGAGAAAACTCGTTCTATTTCTGCACGCATCGCTTGACGGTTTTGTAGAAGGGCCAAACGGTGAAATGGACATTGGTTGGGTTTCCTACGATTCTGATTTGGAGAAACACGCGAAAGAAATTCTGAGTACTGCCGACACTGTCATTTGGGGACGTGGGACTTATCAGATGATGCACAGTTACTGGCCATCTGTGCCTTCGAACCCATCAGCTTCGCAGTACGAACGGAATCATGCCGAGTGGATAGAAAAGACAGCCAAAATCGTTTTTTCCACGACGTTGGAGAAAGTCGAATGGAACAATTCCAGACTGGTGAAAGAAGATGTAGAGGAAGAGATCAAGAACCTCAAACAGCAGCCAGGCAAGGATATGGTCATCCTAGGAAGTCCTAGATTCGCACACTACCTTATGCAGTTTGATTTAATTGATGAGTATAAAATTACGGTTTCTCCCGTCCTGGTCGGCAGCGGGTTGCCGTTATTCCAAGGTCTCAAGGAGAAGATTAACCTTAAACTTATCGAAAACAAGACATTTGATTCTGGAGCCATAGGTCTCGTTTACCAGACGGGTAGATGACCTTGTCACCTAAAATAGATTACGCTAATCAGATTACGTTAGCACAATAAAAGCAGCGGCAGTCTAGGTCTTTCGAGTTCCTAGTCCGTCACTGCTTTTTTTACGAGTCAGTCTAATAAAGTTTGTCGGGTGATCGACAAACTTTATTTTTTAAACCAACACCAAACCCTTTTTCTTAGTAACAGAGGAACAATGGAAATTGTAATTGTATTATCTTGAAATCATGTCTTCCATATAAGGGTGCGATTCTGTAACAAGGATTAGCGCTTGTTTTCGTTAAAGGGTCATTTTGTTGAAGAAGACTCTTTAATCAAGAAGATGAAAAATGCCCCACGCAGATCATTGACAATAAAGAAGGATGGGTTTTTATACTGACTTGGTTGAAAGGCTATCTGGAATACAGAGTCCAAGGAATACGAGGAGGACTTGTAAAATGAAAAACAAACCCGGGATTGGACTCCCGGGTTTGTTTTTACTTATTGGCAACTATGACCAATTTACCTGTATCCAGTTCCTTTTCGAATTGAGCAGCTTCCGATTCACTTAATCCGACAGAAGCTAACTTATTGCGAAGTTCATCTCCACGGGAATTCACCAGGTTCTTCATAGAAGTCAGGAACCCTTGCTCGCTAATACCAGCTTCTTCTGTCCCCAGTGCTTCGTTAATATCATCTTCACGTTCTTCATAATGTGCAAAAATGTAAATGTTATCTCGAAGATATCCTTGCGCTTCTAATTTCTCCACTTCTTGTTTCGCCTGTACTACGTTTTCTACTGTCAATTTGACTGTCATTATTTATCCCTCCTATATATGTTCACATTCAATCTATTCCACTAAATTGAATGAATAAAACATAGATTTGCAAATTATTGATCAAGCTACCCAGGGAGGTCTTCAATAGGTTGGGGACCTTTTAAATTATCAGGGACCTCCGAGCATAGTAGTCACGAGGAAGAATTTCACTCTAAAAAGAAGGTAATCCCATTTTAGTCCCAGGTATTTTGGAGCTATTTTTATGATTGGGAAGAAAATAGAATTACACCATCAAAAATAGATGTTTTACCTTATTGAATTTACATACATCCATTATTCAATAAACGTTCTCAAATGAAAGTCACATGAAAAAGACACGAATGATTGTACGATAAGGCTTTTCGAGATTTTGTAGTGCTGTATACCTGCATTTTTATATCGTTCCTATACTTCAATGAAAGGGCAATAGTTGAAAAACAAGCTTCCACAATCGATCGCGATACTATAATATGAATCGGCGCTCGTTTTCATTAAAGGGCCAGGTTAATGAATAACAATATTTTGTTAAATTTTATTAAATTAGATTGGTAGCCTCTATAGAATCTCGTTAATAAGGAAAATAAAAAACAGATAGAACGGTATCAATAAATAATACGTGTTCTATCCGTTGCATTGATCAAACTATTTTTACCTCTAACTATACTGAATATTAAGCTACTGTTTTTGCCTGTAATAAATGGCGATAATCCAGTAAATGCTTCACCAATAACTTTCATTAAAAAAAGTTTCCAGGGAATATTCTGCGAATGGCTCTGTGAATAAATGGAAGATTACCATATTAACAGATAGTGACTATAAATAATTAACGAAAATGACATAATAAGCTTTGTTATAAATGAAAGCTCACAAATGATTTTGACAATCACTAGCAACGTTATAAAATAACTTGTCGCCTCCATTATATTCATCTAGTCTTGAGCTGTTTCGTTTTCAAGTTCAGTTGGGAGCCCCAGCGACAAACATAAAATTGCCAGATCCAATCATAATCAAACCAAATACGAAACGGATATCCGTATATAGTTTGTTCTTTAAGTTGTCTCATTTATTTAGGTCAGTTCGTCATAGCGGTTCCTTTTTTTATAATTATTTTACGCCTGGCACCCAACCAACATTACGTTTCATCATGTTCATTAGCGGCTCTGGAATGTTATTATCACGACTCATATCCATTTCAGTAATAACTGGTTCACCAGCTGCTACTTTTTCTACCCAGTGTGGTTCAATTAATAGCTCACGACCAAGTGCAAGTAAATCAGCACCTGTTTCCATCGCTTCTTTCGCATCTTCTGGTGAATAAATTGAACCAACGCCTATAAACGGTACACGACCGTCAATCACACGTTTTAAAATTTTAATACGGTTTTCTTTTACGCCGCTATAACGACGCGCTTCTGCACGGAAATCACCTAATGAAATGTGTAAGTAACCGAGCTTTTCATCTGCTAAACGATCTACAAGTTGAACCGTTTCATCTAGAGTGATACCGTCTTCTTCGGGCTCTTCTGGGCTAAAACGATAACCAACGATAAATTGGTCATCAGCATATTGTACTTTTGCACGGTTTACACTATTGATAATTTCTAATAAAAATGTCATACGTTTTTCAACAGAGCCACCGTAACGGTCTGTACGTTTATTTGTAAAACCTGAGAAGAATTGTTGTAATAAATACGTATTGGCTCCATGAATTTCCACACCGTCAAATCCTGCTTCAATTGCGCGACGTGTCGCTTCACCAAATGCTACGACTATTTCCTCAATTTCTTCTACCGTTAATGCACGAGCCACACCGCCATCTGCTGCAATGGTTTTACTTGCGCTTACGACATCGCCAGTTGGTACAAGGTCACGTACTGCTTGGCGTCCACCATGATAAATTTGTAAAATTGCTTTTGCGCCACCGTCATGAATCGCATCAGCAATACGTTTTAAGCTTGGAATATATTCATCTCTATGCGCAGAGATTTGACCTGGGAAGCCTTTCCCATTAGGAATCACGTAAGCACATGCTGTAATCACTGCACCGACGCCATATGAGCGCTCACGGTAATATGTAACCTCCGCATCTGATACTGTGTCATCAGCATTTGCTGAGTAAGTTGTCATTGGCGCCATCACGTAACGATTACGAATTGTGACGCCGTTATTAAAAGTAAATGGTTTTAAATAAGTTGTCATGTTATTCACTCCTTCTAAAACAAGAGTAAATTTATCGGATTTAAAAGTCAAAGATCGCGCTTTACTACTACATTTTATTTACTGGATTATAATGGGGAAAGTAGTTGAAAGGATAATTGTATTGAGAAAATTGCATGGCTTGCTAATTGGTTGAGAGAGGCAAAAAGTTGTGGAGCAGACTACTCTGAGGCAAACTGAATATCCTGCTCCTTACGACGTCCGAGGCAGGAGTATAAGGTTACTTTAAACAGAAATACCAAAGTGAAACTATAGATTTCATAACTATGTAGAATGTATATCTGAAAGATATTGTTCAGTAAAAGAAGAAGCAATAATAAAACAGCCCTTTAAAATTTTTTATTAACAAACTAAGACGAATTCACAGAAGTTTCTACCATTTCAATAACTTTGATCTTCCACAATCGGGCGCAATTCTGCGCTCGTGTTCATTAAAGGGCCATTTAATTGAATAAAATATAACAATTAAATTGGACGTGGTGATTGTGAAGAAAAGTACTTAAACTAATGGGGCAGCTTAGTTTAATAATCAGTTAGAAACTTATACTCATTAGGTTCGTATAAATGTTTATAAACAATATTATAATATTTGAGGTGTATAAAAATGTATAAATATATCTATGTAGAAGCAAAGGTTTCTGGTTTATTTGTAATGGAGAGTCATAGGGAATTAATCGATAAGTATAGTAAAAAAGGCTGGAGATTTGTTGCTGCTATTCCTAAAAGTAGTGGGTCATATGGTCAAATTAAAGTAAACGATTTGGTATTTGAAAAATATGAAGAGGAACAATAGTTTTCTTTTTGAGGTATTTATAAAAGATGAAATGTCGAATAAACTTCCTATTGGAACTGAAAATGAATTTGATGAAGAGAACAATGGTGGATCAATGAATACACAGATTTTAAGGAACAATTCGTAAAAGGAATCTATGAGAAAAGGAAATAATTCCTTTGTTGCAAAACGGTATGCTTTACTTTAACAAGCAAAAGACAAATCACCGTCTTAATATTCAGTAATCGGGCGCAATTCTGTAATAAGAATCAGCGCTCCCTTTCATTAAAGGGCTAGATTGTGGAATAAGGGGTCTAGCCAGATTTATACGGATTCACAACGGTAAGCAAAGAAATATCCAAAAAGGGGGAACAATATACTTTAACCCGAATTATCCAGTCTTCTTTTTAATCCGTCCTCTCCTTCATCCGTTATTTATTAATTTTATGTTTAGAGATACGTTGTAGGGATATATGTATAGAAAGTAGCATCTAAAATTTAGGAGGAATAGAATATGTCACATGAACAACACCAAGAATTAATCCAGGCTTTACACCAATGTATGGCTGCCTGCAATCACTGCTTTGACGCTTGTCTAAAGGAAGACGATGTAAAGATGATGGCTGAATGCATCAGATTAGACCGAGAATGTGCAGATATCTGTAACTTTTTAGAGCAGGCGTTAGCACGAAATACACCATTTGCTTCAGAGCTAGCATCACTATGTGCGACAGTGTGCGAGGCGTGTGGCAATGAATGTAAGAAACATGATCATGAACATTGCCAGCAGTGTGCGGAAGCTTGTTTCAAATGTGCAGAGGCTTGTAGAAAGCTAGCTGTTTAATTTCTTTTCTTACTTGAAAAATACTTTATCCAGCATTAAGTACTTTTTCACGAGTCGGGACGTCCAATTATTTGGCGTCTTTTTTATTGATACAAAGCAATTATTAAGCTTCTCCATCGTATATGAACTGAATCTTTCTGAATAGCAGTAAAAGGGATTGGTTCAATCGCTACCCCTTTATATTAAAGAAAAAAGGATATGCTTCTTTATTGATTAAAGAAACGATAAATAAACTAGAACAGAAAGAAAACTGTAACAACTTTTTCCTTTATAGTGATATTGGGATAATAGGTGAGTTTTCTAATAATCCCTTTGTATGCAATTTCATTACATAACAATTACTATTATTAATAAGCCAGGTTGTAAATTATAATTTTACAAGATAAGGAAATAACCGATAAAATAAGATGGAGGGATAAAAATATGAAAAAACTAGGGACTCTATACTTTTTCTGCGGAAAAATGGGAGCTGGAAAAACGACTAAATCAAAACAAGTGGCTTTAGAGAAGCAAGCAGTATTGTTATCTGAGGATGAATGGCTTGCATCTCTTTACCCTAATCAGATTACAACATTTGAAGACTACCTTAAATTCTCAGCGCAACTCAAGCCGATGATGAAAAAGCATGTCCAAAACATATTAAGTGTTGGTACAGATGTAGTCATGGATTTTCCAGGTAATACTCAACAACAGCGAAAATGGTTTTTGGATATTGCATCAGAGGTAAATGCAAACCATCAACTAATTTTCCTTAATTTAAATAATGAGCAATGCTTACGTCAAATTGCACAAAGGTGTATCGAACAACCCGAAAGAGCAACTTTTGACACAGAAGAGACGTTTATTCATGTTACTAATTTTTTTGAAGAACCAGAAGTATCCGAGGGTTTAAATATTTTAGAGTTTAGTGCGGAAGAATAATAAAGTTTGCAACATATCCTTGAAGATTTATAAAGTATGTAAAAGAATACCAAAAGAGACCAGCGATAGTTTCTATTAAAGGTAAAGAGATTGTTCGGATTTAGATGATTACATTAAAGGCGATTGGCATGCTAGTAATTCACCCTACCCTGTAAGGTATAAAGGGTGATTTACTTTTTTTTTGAAAAAGTAAATGACAACGCAAGAATCGTTACAATAAGTGTAGCGAAACTAAACATGAGCGTTATAGACTCATAAACTGTCATTGGAACCATCTCCTTTATTTTCGTTTGAAACGAATTTTTGGAATAAAAGATGACCAATCACCCTTAATATCTCGACCTACTACATGTAGAAATTATACCTTTATTGGTTTAATATTAAAAAAGCAAACACTAATTCTTTTGTACGATTATAAGGGAATTAGTGTTTTTTAATTTGTTACGATACATTCTGCAATCTCTGGAAAATCAATAAAAGGATTCCGATTGCCTTGAAGTTCATGGATAGCTAGGTTGCGATGCTTTTCATAGATAGATACTGGAAAAGATTGATGCCATTTTAACAATAAGGAGATATTCTCTAGTTCCTTTTTTATTATGTTTGGATAGCGAATTAGGAAATAGAGTGTTGCTCTAGCAACGATTCCTTTGCCGTATTCTGGTTCGAATTTACTTTCTTCAGCTTTGCCGCAGCCATCTTTGATTCCTAAAATTAATCCTTCAGGGATATAATCATGGAAATCGTAATAAGGGTAGTTGCTGCGACTGCTATTGCAGGTAGGATTGCAGGCGAATAAATGATGCAAGTCTCCTCTCATCGGTTCTTTTTTATCGAACCATGATTGAGGCACTACATGTTCACAGTTAAATAGATTATCCGATAAGATGCTTATTAAACCTTTTGCCTGCATTTCGTGGAGCCGAACGTCCTCCTCTATGACAGAAAGGGGATCCATCCTTTTTCCAGAATAAAGACTTTTTAATGAACCGTTTTCCTGTAAATCAACCCAGGGGTACACATAACGGTGGGGGCTGTAGTTTAACTGATCTGTATGTGTTTTTTTGAGCAATGTGTGAAGGCTGTCTAAAAGAGTAGTATTCGTGAATGAAATGCTATGATAGTATTGATTTCTGACTTCCTTATCTTTCTTTTCGTCATAATAGGGTCGATTTTCCTGATAGTTTAAAAAGTCTGACTTGGCCGTTTCCCATTCACAGTATAGCAAATCTAGTTTTTTCATTATATTTTCAACGCCTGTCCAGATAATTTTTGGTTGAATATATCCGATAAGTATTCCTCTGTTGTTAAGTACAGCATTCCGTTGCCTTCGAGTTTTGGTGAGTTTCCTAAAGGAATCGTTCTTTTTATTAATTGTGCATACAGCTCAGCCTCAGTCAGATTTCGCTCAAAGTTTCTGTTGGCATTCTCTTTTATGAGTGCAAGTGCACCAGATATATGCGGTGTTGCCATCGAAGTTCCGCTTAGTTTTGCATAAGTTCCGTTTAAATACGTTGAAAGGATTTCTTCACCAGGGGCTACTAAGTCGACTTCATTATTCGAATTTGAAAAATAAGAAGATCTACGTTGCAGGTTAATGGAACCGACGCTGATGACTTCATTGTAGCAGGCAGGATAAGCCAATTCATTTGAAGAACTCTGTCCATCTCCCTCATTACCAGCAGCACAAACGACTAGTATTTGATTAGTGATTGCATTTTGAATAGCTTGGTGTAACTCAGGTACATCGACAGAACCTCCGAGGCTCATGGAGATGATATCCACCCTTTGTTCAACTGCATAGTTAATACCTTTTATGATCCAGTCGTATTGCCCTGATCCATTTTTATCAAGCACTTTTAAAATCAATAAACTTGCCTCAGGTGCAACACCAACTACTCCTGTGTAGTTATTGATTGCAGCAATTGTGCCAGCCACATGGGTTCCATGGCCATTATAATCGATGTATCGATCAGGTTGTCCATCATCATCATGAGTGAAATTCCACCCACCGATAATACGCCCACTCAAATCAGGATGGGTGACGTCGCAGCCTGTGTCCAATATCGCAACAGTAATCCCCTTCCCTTTAGAATTCTCCCAAACTTTTGGTGCTGCAATAAGTTCAATACCTTCTGGCACCACTTCGACCACTTCGACCACTTCATTCACTTGAAACGGAATTAAATGTAACTTTTGCTTCATTTGTATCCCTCCTGAAAGAAATTAGGTTTTAAGTGTATTCTTGGTAATTAACAATATTCTAACAATTCTGAATTTTGATTAACAGTTACAATAGATGTGTTTTTATCTAAAATATCAAAATTTTAATAGTGAAAATAGTATTGGTATCTATTAGTCAATATCGCATGATAACATCTTAAAGATTGTGGATGTTTGTACTTAAAATAAACTGCATTGGAGAAGTTGAAGTTCATGGAACAGAAGATGCTTATACAGGTATCGAATTAATACGTGTACATAAACTTTCTAAAGATACAACATTAGCTGAAGTAGAAAATCTATTCTCTACGCAATTTCACGAAGGTGAAAAGGGCTATAAAAATCCTAAACAATGCGTGGGTAAAATTACAATTAGAGCAAAAAAAGAAAATGGTGAAATTGTATTTTTAGGATAGATATTTTGTTGAAAGAAGGACACGATTGAGGGGAAAAATGGAATTTAAAGTTTTCAACAAACGGGAGCGATTTGGAATAAGTATTAGCGTTCGTTTTCATTAAAGGGCCATTAAATTGAGCAACATATTTTAAAGAATATTGTTAAGGGCAAAATAAAATGTGAGGATTTTCATTTAAACAAAATGGACCAAAAATATTTAAATCAATTCATCAATATTAACTTTGAAAAAATTGGGGAGAGTGAGAAATAGATAAAGAATATTTACTTTAATATTAAAGTGTTTTAAAATCCTTTAAATACTTAGATTTACAAGGAGGCATATTATGGAACAAAACATTCCTGAATCAATTGATGAATATATTTTACAATATCCTCAAGAGATTCAAGAAATATTAAAAACAATAAGAAAGGTTATAAAGGAATCAGCACCAAATGCCGTGGAAAAAATAAGTTACCGAATGCCTACTTTTGTATTAAACGGAAATCTGGTACATTTTGCTGCATACAAAAACCATATAGGCTTCTACCCAACTTCAAGCGGGATTAATAATTTTCAGCATGAATTATCGGGATATAAAACCTCTAAAGGTGCAGTTCAATTCCCAATTGGAAAACCCATCCCTTATGGATTAATTAGTCAAATAGTAAAATTTAGAGTTGCTGAAAACCAAAGTAAAGTGGAAGGGAAAATAAAAAAGAAATAATTTGTAGATGGCAAATTTCCCTTTGTTTATGAACTGTAACAAAAATCATAATAACAGGATTTTTCAACAATCGGCGCGATTCTATAATATGGATCAGCGCTCGTTTTCATTAGAAGGTTAGATTATTGAATAACATGCTTTTGTAAATGTAACTAGACGATTCTTTGGGTGCTTTTTTCATCTAACATTGTAGTATAGTAAATGTAAAAGGGGGACAGAGGATGGATAACCAATATTTCGTAGGTTGGGGTACATTGGCATTGATAAATGCTGCACTTGCACAAGGGAAAAATAGAACGGGGTTAAATTGGTTCTTACTTTCACTTGTATTAGGTCCATTGGCAACACTAATTTTGTTATTTGTTGAAAAGAGACAGTAACACGTCATATTAGTGCAGCAAGGATTTATAACGAATACATAAATAAACTTAATAACGGCCCAAATACAAGTTAATCTGATTTTCAACAATTGGGCGTTGTGAAAAGAATCAGTGCTCATTTTCATTAAAGGACTAGATTGTGGAGGATGAGTTCAAGAGGGTGAGCATAATGTCATGTAGCCGAGTGTCAATGAGCAGTTTATTATATACTTTTGTTTTTTGAAAGCGGCGATAAGCGTCATTAGTGTTGACGGGGCATTACTAAGGGTTGTTTTTTAATCAATATGTATTATAATAGTTAATATTATAAGTGAGAAAGGAGGCAAAAAGTGATGGAAACTGTTTTTATGAACCTGGAAAAAGAAGTAAAGTCGTATAGATTGTTAGGGGATTTGCTTACAACGGGATTAGTCTGCCCTTTTTTAAGCAAACTTCATATAGAAAACAGCTACCGGAAGCTTTTTGCATTCTTATTTTAGGATTTGTAAAATATCTTTAAATGACTGACTCTTTGAGTTTTGATTAAATAGATGCATTTATTAGGCGCCGGTTACGGCGTCTTTTTGTGTTTTAAAGCAAAATTTGTAGGATATTACTAAACAATTTTGTACTTATTAAAGGTTTACGCAATCTTTAGGCGCCGGTTTATTCGGCGCCTTTTTTTGCGTTCTAAAGGAGAAAAATTGAAATGCATATGTTTTTGTGGCTTCCTGTTTGATGAAAATCATGAAACAGGCTGCTCAATATTCATAAAGAAAGAGTGATAAAAATGTTACTTCAATTAAACAATATTAGTAAAAGTTATTTAGGTGATCCAATACTTTCAAATATATCAATGAAAATTGAGGCAGGCGACCGGGTTGGTCTTATAGGAGTGAATGGCGCTGGAAAATCAACCTTATTACAGATGATTGCTGGGGATATCCCTTACGATAATGGGGAAATTTATATTGGAAAAGAAACAAAGGTTGGCTATTTCCGCCAAAATAGTGGACTAGAAATGGAAAATACGATTTGGAATGAAATGTTAAATGTCTTCTCTTATCTTCTTGAAATTGAAAAAGAACTTCGCGAGTTAGAAAGAGCAATGGGTGAACCTGCGTTAATAGCTGATCCCGTAAAATATGAAAAAATGATGAAGCGTTATGCAGCAAAATCAGAATGGTTTATGGAGCACGGTGGTTATGAAATAGAACCAAAAATTCGTGGTGTTCTGCATGGAATGGGCTTTGGAGATTTTTCTAGAGACACACTCATTCATACGTTAAGTGGAGGGCAGAAAACGAGGCTTGCTTTAGCTAAAATCCTATTGGAAAAGCCTGATTTGCTTATCCTTGATGAGCCAACAAATCATTTGGATCTTACTACTTTAGCTTGGTTAGAAGGTTATTTACGTTCATATCCTGGTACTATCCTTGTTGTTTCACATGATCGTTACTTTTTGGATTCACTTGTAACCATTATTTATGAAATTGAGCGGACAGAAGCACGACGATATGTAGGAAACTATTCGAAATATGTTGAGAACAAAGAGAAAGACCGTGAACTTCTAGCTAAGAAATATTCAATACAGCAAGAACAAATTGCAAAGATGGATAATTACATTCAACGGAACATTACCATGGCAACGTCTTCTAAAAGTGCAAAAAACAAACGAAAGCAGCTTGAGAGAATTGAACGTATTGATACACCTATCAAAGACTTAAAACGTGCACAGATGTCGTTTTCAATAGAAAAAGCGTCTCATAAAGAGGTATTACAAGTTAGAGATATTGATATCTATGTCGGAGTAGGTACTGAACAAAAACCTCTATTAAAGAATATTAGTTTCCAGCTACGACGAGGTGAAAGGGTAGCATTAATTGGTTCAAATGGTGTTGGAAAGTCAACATTACTTAAGACGTTACTTGATGTTTATAAACCAAAAAGTGGCGTAATAACTTGGGGAAATGGAGTTACGATTGCTTATTACGATCAAGAGCAATCAGCTTTACATTCCAATAATACGATATTAGATGAGGTGTGGAATGCATTCCCTCATATAGAAGAGGCTAAAATTCGTACTGTACTTGGGAATTTCTTGTTTACGGGCGAAGATGTTTTTAAGAAAATATCAGCTCTTAGTGGTGGTGAAAAAGCACGTGTTGCGTTATCCAAGCTTATGTTACAAAATGCTAATGTTCTTATTATAGACGAGCCAACAAATCATTTAGATTTATTTAGTAAAGGGGTGTTGGAATCTGCACTAAAGAATTATGAGGGTACATTGTTCTTTATTTCTCATGACCGTTATTTTTTGAATAAGCTGGCTGACAAAATGTTGGAACTCTCTCCAACAGGAGTCAATGTATATGACGGCAACTATGATGACTATGTTGAAGCAAAATCGCAAAAAGAGAAAGAAGTAGCTAGTCTCTTGGCTAGGGTATAAAAGAATGATGAAGAAGGAATGCCTATGTAGGGGGCCACCGACTACTTAAAAATCAAATTTTAATAATTCAGGTTCAAAATGAAAAATAACATAGAAAAGAGGAAATATATATGTCTAATGAAAATCAAGTTGCTGTCGTAACAGGTGCAGGTAGTGGAATCGGTAGAGCTACAAGTATAAAATTCGCTGAAAATGGGTATAAAGTGGTGCTAGTTGATTTCAACGAAGTTACAGGTCAAGAAACTCTTAAGCTTGTTCAAAACAAAGGTGGAGAAGGTATTTTTATAAAAGCAGATGTCTCGAACGAGGAAGATGTTCAAAACTATATAAACCAAACTATTGATCATTATAATCGTATTGATGTCTTTTTCAATAATGCGGGTATTATTCAAAAATTTGCACCATTTACAACTGTGGAAACAAAAGAATACGAACGAATTATGGACATAAATGTAAAGGGTATTTTCCTTGGAATGAAATATGTGATCCAAGTGATGGAGAAGCAAGGTAAAGGATCTATTATCAATACGGCTTCATCAGCAGGCATTCGTCCAGAGCATAGCATTGCTGTTTATTCTGCAAGTAAACATGCCGTAATAGGTATGACTAAAGGGGCTGCAATTGAATACGCTAATAAAGGTATTCGAATCAATGCTGTTTGCCCAGGAGGAATCGTTACACCACTATTTAAAAGTGTAGGGGAAACTCTAGAAAAAACAGGATACGTACCAGAAGAAATGTCACGTGTTAGAATGGGGCGTCATGGTGAACCTGAAGAGGTTGCAGAAGCAGTATTGTTCTTAGCTTCCGATAAATCAAGTTTCATGGCTGGTTCGATTATAACGGTTGATGGTAGCTTAACAGTATAAAGAAAATATCTTTTAAACAATGAAGAAATAAGAGGTTGTCTCGTGAAACGAGAGACAACCTCTTAATGAAAATGTAATCATTGTAACTTTATTAAATAAATATCTAGTATAGTAATAAAAATTATTATTGAGTATGAAAGGAGGCAAAAAGTAATGGAAATTGTAACTAATCGAGTGTTATCAAAAGAAGTGAAAGCACATTTGCTATTTGGAAGGGTTGCTTGTAACGGGACTAGTCTGTCCTTTTTTAAGCAAACTTCATATAGCAACGGTGGCCAGAGGCTTTTTGCATCCTTATTTTAGAAAAAATGTTTAAAACAAATTTGTGAATTTGATTAAATAAACTACGTAATGACTAGGCGCCGGCTCTACTAGGCGTCTTTTTGTGTTCCAATACCAAAAAATACACAGTATAGTCTCGAGTTTTTTTATAAGAGTACTATACAATTTTTAGGCGCCGATTTGATTCGGTGCCTTTTTTTAAAAAAAGGAAGAATATGTAAAGTGATTCTTTAGAGTGAATCGCTTTGTTTTCATACGAATCACTTCAATTAATATTTAGAAAAATACGGATATTTGACAGTCTAATAATCGGAGGAACATATAATGAAACATATAAATACGAAGACCAAATATGAAAGTATAAAGCAATTTATAAAAGAACTAGGACAACCAAATTATAGATACAAGCAAATGACTAATGCTATTTTTAAGCAACGTATTAGTGAATTTGAACAAATGACTATTTTACCAAAAACAGTTCGTGAAGAATTAATAAAGGAATTTGGGACAAATATACTCAATATCAAACCAGTATTTGAACAATCATCAGAACAAGTTAGAAAAGTCCTTTTTGAAATCTCAGGTAATGATAAAGTGGAGGCAATAGGGTTGAAATATCGAGCTGGGTGGGAATCATTTTGTATTTCCTCTCAATGCGGATGTGGACTTGGCTGTCAGTTTTGTGCAACTGGGGCAATTGGGCTAAAGCGAAACCTTACGGCTGATGAGATAACAGACCAACTTTTGTATTTTCACTTAAATGGTCACTCACTTGATAGTATTGCTTTTAGGGGGATGGGCGAAGCACTCGCAAATAAACAGGTTTTTAATGCATTAAAAACACTGACTGACTCTAGCTTGTTTGGCTTAAGTCCACGAAGATTAACAGTCTCTACAGTCGGTATTATACCTAATATTAAAAAAATGACGAGCGATTTCCCACAAGTCAACCTTACTTTCTCTTTACATTCGCCGTTTAATGAGCAAAGGAGTAAACTGATGCCTATAAACGATAAGTTTCCTCTTGATGATGTAATGGCAACACTAGATGAGCATATTCAAGTAACAGGTAGAAAAGTGTATATAGCGTATATAATGTTACGTGGGGTAAATGATTCTATTGATCATGCGAAGGCTGTAGCTAAATTACTTCAAAATCGAGGTCAATGGGGACACTTGTATCATGTAAATCTTATACGATATAATCCAACGGTTGATGCTCCCGAGCACTATGGTGAAACGGATGAAAAAAAAGTTCAAATGTTTTATGAAGAACTTCAATTTGCAGGCATTCATGTAACGATTAGAAGTCAATTCGGTATAGATATAGATGCAGCTTGTGGCCAATTGTACGGTCAATATGTTACGAAGAAGAGTTCTTAATTTTCGTGATCTAAAGTATCTAACTACAGCAGATTCTTTTATTGGATATTGTTAGTTTATTTATATTTTCTAAAAAAAATAATAATGAATTGACCCCTAAAAGTTAGACAACTATTAGGGGTTAATTCATGGGAACTAGAAAAGAACAGCACCTACTGAACAATTCCAATACTTTCTACAGTAGCTTATTCCACAATCGTGCGCGATTCTGTAATAAGGAACAGCCCTCGTTTTCATTAAAGGGCCAGATTGTGGAATAACGCAGTTGATGGGTTATACTAAAAATCAGAAATAGGTTGTTAAGAATTATACGTAAACTAACAAGACAGAATAATCTAATTCAAGGGAATAAGTTAAATTTAAATGATAAACTTATTACTAAGTAAGAAAAATAAACTTATATGATAGATAATAAATTTTATATGGAGGTGGATTTATATTCCTAAAATTGACAATATATTAGCAATTCTATGGATGCTTAATTCAAGTGAAAAAATTACTGCAAAACAAATTGCAGAAAAGTTAGAGATGAATATAAGGACTGTTTATCGTTATATTGATACACTTTCTACAAGTGGTGTACCTATAATTTCGGACACAGGACATAACGGTGGATATACTTTATTAAATAATTTTATTGAAGCTCCTCTTTTTTTTGATTTTGAGGAGCAAACTTCACTATTCCACGCTGCTGTTTTTGCAGAAGAAGCTGGATATTATGGAGGTGAAGCACTAAATAGAGCCATTTCAAAACTAAGTAAATACTCAAATCAAGATCAGGAAACAAAGATAAACCAACATTTAACTAGTCTTGAAGTAATAAGTCGATTAAAATCCATCTCTATGGAGCTTTCCTTGAGGGAAGTAGAGCAGGCAGTAGCTGACGGATACTCTGTAAAAATTCTATACCTTAAATGTGGCGAAGAACAATCAACATTTAGATTGGTTGATCCGTACAGAATTATTTATTGGAATAATAAGTGGTATGTAATTGGATTTTGTCATCTTAGAAATGATATGCGTAGCTTTAGAGTGGATCGAATTGAAAGCTTAATGCTAACTGAAAATAAGTTTAACCGACCAGAAAACTTTTCAGCAAGTGACTTTTTTATGGACAATCTCCTTCCAACTATAGAAGATAAGGAAGGGATTACCCCTTTGGTTATTAATGGGAATACAAGAGCGTTGGATGATATTTGCCAACATTGGTTTTTAGGACATTATTTACAAGAACGGACTTCAACTCAAGCAGTTTTTCTACTTGAAAAAGATATGATACATACATACGTACCTTATTTGCTTTTACCGTACAATAAATCTATTAAAGTCATTGAGCCAATAAGTCTTAAGAAAAGACTTATTGAAGTTCTGTCGGAATTAATAAAATTTCATCAAGTATGATAACTTCCCTGACGTTAACTGTCAGGGAAGTTATCTTATAATAGCTGTATCAATTGTGATTGGAGTGTTATTGGATGCAAACAAAAAAAGTTTTTCTATATGTATTTAATACAATGTCGGACTGGGAATATGGATATTTAATTGCTGAACTAAACTCAGGAAGATATTTCAAAAAAGATTTAGCACCTTTAAAAGTAATTACAGTAGGAGCTAATAAAGAAATGATTACTACGATGGGAGGACTGAACATACAACCAGATATTTCCGTTGATGAATGTACTCTTGAGAGTAAAGATCTTTTAATTTTACCAGGAGGGACTACTTGGAGTGAAGAAATTCATCAACCTATCCTTGAAATAATTGGCCGAGCTTTAAAGCTTGGCACTATTGTTGCTGCAATTTGTGGTGCAACTGAGGGTCTCGCGAATATGGGATACTTAGATTCTAGAAAACACACAAGCAATGACTTAGAGTATATTAAGATGGTCTGTCCTAATTATAAAGGAGAAAAATTTTATGAGATGAGACCTGCGGTATCTGGTGAGAATTTGATTACTGCATCAGGAGTAGCACCTTTAGAATTTACGATGGAAGTACTGAAAAAATTAGATGTATTTGCACCCGACACATTACATTCATGGTATAACCTAAATAAGACTCATAAACCTGAATACTTCTTCCAGTTAATGCATTCAATAAATAGCTGAGCTGAAAAATCAACTTAGCAGTTTTATATTAGTTCAAATAAAAATCATGCTTTAGACAATGTCATATGTTTATGGAAGTAAAAAACTTACAAAGCACTCCTGAAGTTGTTATAAATAGAATTGGTAACTAAATCTCTTTTTAATCTTATTGAACAACGGTGTGCTTTTTTATTTGGCAATAATGTTAGAACGATCTTCAACAATCGGGCGTATTTCTTTAATAAGGAATGCGCCTTCTTCCATTAAAGGGCCAGATTGTTGAATAAAGGGTTTTTGGGCAGTGTCATAAAAGATGGCCCAATGTTCAAAAGAAAAAAGACACTAAATGTTGTATTACAACATTTAGTGTCTTTCTGCTGTATTCCCAAACTTTGATTTGGGAACGTTATTTGGATAACTCTGCATAAAAGTTGAAGGGAGTTATTTTATACTGTGAAAAATAAAAGATTTTGTTTTTGAAGTTGCTTGATTAAATTCCCAATCTCCATAAACTTGAATCTGTGAAAACCCTGCTTTTTTTAGTGATTCATAAATTGCTTCCTGTGTTCTAAATTTCAATTGCATTTTTTCATGAATAACTACTTCTCCAGTATGTTTTCTTTTCACCGTTTCATAAAACGTAAAAACATCGTCTACTAATCCTTCATATTGTGTCCAAATTTCAAGTGGCTCATCGTTCAATAAATCTGTTGCTATATCCGGAGTCGTATCTTTTTCCCACTCTTCCCACACTTTTACTAATGGATTACGAGTATCGAAAATAAAATGGCCACCAGGTTTTAACGCTCGAAAAGCATCTGTGACAACATTTTCCCAGCTTTTCTCTGTAAGAAATACTTGTGCAACATTCGCAGTCATAATAATTGTTTCATATGTATTGGTTTGTAGATTTGTACTATCACCAACAATCCATGTCACTTCACTAGAATATTGCTTATTTTTCGCATATTCAATTGCTTCTTCATTTGGGTCAATTGCTGTAATTTGATAGTTTGCTTTTGCAAAATGAGTTGTTAATCTCCCTGTTCCACAGCCTAAATCGGCTATAGTCTTTACATTAATCTTCTTCAATAATGTTAAAAAAAATTCATCGTCTTTTCCCCAACCATTTACTTGGTCATAAACTAGTGGAATCATTCATTTACCTACTTTCTAAATTATACTTATTAGTCCCTTAATAATGAAGTGTTCTTATCTTCCCATACGACATTGTAGAACCTGTATTTTCTCTATTAAATTATAACAAATTATGGATTTTTTCACCTCGTTAAATATTAAAGTTACCAAAGCGTCGTTTGGTAACTTTAATTATATTCCAACTCCGTTCTCAAAATCGTATTTGGGAACATCTTTGTGCTTTAGATTGTAAGTGGTTAAATCTGATGCCACCCTTATGCAGCAATCGGGCCATATTGTTGAAGAATTCTCTTTAATGAAGAAGATGGAAATTTCCTTGAGCAGATCATTGACCATAAAGAAGGATGGGTTTTTATACTGACTTGGTTGAAAGGCCATCTGGAATACAAAGTCCAAGGAATACGAGGAGGACTTGTAAAATGAAAAACAAACCCGGGATTGGACTCCCGGGTTTGTTTTTACTTATTGGCAACTATGACCAATTTACCTGTATCCAGTTCCTTTTCGAATTGAGCAGCTTCCGATTCACTTAATCCGACAGAAGCTAACTTATTGCGAAGTTCATCTCCACGGGAATTCACCAGGTTCTTCATAGAAGTCAGGAACCCTTGCTCGCTAATACCAGCTTCTTCTGTCCCCAGTGCTTCGTTAATATCATCTTCACGTTCTTCATAATGTGCAAAGATGTAAATGTTATCTCGAAGATATCCTTGCGCTTCTAATTTCTCCACTTCTTGTTTCGCCTGTACTACGTTTTCTACTGTCAATTTGACTGTCATTATTTATCCCTCCTATATATGTTCACATTCAATCTATTCCACTAAATTGAATGAATAAAACATCTTTTTAGTTTTTAATTATGTTAGAGTGTCATTAACAACTAATGGAATACTAATGAACAACTCGAAAACATTATAAGTTGTTATTCTATAATTGGGTACTATTCTATTTAGGGATTGTACCTTATTCAAGAATAAGAATCAGCGCTCGTTTTCATTAAAGGCCAGATTGTTGAATAAAATACAAGAATTAAATTGAACGTGGAGATTGTAGAGAAAAGTACTTAAATTAACGGAGCAGTTTAGAGGAAGAAGGATATTAATTTACTATGATATGTAATCCAAGTAAAATCTAAGAAGAGTGGGGTAAATACTAACGAAAAATGTTTTGTAGAATGAATATGAGGGAGGAGAGTTAACTTGGAATTCACAACAAAAAGATTAATAATTAGACCTTTTAAGAGTACGGATTTACAGGATGTATTTACTATTTATAATAATGATGATACATGTAAGTTCCTATTACATAATAAGTGGACTCATGAAGATATGCAGAAAAGATTTAATAAGAAGCTAGCAAATAGTGCACTCACTAAAGAATCAATGTTAAGTTTGGCAGTTATATACGAGACTAAAGTAGTTGGTGATCTATCCGTATGGTATACAGATATGAAAGATACGGTTGAGATTGGTTATAGTTTTTCAAATGAAGTAGCTGGGAAAGGTTTGGCAACTGAAGCAGTAAGTAATTTGGTAATTAAATTATTTAGTGAGTTTAATGTACATCGTATACAAGCTAATCTTGATGCACGGAATACAGCTTCAAAAAAATTATGTGAACGTATAGGCATGAGAAAGGAAGCCCATTTCATACAAGATTTTTGGAATAAAAATGAATGGACAGATAGTATTGTTTATGGAATGTTATCCTCTGATTTGTTGTAATAGACTTAGTTACTTTATTGTAGCTAACTTATAGGTGCATTTCTTGATGTTCTGAATAAAATATAGTTGCGACATTTGTAAAAAGTCACAATGAAACACCCCTTTTAGACCAGTAATAGTCACTTTACCAATCCCAGCTGATGCGACAGAGTAGCAAAAAATAGCCGCATTATTTGTTTATATTGAACATAGCAATGGGACATCGGAGATAATGCATGGGTGCAATTGCTGATGCTGTGATGGAAGCCGGTGGTAAGGTAATTGGCGTTATACCTGAGAAGTTAAAAAATGTTGAGATAGCACATCAACAACTGTCTGAACTTCATGTTGTTAACACTATTCATGAAAGAAAGACATTAATGGCAGAGTATGCTGATGGGTTTATTGCATTGCCTGGTGGTTCTGGGACTTTAGAGGAATGGTTTGAAGTATTTACTTGGGCTCAACTAGGATACCACAATAAACCTTGTACATTACTCAATATCAACAATTACTACACAACATTGTTATCTCTTTTTGAACATATGATCGACCAAGGATTTGTAAATTCGGAGTATAAAGAATTAATAGTCATTGACAATAATTCAAAAGAGTTAGTAAAAAAACTCAAGGATTACAAAAGTACCTATATATATAAATGGTAATAACAAAATTAAAATAACTTCAGAAATAATTAAAGAAAGAGGAAGAAATCTTGAAACAACTGCTAAAAGAAATTAAGTTACTCAGTGAAAAAGAACCAAAAACGTTAGAGCAAATGGCATTAAAGCTATCAGAGGAAGTTGGCGAAATCTCTCAAGCTGTACTATCTTACATAAAAGCAAGCGGAAGTGAGTACAAACATTTAGGAATTGAAGATGTGAAAGAAGAATGCATAGATGTTATTTTAGTAGCCTTAGCTATGTTTTACAAATTATCCGAGAACGAAAAAGAATTACACGAGTTAATTAGTAAAAAATTGGATAAGTGGGAAAGCAAAATCAGTTAACGAATTTTCATTCGTTTAGTAAAAATTTTTAGTATACCTCCTTTAACTGAAGTATTTCTTCAACAAGGCTTTGCTATGATCTTATACAATCGGGCTCATTTATTTAGGAACGCGTCTTTTTTATGCATTGGGCCATATTGTTGAGTAACTACTCAATATAGGGATACACATCTGAGACCAACATCGAAGATTCGATGCTGAATAATCTGCCCTTATTTATCCAAATTACGGTCATGGAAAATATTATAGATGCATTCGAGGTCATGCGAAACAGCGGTGAAGAGCTGGAGTGCGATGAAGAGTTGTCATATAGCATAAAATGCCTCGAAGAAGATATCCCATATAAGGGATTTTTCCATGAAGTTTTCTCATGCGAAGAACCTTTCGAGTGTGAGGAACGAAATATTTAATCCACCAATTTCCGACGACGGTGTATCGTTATCTTCAAGTTTCTATACTTATTTGGCTAGCTTGAGTATTAAACATTCGGGCGCTTTAGTTTAATAAAGCAACAGTAGAAGAATGATCAGAAAAAAAGGGGCTCTTGTTCTAAACATGAGTTATGCATTGCAAATAAATTTGAAACGTACAAAAGAGTTGAAGTTGTAAAGTACTAATTAATTTTTAAGCAACACAGACGTTAAACTGCTTCTTCATAGCAGGCAGTTATGTTCAATAAAAGAAAGAAAACAACTTGGTATGTTTTACTACCAAGCTGTTTTCTTTTTATATTTGTATTAATGCTATAATTTGGGTATTGATAGCAAAGAAGAGTATTGTGATAACCAATCAAAAAATGAGGGGATTTAAAATTGATAATGATTACAGAAAAAGTTGAAGGAAAACGATATCAACATCTTATCGAGTTTTTAGCAACAAGGTGTAACCGTTTTGCGTTCGTAGAGAACAGACAATTAATGGATAATGAACAATTGAGGCTAGCCTTTGTTGATGAATTAATAGCAGAAATTAAAGACCAGATTATCGAAAGAAAAATCCAACGACAGTGGGAGACGACAGTGCTTGGTGAAGGTACAGCATATGTCTATTATTTTCATTTAAATAACGTTACCACAAAATTTCTAAAGGAACGTAGTGACTCACTTTTTGGGTGGATTACACCAGCATTACCAGAGGATTTGATGTTTTATCAAGATGATCAATGTCTACTAGCAGCATGTTCGCACGAAGGTTTTTTTAGGGTTGATGATAAAATATGGGATAGTTTCTTATTGATTTAACACGGAAAAAGCATATTAGTTCAATAAAAATAAGTAAGGTTATGGATGAAGTATAATAATTTATATTCTTTTTGTATTGAAATTCAATTTAAAATAGTATAAAATTTACAAAATTACATATGAAAAGCTACGAAAAGAAGAGTAAACATACGTACTATCTACAGAGACCTCTGATAGCTGAAAAAGAGGGATAGGAAATGTGTTGAAACAAGCCTTGGAGCTGTGTATTGGATTTGTTTGAAGGAACAATGATGATGCAACGTATTCTCACGTTAACGAGATAGAGTATCGCAGGTGATTTATTCACGATGGCCGTACTCGATAAGGCTTCTACAGCGATGTAGAAATGAACTGGGGTGGCACCGCGATATGACTCGCCCCCAAGATAATTATCTTGGGGGTGAGTTTTTTTATTTTGTTTTACTAAAAATAAAATTGGAGTGGTGATGATGTCCAGATGGAAATATCCTTTAATACTATTAGGGGGAATAGGCGTTTCTAATGTCGGTGCATGGGTTTACCTAATCGCACTAAATTTAATAATATTGAATGAAACAGGTTCCCCACTTGCAATTGCTATTTTATATATACTAGGTCCTATTGCAACGATATGTTCGAATGCTTGGGCAGGTAGTTTAATTGATCGGGTAAATACACGGCTACTTATGATGAGTTTAGATATTTTCCGAGCAATATGTATTGCGTTAATACCTTTTTTACCTTCACTTATTAATGTTTATGTACTAGCATTTATCATTAATATGGGCAGTGCTATTTTTCAGCCTACTTCTATGGTTTATATGACGAAACTAATACCAGAAAACGATCGGCAACGCTTTAATGCTCTACGGAGTTTTATCAACTCGTGTGGTTCACTAATAGGACCTGCCATTGCAGGGGTTTTATTTTGGATGGGTACTCCTTATACCGCCATCCATGTCAATGCAGTGGCTTTATTTTTTTCAGCATTCATTATTATGATGCTACCTAATGTTGATACAAGACTCAAAGAGACAGAAGTGCAAAGATTTACATGGGCCTTAATAAAAAATGATTTTCGAGTTGTTTTTAATTTCAGTAAGAGCGATACCTATATTACAAAGATATATTTATTATTTAGTGGTACTACGATATTCATGACTGCAATAGATTCTCTCGAGGCAGCATTTGCTAAAGGTGTACTTTCAATATCAGACACCAATTATGGGTTTTTATTAAGTATTTTTGGAGCTGGCATAATAATAGGCTCAACTATTAATTCCGTATTTTCAAATCAACTTGCAGTTAATCTTTTAATAGGTATTGGTACTATTTTTACATCAATAGGTTATCTCGTACTTTATAGCTCGAGTGGCTTTTTTAGTTCAGCACCTGGTGTATTTTTAATAGGGTTTGCTGTAACGTTTGCCAATACAGGATATTTGACGTTCTACCAAAATCATGTTCCTGTAAGGATGATGGGAAGATTCGGAAGTTTCTTTAGTGTCCTAGAAGCAGGTTTCATTATTGTTTTAACGGTTTTAATAGGTTTAGCTGCTGAATTAACTTCAATCCGTCCTATAGGCTTGATAGGGTCAATAGCCTTTTTCTTATTAGGATTATTAGCATTGAAGGCTGTGACAGCTGCTAAAAGGCAGGATTATTTTAAAAAAGAAATTTCTTCTTTAAACAGTTAATGAATCACAAATAGGAGGCGGTAAAATGAAATACATTGAAACTGAAAAGATTATGAAAGAGGAAAAAGAACATATTTTTCAACAGTTATTAAAATACAATCTAGAGAACATTGAAGATAAGTTAGTAAAAGATATCGGTATTTTTGTAGAGGATGAAGAAGGAAATAGAGTTGCAGGTTTGATTGGTGATACACATGGAAATTGGTTAAAAGTTGAATATTTATGGGTAAGCGAAAAACTTCGTGGACAGCATATTGGTACAGAATTGATGCGAAAAGTTGAGAGGATTGCTATTAATAGAGGATGTAAATATGCCTTCCTAAATACTTTTAGTTTTCAAGCGCCTGATTTTTACGTGAAGCTAGGCTATAAAGAAGAATTTGTACTCAATAATTATCCGCTAACGGGTAAGCGATATTATTACACAAAAAAACTTTAAGATGCAATTGTTGCAGCAATAATTGCTCGTGCAAAAATGGGGGTATTAATTATTATTGAGGAATGAGGAGGTTAGTTGAAAAAGGACATAGTTGCATTTACATCGAAATGCATGGCATAAAAAGTTGACCGCCAGAGGATTGAAATATTTAAATTTTTGATAGTATAAAAACACCCTACCTACATTTGAATATGCCGATTTTTTGCCGGGTATTTCAATATAAAGGAAGGGTGTAGTCATATTGGGGCTATTTCATTTTCTTTAGAGATCAATAGTAGTTTTAATCCCACTATTCATTTTTAAAAAAAGCAAGGTGGTAAGAAGTAAAGCGATGGATATAGCACCTAAACCAACCCAACTCAAAATTAGTATAGAGGTATGGGCGCCTAATCCAGATTCCAGCGCAAAGCCAAATTGAATAAAGGACGTATTCACGCTTAGGGCAATGAGCAATTTTTTGCGGTCCACATTTATCGTAAGGGCGATTAGAATTGGAGCGACAATGGCAGCTGCGACAGCAAATACAGTCACCAATAACCGATTCGGAAATAGTTACGCCAAAGTCTATGGCAGTCATTTCAATTACTCCTGTAATAATGTATTCAACAGCTTTCCATATAGAGGAAAGCCAAGTGTGCGGAGATTTTATTCAAGTAGTAAAATTTTCAGGTTTTTATCTATAAATATGGAATCTGGATCATGCTGTCCAATTCCTGCGCAATGCCGAGGATATTGATTAAAAATTATTGAGATGCATATGCAAATTTTTTTTATTGAACTAACGAAGCGGGGTAGACCAAGAAGAAATTTCATTTTTATAAAGAATTTAATATTAGTTTCGGTGAACAATATTTAAGTGCAGTTTTTATTAACAAGAGAAAAAAACGACAAAAGTAAATTCTAAAATTCAAATTCTAATACAATCAAATTTGTATCAAGAATAATTTAAAAGGTTGATTACATTGATGAAAAACGGAAAAAAATCAAATTATTTAGCGAAAATTTCTTTAGGTGTTATGGGTGCAGGTTTTCTTATAACGATTCCTTTTCAAGAAACTATTATGGGTCGATTATTGCAAGGTGGATTTGAGGCAGGACTAGTTGGTGGACTGGCAGATTGGTTTGCTGTTACAGCTCTTTTTCGCCATCCCATGGGTATCCCCATTCCACATACCGCATTGCTTCCAAAAAACCGAGATAGAATGATTAATGCTCTTATATCCATGCTTGAAAAAGATTGGCTGACTAAAGAAAGTATTATAGAGAAAATCAAACAAATTCATTTTGCAGATAAACTCATACAAATTGCTGAGAAAGAATTGTCAGCAGTAACTTTGAAAAGAAAAATTAGTTCGATTCTTAAGGAGATTATCAGCTTTGCAAATTTAGAAAAAGTAGCTCCGTTTATTGAAAAAGAGGTAAAGGAATATCTTCACACTTTAAAAGTAGAAAAAATTCTTCAATCTACAATTACCCTAGCACTAAACGGAAAATTAGATGAAAAAGCTTTGAACTATAGCTTGACTGAAGTCGAAAAGTGGATGTCAAAAGAAGAGACAAAGCAAAAAATAGGAGTAATAGCCAAACAATTACTTGATAATATTGAAGCAGAGGGTTTTTTAAAGTTGGCTATTAGTTCTTTTCGCAATTTAGTAAATGAGGAAAAGTTAGGGAATATGCTTCAACCATTTATTCTTAAAAGAATTACTCTTTTACAAAGAGATGATAACCCATATAGGCAGTTGATTCTTTCCCGAGTTCGCGAAGAGTTAGAAGGCTTACCTGATAAGGAAGAATTAATGGTTGAAGTAAATAATTGGAAGGATACACAAGTAAACAATTGGAGCTCGATAGATCAAATTACTGAGATTTTAAAGCAACTACAGAAAAAGTTGATAGTTCTAGCCGAAGATGAAGAATTTATTGAAAGGTATGTCATTTCATTTATGCAAAGCATTATAAATAACATACTAGAATCACCTCAGAAAATGGAAAGTATTGAAAATTGGATTCAAAAGCAAATTATAGACTACCTTGATAAAAATCATTCAAAAATAGGTATTCTTGTTAAAGAAAATCTGGAAAAATTGGATAACAAAACGCTTATTAATATGATGGAAAATAACATTGGTAAGGATCTACAATGGATACGAGTGAATGGAGCTGTATGCGGGTTTTTCATAGGAATTATCTTAACGATTTTGAAAATGGTTTTATAAGATAAATTAGCAAGGATCTCCCAGTGCTACATTACCGAATACTTTAGTAAGATTTCATTTCCTTCTTCAACTAGCAGAGTGCGATTGTTCAATTAAAACAATCGCTTCTTGTGCTATTAGCTAAAAAGGGAAAATTAAAGAGTTGTTATAAGGTGTCTTTATGATAAAAATATAGGGTTAATTTCAGATGAGTTGCATAGGCAGCTCTTTTTTTCTTTGTTAAACTAAAGAAGCAATGTTGACTTGAAGAAGAATATTGAAGGATTTTTTATTTGAATGATTGTGTTTGAGCTTAAGAAAGGGGGATTTTTATTTTAATTTTATTCGGTATCTTAATTGCATTTATTACTATTATTTTATTTTTAATTGTATGTATTTACATAATAATTGCCTTCATTAAAAAGAAGCCTTTTCCTAAAAAAATGCTAATTGCAACGCTATCTGGGATTGCTTTAGTATCTTCAATCTATATATATGAAACGTACTTTTTTACATTTAGTGAAATTGATAGAGAATTCGTCCAAAAGGGACACGGGCCGGTCATATCTCCTACAGAAAAATATGCTGCTAATGCATATTATGAGCCATTTGGTGGTGCAGCAGGTGGTGTTAATGTATGGGTGGAAATTACAAATAATAGCGAGAAGGATAAAGTACAAATTATTTATTATAGTGATGCAAAAAGTAGTTTTTCTATGAAGTGGCTGGATGCAGATACCCTGTACATTCTTAATGATGAACCTAATTATCCAAATTCAAATAGAAGTATCGAATTAAAAGTTGGAAAAGAGATTTATCACGAGAATGGGTTGGCTTGTAAAAGTTTGTTAATGAAAGATGATTATGAGACTTGCTATCAAGACTAATTTTCTTATTCCACAAATGGGGCGGGCCCCAGAGCCATAAATGAGTAACTGTCAAAAAAATATTACTGAATGATATTAGTAAAAAGGGAAGAAGCGAAAAATATATCTTTTCTTCCTAAAACTTCTATGAAATTTGTTTATCAATTATTATTTTAAAACGATTGAGAAATACTGTTTAAAGTGCAAAAAACCTCAAATAGTGTTGACACTTAGAAAATATTTGCATATAATTGTCCTAATTTTATAAGCAAACACTCACGAGTTCGTGAGTGGCGGAATTTTGTAGAGTTTTAGCTCTGTTTCATTCGCTCGTCGTCTATTTATAGACGACGAGATTTTTTATTTTTTGGAGGGATTTTTTTTGGAAAAATTGAAGTTTTCTTTAGTGGTTTTATTAGGTGCCTGTAGCTATGGGGTCCTATCTTCTATTCTTAAAGTTGGGTTTTCAAATGGATTTACCTTTCCTGAACTTTTAGGTGGACAATATGTATTTGGCTGGTTTGGACTATTATTACTTGTTATTTGTTTTTCTCGTCATAAAGTATCTTTGAAAAATATATTATCACTGTTAGCAGTTGGGATAACAATGAGTTTAACAAGTATTTTTTACGGGCTTTCTGTAAAAGAACTACCTGCATCAATTGCTATTGTGTTGTTATTCCAATTCACATGGATGGGCGTTCTAATTGAAGCAATTGCTAATAAAACTGTTCCGAGTCGTGAAAAGGTCATTTCGATTATTATCTTATTTGTAGGAACGTTGTTTGCTGGAGGGGTATTTGAAGGATTAGGACAGCAATTATCTATTAAAGGAATAATCTTTGGATTACTAGCTGCTATAACCTTTTCCCTCTATATATTTGCAAGTGGTCGTGTTTCCACCGAAGTACCAATCTATTCAAAAAGCTTTCTTATGACAACGAGTGCAACACTATTTGTTTGCTTAGTTTTCCCCCCGACATACTTGATTGATGGTACACTGCAGGCTGGATTATGGAAATATGCATTAATCCTTGGTTTCTTTGGTGTTGTCATACCTGTTATCTGTTTTTCCGTTGGTATACCAAAAGTAGGTACAGGCCTTGGAACAATTTTAGGAGCTGTCGAACTACCAACAGCGGTTATCGCGTCTATTACACTTGTTCATGAAGTCGTTTCTCCTTTGCAATGGTTTGGTATTGTTTGTATTTTATTAGGGATTTTTATACCTCAAGTGCTAGAAGTACGAAAAGAGAAGAGGCTAACCCGTTTTCGCTATGAAACAACAGAACTTTAGAGTAATACAATTTTTTCGATTCGTTCAGATGTGATTAATTGCTCTTTTCCTTGTGTAGACATTTTTTCAAGGATAGATGGACCTAATTCACATAAAAAGGCTAACTCTAATACACTTGGGGGTTAATCTTGAGGTAGATATGCTTTATTTGATTTTTGCAAAAGCAGAATTTATGATAAGGAGAATCATTAAAAGGAACGAGTATTATTTTTTTCATATATTTCAGTCCTTCTGTATTTCTTCTTGTTATTTGTAGATGCAAGAAAGTTTATGAATATGAATTCAATGAGATATCAAATAATCCTTACTGAACATTATGAGGAAATAAGCGATTGAATTAGCATTTCCACCTGCGTTGAAATGATGAAAATGCTCAAATAAATTTATAGGTAGATATGCCATTTATGATGTAGAAACAAAAGAAACCGTAGCAGGTGGAAACACCTATATGCCAAAGGATCTAATTTACAAATAAAGAAGGATAAATTCAACTAACTGGGGCTTTTTGTGCCTCAAAGCGCTCTTTCAGTAAAAGAAAGAGCGCTTTAATTTTCTTTAGGCATTGATTTTTCCAATGCTAATTTTACAAAATCGAGATATATCAGAAGCTCTTCTGGCAAAAATACATCATTTCGCTTCACATATCCTACTTGAATCAGATGACTTTCCTCTAACGGAATCGAGATGACGTTGGGGTTCATGTAATTGTTCACGATGCAACCTGTTCCGAGGTTGTAGCCATTCGTATTAGATAGGAGATTATTCATCGTGCCGCGATCTGTCACATAGACTAGCTTTTCAATATTATGGACATGGAGCGTTTCTTCTGCAAAATGTAAAAGCATATCATCCTGTTGATAGCTTAAATAAGGATAGTCTCGTAATTGTTCAAATGTAATCGTTTGATAATGGGCTAAAGGATGTTCTTTGCGTAAAAAGACGTGTTGCTTCAATGAAGCCAGTGGAGTAAATAGTAAAGCTTTGGAGATGAAATGACGCTCAAAAAAGTGTTTATTTAATTCGCTTACAGATAAAATACCAATAATACTTCTGCTTGAATAGATGTCATCAATAACGTCTGTTGATTTACCTTCACGAACTGCCAGCTCATATTTTCGTTCTTTAAAATGTTCCATTAAATTCGCAACAGCTTCAATTGCAAAGCTATAATGTTGTGATGAAATAGAAAACTTCGTTAGGCCAATTTTCTTGTCTTTATCAAAATGATGTTTAACAGCCTCCGTTTGTTCCAGAAGCATTTTTGCATAAAACAATAACTCAGTTCCTTCTTTAGTAAAAACAACCCCTTTGTTCGTTCGATCTAAAATTATAATCCCTAGCTCTGACTCCAAATCACGCACTGATTTACTAATACTAGGTTGTGTTACGAAAAGTGCTGAAGCGGCTTTACTAATTGAATTATGTTTGGCAATCTCTACAAGATAACGAAATTGCTGAAATGTCATTTCCTCACCACCCATCATTTGTCTTGCTATAACTTTAGTCTATAGCAAGGGGATAAAAAGTTCAATTTTACCTTATGAATGAAGAGATTTAATATAAAAGGAGGATTATAAATAAAGCAAAAAAGAAAGGGAGAAAAACATGATAAGAGAAGCAACGCCACAGGACTTAATGGACATTTTAAACATTTATAATGATGCAATTCTCCATACGACTGCTGTATACACATATAAACCCCAAACTCTTGAAAATAGACAAAGTTGGTATGACCAAAAGATGCAGGAGGGAAATCCAATACTAGTATATGAGCTAGATAAAAGAGTGGTAGGTTATGCGACATTTGGCCCTTTTAGAGCTTGGCCAGCTTATAAATATTCGATTGAGCATTCTATTTATGTAGATAAAGGCTATAGAAAAAATGGAATTGGAACGGCATTACTTCAAGAATTAATAGCTATTGCAACGGAAAGAGAATACATGACTCTAATTGCTGGAATTGATGCTCAAAATGAAAAAAGCATTGATATGCATAAAAACTTTGGCTTTGTCTATTCAGGTACTATTAAAAAAGCAGGTTATAAATTTAATAGTTGGCTAGATTTAGATTTTTATCAATTAGAGTTGCAAGGTCCTAAAGAACCTGTAGAAGAATAAATCTGTTTGGAAGAAGGGGGAATAAAAGGTGAAGAAGTATTATGTCTTGTTGCTTGCAACTTGTTTATTATGGGCAGGAAGTTTTGTTGTTAGTAAAACGCTTGTGGAACATGCTTCACCTATCACCCTGACAACCTTGAGGTGGATGATTGCAGTCATTTGTCTTGTGCCTATTGTATGGTGGAAAGAAAAAAAGATTTTGCCTCCAAAAAATGCAATACTTCCTTTAGTTTTAATGGGGTTAACAGGTGTTGTTCTATTTAACCTTCTACAGTTTTTAGCATTAGAGCAGACAACTGCAACAAATGTTGGCTTAATATCAACATTAAATATGATTTCCATCGCTGCCTGTTCAGCTATATTTTTGAAAGAGAAAATGAATATGCTACAAATTGTTGCAATGAGTGTTTCCTTTGGTGGTGTCATACTTGTACTATCAAAAGGGAAAATAGACTACTTGTTATCATTGAAGTTTAATACAGGAGATTTGTGGATGCTTGCTGCAGTATGTATATGGGGAATTTATACAATTTGTAGTAAGTGGGCTATGACCAAAACTTCGGCATTAATGTCCACTTTATACTCTGCTATTTTTGGACTAATAATGCTTTTCCCAATAAGCATACCTAGATTTACTGTTTCCCATATAGATACTTCTTTCATTTGTGGGATTCTTTATACAGGAGTATTAGCAACAGTTGTATGTATGCTATTTTGGAATATGTGTGTGCACAATTTAGGTTCAACTACATCAGGCGTTTTCCTGAATTTTAATCCAATATTTACTGCCATTTTAGCTTTTCTACTATTAGGAGAAAAAATGAGTTGGTTACAAGGCATAGGGAGTGTCATAGCAATAGGGGGATGTTATTTGTTTTCATACTATACAAAAAAGAGTGATACGACAAAAGCTATTGTCGCAAATCAAAGCGTCCACAATTAATTTATGAACCAACTACTGAAGCAGAAAATTATAGGTGTCTGCACTATTAAATATTTATTAAATGAATGATTACTTGTGCTCAAGACACCATAGTTTTTCTACATTCCTCTCCAAGCCGTCATTCTGAGTCCAATTTCAACTTCTATAGTGTAGATCTGATTTTTTGCGCAACATGGATTGCTCAAGAAAGATTAAAATTGCTTGGCATTAAAAGTTTGAATTAAAATATCCCTTTTACTAAATGTATATCTACAATTTCACATTCCCCTCTTCCTGTATCATTACTTGGGAAGTCTTCTCCGCTTTAAATACCCACTGTTGAAGAGTTGGTTGATATTTTGGTAGTAGCCAACCTAAAATTTTGCCGATAAAATAGGCGGCAATAAGTGTACCGATTCCAATTGAGCCTAATGAATGAATGAAAATTACACAGATTGCACCAGCTACACAAATATTTATGAAATCGATTGAAATTTTTGCTTTACCAAATTTTATATTAAATTTTTCGCTAATTGCGTAAGTTAACGCATCATACGGCATTAATGGAAGTTTGGCAGTTGTATAGCCCATTAAGCCGATTGCTATAACAAATAAGCTACTAATTAAAAAAACAATTCGAGTAAAGAAGGTTTCAGGTGTGGGGAAAAGTTGTACAACAGAGAGCGCTGCATCCATCAAGAACCCAAATAAAAATGAAATTATGAATTGACCTGCAAATTCAGTTAACTCCATTCGTTTACTTATGATTACTTGAATAATAATGTATAAAACATTTGCAAGTGCCATTGTCACACCAACCGATAAGCCAGTCGTTAGTGTACTTGCATATGCTAATGATGACACAGGCGATACGCCAAATCCTGCTTGAATCGACAGGCTAATACCAATCGACATAAAAAATAACCCGAGCACGTACAAGATGATACGCTTCAAGGTTTTAATCTGATGATTCATCATATCTCTCACTTCCTATTTAATATAAGCACTATATATAGAATTATAATGCCAAATTCAAGATATGAAAAATATATATATGATAAACTAATCATATTAAAAAACATATAATGGAGAGATGAAATGGATTTTCGACAACTATATTACTTCAAAGAAATTGTGAAACAAGGAAGTATTTCTAAAGCAGCAGAAGTGCTACATATCGCGCAACCACCGCTTAGTCAGTTGTTAAAAAAGCTTGAAAATGATCTTGGCACAACATTAATTCATCGATATCGTCAAAAATGGGAGCTTACAGAAACAGGTGACATATTATATCAATATGCCAATCAAATGCTAATGCAAATTGAAGATGTAAAGCAGAGAATTCAAGAAATCGAACAAGGTATAGGAGGAACAGTAAGTATCGGTGTATCATCTTCATGTTCGAACATGCTTATAGACTATGTCAGTATGTTTAGAACACAATATCCGAATGTTAAGATGAATATAGTAACAGGGCATTCAGAAGAATTATTAAAAAGACTCGAACAAAGAGAAATTGATGTTGCCTTACTTTTACGTTTGGGCAATAGCGAACAGTATGAGATGAAAAAATTAAAAGAACACCCAACCGCTGTCATTATCCCAAAAAGTTGGGCAACATCGTTTTCAGCACAGCATGTGACGATTGAACAGATTGCCCAGTTTCCATTCATAATGCTAGGATCTATGGAAGGCCTCTCCTTCCATGAAGACCTCTTCAAAGTATTTGATGAACATCAGGTTAAGCCAAATATCATTATCGAGTGTAAAGATTTGAGGATGGTTGAGGCACTTGTTAGTAGAGGATTAGGATTATCCGTTATTCCAAGAATGGATTACACATCACCATTTTTAGAACATACAACGCTTTTTGAATTGAAACAATTTGATTTTCATCTAGAGCCTGTATTAGTTAAATTAAAGGCCCAACAAGTTTCCAAAGCGGCATCTCAATTTTGGGAAATGGTTGATTAATTAACTGCGATGATAGCTCCCAGTTAACGTAGCAGTCTAGTGCAATAATAATTGCTATGAATAAGAACCATAGGAGTGATGGATTTGGAAGAGTTTGAAGTTTTCCTCCCGAGAAATAAACATGATATCGATAAGGTTGTTGAAATTAAAAAACTGGATAGAAATATACTAGTGTCTTTATTGCCAGAGCTACTCGTATTTACTCAGGATATGAACTGGCCAGTTGCTCCTGGTGTATTAGAAATTTTATTAACTTTCCCCAAGGAAATTGTCCCCCATGTAAATGCTGTTTTATCTTCAGATGATGATAACTGGAAGTGGTTTATTCTTCACTTTTTAGTTATTGAATTGCCATTAGAGTCAAGAGTTCAGTTTAAAGAATATTTAACAAGGGTGGCCGAAACCCCTACAGAAGTTGAGCTAGCAGAAGAACTCGATGAAATTGCAAAAGAAATTTTAGAGACACTCTGAAATAATGAGATTTATCACTACTTAGAAAATAAATCGACGACTTATATGAATGGGCTTCACTATCGCGGGGCTATTTTTTGTCTGTGAAGGATGAGGATAGTGGAAGAAGGATTTATCGTTTTTCAAGAGAATTTTTATATTAGAAAATATTTCTAGATGAGGTGTTTGATTGAATAAGATAAAAACCGAAACAGAAAGATTAGTTATTCGAATTATAGAAGAGGAAGACTATTCTACTTGGCTTACCCAATATGAAAATCGTTTACCTTCTCAGCATAAATACGATGAAGGGAAAATAGATATGAGCATTTGTACGAAAGAATGGTTTCATGATTTAGTTACAGAACATTTTCAAATGGCTGTTGATGACAAAGTATATATATTTGGCGTGTTTAGAAAAGTCGATAATACTCATATTGGCTTTATAGACTTTTCGACAATTATGAGGAGAGAATTTCAATGGGCTAGATTCGGTTATACGATCCATAACCAATTTTGGAGACAAGGTTATGGTAAAGAGGCTGTAAAAGCAGCGATTGATTTAGCGTTTGAAAAACTAAATTATCATCGAATCGAAGCTCATATAAATATTGATAATATACCGTCTATAAAATTGGCAGAAAGTGTTGGAATGGTCTATGAATGCACAAGGAAAGGTTTCATCTACGAGAACGACAAGTGGACAGATCATCTAGTCTACTTTATAAACGCAAAGTAAGTGTATATAAAAAAGAGGTAGTATCTTTTGAGTTGCATAGGCAGCTCTTTTTTTTTGAACCAATGACGAAGGCTAATTTCGGTGTGCTACTTTATTACTTCAAAAATGTTGACATAGTCCACTAAATTCATTAATATTTGTTGACATAGTCCACTAATAATAAAGGAAGGCGAATATGAACTTAAATGATAATATCATCGCTGATATACGGCAATTCAATCGGTTTTATACGAATATACTTGGTTTATTAGATAAACATGTTTTGGATACCGGTTATTCTTTTACAGAGGCACGAGTAATTATTGAGATTGGTTTGTTGGAACAGTGTATTTCAAACACTTTAGCTGGAAATCTAAATATTGATCGCAGTTACATGAGCAGAATCATTACTAAGCTTAGTAATGATGGACTAATTAGTAAGGAATCATCAACAATGGATAACAGAACAAAATTGATTCGCTTGACACCTAAAGGGCTTGCTTTATTTGATCAACTCAATGAGAAATCTGATGAACAAATCGTGAATTTACTACAAGGGTTGTCACCAATAGAGATGAAAGAAATACATGCCTCTATGTTAATGATTCAAAAGAAATTAAATATGTTGGGGGAAATATAAAATGATACGTTTTGAAAGTGATTATGCAGAAGGTGCTCATAAGCAAATTCTGAACCGCCTAATAGAAACGAATGAAGAGCAGACACCTGGTTATGGAATGGATGAACATTGTGAAAAAGCCAGATCTTACATTCGAAAAGCATGTGATGCAGAAAATGCAGATGTACACTTCTTAGTTGGTGGAACTCAAACGAATACTACAATTATCGCGTCCATTTTACGTCCACATCAAGGTGCAGTTGCTGCTATTACAGGTCATATTGCTGTACATGAAACAGGCGCAATTGAAGCCACAGGTCATAAAGTACTTACTTTACCGAGTGAAGATGGCAAAATTACAGCACAACAAGTAAAAGATTTATATGATGCGCATTGGAATGATGTCACGCATGAGCATATGGTTCAGCCAGGCTTAGTTTACATATCTCATCCTAGCGAGAATGGGACGACTTACAGTAAAACTGAATTAGAGGAGTTAAGCAAAGTTTGCCGACAATGTAGTTTGCCATTAGTAATGGATGGAGCTCGATTAGGATATGGTCTTGTTTCAAAAGACAGTGATTTATCCTTAGCAGATATCGCTAGACTTTGTGATGTGTTCTATATCGGTGGTACGAAAGTAGGTGCAATGTTTGGGGAAGCAGTAGTCATCATAAATGATAATCTTAAAAAAGATTTTCGCTATTTTATCAAACAAAATGGAGGAATGCTCGCTAAGGGGAGACTGTTAGGAATCCAGTTTGAAACCTTGTTTGAAGATGGCTTATACTATGAGATTTCTAATCATGCTGTAAAAATGGCGATGATGATCCGAGAGGCATTTGTTGAAGAAGGTTATTTATTAAGATATGATTCGAAAACAAATCAACAGTTTCCTATTTTACCGAATGATGTGTTAACTAAATTAGGTAAGAACTATTCATTTTCCTTTTGGGAACAGGTCGATGCTACGCAAAGTGTTGTAAGATTTTGTACTAGCTGGGCAACTAAAAAGGATGATGTTGAAATGTTAATTGAGGATATTAGGAAATTAAAATATAGCTAAGTTAAACAGGAATCCATTTTGAAAACTTTTTAAAATGGATTCTTTTTATTTTTCAAATAGTTTATGTCTTGTTACATAATAGATTATAAATATTTTAAAATATTTGAACGAAATGAAGTATTTTACAGTCTAATGAAGGAAGGAGGCGAAAAGGATGGAATTTGAAATCACACAGCGTGCTATATGTGGGGATCATCAAGCGATACTTTCTCTTATTGAAATGGATGAAGATATTTTATATCGCATGGCTTTTACATATATGAGAAATGAGCAAGACGCTTTAGACGTGATGCAGGAGTTAGTTTATAAGGCACTAAAAAAAATGCATACCGTTCAACAGCACGAATATGCCAGAACATGGCTCGTGCGTGTCTTAATCAATTGTTGTAAAGATCATTTAAGTAAACACCAACAAACGGTTCAAATTGAAGAATATCACTTATTTGAATGGGCCATTTACTCAGATATTGAGAAATTATTAGAGCAATTAACCTTATCAGAGCAGCAACTCGTCTATATGAAATATTTTCAGCAACTAAAAAACAAAGAAATTGCCGAGCTCAATCAAATTCCTGAGGGTACAGTAAAGTCTAAGCTTCATCACATTCTAAAAAAACTTAGAACCTTCGCTAGAGAAAAGGAGGACTGGCTATGAGTAAAATACCGATTGACGTTCCAAAAGACAAACTTCAACAAATTCGAATAGATACATTTCGTAAAGTGAAGCGAGAAAAAAGAAAAAAGAAACGCATTGTTTCGGTTGCAATAGTATTTTTGTGTTGTCTAAGTCTTTTATTTTCTATTCGAATATCGCCAACAATTGCAAGTCAAATTGCTAAAATACCTGGCCTTGAAGCCATTGTAACAGCGGTAGTAAGAGATAAAGGGATAAAGGATATTGTGGATAATAATTACTATGAAGAAATCAATGAGACCCAGACAAAAAATGACCTATCGCTTACATTGCAAGGCGTAATTGCAGATCATTCGGGTTTTGTTCTTTACTATGACGCGGATGCTCCATTTGAATTATTTTTGGAGAAAGTCCAATTGTTCCAAGGGGATGATGAAATAGAATGTGGGTGTTCCTTTACTCATAATGCAAGTAATCAAACAAAGATTTCTTCTTCAGTTGAATATAGTTTTTCAGAGCCAATCGCCTATACTTCAAAGGATTTTAAAGCTATTTTTCATTTTAATGATAAGGATAAAGGGAACATTGAAATAACAGTACCGTTTTCACTACAAAACGAAATCGCACCGGAAAAAGTTTTTAATGCGAATCGTACTGTAGATGTCCAAGGCCAGAAACTTACAATTAAACAAATTCGCCGTACTCCACTAAAATTGGCACTCGATATTGAAGTAGACGAGGAAAATACAATGCAAGTACTAGCACTGGAAGATATTGCAGTCGTGACGGAAAGTGGTGAACGTAGAGAAACAGTTAGAAATCGCTCATCAATATACAGAAATAATTCCGATGGAAAATTCACGGTATATTTGCAAAGTAATTATTTCGATGATCCAGAGTCATTGACGGTTATAATTGGCGCTGTACAAGCTGTGCCAAAGGGCGAGGATTTTATCGAAGTTGATTTTGGTACACAGAAAATAATCTCCAAACCGGATTATTTAGATTGGGATATATCTGTAGAGCAACAAAGCCTGAAAACTGCTGCAAAGAAATGGGGTGATCGCGAGCGCCATATGTTCTTTGAGAAAGCTCTAAAAGCAGATGGCACGGTTTTAGAATTTGCAGGGGGCTCATACTCAGATGATGATGAGTACCTATACGCAACGGAGACCTTTAAAAATTACAATGGTAAAGCCAAAATATTAATAGACTATTACTTCAATCCTATCGGTCAAAATATTGAATTGAATATTCCATTAAAATAAAATACGGATGTTCAAAAGGGAGGAGATCCTTTTTGAGCATCTTTTTGCATTCGGTTCTTCTTTAGAAAGGGGTTTTCCCATCTTAAAGCGAATGATTAATATTAAGGAAAAGAAGGAGTTGGGTAAATGTTTCACCTAAAAGATGTTTTATCTGATCAGTTGTTGGCGAATGCCAACGATCCAAGTTGGTACGTCCCATTTACAGAGGCTGTTAAAAATCTTACAGAAAAAGAAGCTTTTTGGAAGGTAAGTGAAGACAGTAATAGTATTGCTGAAATTGTACAGCATTTGCTTTATTGGAATGAAACGTGGCAAACGAGATATAAAGAAGATAGTGAAAATGCAGTGCCAACAATAGAGGAGAATGACCGTACGTTTACCATTTCAGAAAATAAAGCTTTCGTGGAACTACAACAACAGCTATTAACAGTTCTTTTAAAGTGGCAAGAAATTTTAACAGAAGAACAGCTTGAAAGCGAAGTGAAAGGGTATTTTAATGCAAAGTGGTGGCAAGTATTGGGGAATGTGACAACGCATAATGCCTACCATATCGGTCAAATTGTTTATATACGGAAGATACAAAAGAGCTGGCAGTGATAAGTAAATCTCGATAGAAGTCTGTGAATCGCCGGTAAGGCAGGGGAAATCGCCGATAGAAGTCTGTGAATCGCCGGTAAGGCAGGGGAAACCGCCGATAGAAGACTGTGAATCGCCGGTAAGGCAGGGGAAACCGCTACTAAAAGTCGATGAATCGACAGTAGACCCGCCGTAACGGACATCAACAGCCCAGCAAAAAAGTGTAAGATTGATCTCAGTCAATCTTACACTTTTCGGATTATACTTCTTCATTAAAATAGATTTTATAAAATTTGCGATTTGTTTCCTCATCAAAGCCAACTTCAATTAGCTCATCCATTTGCTCAATATCACGGACGTTCACTTGAATTTCAATCGCAGAATCTAGTTTGATTTTACGCTTATAACTTTTTTCAGCCTTTGCAATGGCACTTTCGGAAATCACAGTTTCGTACGGCTTAACTGAATTGACGATAATATCTTTTTGCGTTGAATCAACTGCTTCAAATACTGTTTCAATATAATCGTTTACTTGAAATTCTTCTTCACTGCGGAAATAATCGAGCGTTTTGTTTAAAAGACCTAATTTTTCGGGATTGGAAAAACTCTCTTCTTTTAAAATATATTTTTTACATTCGGTTAATGCTAAGTTTGTTTTATGATAATGTTCATCAGCTACTTTAATTTTCAAAAAACGTTCTTGCCAGTAAACGACATCTTCTTTCTTTTTCGTTTTCATAAAGACAACTGGTGCTTCATCTGCCCCCATATCTACAATGACAGCCATATTATTGATTTTCTTTACATTGATGCCGTCGATGCCATTGACAGTCACTTTATTTTGTTCACTTTTCACATCTAAAAACATTTCTTTTTCTTCAATTTTGACAATGGCAATAACTTTCTTTACCTCTGTCGACATTAAACAATTGTCAAATAATCCAATAAATAATTCACCGCTTTTAATATTAGGATGCCCAGATGCACTATGTAAGTGCGTGGCAATATGCTTGGACTGTTCTAGGAAACTAGCTTCCTCATCAAAAATGGCTTTCACATACGTATATACTTCATTTAATCCAATATTTGATTCATGAAAAAATTCAAACTGCTGCTCATAGTCGAGTTTGTTAAATGCTAATTGAGTAAACGCTGCTTCTAACATGACCTCAGGTTGAGAAAATGCTTCCTCTCCATAAACAAGGGTATCACTTACATAATGTACAACATATTGTGCTAACTTACTATCACTTACTTCTAACATAATTTTCCACCTTTATATAATTGTCTCGATAATTTACCATAGCACACCCCACGCAAAATTTACATGGATTTTATATGTTGATAGACCAGGAGTTGGTGTGGTGTAAATGAAGATTCATTTGAGGTGATGGTGTTATTCTCTCGACGTATGAGTTAGAAAACGGTGAAAACTGGTGTGCATATTCTTGATATATAGATTTATTTTGCATAATATTCAGACTTCTCTTTAATGAAATGCTAGTGTTTTGTTATAATTAAAAAAGAAAATGAGGTTATAGGAACGGAGGAAGATGGATATTCGCAATAAAAAAATATGGTTATTGTTGATAGTAGTTGTGATTTGGCTAATATGGTTCTACACTAGACCACTAATTACTTTGAATGAGGCTGTGCCAACATTGGATATTGCGAGCATCAATAATGTTTTGATTTCAGATATGAGAGAATCCTATTATATTGAACAAGAGGAGACAAAACGATTTATCTCAATACTAGATAGTCTCTTGATGAAAAAGAAAATAATTCCTAATCGACCGGCTTTTAATGAAGATGCTTATATTTACTTTTATTCTGTAAATCCAGAACAATCCTATACAATAATTTTAGATTACGAAAGAAATATCATTGGAATTATTGAAAGGCCTAAGATGATGAAGCAATATATTCTAGAGGATAGTTCTGAATTTTTTTCGTTTGTTCAAAGTTATTTACATAGTAATGAGGTAGTCGAATAAATTCGACTACCTCATTATTTTATACAGGGATTCGATTACCTTTTTCATCGTAAAAGGCGTGGATTTTCCCTACTCCTGTTACTCCTTTGAAAAGTTGCTGTGAGTACCCCAGTCACTCACTTCTAAAAACCCTAACTCAATATCGAATGTTTCACTATATCGATATGAATTAACTAAATCACTCTCCAAGCGTTGCACCGCATTATTACCTGCTTTAAGCCCTTGAATCATACCATTGCGGTGTGACTGAGATGGGCTTGAAGCGAGGAAACTAATAACACCTAATGCAACCCCTACTGCGCTACTTTTACCGAAGACCGAATAAGCAATACCTGCAAGCGATGCAATATTTCCTATATTTGATTTAAGTTGATCTGCATTGGTTCTTCCTTCTAGGTAATCTATTGCTGCAATTTGCGCAAGTCGAATTGGGAGAATGTCGCGATCTCCTTTTATTTTCTTTACTTCGATATATTCTTTCGTTACTGTTGGCATATTAACCTCTCCTTTATTGTTATTGTGTTAGCTAACAGTCTATAAAGGTTAACTAGTAGCCAAAATAACAACCATAGATGATATTTAGTTTTATAAAAACCAAGTAGGCAGAAAGGCTATTATTATATGTTCGAAAATGCAATTAATTATTATTATGGAAGGTTGAAAAAATACATGTTAAGTCCCCTTTATGAACAAAGGAGGTTTTAATATGGATCAATCTATATTAGTAAATTTTATTAGTAATGTTGGTTTTCCGATAGTAGCGTTTCTAATGGTTTTTTGGAAATTTGATAAATCCCTAGCCTTATTGACAGAAGCAGTCAATAATAACACGCAAGCAGTGCAGTTACTATTGCAAAAAGAACAGAGGGAGGGGGTCGAACATATAAATTGATGTGGCGCTTTTCGGTTAAATTTCAACGGTTTAAAAAATAGATATAAGTTTTTGAGGTGATAGTCGTGGGTAGGAGATTTGAACAAGAAGTTATTGACCTGTTGACACCAAAAATTAAATCCGTGTTAAGGCAAACTGATAAGCAAAATCGAAAGGATTTGGAGCAAGACTTGATTTTAATAGTGCTTTCAACGATAAAAAGAAATGAATATAAGCAAATCCCCATCCTTCTTTGAACTTATGGATAAAGAGAAATATAAAGTTTGAGGAAATCAAAATTAACGAAGCAGATAGTAAGGTATGTTTTGATTAAATGATCAAAACATACCTTTTTTCTATCAATAGGAAAAAGGTGAATTTACGAGAATTTAGAGTCAAATAGAGTAGAAAAATATGAAATTTGATATAATTTTTAAAAATAAAAATGAGGAGGAACTCTATGCGGAAACGTACAATTTTCATAGTCATTGGTGTCGTTTTAATCTGTATTGCTTTGATGGGATTGGATGTATATGAAAATAAAAAAAGAGAAGCTGCTCTTAAGGCGGAAGCTGAAAAAATTTATACTGTGTCGGACATAATGAAAGATGCTAACTTTGGTGATGAAAATGCAACTTTGCATATTGGAGCAGTGGTAGTCACATTGCAAGAACCTTTTCCTACAATCAAAATTGAAAATGTAGATCAGAAAAAGCGAATTATCAATGAATTAAATAAATTACAACTTAAACAAATAAAAGGTTTCACATCATTAGAAAAAACTGCGTATCTTATAGATATTGCATTGAATAAAGAATATACATTGTATGTATTTGAAAATGAAAAACAAATACGTTTTCTAGATTACGATGACTCAACAGGAAGTGCAAAAGAATATCTTTATTACTATACCATTCTTAATGGAGAGGATTTTTTTGAAGCTTTAAAGGATTTAACTCAAACATAAAAAACCTGCCAATTAAAGGCAGGTTTTTTATGCTGAGAAATTACTTAAGTTTTTCTATTGCATCAACGATGTACTTTAAAACTGTTCTGCTAGTATGAAGGTTAAACGCTACATAGTAAGTTAATGTTAGTGTGATATTCTTATCCCCACTATTAATTGCTTTTCTATGAATAGCGCTTATTTGTCTTGCGCCATTTTTAGCCCTGTTTATAAGGTCTTCTTTTACACCATCCATTCCGTCTGAATAAATTAGGGCGGTACGATTGGCAACTGTTTTAGCAGAAGTCTCGCCAAAGACGATATTTAAAACTTCTGGACTAGTAAGATAGTAAGCATCCGCCATTAAATGCTCTGGATATTTAGATTCTAAATGTGATACCCCAGTAAGTAATGCATGCTCCATTTTTAATAATGTTGCAGGTGTTACAGTAATTATAGAAGAAGCACCTCTTCGAGAACTAATAATCGCCATAATGAAATTCCTCCTTAAAATTTAATATAAAGTGTTAAAGTTGGCCAATTTAACACTTTTTAAAGGGATTTTTAAGGCGATTTATCAACCATTTTTAGCGTTTTTATTTTTAAAAATCTACTTTTTATCTGGTTCTTCTGTTTGCCAATTCATACTCTTTTTTAATTTTTCGTAAGGCTTGATTTTTAATCTTATTGATAGCTTGTTTAGAAACACCAAGCTCCATAGCCAATTCTCCTTCTGTCCAATCCTTCACAAAAAGGAAGTACAGAATCTCTTTTTGTTTTGCACTTAATCTAGAAACGATTTCGTACAGTTGTTTATCTTCAAAAATCATTTCTAATTTACAAGATTCAACAGGTGTGTAGAATTCAAAATTATTAAGGTTTTGTTCATCTGGAATTAAATCAAGCAATTTGCTCCCTCCATCGATATTTTTATCTAATATCAATTGATTCAGTTTACTGTTATGACGAATTTTTTTATCAAATTTTTGAGATTCGAAAATTAAAGTTTGTGAAAAATAACTAAGTAGTTGAATCTTTCGACCATGAATTTGAAACAACTTTTCAATCAATTCTTTTTTGCGAGCAGTAGGCTTTTCTAAATAACTTTGATACAGCTCTTTTATTTCTGCGTTTTTCAAAAAGTTTTTTAGCAACCGGTTTCGAATCAAAAAAACCAACTCCTTTACGTTAGTGAAAACATGTTTTATGGAAGGGAGAGCTTAAAGTAAAATTGGTCTATTTCTACATGTTTTTTTATTTATATAAAGGACTTTTCTTGAAACAAAATCAACTTATACATTTGATTAAAATTGTTAGAGAATTTTCGGTTAATTTAGTAGGGAAATCGTTTTTTTAAGAGTGATATTTTGAGGAAATTGATAAATTTATAAATGAAATATCCATCGTAAAAAATCGTCTATTAGTAAATTTTTTCAATAATTTTTCGCTATTTTCAATTGAAAAAACTGAAAAATTCTGATAAATTATTAAAAAATAAAATAGGGGGAGTTGAAATAGATGAAAATTTAAGTATCGTATCGTTAGAAAGGGAAGGCAATTACATATTTCAAAGATGTTATATTTGGAAGCTATTGAGCGGAACTTTAGAAGTTTACTAATTAAAACGAGTAAATTAAAAAGGTGTGATATCGTTGAAAGGCAAATCTAAAAAAACAATACTATTTTCAATGCTACTGGTTGTAATGATTGCTGTATCATACTATCTTATTGGGAAACAAAAACCGAAACCCGAGGTTATAAGTGAATTGACTGAGATATTGCCGAATGGTGAAATGAAGGTATCCATTATGGAAAAAGTCGATGAAGAAACAATGAAGTGGCTTGACGGAAAAAAAGCAGATATACAATCACTCATAGCAGAACAAACAGGTTTAAAAGGTGAAGATGTTCTAGTTTCGGCAACCTCTGAATCCAATATAGGCGATACAAAGAATCAAGAAATAGAATGTTCAGTTGTGCTACGCACGGAGTCAACATTTGATGACCAAATAATTCAAAACGTCGTAGATGGAATTATCAATGTTTTCAAACAAGATCCTGTTGGTGCAACTATTAATAAAGAAAATATTGTAATTACGAATAACAATAATGATGTCATTCACTGAAAATATAGTTTTTAAGATAATGTCATAAAACGAAGTGAATTTTAGGAATAAGGAGGGGCTAGTTGATAGCATTAAACATGCTTCATTGGGGATTTTATAGTTTGGTATGTTGTTGAACTAGATTTGTTGATAAAAACAAGAGTGATAATGATATATCACTCTTGTTTTTAAATTTATTAATAGATTAAGTTATAAGCTTTTTCAAAAAAACTATCAAATCTTCGTAAATCATCATTAATACCTATATCAGCGTATTCTGTGTGACTAGCAACTACTCTTGAAATAGCTATAGCAATTTTTCCAGCAAGCGTAGCACCGAGAATTACTCGAACAACTTTATTATTTATCACTCTATCCAATACTTCTGGAGTAGCATGAATCCAAATTTCCCAAGCCATTGCCTCAGCTGAAACTGGAAAGCGTTCTCGGAATGTATTTAAATAAATTTTACGAGCTTCTACCGCAAGATTATAACATTCTCTTAATGAACTAGCACATTGTACGGCTGTATTACCATGAATTAAAGAAATTGCGATTGCTCGTTGGTATTTCACGTTAATTCGAGCATTTTGAATAGAACCTACAGCCACATTTTCATAGATGTAATAACCATTTGCTTTGTAATCAAAATTTCCATTATCTTCAGGGAATAATGCCATATTTACCTCTCCTTTTTAATAATTTTGAAAGCAGTTTTTTTCCTAGGAACTTGATTAATGCTTTCAATACTAAAAGGGACATTTGTGACCAATTATCAACCTTAAATATTAATTTTATTTCGAGAATGATAGATTCTATAAACTATGTAAATAATGGAATTTAATAACAACAAGATAATCATCTGTATTGTTATTGTAATAACAACAAATAACACATCTGCAAATAATACAATTTCGCCAGGTGGCAATTCTTGAGCAGGAGTTGATAGAACTGCAATAAACGTAATAATAATCGAACTAAAGAACGCAGCGTAAGCAAAAAGTGCGTGTTGATAAAACTGTAGTTTAAATTTGCTAAACCAAAAAATCATATTAATCAGCACTAATGTAAAAGGGAAAAGTAAAAATTGATAAATCATCATATTTATGGAGTCTTCTAGAAGTGTCCAATAAAGAATTTGGGCTAAAGATATAATGATAATATTTGTAAAGGCTACAATGAACGAACTATTGCTTTTATGCATTACTCCACCCCATTCCACTTTTTTTATTTATTTTAAATACATAGATCTTTGTTTGTAAATTGAAAAGAAAAATAGCAAATCCTACACTACATATCGTTTGCTATTCCAGAAGAGAAAAAACATATATTACTAGGAGTCTATCTTGCAATCTATGGTTTATCGCTTGGGGGCTTTGTGATGGGGATTGTCGTCCAGCTGACACCGTATGCCATAATGTTTATAGTGTGCTCCATTGTGGCACTTATAGCTAATGGATTAGTCTTGTTAAAGCGTAATATTCACTAATTAAAAATGATCCCTTTGCTCAAATAGTTTCCTTATTTGAACAAGAGGGATTTTATATATTATTTTTCGATTTCCACGATAATCTCGTCCATATCAAATTCTTTTAAGTCAGCTTTACTATTCTCTAATCTATATTTCCCTTTAATGGAGCCATCCGTATTGTAATCGACTCCGTCATAATTTGAAAGTGTCACCTTTGGCGTGATGATGAGTTTGGTTGCCTCAGAATTTAGCACCTGGAAGGTTTTATTCCAATTCATTTTGACATCTTCCATACCGGTGCCACCATGATAGGTGCTAACATATCGATGTCCTAAATTATCTTTTACTTCAATATCTACATCGGCCATGTCCCATTCATTTATTATTTCCTTCGAAATAGCTTGTTCGTAATTGATCTGGAACGATGTTGGTGTAAACGTGACATTCTCAATAGTTACTGAAACGCCTTCCTTTTCTTTGTGCTGTTGAATGTATTGCACAGTAATATTAGCTTTGTCTAAATGAAAACTAAATTGCCAGTCACCAGTAATGCGCTCTTTATCAGTTGTCAGATCAGAAAGGATATAATCAAGCTTCCAATCTACATCGATGGAAGAATACTTTTCCTCCGCAAAAGTTGTGGCTTTCCCAACATATTTATTTTCTTCTATTCGAGAAACCTCATGCGTTCCATCTCCTTTATTTTCTATTAGCGGGATACCCTTAATATGGAGTGTGTCGCCCATGTATCTATCGGTATCAATTGTATAGGTGACAATTAGCTTTTCACCATCATATACGGCATCATTCACCGTTACCTTAATGCCATTGCTTTCTGCGACGCCGTTTATTGGATATGAGTTTTCCATATAGTCTACAGATAAGCCATCGTTATTAAAATATTTATAGATATTTCCTATAATCGGAATCTCTTCTGCATTAGCTGTAAACGATAAACCAAAGAGGGTGGAGGCAATTAAACCTAACGTAAGAGACGCAGCAGTTACTGCCTTTTTCCACTTCTTTTGTTTGCCTGCGTGAATACTTTTTAAAAGTTCTTTTTTTACTCTAGCCTTGTCAAACGCACTGACCTCTATCTCTTCAAACTCTTCTATGTCAATCTCCAAATCATTTAAATGCTTATAAATATTCTTCATACCATACTACCTCCCGTTAAAAAATCAGATGCATGTACTCTTAGTTTCTTTTTACAGCGATAAATGCGATTGTCGATAGAAGCTTTTGTTTTTCCAAATCTGCGAGCGATGTCTTCTGAATGTTCACCAAGGAAAAATTTTCGAATAAAGATTTGTTGATCAATTGGATCAAGTCTGTTAATCAATTGCATGAGTTCTGACCTATTTTCATTGCGCAGCAAATCCTTTTCTACAGAGTTAGCAGTAAAAGTCTCTATGTAATTACTGGAAACCTCCATATTTTTTGCAGCTTTTCGATAATAATCAATGGCCTTAAACTTCGCTATCGAACAAATCCAACTTTTGAATTTAGCAGAGTCACCATTGAAATCATTTGCATGATGCCAAACAGATAAGAAAATATCATTGACACATTCATCTATCATGCCTTCGTTTTGAAATGGAGATAGAACTTTATAGGTGATGCCCTTTATTAGGGATAAATAGTTGTCCACAATATATTCGAGTGCGTCTTCTTTTCCGAATTGCAGACGCTGAATAAAATTTGTTTCATTAGATTTCATCTACAATGGCTCCTTCAAATTTTTGTAAAGGCCTTTACATTTACTATAACGAAAGGAAGCCAATAATTTCTCATTTTTAACTTAAAGATTTTCACTAAAAATATTTGGAAGTAGGAGGTGAGAGATAATTACGTTGTTTAGATGAATACTGATAGCATTTAGAAAGATGTATATTTTGAAAATATGTTATTAGCATCAAATAACCAAAGGTTTTCAGAAAATCTTCGAAATCCTTTGGTAGAACTTTTACCTATATAATTGGTGGGGGAATTAAAGATTGTAATGGAACATTTTCCTGAACTTCTGAATGAAAGTCAGTAATTTTACGTGGTTGACAAAGAGTGGCTATAAGTTCAATGATTACCTTATTAAAGGAATAGATGCTTTGACAAATCGATAGCATTATAACCAACTCAATGCAATTGGAATTGTTATAAAATGAAGATGAAGGAATAATATGGGTCCTACATTTAACATCAATTACGCTAGCATTAATTTCTGTATCGGGAGGTGCACATAAAAAGACAGTTTCTACTTCAGAAAATGGAAAAATACATTTAGAACAAATTTCATCTTTAGTATTAATAAATTGTACGCAAATAAAACCTTCTACTAAAAAATCCACTATATGGAGTAAAATAGGTTCTCCTCGCTCATCCGTAACATGAACGCATTCTCTATTTTCTGAACATGTCATTTCTTTGCATGTAATTAAGCAGCTACTATCACAAGAATTAGGATTCCCATGACAATCAGATACATAACAAATTGTTTTCTTAATATCTCTATATGAATTTATTTTGTAATCATCGCTTGGATGATAATGAAACATTATTTTAAATTCCCCGTGGCAGTTTGGCGTATTTTCGCCATCACATTGGACTTCTATCAAATCGAGGTGTGTAAAGGTTGCTGAAAATGAACTACCTTCGTTAACTTCTGCTTGTTTTTCACCATTAACAAATACAGATAAAATATTACCATATCCACTTTTAAAATTAATGCAAAGAGAGCCACCAATTTGGTTAATGCCGTACGTTGTCCATAAAATGGTGCGTTCCAATTCTCCACTCGGAACCGAAAAATTACAACAAATAAAATCATCAAACTTTTTTTGATCTAGCTGAATAATTTCCTTTAACTTTATAACCGTTGATTTATTAACCCAATCATATATTTTAGATACCTTTACACAATGAACGGATGGTTTCTCATTTTGCATGATTCCCCTTGTTCCTCCCTTCAAAGTAATAGTCTTATCTAGACTATGTTTTTTAAATAAATGTGGTCACGGCTATGTTTGAGCATCAACAGTCAATTCCCAAGCTGTAGTAGTTTGTATTTGAAAAGAAAATTCAAACATTTAACTTTTTATTGAGAGGATAGGCAATTTTAAAAATTATAGGCTTTTAAATATAGCGTTACAGTAGTCTAAATTCTTTTTGACACAAAGCATCTACTATATAGAACCATAAAATACTTTAGAAGGAGTTGAATATAATTATGTGTCAAAGTTCTGGAAATATTGTCGGTAACTTTAGTTGCTGCGAGCCTAAAAAATATGTACAAGATAAAGTATGTAATAGTTTCACAGTTGCAGGTGACGATGTAGTTGGTGCTGAAATCATTTACGCTACAAATGCAAACGAGGTTATTTTTGCATCTGGATTTATAAAAAATATTGGTAACTTCCCTCTTACTGTTCAATTTGTAAAGGGAGCTGACCCTGTTGCAGGAACGGGTGGTACAGTCGTTAGACAAACTGTAGTGCCAATTGGAGGAGCCTTTACTTTTACAATTTCACGATTCGATACAATTCGAGTTTTCGCAACGGGTGCAACAGATACACTACCAGCTGCTGGCGAATTCTGTATTACACCTCGATATGAACTTTCTTAATTAGTTTTGATTTAATAACTATAAGGTATGCAAAGTATAAAGTGGAATTCATATTAAAAAAGCTGATAGCCGATTTCCGAAGATGCTGGGAAATTGGCTTTTTACGTTATCCTTGTGCTTAATTATGATAGTTATTAACGAGATAAAAATATTGCTTTGTATTTTGTAGAATTCTATCATCTTGTATCTGAAATACTGCCTCGTTCAAAAAGCATTGTACCAAGTGTTTAATATGACTTTCTTTAAATATACATAAGAGATACCGTCATAATTAATGACATTAAACTTCTCTATAACTTCCTTTTATTTGGGATGCATTTTATGTAGCAGAAGAATCGAGGAACAAAGAAATTAGCGGGACAGGCTTAGGATTGTCGATTGTTGCTAGCATCTTAGCTAAAAATGATTTACAGTATGAAGTGGTGTTAGTAGACTCGTATATTCGTTTTACGATATGGTTTGATTTAGTTGAATCAAAATAAAACAAAGAACGGGCATCTATTTGATGCACGTTTTTTCATTTATTAAGTGCCTTTTTCTGACTATCATAAAAGTACACATTACTGTAACATAGCACCTTTATAATAATGGTTATAGATTTGAAAGGGGCTTTCACATTGGAATGAAGAGTTTTAAAAGGATTGTAAAAATAGTTTTATTACTGATGGTATTAATAGGTTTATTTATAGGGTACGCTTTTAAAGTTGAACCAACTAGGCTTGTCATTCATTCGTATGATTTAAATGAGGACAAAGGTGAATCAGTCAAAATAGTTCAAATATCTGATATTCAAGTTAGTGAAACTTACACAATAAAACAATTAAATCGTTTAGTAGAAAAAATAAATCAATTATCGCCTGATATTATTGTTTTTACAGGGGATTTATTCGAAAATTTTTCTACGTTTCAACAGAAACAACAAGTAACTGAAAATTTATCAAAGCTTAAAGCTACTGTCGGGAAATATGCAGTTTGGGGAAATCGCGATTATGGTGGTGGTGCTTTTAAAATATATGAAGATTTATTAACGAATTCAGGTTTTACTTTATTAAAAAATAGTGGAGTAAATATCACTGTATTACATGATAAGAAGCTATTTATCGGAGGATTGGATGATGGTTTGCTTGGAAATCCAGATGTAGACCAATTGTTAGCGCAAATGGATGATAGTTTTGATTATGAAATTGTACTTATGCATGAACCAGATATGGCGGACCTATTAAAAGATACTTCTGCTAATTTATTGTTAGCTGGGCATAGTCATGGAGGACAAATAAAAATTCCATTTATGAAAACAATGACTACTTCCTTGGCTGAAAAATATAGTGATGGATTTTATACTATTAATAAAAGCAATGGGATGCAGCTTTATGTAAATACCGGAATAGGGACATCTAGAATTCCAGCTCGTTTTATGGTCCCGCCTGAAATCTCCGTTTTTAATATTCATTTGTAAGATTATATATAAGTTGTCGTGAATAATCTTATAGTTATATACTTTAATAAACTGATTATATAGGGAGTTGAAAGAATGTTGGCACGATCTAAAGTATTGTATTTTGTCTTTAGCCTGATGGCACTAGCTTTTGTTCTGACAGGTTGTGGAACATCAAAAGAGGATAAGACAGCGGAAGAAAAAGTAGATTATGCATCTGCAGTGAAAGAAAATCCAATTGTGACAATTACGATGAATGATGATAAAAAAATTGTTATTGAACTAGAGCCTAAAGTAGCGCCGAATACAGTTGCTAATTTTATTTCCTTAGTAAAAGATGGTTTTTATGATGGGCTTATTTTTCATCGTGTAATTCCTGGCTTTATGGTTCAAGGAGGAGATCCTGCTGGAAATGGATCAGGTGGACCAGAGTATTCGATTAACGGTGAGTTTACAAATAATGGCTTTGAAAATAATTTAAAACATGAACGTGGTGTGATATCAATGGCACGGACGAATGGCAATCCAAATTCTGCGGGCTCACAATTTTTTATTATGACTGAAGAATCGTCCCATCTAGATGGCGATTATGCTGCTTTTGGAAAAGTCATCGAGGGGATGGAAACGGTAGATGAAATTGTTGCAGTTGATCGAGATGCTACAGATAAGCCGTTAGAAGACCAAATCATGAAAAAAGTCGAAGTGGATACAAAGGGCTTTGACTATCCCGCACCAGTAGTACAAAAATAGTATAAGTCATACTACTTAAATTAAAAAGCACGTTGATTAACCGCAGTGATGCGGCTGGTCAACGTGCTTTTCTTTGGAGGAACAAAGCTAATTTTGCTCCTCATTTTTTTATTTCAGTAATTCTAAAACACCTTCATTAGAAAGAGAGAATCAGAAAGTGGCGTTTTGGAGGAATCGTTATTATAAAGAAGATGGTACATACTCTTTTTGCATCGAAATAAGCCATATAAAATCATCTTCAGCTATCATTTGAATGTCGTGACCAAGCTGAATTAACTGCTCCGCCTTTAAATGTTTTGTGCTTTTTTCTCGTCGGTTCTTGCCAAGAATAAGGAAATCTGTCTCTTTTGTCACGGCCCCTTGCATGAAAGCTCCACAAGCTCGAGCCTTTTTTGCAGCTACAGAGCGTGTCATCGTGGAGAGGGCTCCTGTAAAGACAATTTGTTTATTATAAAATGGATGCATTAAACGTTCGGATGGATTGGATAGGTAGATAACTTCTGTATTGTCTTGATTTTTGTTCATGTCGGTCTCCTAAGAGGTTGATTTTAGAGGAGTGTAATATCTTGCTTTAAAATTAGACTTACTCTTCCGATATTTTTAAAATAGTACTTTGTCGTAAATATGTAATGTTGTATTGTATGGATAATTGCTGTAAAAAGCAAAGAAGCGCCGGTATTTGACCAGTGATAAGCAATTTCTCGTATTTTTGCTTTTCTTCGAATGTAGCAACTTTACGGAAATAACCCCACATATGCTGGCACGCATTGCGCATGCTGCCGTCAGTGGGGGTTTGTTGTAATGCTGCTTCGATTAATTGTTCAATTTGTTCATGGGGCAGTAAATCGCGCATTGCCAGCCGAAGCTGATTGTAATGCTTTTGGCTATGAAACATGACACGATATTTTTCTTCTCGCCATAATTTTTCTGTTTGTTGCCGTTTCATACAATCACCTTCCCATAACAATTTATTATAGTATAAACATCATACATGTTGATTAACGACATTGCTATGTTATATTAGCTTAACAAATAAATAACACTGTATGTTGGAAAATATGAGATGGTCTTGACCAATTTTTAAAACGCGTGCTGGATTTCCTACGTTGGTAGAGTGTGAATAGCCAATAATAAGTGGGATGTATGACAGTTATGATTGAATTACATATAGCAAATTGGTATATTAATGTATAAATAATAAATCGATGATGTGATCAAGTAAATAAGTATTGTGAAACAGAAAATATAGCCTAGGCTGAAAGCTATATCACCTCTTCTTATTGAACCCTACCACGGAGATGTCAGTTAACAACTAACCGAGTCGTTTCGTTACAAACGTTTAGAGGACTTAATTTTTTATTAAGTCGAACTAAGGTGGTACCACGTCAATTAGCGTAAAGACGTCCTTTATTAGGATGCTTTATGCTTTTTTTATTATTAAAAACATAGGAGGAAAAGAAGATGGCTCAAAAAATAAACGATTTTTCAAAATGGTATGTGGATACGATTCAAAAAGCGGACTTAATGGATTACACGCCAGTTCGTGGCTGTATTGCCTTTAAACCAGACGGCTATGAATTATGGGAGCACATTCAAGCGGAGATGGATAAGCGGTTTAAAGAAACAGGTCACCGCAATGCTTACTTCCCGATGTTAATACCAGAATCATTTTTTCAAAAGGAAAAAGATCATATTGAAGGATTTTCACCAGAGCTTCCATGGGTCACAGAAGCGGCGGGTGAGAAGCTGGAGGAACGCTTAGCATTGCGTCCAACTTCAGAAACAATGATTGGACATTTGTATTCAAATTGGATTAAAAGTTATCGCGATCTTCCAGTGTTAATTAATCAATGGGCAAATGTATTCCGTTGGGAGAAGAAAACGCTTCCGTTTATCCGTACTTCTGAATTTTTATGGCAAGAAGGTCATACTGCCCATGTCGATGAAGAAGATGCACGTAAAGAAACAATGCAAATGTTAGCAATTTACAAAGAAGTGGTAGAAGGATTGCTAGCGATTCCAGTATATGATGGACAAAAGACACCATCTGAACGCTTTGCAGGAGCGGTTGATACATTCTCTATAGAAGCCATGATGAAGGATGGAAAAGCTGTACAAGCAGGTACATCCCATTACTTAGGTACAAAATTTGCTGAAGCATTTGATATAAAATATTTAAATAAAGAAAATAAACATGTTTATGTGCATACAACTTCTTGGGGTACATCGACACGATTAATCGGTTCTGTCATCATGGTGCATGGTGATGAGCAAGGTCTTGTTTTACCACCAAAGATTGCACCGACTCAAGTAGTGTTAATCCCTGTTGGACCATGGAAAAAGAACCCTGCTATTATCGAGAAATTAGATGAAATCTTTGCAGCGTTAAAAGCAAAAGGAATTCGTGTTCGCCTTGATGACTCGGATCAATCGCCAGGCTATAAATTTAATGAGTGGGAGTTAAAAGGTGTACCGGTACGTATTGAGTTAGGACCACGTGATTTAGAGAATCAAGAAGGTTTAATGAAAGCCCGTGATGAAGAAGAAAAAGTTTCTGTATCTTTAGAAACAATTGTTGAAAGCATTGAAACAGAACTTGAAACAATGCAAACACGTCTTTTCGAAAAAGCAAAAGCTTTCCGTGCGAATAACTCGCATACACATATTGATTCAATGGAGCAGTTACAACAACATTTAACTCAAGCTGAACAGAATGAAACAATACCAGGTTGGATTTTAGCAGGTTGGTGTGGAGACGATGCATGTGAAGAAAAAGTAAAAGAAGAGACAAAATTCACAACACGTAATATTCCATTTAACCCACCAGTTACAAAGGATACGTGCATTCATTGTGGGAAAGAAGCAAAACATACAGTTTGGTTTGCACGTGCTTACTAATTTACGACTAAGTACAAATATAAAGCGTTTCAACAATTTTGTTGAAACGCTTTATTAATGACTTTATACTCATATTCTACGACTCTAAAAAAATAAATATCACTAATATAGATTATAGGGAAGAAATTGTAATAATAATACATAATTTTTATTATAAATTGGTTTAAAAGTGTTAATAGTTTAAAATATGTATATATTTACATTTTAAGGATAAGTGATATACTAGTTAGTAATAGGAAAAGTAAAACATCATAAGTCATCGTTGACAAAATTAATAGTTGGCATTTAGCAGAACGTTAATAAAGGATGGATACTGCAGAAACTTTATTTTTATACCTCTAGTATTGTATAGAGAGTATGATACATATGTAAGTCCAATGAAATGAATGTCTAGTACGTTTCACGTTATTTTAGTAAGCGCTTTCATGGGTGCTAGGTAAAATTGTATTTGTTATACCAAAGTCGAACATCCAAAATATTGCGTATTGTTAACAGTCCATTTTAATCGTTAGAAAGCTGTAAGGTGAAATCTCAATAAAATAAATAATTGGTAGGGTGAATGATGGAGGGAATTAAGCAATCATTAAAGATAATTGCAGGTAATTATCAACTATCAGATGAGTTTAATCGCTGTTTAAACGACTTATTAGATCAACATGAAGGTGGTGATTTTAGTGGTTTAAGTAAATTGCATTTTCAAATGAATGGTGGCACATTAACGAAATCTATAGAAGACGTTTTTAATCTTCTAGAATTATGGATTCTTTTTACGGATATCGTTGATGATATTGAAGACGGTGATGAATCAAAGTGGGGAATAGATGGGAACATATTGCTGAATGCTTCTACAGCTTTAGTTAGTATCGTATTGTTGGAGCTAGAAAAGCTAGAGATACCTTATAAAAGTGAGGTAACCCGTTTATTTTGCCATTACTTACTACAAGCAGTTGACGGACAGCATCATGACTTAATGAACAAGATAACATCTGAAGAAATGTATATAGATGTTGTTAAAAAGAAATCAGGTTCATTAATAGCACTTTCATCAACGCTTGGAGCAGTGTTAGCGACTGGAAAATATACAACTAAGCTTGAAATGAGTGCGCACTATATCGCAATTGTCGCTCAACTTAAAAATGATTATAACGACTTATTAAATTTACAAAAAGATTTACAAGTAAAAAAAAGAACCTTGCCATTACTATATCTATTACAATACGAGGATTCGTCATTTGACGAATTGCGATTGTATTATAGACAGCAGGGCAAAACAACTACGAAGATTTGTATTACTAAACAGCAGATTGTAGATTCTGGATTACACGTTTACGTGCATCTAATGCAATCTAAATATCTTAATCTTGCACTAGACTTATTAAAAGAAGTATATCCAACAAAAAATGTTGAAATATTCAAACAATATATTTAGATGGGGTGAAGGACATGTTAGAAATTACTCAATATCTTCAAAAAAACAGAAACATTTTAGACCTTTTAAAAGAGAATAAAGTATCGCTTTTAAATATCAATGAATTTGAAAAAAATTTAATTTTAGAGTCTTTTGAACAAGGCGAAAAGAAAGTATTAAAAAATAATCTTTCTGCTTACTGGCGCGCGTAATTATTACCACTAAGGTCATTTGTAGACTTTCTATTGTGGTTAATAGTCCTGTCATTAGGAGTACTTGTTTAAGCGCAAATAGGGAGGATTTTACAAATTAGTGACGTAAACAATAAGCTTAGAATTAGAGGGGATGAAGCTATGTATCAATAGTTCATCTCCTTTTTTATTACATAACACACATAGTGAAACAAATACAAATAGGCTATCTTAAGAAATAGACAGCCTATTTGTATTCACAGTACTTCTGCAAAGCAGACAAGTGGCCAAGCGGAAATTCCCTATCTTATTAAATAACTTCTACCACCGTCATTTTCCCAACGATCAATATCCCTTCCATCTTCGTCCCACACATCGGGTCTTTCTCTGCAAGACATTTTCTACATCACCCTTTATCCATTAGTTCATTTCTATATTATGTAATGTTGTAAATTTTAGTTCATAGAAAAGGTTGAAATCGCCCGTAAGTCCGCGTGAATCGCCGATTAACTGGTTCCAATCGCTGATAAAACAATGTAAATCGCCGATAAGCGGGGGCAAATCGCCGATAAAACTGTAACTATCGTTAATAGAAATTGAAACGACAACTTTATTAGGAAGAAATCATAAATTCCTCTTTGTAAAGCTATATTTTTGCATATGTGCCAAGTTGTAAGGCGCATATACTGTAGTGAGGAAGGGGGGAGGTGAGTAAATATGAGAATTAACTGGAAGGTTCGATTCATGCACAAGCCGTTTGTATTAGCGTTGTTTTCCATGCTGCTACTACTCGCTCAGCAAGTGGGAGCTTTGTTCGGCTTTGATTTAACGAGCGGAATGAGCGAGCAGCTAACGTCCATTTTGAATACAGTGTTATCGATTCTTGTATTAATGGGGGTTGTTGTTGATCCGACTACAAGTGGCACCAGTGATAGTGAACGTGCTTTAATGTATCGCAGACCAAGATAAACATTTCATTACATTAAAAAAAGTGTAATTTTACAATAGAATGAATATGATATAATGTAAGAAAATTCTAATGGCTAGGGGGATGATTAATTGTCGCTTGAAATGGAGCAGCGAATCGCTAAGCTTGAAAGGGAAATGGAAGAGTTACGGCAGGAGATGGATGTATTAAAGCAACAACAGTCACAACAAAAGACAACTGTAAAAAATGTTAACCAATCCATCACTGTACAACCTGCATTACCAAAACCAAAACCAACACAAAATTTAACACCAAAACCAACACAAAATTTAACACAAAAATCAACACCGAAAACTAATGCTCAGCCACAGCGTTCATTTGAGGAGCAAATTATGTGGGCGCTCCCGAAAGTATTTATGGTCATTTTAGTGTTGGGAGTGTTATGGGGTCTAAAGCTTGTTAGTGATTATGGCTACTTATCGAACGAGGTGAAAATCATCCTCGCTTACTTATTATCAATCGCATTAGGGGCTATCGCTTATGTTTTAGAACATAAAAAGCTGGCATCACCAGCTGTAACCATTTCCTTATACGGTGGGGCATTTATCGTAGGGATTTTAACAACTGCGGCTGGTGCTATTTTATACGAGGTATTAGGCTTAACTTTAGCACTGTTCATTGCCTTTGGGTTTATTGTCTATGGTATAGCCATTAGCTATTTAAAGAAAAATGAGGTACTTACTTTATTTGTTGCCTTTACCTCGTTGTTACTACCTTATTTACTTGAGTACATGGATTTTAGCGCGTTCATTATATTAATTTTTGTGATTGTCCTGTTTACGATGCTGCAATTCGTTATTCTTCAACATAAACAAAAAATTGCGCTCTATGTCACAACCTTTTTCTCTATTATGGCAATAAGTATTGTAGCGTTTATGAATAGTGACAATCGAGTTATTTTTGCAATAGGACTGCTCATTACACTTGCAATCTTTTACACGAGTTGGTGTCGCTTGTACAATGCTGAATCTAAATGGAAGCATTTTCATGCTGGACTACAATTTAGTTTAGGAATCTTTAGTTTACTACTTATGAACCTAGTAAGTAGTCGGCTTGAATATAATGAGGTACTACTGCTTGGACAATGTATTTTGTTTGTAACTGTAGCGGGTTATAGCTATAAGCAAAAATGGCAGGAGGCATTTGATAGTGCTGTAACGCTCGCATTTATTACACTTTGTAATACGGTTTTAATTATGAATATACCAGAAAAGGTTGATGATTTACTTTTACCATTCATGACATTTGCAGGTGTTATGATGAGCTTACGACTACGAGCAAGTTTAATGAAGGTCGTCAGTTCATTAGGGTTTTCAATTGCACTTATTTTAAGCTTTATCGTACATGAGCCGACCCCATTTTTTAGTATAGGACATATTAGCTTAATATTGCCTGGCGTATACCTGTTAATTATTTATATATATACAATACGTCAGAAGGAAACATTGAATGCTTTTGAGAAGATTATGAAGGATTTATATGTGACTGATATTTTAGCTGTTATTACAGCTGGATACTTCCTTGCTTATATTGCTAAGCTTGATAGTGTTTATGTTACAAGTGCTAGCAATTTCCCACATTTGATGAGTATCGGCATAGTAATATTGTTTGTGGGCTCGCTGTTGCTACCTGAAAAATATAAAGGCCGTGCATTAACGCCAGTTGCCGGTGTGTTTTTCCTTCTTGTTACGTTCATGCTTAGTGTAATCCCATATAATATACAAGGGATTGAGTGGCTAAATATTGGTACTAGATTAGTCTATATTGCAGTATTTGTAGCTATCATCCTCGATTTACTGAGGAAGGGGCGCATTTATCAAATTTATCAACAACATATGACGAAATTTTTAGATCCAATTGTCAGCGCAAGCGTGGTATTCACGATGATTGCACTATGTGGTCTAGTGTCACAGCTAGCTTATAATAATCTACTGGATTGGAAACTTAGTATTGCATTCACGACAATAACACTATTCTTGTCGGCAAGTCTGTCACTATGGCTCGGCTCAGTACGACACTTACGAATACTTCGGCTTTCTGGCTTTGCCATACTAGCCATCGCATTCGTAAAGCTTATATTCTTCGACTTATCGGCACTCGATTTGTTAATAAGAGCAGTACTTTTCATTGCAATTGGTGGAATTGGCATGCTGCTGTCGGGGCGGTTGTTGCAGAAATAACAAAAAATCACAGGCTAACATGTAGTGTTTGCCTGTGATTTATTTTTGAAATAATAATAGCTTAGAAATTTTCTAGTATCATAGGTTCGGTTGTGGTAGTTATTTTGATTGTATTTTGATCCCGTGTTTCAATAAACTTTTTAATCATTTCAAAATCATAATTTACACGTAATCTAGATTCAGAAGTTAAATCCCCTGTATTTGCTTTTCCTCTTAATGCGGTTAGGACAATTCTATTTGCAGAAATTCCCCCATTTATTTTAATATTAGAACCAAAACCATACATTAAAAAATGACCTTTCGTATAGAAGAAACCATCAATATTACTGTAATTATTAATAGCTGTTTCGGAAGAAATATTTGAAATATTTATAAAGTCATTTGCAAAGAAGAAATTGGTACCTCCGTTGTAACCATTAATAACACTGGATGTAATATCAATATCTTTTAAAGAGTAAAAAGTGGCATCGCCATATAATTTAGCACCTTTAATATCAATATAACCTTCTACATAGTATTTCCCTTGTAAAGTAATATCGTAATAATTACTTTGATTATTTTCTAAAGTATCGGTTCCAGCATAAGGACCAATTAATAAATTCCCTTTAATATAATATGAATCTTTTTTATTACCATAGGAAGTATTTTTGTTTTTTTCACCTTTTATAGTAATAGTATTACAGGCATCAGTGTTATTATTGCAGCTTTTTAATAGTGTTTTCCCGCTTGGGTTCACTTCCTCTTTAATATTTATTGTATCTTGCAATACATTTTGAACAATCACTCTAGGTTTGTTCTTCTCACTAAGATTATAGTCTTTAAATAATTTTTGAAGTTTGCTTTGTTCATTGGCATCCATTTCATTCACTTTAAATAAAGTATAGTTATTACTTAAATAGCTCAAAGATGGGGCTTTTATAAAACTATCAAATGAAGTACCAGTTATATTTTTTTTCATTTCGATAATATTTTTTTTAGGATTAACAATAATCTTTGGAAATGAATTTCCTTCAGCAGCAGTAAGTTTTGCAAACGTACTATCTTTCCAAGTTGGACTATTTAAATAGCCACTAAAAGCTGATTTATATAAGTAAATATCTCCATCAGCTTTTATATCACCTAGCACATCAATACCACCAAATAAAAATAGATTCCCTCCATTTCCTTTTTCATCTGCATTTGTCGAGATGGCATAGTTAAGTTGCTCTGGAACTGAACTAGAGCCAACTACAATTTTTGCATAACTAATATTATGTTGATTTGATTTATTTGTAATTCCTTCACTTTTCACAGTAATTATTCGTTTTAAACGATCTTCTTGTTTATCAGAAAATTTTTCGCTTTTTTGAATACATATTTTCGTATTTCCTAATTTCCCTTTAATACTGATGGTTTTTGGGCATAGATAGTTGGATTTACTAGAATCCTCGAGCGAGTCTTTAAGGATTTGTTCAAACTCTAAAATAGTTACACCGGTAGTCCCGATTTTTTGTTTGAAATATGTGTCGATTTCAGTTTGGATATAGTCTATGCCTTTAGTAGATAAATCTTGGGCAAGAACGACCTCTTCTCTTTTATGATTTTTAGTGTAGCCACTAGTTGTAATTATTTGCAAACTTATACCTAAAATAGAGACGATAATAATCAAGCAAAAAACAATATATAACGCGTATCCATTTTGATTACTAAGTAGTTTTCTCATTGGCGCACTCCTTGTACTAATTTTTTATATCCGGAATACTTTGTATTTGGTTTTCAAAATAATATACTTTTGAAAACTTTTTATTATCGTATTGTAGCGCTAACTTTATATGGTAACTTACTTTCTTATTTGTACTAGTGCTGCTCTTTATATATGAATCTTTGTGGATCGTTATATAGGGATTGGAAACAAGGTACTCTTGATTTTTAATGCTCAATTTCATAATTGTTCTTCCATCGACAGTAGTGGGAGTAAAGCCTGTAATTAAACAATTATTTTTGTATTCGACTGATGTTGGCTTTGAGCATGATGATTCAAGTATTGAAGTATAGATTAAATATTTTTTGTTAATGTCATCAAACTCAGTTTTTCGTACTTCGTTTTCTTTTAATGTATAAAAGTTTTTGACAAGATTACTCATGATTAAATCAGCTTCGTCTCGAATGTTGTTTTCTATTATTATCTTTTTTTGGGTGTTTATACTATTAGTGAGAAATGAGAAAGAAAATATGGCTATAGTGACCGTCAATACTATAGTTGCTAAAACTTCTATTAAAGTTAAACCGCATTCATCAAGTTTATTTTTTTTCAATTTGAACATACCCCTCTGTGGTGCTTGAGATTATTCTATTATTTATTTTTTTACTAGAAGTTACTGTTACAACTATATTTATTTTATTTTGATTAATTTCAGTTGTAATTGCATTGGAAATTACATTTGTGTTTGACGGTTTAATGCTAACGGTATAGGTAGGAGATTTAGGATCGTCTATTATTTTTACTGTTTTTGGGTAATCTTTAAAATAATCTTCTATGTTAGTAATTTTTTTTTCTTCAAGCCCTGTAGCCTTTAACCTTTCTAAATAGGCATCCGCTAAATTAATAACCACTAACTTTTCATTATTAATATTTGCTGTACTATTTGCCTGAACAAAAATTTGAGCAAAGCTTAATAAAATAATAGATATTAATACGATAGATGCCACAACTTCTAATAAAGAAAATCCTCGCTGTGATTTTATCCTTTTCATATACTCACCTCGATTATAGAGTGCTTTATCCAAAAATTCCGTTATGTTACATATTGATAGGTAGTTTTCAGCCTAATTATATAGGTTAAAAAACACATTTACAATATAATGAAATGAATGAAATTACACACTTTATATATATATTGTACGAAAATGTGACAAATTTTAGGTTAAAAGATATATTCAAACGAGTTGATTTTGTAGTATTATAAAAATATAGATATATAGTAATGATTTTAAGTAATATAATAGACATTTATTTTTTCAATAAATTAGTAAAGGTCGTGAGGCTATGAAATTATATTTGAAGTTGGGTGCGATTATAGTAGGTTTAGTTGTGCTGTTAGCTATATGGCTTCCGAATCTAATCATAGATCGTGCGCTAGCAAAAGGAGATGGCTCCACAATTGGGGGCGTTTTAGTAAAAAATTTAGAAGAGGATGCAATAGAGGTAGCTTTGCAAGAAGCTATTCGTGTTTGGCAGGATACGCCGATTTCTGTTGAAGGTGCAGGTGTAACAACATCACTCGATCCAAAATTGTTAGTATTTGACGTCGCAAGTTCGGTGGCTGAATATCGCAGTTTAACGGATAAACCTTGGTTTGCCTTCTGGGAAGGAAAACGAACAGTTCATATTCCTTTACAAGTCATAGGGGACGAGCAACTGACAAAGCAGCTGGAATCTATTGGGGTATGGGAGACAGAAACCACATTAAATGAAGTTATAGCGCAAGCATCTTATTTAAATAAACATAGCATTGAAGCAACCGTTGCAGATACGACTTCTATGGAAGCAGAGCGATTAGCATTATCAATTGAGCAAATACCGACGAATGCAAAAGGAGTTTTAGCACTAATAAATACGTTAAATGACTACATTATTGCTCCAAACGAGCCGTTCTCCTTGTTAAGTGTTATAGGAGAAAAGGCAGAGGAAGCCAATAGTGAAGGGTTAAATTTTGTAGCTTCTTTAATTTATCACACTGTACTGCAAACAGAATTTGAGATTTTAGAGCGCCATGCACAAGATAAAAAAATTGAGTACTTACAACAAGGTTTGGATGCTGCAGTCAATCGTGCATTAAATAAAGATTTGCAATTTATCAATTATGCCAATCAACCAAGTAAGTTAAAACTAATGATTGAAAACGACTCATTAAAAGTAGAATTATTAGCTCAAAACAAAGAAAAAGAGATTACCGTTCGTGTAAGTAAAGATAAAATCGTCCAACCGCGCATCATTACTCGCTATTCAAAAGATTTAGCCATTGGGCAAGAAGAGATTATACAAAATGGACAAGAAGGTGTGCGAGTAGAAGTGTACCGATTGATAGTGGAAAACGGCAGTACTAGAGAAGAATTGGTGAGCCGTGATTACTATGCACCAATCAATCGAATTGTCGTTCAATCTTCAAGACAGCCTGCAGTTAGTGATGGAACAGGAAATACTTCAAATGATGCAGATTTACAAGTTGATTTAGATGGGGACGGATTAGCGGATTCACCAGAACAACCTTCAAAAAATCCACCTACTAATAGTAACACTTCGAATACAAGTGGATCTTCAAACACAACACCGTCGAACGATCCAGAAATTGTATATGGTTACTACGATAAAGGCGGTAATTTTGTACAAACAAGTCCGTAATGAGAGGAGCATATGCAAATGGCTGTAAGAACTGGACGGAAGCGTTTAGGGGATTTACTTGTTGAATCGGGAGTTATTACGAATGAGCAGCTAGAATATGCTCTTACGACTAAAACAAAGGAAGAAAAGTTAGGCGATTTTCTAATTAAAGAAAATATTTTAACAGAGCAACAATTAATCGAAGTGCTGGAGTTTCAATTAGGTATCCCACATATTCATTTAAATCAATACTCAATAAGCCCGGATTTACTTCAACTCGTTCCTGCGGAGCTAGCTAAACGTGCAAATATTATTCCGATTCGACGTGAGAAAAACAAGCTATTTATCGCGATGGCGGACCCGATGGATTATTTCGCAATTGAAGAGGTCCGCATGGCGACAGGTTGCCAAATCGAAACAAGTATAGCCGCAAAAGATGATTTATATCGAACACTTACGAAATATTATGATTTACAAGAATCAATGGAAGCGGCATTGCTAGATATTGGGGCAACTTCTGAAGAAGCGCAGGTAGAAATCGAACGTGAAGATTCACCGATTGTGCGTCTCGTCAATCAAATTATCGCGAACGGTGTTGCGCAGCGTGCGAGTGATATTCACTTTGACCCACAAGAAACGGATTTGCGGGTTCGATATCGTGTAGACGGTGTGCTAAGAACTGAACGGTCTTTGCCTAAGCACATGCAAAGTATTGTACTCGCTCGTATTAAAATTATGGGCAACTTAAATATTACAGAAAATCGTATTCCACAAGATGGACGGATTAAAACTAATGTCAATTTCAAGCCAGTTGATATTCGACTTTCTACGCTACCAACTGTTTATGGAGAAAAAGTTGTAATGCGTATTTTGGATTTAAGCAACGTTGCAAATACAATAGATCAGCTTGGCTTTACAGAGCGTAATGAAGCATTTTTCCGTAAAATGATTGCGCATCCTAATGGCATTATGCTCATTACTGGTCCTACTGGTTCAGGTAAGTCCTCTACATTGTATGCGGCTTTAAGTAACTTGAATGAAGAAGGCGTCAATATTATTACAGTAGAAGATCCTGTGGAATATCAGCTCGATGGCATTAACCAAATTCAAGTGAAAGAAGAAGTAGGGTTAACATTTGCAACTGGATTACGTTCTATTTTGCGACAAGACCCAGATATAGTAATGATTGGTGAAATAAGAGATTTGGAAACTGCGCAAATTGCTGTGCGTGCTTCCTTAACAGGGCATTTAGTGTTAAGTACATTGCATACAAATAGTGCGGTGGAATCGATTTCCCGTTTGCAGGACATGGGGGTAGAGCCATTTTTACTATCTTCTTCATTAGTAGGTATTATGGCACAACGATTAGTGCGTAAAGTATGTCGAGATTGTGGAGAAACCTATGCTTTTACGAATCACGAACTAGAAATCATGCAGAAAAACGGCATTGAAGGGGTAACACATGGCAGACGTGGAAGGGGCTGTCCTTCATGCAATCAAACGGGGTATCGTGGGCGTATGGCCATCCATGAAATTTTACCAATCGATCGGACGATTAAAGATATGATTTTAAATCGTAGTGGAGATAGTGCTATTCGCGACTATATGAAACAAGAAGGCTATTACACGTTACTAGTAGATGGATTGTTAAAAGTAGTCGAAGGACAAACGACTACTTCAGAAGTATTACGTGTAGCAAATGTAGACTAGGATGTGAACCGTATGATGACAACATCGAGAAATATAGAAGAACTTTTAACACGTTCATTTGAGGAAAAGGCGTCAGACTTACATTTAACAAAGGGGATTCCTCCTGTATATCGCATCCATGGTCAGCTGGAGCATTACGGGACTGAACCACTTGCTTCAGAAGAATTACAAACGATGGTGGAAGCTATTTTACCTGCACATAAAATTCAAGAATTTCAGGATAAAGGTGAAACGGATTTTAACTATTCATTGCCCGGGAAATGTCGTTTTCGTGTAAACGCCTATCATCAGCGAAATGAGATGACAATCGCGGCACGTTTAATTGAAGCAAAAATACCGTCCATTGAATCGTTAAATATGCCTCAAGTGTTGTATCAGCTAGCTGAAAAACCACAAGGACTTATTTTAGTAACAGGCCCAACAGGTTCTGGGAAATCGACGACACTAGCTGCGATGATTGACTATATTAATGAAACAAAATCAAAGCATATTATTACACTTGAAGACCCAATAGAGTATTTACATACACATAAAAAGTCTGTCATTAATCAACGCGAAGTAGGTGTGGATACTCAAAGTTTTGCCAATGGTTTACGTGCAGCACTACGTCAGGACCCTGACATGATATTAGTCGGTGAGATGCGAGACTATGAAACGATTTCAACAGCTATTACAGCGGCTGAAACAGGTCACTTAGTGATGGCGACATTGCATACAAGTAGTGCACCAACAACGATTGATCGTATTATTGATGTCTTTCCACCACATCAGCAAGGACAAATTCGTGTACAGTTAGCGAATGTATTAGTAGGCATTATTTCACAGCGTTTATTTATTCGAAAAGATGCAAAGGGGCGAATTGCAGCAACTGAAATACTAGTACAGGCACCGTCCATTGCTAACTTAATCCGCAATGAAAAGGTACACCAAATCCCTAGTGTAATGCAGACAAGCCGTGCGCTCGGTATGCATACATTGGAATCCTCCATGCAGCAGTTAATTGCGATGGGGAAAATTTCGTTGGAGGATGCAAGACCATATATGAATGCGGGTGAGTATCAGTGACCGTTTTTCGCTATAGCGGACGTACTAAAACTGGTACACAAAAAAAGGGAATTATTGATGCAATCAATAAAAAGGCAGCACTCGAAAAATTACGTGCGCAAGGTATTAATGCACGAGAGTTGGAAGAGTCAAAAAGTCTTTTGCATAAAGAATTGAATTTCGGCGGCAAAGTGAAGCATCAAGATTTCGTTATTTATTGTCGGCAATATGCAACGCTTATCCGTGCTGGGGTGTCAATCGTTGAAGCTACACATATTTTAGGTGTGCAAACGAAAAGTAAGTCGCTAAAAAAGGCTTTGGAGCAAGTTGAAGAGGACATTCGAAGCGGTACTTCATTTTCAGATGCTGCGGCCAAACATCCAAAAGTTTTTCCAGTGATGTTCGTCAATATGATGCGTTCTGGAGAGGCGACGGGTAATGTAGATGACACTTTAGAGCGACTAGCAGGTACGTTAGAAAAGCAATTTAAAATAAAGAAAAAAGTGCAATCAGCATTAACTTATCCAGCTATTTTATCGGTGCTGACAATTGCGGTAGGGATGTTTTTAATGATTTTTATCGTTCCCACATTTATGGCAACTTTTGAGGATATGGATTTAGAAATGCCATTATTAACGGTAATTGTCGTTAGCGTGTCAGATTGGTTAGTTGAATTTTGGTATATAGTGATTGGCATTTTATTGTTAGCAGTCTTTCTATTTAGGTATTTCTATAACCATAATAAGCTCTTTCATTACAATGTGAATTACGTCTTATTACGAGTCCCTGTATTTGGCGTTTTAATGCAAAAAAATGTCATTGCTCGGATGACGAGAACATTATCCTCCTTATTTAGTAGTGCAGTGCCGATATTACATGCACTAACGATTGTTGAAAAAGTTGTAGGCAACCCAGTAGTTGGGAAGGTTGTTTTGGAGGCACGGGATAATCTTGAAAAGGGTGGTACTTTATCGGAGCCATTAGAAAAAAGCTGGCTATTTCCGCCGTTAGTAACGCAAATGACATCAATCGGTGAAACAACAGGTTCACTCGATTATATGCTAGAAAAAATAGCCGATTTCTATGAGGATGAAGTCGATCGCTCGGTCGATACATTAAAATCGCTAATCGAACCCTTAATGATACTCGTTTTATCAGGGGTTGTAGGCGTTATCGTAGCAGCAATCTTCCTACCGATGTTCGCACTCTATGAAAGTATGTAAACAGTAGAAAACTTAAAGGAGGTGGTATGAAAAATAGGTATTGTCGTTACGGGTGTACGTGTTTTCGCACTAATTATAAACCATTATTAAAGGAGGAACACACCATGTTCAAAAAATTACTGAACAAAAAACTATTAAAAAACCAAAAAGGTTTAACACTTATCGAGTTACTAGCTGTAATTGTGATTTTAGCGATTGTCGCAGCCATTGCGATTCCTGCGATTGGGAATATTATTGATAACTCAAAATTCAATGCAGTAAAAGCAGATGGTATCAACGTAATAAACGCTGCTAATATTTACTATACTGATAATCCTGAGGCAGCAGACGATGTACAAATTTCAACATTAATTACTGAAAAATATTTAGATGCTGCTGGTAAAATTCCAACAACATCTAAAGTTTCTAAAGATGTTCCTAGAAAATTAACAGCAACAGTACCTAATGTAGTGGGAGCATATAGTGTAATATTTACAGCACACTCAATTGATGCTATTAATGCAGATATTGAAAAGGGAAGCAAAATTAAAAGTAATTATACTATAGGAACAACAAAAAAAACGCAGTAACCCTCCCAACCCACTCAGAAGCGTAGCCAATACCGCGCTTCTGGTTGGGAAATGGATGGTTAATGTTTAGACACTTGATTCAGTCAAAAGGAGGCATCTTTTCGCATGTTTAAAAAGAAAAAGAATTCGCATGTGTCGATTGAGATAAAGGATTATGTTTTGCGTGCGCTTGTGGCAAAAGGTGCTGATCCATCGCAGTGGAAGGGCTATGAGTTACCATTGGCGCAAGGGGTAGTCGAAGGTTCAATAATCAATGATGAAATCGTATTGTTTGATATGATGAAAAATCATGTTGCCAAATGGGCAGGCAAGAAGCAAAATGCACGTATTTTTGTACCGGATACTTCCGTGTTGCTCAAGAGTTTTGAACATCCGCATGATGTGGAGTCAAAAGAGTTAAAAAGCTACGCTGAAATGGAGCTTGGACAAACGATTCATTTACCATTTCACGAGCCACTTATAGATGTTTATGATCCAACCCCGAATGATGGACAAGCGATGTTATTTGCGGCTCCATCAGAAGAAGTGAACAAAACGATAGGGATGTTGCTCGATGCTTCGCTAGAACCGCAAGCTGCTGATATTCGAGCATTGTGTAATATTCGTCTATTAGAGCATATGCAATTACTAGAAATAGACAGAACATATTTAATAGCAGATTGGTCTATAAACGAATTGTCGATTAGCATTTATTCGTACGGTCAACTAGAGTTTTTACGTTATCAATCGTTTGAAACAGACTTAGCAAAATGGCAACCAAAAGAGCAGGAAGAGTTTAATTACTCATTCCATTTAATAGATGATCAAGACAATTATCAATTGACACTAACGGATCAAATTCTTGAAATTGATCGTATTATGAACTTTTTTAAATTCTCGTTACATAAAGGTGAAAAAAGTGTAGATGATATTTTCCTTTTAGGTGATAATCCATTATTGCCTACGATTACGGAGTTTCTAAGTAATAATTTCACGACACCCATTACGGTGTTAAATGACGCCATGGTACAAAAATCTTTCCCTCAATTTTCTGAGAAGTTTGCGAGTCTAATAGGGCTGGCTTTGAAGGAGGTACACTGATGGTACCTGAAATTAACCTCTTACCGAATTTAGAAAAACAGAAATCAGCACCAATTCTCTTATATATATTAATTATTGTACTAGTTGGTATCGTTTTAGCGTTCATGATAATCCAATATTTTCAGGCAAGAGGCGAGATTACGAAATTAAATGCGCAGGAAATAGAGCTGACGTCACAGCAAGAAAAGCTACAAATAGAATTAGATGGTATACGAAATATGAATGCAGGTTCGCTTGAGCAATCGGTTCAATTTGTCAATCATGTAGCTTACCCTGTAACACCATTAATAGATGAGACGCAAGCATTATTGCCAGAGCAGACGTATTTACGGAATTATCAATTTGGTGATACAAATATAGAAATTACCGCTGATTTTGAAACGATGTCAGCTATTTCAAACTATCTTGATAAACTAAACGTAAGCCCTTATTTCACGGATATTCAAGTTGGAACAATTGAAAATTTTGAGTTATCGATTGGGGAGCAAAGCGAAGTAAATTTAAAGGATAAATATCAGGAATTACCGCGTTATTCGGTAACCATTACGTTGGCAATTGATTTTATTTATTTGGCTGGAGGTAGAGAATCATGACAAGCAGCAAAAACTCAGCGATTCTTCTGCTAACCGCATTAGTTGCAGCACTGTTATTTGCGCTCTATTACTATTTATTAACACCTAAATTGGAAGAGGTAGAGGCGAAGGAACAAGACGTAAGTGCACTTCAACAAGAAATTGCAACAATTCAGGAGCAAATTGCTGCATTAGATACGGTACAACAATCACATGGTGTAAGTGTGCTATCTTTGCGAAAAAAAGTGCCTCAAACTCGCGCCATTGAAGGTGTTATTCGAAATATCGAGGAAATAGAAGCAGTAACAGGAACGCGGGTTGAAGCTGTAGAATTTAATAATTATGATTCACTCGTGATGGACTCTTCGATTATTGACCCAAACACGTCAGCAATTGAGGAGCAAGCGCTCAGTGACACAGCACAACAACTTACTGAAAATAGCGTGCAAGCAGATGGTGAAGAAGGGGATAAAACATTACCAACGTCTACAATTGCTAAAGAAGCATTACCAGCAGAATTGAAATTAGTGACGTTTAGTATTGATGTTGTCGCAAAAGATACGAAGGCAATGCTTGAATTTTTAAAGGAAATTGAAAAAATTGAACGTGTGATGAAAATCGACACATTAGATATTACATTAACTGGGGAAGAAGTTTTATTTGAGGAGGATGCAGATTCATCCATTAAGGCTACCATTCAGGTAACAACCTTCTATTACGAAGGGGAACAATGATGTTAAGGCGCGCATACTCCAAAGTATGGGCGCTATGTTAGTTTAGGAGGCAGTAAAAATGGAAATGGCTTATACAATACTAGTATTTGTATTTGGACTAGTTTTTGGATCGTTTTTTAATGTTGTAGGATTACGTGTGCCGATAAAGGAGTCAATTGTAAAGCCGCCTTCTCATTGTACGAGCTGTCAGAGACAATTAACGGCAATTGATTTAGTGCCAGTTTTGTCCTATGTTTTTTTAGCAGGTAAATGTCGTAGCTGTGGGCAAAAAATTTCGTGGATTTATCCGCTAATGGAGTTGCTAACAGGGGTATTATTCGCCTTTTCATATTGGCAATTAGGCTTTAGTAAAGAGTTTATCGTAGCTATACTATTGATATCATTATTAGTAATCCTCGTTGTATCGGACTTCGCATATATGCTTATTCCTGATAAAGTGCTTTTGTTTTTTTTGCCATTATTAGCTATTGGACGGGTGTTATCACCCTTAACACCGTGGTGGGATAGTATCGTAGGTGCCGTTGTTGGCTTTGGCATATTATATTGTATTGCTGTTGTATCACGTGGTGGTATGGGCGGTGGCGATATTAAATTATTCTTTTTACTTGGACTTGTACTTGGTACAATAAATACATTATTGACATTATTTGTAGCGGCAGTAATTGGTATGATTGTCGGGATAATCGTGCTCAAAGTACGGCAACAAGGTCGAAAAACGCCGATTCCTTTTGGACCATCCATTGCTTTAGCTGCAATTATCGTGTATTACTATGGGAATGTCATCATTGATTGGTATGTAGGATTATGGTAAGGGGGTATATGGATGAAACCGATTATTGGTATTACAGCATTTGCGGAGGACGATTTATCGTCAAGATTGAATGTAGCCTATAGTAAAAGTGTGATTGAGGCTGGTGGCATTCCACTTATTATTCCACTAGGGGTAGAGGAAGATGTAGCACAAATTTTATCGCTGACGGATGGCTTATTATTATCTGGTGGTCATGATGTTCATCCATTTGAATTTGGAGCGGAGCCTCTACCGAAGCTAGGACAAATACATCCAGAACGAGATAAGGTGGAGCTTGCCTTAATTCATGCGGCTTTTACAAGGAAAATGCCGATTTTCGGGATTTGCCGTGGCATGCAAATACTCAATGTTGCACTAGGTGGAACTTTATACCAAGATGTTGATAGCGAATATCATAGTAGTAGGCTGTTGAAACATACGCAACTAGCCGCTCGTGGTGTAGCTACACATTATGTGCAATTAACGCCTGATACGTTGTTAAAATCAATTATCGAGGAAGAAAAAATTGCTGTGAATTCATTTCACCATCAAGCTGTAAATGTATTAGCAGAGAAGCTAATCGTTGCAGCGAAATCGAGTGATGGCCTAGTTGAAGCGTTCGTACATGAAGACTACCCGTTTTGTTTAGCAGTGCAGTGGCATCCAGAAGAACAAGCCGTTGTAGGAGATTTAGCTGCAGAGAAGCTCTTTGCTGCCTTCACGGAGCAGAGCTTAAAATATAAAAGAGAAGCATGAGTGCTTCTCTTTTTTGTTTGCTAAGTATGAGAATGCATTAATGTACACGGCGATATAAGCCGACTACTTGTCCTAAAATTGAAACTTGATCTACAATAATCGGTTCCATTGTAGCGTTTTCTGGCTGTAAGCGGAAATGATTTTTTTCCTTGAAGAAGCGTTTAACTGTTGCTTCATCTTCTTCTGTCATTGCAACAACAATATCACCGTTATCAGCTGTTGCTCTTTGCTTGACGATGACTAAATCTCCGTCAAAAATACCCGCCTCGATCATCGATTCACCCATGATTTCTAACATAAATAGCTGATCTTCACTTGTACCGTAAATATCAGGTAATGGGAAATATTCGTCGATATTTTCGATAGCTGTTATAGGTGATCCAGCTGTTACCTTACCAACAAGTGGTACATGGATGACGCTTTGCTTTTGAATTGAATCCTCTGGCTCTAAAATTTCAATCGCACGTGGCTTAGTAGGATCTCGTCGAATAAAGCCCTTTTGCTCTAAACGAGCTAAATGTCCATGAACCGTTGAGCTGGAAGCAAGTCCAACTGCTTCCCCAATTTCACGTACAGATGGCGGATAGCCTTTTGCACGTACTTCTTCTTTGATAAACGCTAGTATATCCTCTTGTCTTTTCGAAACTTTTTTCATGATTGCTCACCTCTTTTTTTATATCATTCTTCTTACTATCTTCTTACTAGATAGTATAGCAGAATGCGAACACTTATGCAAACATAGGTTCGAAAAGTGTTTGACAAAAACGTCTGTTCGCTTTATTATAAGAACATACATTCCGAACAAACATTCTAAAAAGGGGATAAGATGAATGAATTGGTTTAAAAAAAATACACATATTTCAATTTTGTTAGGCGCATTTTTACTATTTGCAGGTTATCTTGTTATAACTGATCCTGGAGACATTACTTACACAGAAATTAATATTGAACATGGCGATAGCTTATGGTCGTTAGCTGAGCAATACCGTGGTAAAATGGGTACGGACGACTGGATAAAACTTGTGAAAGCCGAGAACGAATTACATAGCGTGAAAATAGTTGCTGGAAAATCACTCGTTATACCAGTAGTGGGTGACAATAAGATACCCACCAATTCAATTGAAATTGCGAGAAGTGAAAGATGATGAATAAACAACAAACGGCTGTAATTTACTGCCGTGTGAGCACCGAAAAAGAGACACAAAGTTCTTCATTGGAGCGTCAACAAGAAGAATTACTTCGATATGCTGAGGAACAAAACTATGATGTGAAAAATGTTTTTCTGGATAAGCATAGTGGGTATGATGTTGAGCGCGAAGGATTACTTGAAATGCTCGATTATATTAAAGAAAACGAGATACAAGCATTATTTGTGCAAGATGAAACACGTTTAGGACGTGGTAATGCACGAATGGCTGTACTTCATTTATTGCAAAAAACTGAAACAGATGTTTTTTCCATGCGTGATGCAGGGCCTGTACAATTGAATGAGATGGATACGATGTTGCTCGAAATTTTAGCTATTGTTGAGGAATATCAACGTAAAATCCATAATGCGAAAATTCGTCGTGGCATGCGCCGTGCAGTAGAAAATGGCTATCGTCCTGAAAATAACCTTTCCAATCGTGGTAATCCAAATGGTCAGGAGCGTAAGGAAGTGCCTATAGAAGAAATTGTGAAGCTGCGTAATCGGGGCTTTACCTATGAGGAAATTGCTGCGACACTAAGAGGTCTTGGCTTCGATGTTAGTAAGGCAACCGTACATAGGCGGTATCAAGAACATCAAGAAAGGTTAGCGGGCAATTAATTTTGCCCTGCTAATCTTTTTTTCATGCTTAAAAACGTTCCTGTTTGTAAAATAAACTGTCCAAGTAGGTTGTTGTAGGGCAAGATAAATTTCATATTAAAGCTGACCATTCTTCCTGTAAAATAGCGTAATAGTATTCATCCCACCAGTCGTCACCAAACGGTATACACTTTTTGAAAAAACCTTCACGTCGCATACCGATTTTTTCCATCACTCGGTAGGAAGCAATATTTTCGGGCTGGCATGTAGCGATAATTCTATGAAGCTTCATATTGGTAAACCCATAATCTAATAGGGCGTGCGCTGCTTCTGAAGCATAGCCATGACGATAATATGCAGGATTCAACACCCAACCAATTTCATAGGTATGTTCACCAAAGTAGGGATGGAAAACTAGATGACCGATGACTTGTGGCTGATCATGTAAAACAATAGCAAAATGTTGTGCTTGCTCCCCGCTATTATCTGTTATAAATTTTTGTACCTGTTCTACAGTTAAAACACCTTCTGGCATATAGTACATCACCGATTTATCGGACATATAACTATAAACAGCTTGCAAATCTTGTGCTTCAAATTTTCGAATATGTAATCGCTGTGTTGTGATGTTCACCTTATTTCCTCCAATAAAGTATAAATTTTTTCCTTGTATAATTAGTTATACACGACTAACATCTGGAAGTCATGTAAATTATGGCTAAGAAGTGTTTTTAAGGGTTGGTATAACTGCATTTTAAGGGAAACCATGCTATACTTTGCATACTGAAGTGATAAAGGTATTGAAAGGTGTGTAACAATGTTATCAAAAGAAAAAATTAATCGAATTAATGAATTAGCAGCAAAAGCGAAGGCGGGCAATTTAACAGAGGAAGAAGCGAAAGAGCGTACTTCTCTTCGCAAAGAATATTTAGATACATTTAGAGCGTCAATGCGCGATACGATTGAAAATGTTAAAGTTGTCGATGAAGAAGGCAATGACGTTACACCTGAGAAGGTAAAACAAGCGAAAAAAAATAAATTTTTAAATTAATATGTCACATTTAATCCAGTACTAGATCGTTTTGGGTTTCTATTGTTATAGCTGGATAATATTCGTCATTCAGTTCTTCCATTTTAAATGGCAAGTTACAAAATGATGATAAAGTATGACATAAATCTCAAATAGTATAACAAAAGCATTGTTTTCTAGGACAATGTTGACTAAACTGTAGTAGAACAATATATAGGACGAGAAAGGATGTCACAACATAATGACTCAACATGCGGATCAACTAGCGATTAATGCTATCCGAACATTGTCAATTGATGCAATTGAAAAAGCAAATTCAGGTCACCCAGGCTTACCGATGGGGGCAGCGCCAATGGCTTATACGCTTTGGACAAAACAACTTCGCCACAATCCGGCTAATCCAAAGTGGTATAACCGCGATCGTTTCGTACTTTCAGCAGGTCACGGCTCTATGCTTTTATATAGCCTACTTCACCTTGGAGGTTACGGCCTTCCAATGGAAGAAATTCAAAACTTCCGTCAATGGGATTCATTAACTCCAGGACATCCAGAATACGGTCATACTGTTGGAGTAGAGGCAACTACAGGTCCTCTTGGACAAGGTATTGCCATGTCAGTTGGTATGGCAATGGCAGAGCGTCATTTAGCTGCTACTTATAATAAACCAGGACATGATATTGTCGATCACTATACATTTGCGCTTTGCGGCGATGGCGACTTAATGGAAGGTGTTGCAGCTGAAGCGATTTCATTAGCTGGTCACTTAAAACTTGAAAAATTAATCGTATTATACGATTCAAATGATATTTCATTAGATGGTGATTTAGAAAAATCATTCTCTGAAAACGTACAAAAACGCTTTGAGTCATATGGCTGGAACTATTTAAAGGTTGCTGACGGTACAGAAGTAGAAGCTGTTAACCAAGCAATCGAGGAAGCGAAAAAATCTACTGGCAAGCCAACACTTATTGAAGTGAAAACAGTAATTGGTTTCGGTTCTCCAAACAAGTCAGGTAAATCTGATTCTCACGGTGCTCCACTAGGTACTGATGAAGTTGTATTAACAAAAGCAGCGTACGAATGGGCACATGAACCATTCCAAATTCCTGCTGAAGTATATGATACGTTCAATGCAGCTGCTGAAGTGCAAGGTGCACAATCTGAAGCAGCTTGGAATACGAAATTTGAAGCATATAAAGCTGAGTTCCCTGAATTAGCAACTCAATTCGAAAATGCTATGAATGGTAAGCTACCAGAAGATTTTGCAGCAGAATTACCAGTATATGAAGCTGGGAAATCTGTAGCAACACGTTCTTCTTCAGGTGATGCAATCAATGCAATTGCGAAGAAAACACCATCATTCTTCGGTGGTTCAGCTGACCTTGCTGGCTCGAACAAAACGACGATGAAGGGTGCAGGCGATTTCTCAGCAGACGATTATGCTGGTCGTAATATTTGGTTCGGTGTGCGCGAATTTGCAATGGGTGCAGCAATGAACGGTATGGCTCTTCACGGTGGTCTAAACGTCTTTGGTGGTACATTCTTCGTATTCTCAGATTACGTTCGTCCTGCTGTGCGTCTTTCTGCACTAATGGGTCTTCCTGTGACATATGTATTCACACATGACTCAATTGCTGTAGGGGAAGATGGTCCAACACATGAACCAATCGAACACTTAGCTTCATTACGTGCAATGCCAAATCTTTCTGTTGTTCGTCCGGCAGATGCGAATGAATCTGCAGTTGCATGGGAGCTTGCAGTATCTTCTGAAAACACACCAACTGTATTAGTATTATCTCGTCAAAACTTACCAGTGCTTGACGCGTCAATTGAAACAGTTCGCGAAGGTGTTACAAAAGGAGCTTACACTGTATCACCTGCTTCTAAAGAAGTAGCAGATGCAATTTTAATTGCAACAGGTTCAGAAGTTTCACTTGCAATTGAAGCCCAAAAAGCATTAAAAGCTGAAGGCATGGATGTAGCAGTTGTGTCAATGCCATCAATGGATCGCTTCGAAAAACAAGATGCAGCATATAAAGAATCAGTTCTTCCAAAAGCTGTGACAAAACGTCTTGCAATCGAAATGGGTGCATCATTCGGTTGGCATAAATACACTGGCTTTGAAGGAGACGTTCTTGCTATCGACAAGTTCGGCGCTTCTGCACCAGGTGAATTAATTATGGAAAAATACGGTTTCACTGTAGAAAATGTTGTAGCGAAAGTTAAAGCGCTATAAAATTATTACAGAATAAAATAACGTTACTCTTTACGTAAACAAAAAGTACACCACGTATATAGTGGTGTACTTTTTTGTTTTAGCGTGTAGACAGCCCGTTGATTATGAATTAAGAAGCTTTATGCTTCAGCAAATTTTTGAGGTAGTGTCGCAAAAATGGATTTCCACTCATTCTGTTCTGGCAAGTGTTTCGACCTTAGAAACTTCATAGGTAGTTTTTATAAAAAATATGTTATTGCGATTCAAATTGTTCATTTATATACCGTACAAAAGTTGGTTTTTTCAATTCACTTTTTCGTGTGCAAATAAATAAACTTTGTTTAATTTCTACATTATTGATAAAGATATGTGCCAATTTATTGGTTTTGATGCTGTCCGTTACGCTGAGAAGAGGGGCGAGGACAATTCCGTAGCCTGCTTCTACAGCTTTTAAAGATTCAAATAGTCCTTGCATTTGTAAGCCAATCTTAGGCAATGGGCAATTTTGAGCATAAAAAACAGCTTCTAGTAAGTCGCGTGTCGAACTACCTTTTTCCCGATAAATTAATTCCTCCTGTGATAACTCACGTAACGAAACGATTTGATTCGCCAATGGATGGGATGGATGGGCAATAAACGCAAATTCGACTTCCATTAACTTTTCAAAATATAAATCTTCGTGTCCAACATTACTTTGAACAACAAATCCGAAGTCTGCTTCGTAATTTCGAATTTTATCTTCCACTGATTTAACATTTCCTAGTGATACGTAAAATTCTACACCAGGATACATTAATTTGTAATTAGCAATATATTCAGGTAGGACATAATTAATCGGAATGTAAGAAGTCGCAATATGAATTTTTTCTTCTTTTGCGACAAATGCTTGCAGCTTATCCTCAATTTGGGCTTCTAAGTGAAACAAGCGTTGTCCTTGTTCATAAACAAAGCGCCCTTCTTCTGTTAATTGAATTCCTCGTCCTTTACTTTTCGTTAGCTGCAAACCCAACTCTTTTTCTAAATTACGAATTTGGATTGTCACAGCAGGTTGGCTTAACCGTAATTCATTTGCCGCAGCAGTAATACTCCCTAAATCTGCAACTTTTGTAAATATTTTTAGTGCATGTAAATTCATTGTCATCACCATTTTATAAATTTTTTTTATGAATAGGAAAAAAAGATATATTTGTTTTATGTAAATTATAGCAGTAATTTAGAAAGAGAGGTGAGTGGAATGGCTATTCTCATAAATGAATGGTTTTCAGTAGATGGATTACTGTTATGTTCGATCGGAATCATAGCTGCGATGATTGGTGTCATGTTTGGTGCAGCAGGTTTTATATTACTTCCAGCAATGCTAGTAGTAGGTGTACCTATTCATGCTACGGTGGCAGTGAATAAGTTTGCGACAGGAGTATCTTCGTTTACAAATGTCATCACGTTATTGTTAAAAAAAGAAATAGCTCTGAAGGAAATGGTGCCGTTTATGATAATGGCAAGCTTGGGCGGAATATCAGGGGCATTTTTAGCTACAAGGATTTCTGAACAAGTCATGAATATTATTGCTTGTTTTATTTTAGTACTATCCTTTTTTATTGTACTCAAAAATAATAAAAACATAGGGATGAAGGAAGAAGATCATCATGAACAAAAGCCCTTGTTTATCACACCTTTTTTTATTGGTATGTATGACGGGGGATTTGGTCCAGGTTCTGCATTAATGAATAGTATGTATTTTTTGAAGAGGCGACATAGCTATTTAAGGGCTGTTGAATTAACACGTTTCATGATGTTTTCCAGTTGCATGAGTGCTTTTGTATTTTACTATCTATTTGGTATCGTCAATTGGGGGATTGCTATTCCAGTTACTGTAGGTTCGATTTTGGGATCGCACTTAGGAATGAAGTTGGTGCCGTACATTCGAATGAAATGGCTTCAAATCGCCATGCCCGCAATCTTCCTTCTATTGATTGCACAAGTTGTACGTGATTTATTGTTCTAAATTACATGTATTATTAAAGATTGTTTAAATGAGTAGAAAAGGATAACTAGCAAAATGTTCAGTTATCCTTTTAAAAGCCTTATGAAATTATTATCATTACTTGGCCAAACCATTTTGGAAGGCGTAGACGACGGCTTGTGTACGATCTTGGACGTCTAATTTGGCTAAAATATTGCTGACATGGGTCTTCACGGTTTTTAATGCGATGTATAAGTCATCAGCAATCTCTTGGTTTGCTTTGCCCTTTGCCATTAGTAGTAGAACTTCCATTTCACGGTCAGTTAATTGTTCATAAAGTGGTGTGTTCGAACCGTAGCGCATACGGTGCATCATTTTAGATGTGACTTCGGGCTCCAAAACGGTTTCTCCGCCGATTGTTTTACGAATGGCGTCAGCAATTTGCTTAGCGTTGGATGTTTTTAAAATATAGCTAACCGCGCCAGCCTCCAAAGCCGGATAAACTTTGTCATCATCTAAAAAGCTTGTGACCATCATTATTTTCGCTTCTGGCCAGGCTTCTAATATTTTGGCAGTCGCTTCCGCTCCTGTCATTACAGGCATGACATTGTCCATTAAAATAATATCTGGTCGAAGGGCAAGGGCACGTTCTACAGCCTCTGCACCATTTTCCGCTTCACCAACAACGGTAATATCAGGCTGTGCTGACAAGTAGGCAGATACGCCAATTCGGACCATCTCGTGGTCATCCACTATTAATACTTGTATCAACTTCAACAACCTCCTTCTGTAGGGGAACTTTGACCTCTACAATCGTACCTTCTCCAGGTACGGAAACAATTTTATACATACAGCCAATTTCAACCGCTCGCTCGGCGATATTTTGTAGTCCATAAGAAGTCGATTTATCCGCCTCCACATCAAAGCCGAGGCCATTATCTTGAATACGTAAAATCGCTAAATCATCTCGGGCAACAAGAAGTAGTTCAACCTCTGTTGCTTTAGAATGACGCAACGTATTTGATAAAGCTTCCTGCGCAATGCGGAATAAATGATCTTCCTCTGCCTTCGATAAAGACATTTCTTCTAGCTCATATTCAATATGAAAATATACTTTTTGTTGAAGCTCGATAATCAATTCCTCTAAGCCTTGGGCGAGCGTTTTATTGTGCAGGGCAACAGGGCGTAAATGTAATAATAATGCGCGCATTTCAAGCTGTGCCTGCTGTACAATTTTTTCTACTTGCTTTAAGCTTTTAGCATTTTCATCGCTTTCTGTCAGAGCAGAAAGTAACATGGAAGCGGCAAATAATTGCTGTGAAACGGAGTCATGTAGTTCACGTGCAAGACGTTGACGTTCGGCAATAATGCGCTCTTGGATGACTTTATCATTTGCTTCCGCACGTTCATTGGAAAGTCGCTGTAAACTTTTCCGTTGTGTATCAATTAGCTCGCTCGTTTGAACAAGTGCTTTTTTCAGTGGTTTCGGTAGTGCCTGTTTTTTAGGAAGGACGAAATCAGGCTCGATTAATTCCTTCACAAAGCGAGTAGCTTGTGCCTCTCGCGCTCGAGCTGTCATACTAATCCAGCATGAAATAATGAAACTAAGGGCAAAAAGGCTTATTAAAATCACGCCACCTAGCGGCATATTATCATAGTTTTGTTGCCATAAAGGTTGCCAAACTTTTTCATTTGGTTCGCCCCAAACAGCAAAGAGAAGGCCGAAAGCTGCACCAATCAATATGAAAAATAAAGTAAATACTCTTGAAAGAAATGCAATCATTTACGTAGCACCTCCAAATCTCCTAGCCATGTAGCAACGTGTATAACGAGGGTACGCTTTGCATCTTCAGGGTTGCCATCTGAGAACACAATACTTTCATTCAGGAGCCGCTGTGGACCGCCTTGTAGACCCGTAAATTCTCCAAATAACGTCGTGTAGTGTAATCGAAATGGAATTTCATAAGGTACATATATTTGCACTTTGCCAATTCCTTGTCGGATTGTAACTAGACTTGGACCAGCAGGTAAAATCGTTTGGGTTGTATCGATCGTAATGTCACCAGCAAGACGTTGGATTTGTACATCTTGCCATTTATAGGCATCTACAGGTGCAGGTATTGTCCCAAATAGTTCATTTTTAGTTGCTGGAAGCTTTTCGAATTCTAATGTAACGATTTTCGGTTCATTTTCTCGTTGTAAGTATTGATAGAGTGTGTATAAGAGCAAAATAACGATAAATAGGCGCAAACTCCACATCGTAAAAAGGGAGATGGCGATAAAGAAAATTCCTGTCCATTTTAAAAATCGTATGTTTTTCGAAAAGCTTAAATAGAGCAATACAGCTCCAATTATTAAACAAAAAGCGCCACCATTATTGAAAATTGTGAGCTCTACAAAAACGAGTAAAAAGAAGCATAGAACCCAAAATGTGAGTTTATTTGTTGTAAAGTTTTGCAAGAGGGTCACCCTTCTTTCTACTAAATTTATTTCCGAGGAATATCAGATTCCTAGTAATGAGCTTCTACCATCGTTTTAATGGCGTTTGGTATTATATCAGAATCAAGTGCATTCGGATAATGGGCAGAGTGTTCTAATGTGATAAAATGTTTACCGTTTGGTGCATCTAATAATTCATAATATTTAATGCCTCTAATTCATGGAGTGTCTTCTGATCATCATTAGCAATAGCTTCACCCTTTAACCAATTATAACCAAGTTTTTGCCCTTTACTACTACTCGTTAATTGAGCTATGCCCATATAGGCATGAATTTTCTCTGGATAGTTGGCTACTAATTGAGTTCCAATCACTGTACCAAATGATTGACCTATGACAAATATTTTTTCTTGATGATAAGTTTCTCTAATATAATCAACGATAACATTCGCATCATCTGTGAATTGACTAAGGTTCATTGTAGAAATAGATAAATCTTTAGTATAACTTTTACCTGAACCCCTTTGATCGTAATACACAGCAACACAATGATCGGTTATTTCCGGAAACAATGTTCGAGCGCTTACGCCATATGGGAACGGCGAACCAGGCCCACCATGTAAAAATAAACAAAACGGATTGTTCTTATCTTTACCTTCAACTAATAGAAACTGTTTGTTTCCATTTACATTTAATTCTTTAAGCTCACTAATGCCACCATTGTCGATTAGGTCACTACTTTTTTGTTTAATGTGTTGTTGTGCGATAAAACGATAACTAAATAATAGAATTGTCAGAAACATAAGTATAAGAAAAACAAAAATACATATAGTAATCAATAGATTAAACCGTTTCCTTTTTTTATTATTTTTCATTTATCATTATCCTTTATCTCTTTTTATTCCCCCTATACTCAAAGAAATGGGATGCTTCAATTATTGAGGCATCCCTTATTTCTTTCCATTATAACATGTTATTTCTTTTCAATGAGTAGTGGTGAAGTAGCTTCGGATGTATTTTTTTCAAGCGCTGCAAGGCGTGCCTCAAAAGTTGTCACCTCGTGATCTTTGTCGATACGGTAAGCAAGCTTATCGATATAAGATTCTAAATCCTCGAAATTAGCCTTGTTGTTGTTGGCAAGCATGCCGTCCATTTGATGGTGTGCACGCGTGACATTTTCTTTCCCCATTAGCTGTAATTGACGAACTTTCATATCTTTAATTTTGTGCTTCATTGTTTCAAATTTACGCTCTAGCTCAAAATATTCTTGAGTGCTCGCCTCGATACTTGCCTGCAACGTATGATTGCGAGTTGTATAAGCTGCTACTTCATCAGATGCGAAATCGATTAAGTCTTGTTCGCCACTAGCCAACGCTAATTGAAGTTGCGCTTCACGTTTAGCTAATAATTCGGCATTTTGTTTTAGCTCAAGTTCCATTTTTTCTTTTAGCTTGCCTTGACGCTCTAATAATTTACCTGTTTGCTCTGTTTGCTTCTCTGCCTCGCGAATATATTGATTTAACATAGCGATAGGATTTTTTTGTTCCTTTTTATCAAATACTTGATGTAAATCAGCCTCAATTGTGTATCTAAAACGTTGGAATAAGTTCATTTGTAATTCGCTCCTTTTATTTTGTTAAATTTGACCATTCTTTTTCAAAGTTTGTAAACGGATCTTCTTCTTTCGCTTCCACTGTTGGGATTTTAACGTCTTCGCCATTCCATTTTTTGTAGATAACATAAATAATGGCGATTGCTGCAAGACCAATCATTGCTGGAATATTAGAAACTGCTGAAAGCACACCGATTAGACCAACTGTAAACCAAATGATTTTTGCAAATGTCGATTTACTGCCAATGTAGAAGTGCATGCCTAGTGCAACGAGTACACCTGAAAATAATAAGCCTGTAATTGGACCGATTAATGCAAGTGCGACACATGCTGCAATAATACCTCCAGTTAATAAAAGAAATTTTTTCATATGTTTTAGCTCCTTTCGTTTGTACCTTTATGTTACCTGTTTGAAAGATCATCTAAAACGGACTGGAAATGGATTTTCATCTAGGTCTTGAGGCTGAGCATTATTTTATAAGCTGAAACTAGAAGCTTTTCGACAAAAATAGAAGATGGTTACCTCCTTCGTTTGACAAATTAACATGGTCTAATCAGCTATACTTACGTTAAAGAAACTGAGCGAAGGGGGATTTCTGGTGAGAACCTATTCCATATATAAAATAAAAGAAGAGCATTTAACGTTTATTTTCGGCAGAGAGCGTAAGTTATTAGAAATGATGCAGGGCTGTGAAGATGCCAATGAGAAATCCTTAAAAGAACTCGCGTATATATGTGAAACTGTCCGCTTCGATGAAATTGCTGCAATGCTAGAAGCACAGCTAGATTCAAAATATGCTCATTTAGAAAGAGCGCGGAATGCTTTATTTTTAGAACATCCTATAAAAGGAAAGATGGCGATTTATTTAGTAGATCGTAAAATCTGTGTCTATTGTGAAGGCTCGCGAATGCTTGATTTGGATTTATTTCAAATGCTAGCAAAAATGAGTGAGCGTTTTATTGCCTTTAATAAACAAGATAATGAGTGTGGTTGGTTAAAGCCGATGAAGTATACAATGCACTAGGAATTTTCACTATAATATATAGTAACACGCTAGTATTTGGTGTATAATGGAGCGTGGAGAGTTTTTTTCTCGGTATATTGTAGTGGAGGAGGTTGGTTGTATGCCTACATGGGGCTGGATTATTATTGTAATTATCGCATTAGCAGCTGGCGCAGCACTTGGTTTCTATTTTGCACGTCAAGCTATGATGAAATATTTAAAAGAAAACCCACCAATTAACGAACAAATGATTCGAATGATGATGGCACAAATGGGTCGTACGCCGTCTGAAAAGCAAGTACGCCAAATGATGACTCAAATGAATAAATTCCAGAAATAATTGGAGTTTTTAAGGAGCAGCTGGTTTTGTAAACCGGTTGCTTTTTTCGTTGTTGTTTGAATTACTCTGCAGACTCGATGGCAAAGTGTGATTTTGAAAATAATTACAATTTTATGTATTGTTGATTATAATGTAATTATATAAGAAAGGGGATGGGCGAATGGTTTTCCGTTCAAAAGTAGACGTGTTTTTGTTAATACTGATCTTTGTAGTCGTTTCAATAATGGGTACAATCCCACTGCTTTCTTTGTATAAAGAATTACCTTTCTCAATTTTACTAATAATTGCTGTCCTCTTTATTGTTTCAGGCGGTTTTGTATGGTGGTATGGGGCTTCGATACAATATGTTTTCTATAAAGAGTATTTATGTATTAAAGGTGGACCATTCAAACGTCGAATTCCTTATCAAAATATCACTAAGGTTTCTCCGACAACAGATAATTTCACTGGTTATAAAATTTCACCAACTGATAAAGGGCTTGAATTATGGGTGGAATCTGCAAACTTTGGAAGTATAAAGGTTTTTCCAGAAAATAAATCAGAATTCATCGCTGAATTAAGAAAATGCTGTCCGAATTTGGAGATACAAAACTTAAAGTAAATCAAAGGGGGGAAATAACCTCCAATTGCTAAAGAGAAAGCATGTTTTTAACACATGGCTTATATCAACACTACGAATTTAAGTTTTACCTGCAGTCTTTTTCATTTAAACTAAATATAAATAGTTATTGCATTTGATTTCCGTTGCGTGCGGACGCTTTCCGCGGGCACAACGTAAGCCGCAACCCTCGCTAACGCGCGGTCTGTTGCGTCTTACGTTCTGTGCGTTCCCGCTGGAGTCGCCGCCCTCCACTCCAATCAGCAGGACGCATAATGTTAATAACCTACTTTACTATTTTATTGATGTAAAATGACAACCATCGAAAATGAAGGAGGAAAAGATGATGAAAGCTAGTGCAGATGTTTTAATCGTAATCGATTTACAAAATGGGGTATGTTACAGTAACGAGCATTTATTTGATTTGCAAAATTTACTTACTAAAGTAAATAAGCGGATTGCCTTATATCGTGAATTACATAAACCAATTATTTTTGTTCAACATTGTGATGAGGAACTAGTACCTGAGGAGGAACTTTGGGCTATTCATGAAAATCTAAATGTCCAAGAACAAGATTATTATGTAAGAAAAGAACATGCAAATTCCTTTTACAAAACGAACTTAAAAAATATTTTAGATGAATTAGCTGTACAGCGTATTGAATTTTGCGGTGCGCAAACAGAATATTGCTTGGATGCTACGATTAAATTTGCTCATGGCTTAGGATACGAAAACGTTATGGTACGTAAAGCTACTTCTACTGTAAATAATCCTTTCATGTCGGCAAGTGAGACGATCGATTTTTATGAAAATATATGGAGCAACAGATTTTTGAAATTTATAGAAGATGAATCGTAAAATGAATGAGGATGGTGACGGCGATGCATTTTTTCTTTCAGTTTGTTGTAGTGTCGCTAATTGTTTTTTTCCTTCATTTTATTAATCAATTGTTATTAATGAAAAAGAATGAATTTAAAATACAATGGAAGTCTGTGGCGATACTACTCGCAATTAGCATGATTGTCACATTGCTCCTAAACGTATCTGTTAATTCTATGGAAATCCAACAACCTTTATCAAAGCTAAATATCAGTAGATGATATAAGCTTTGATAGGAATAAGAAAAAAGAAGGTAGAAGAACTTAAAAAAATAAGTTCTTCTACCTTCTTGACTTTAGAAAGGTTAAGCTTGATTTAACCAGCTAATTGCACTATGCACAACGACCGCTACCCCTAATGGAATAACTCCTTCGTCTAACATAATATTTGGGTTGTGTAGTGGGTAGTTGCTGTCACCTAATCCGTTGGAGCCAGCCCACATAAACATTGTTGGAACTTGTTGGCTAATGTAAGAGAAATCTTCCGTGCCTGCTAATGGTTCAGCGTCAATTTGTAAATTGTCTTCCCCTAAAATTTCTTTCACAAAAGGTACGACTTGTTCGCACAGTGCTTCATTATTATAAAGTGATGGGGTAGAGATGGTCTTTAATTCATATGTTCCACGCATCATTTTCACTGTTGCATCTATAATTTCTTGAACTCGACTAAATAGATGATCCCTAACTTCTGGTTTGAAAGAGCGTAGTGTAGCCTCTAAATGTGCTGTATCTGGAATTATATTTGCTACTGTGCCGCCACCCATTTTACCAATAACGAGAACGGCTCTTTCTTTAGGATCAATTTCTTTGCTGACTAATGTATTCATTTGATTGTATATCGCATTGACAATCATTAATGGATCAATGGCATTTTGAGGCTCAGAACTGTGTCCGCCTTTGCCTTGCACTTTTAGGAAGAAGCCATCTAATGATGAAGCGGCGATGCCCGGTTTGTAACCAAATTTCCCTACTTCTAAATCTGGCGTTACATGGAGGGCAAGGGCAGCATCGACTTTTGGATTTTCGAGCAAGCCATTTTCTATCATATCCCTTGCACCAAGACCAATTTCCTCAGCAGGCTGAAACATGATTTTGACAGTTCCATTAATATCATTTTCTTTCTCTTTTAAAAGCTTCGCAGCGCCGAGCATGAACGTCGTATGGATGTCATGGCCGCAAGTATGTGCAAATCCATTTGTTGATTTAAACGGCAAATCCGTGTTTTCTTCCATCGGTAATGCGTCCATATCGCCTCTTAGTAAGATTGTTTTCCCGTTGCCATTACCAATCGTTACAACAAGCCCTGCTTGTCCGACTTTTTGTGGTGTTAGGCCCATAGAAAGTAAAGTTTTTTCAACGTATGCGATTGTATTTGGTAGTTCAAATCCAATCTCAGGATGTTGGTGTAGATGTCTGCGATGCTGAATTAATTCTTCTTGAAAATTTTCCGCCATTATTAATGTTTCATGTTTAGTCATATGATACACCTCTCTAGTCTAATGAATATTCCATATCTGAAGTTGTATTAAATTTAGGTTTTGTTTTAATGGCAATGACAAACAATCCAAATAATAAGATTGAAAGTACAATTAAGACATTTAACAGTAATCCATATGAATGATTAATATTATAAATCGCTCCAGAAACAATTGGTGTTAGTGCAGCGCCTAGTGATGAAAATAATGAGACAATCCCAAATTTCGCGCTATATTCTTTTTCCCCAAATAGTGATGAAGTTAAGTAAGCAGGTGTAACGGTAACAGCCGTTGCACCGAATCCAGTAAATATCGTATACAGGATACCAGGTATTAATAGATCGCCTCTCATTAAAAATAAAAAGCTTACTAAAGCAGAGCCACAAATAATCACTAACGTTGTGATGGTACCTAATTTATCGTATAAGCGACCGACTAATAACTTTCCGACGATTACCATTGCTGAACCTAAAGAAAGTAGTATTGCAGCGTGTTGAGGTGTGCCCCCGATATCCTTTAAATATGGTGCGAGGTTAATGATCATACCATTCACGACAATACCGCCGACAACAATTGCCGCACAAAGTGCCCAAAATGATACGGATCTAAATGCCTCCCTTTGTGAAAGCCCTTCTACTGTTTTTGAAGAAGTCGTTATATTTTTTATTTCACCTAGTGGAACAAGACCTTTATCTGCAGGTTTAAGTCGAATAACAAATAATGCCATAGGTACGATTAATACAAACATTGAAATGCCCGTAATGAGGTAAGCACTTCTCCAACCATAATCTGTAATAAGCCAGTTTAGGACAGGGCTAAGGATGACACCTCCAAGACCACTACCTGCTAGGGCAATCCCTAAACATAATCCACGCTTCTCGTTAAACCAATTTGTAATTAATACTGGTGCAGGTATAAGAGCAGCTCCTGCTAATGAAGCCCCCATTAGCACTGCGAATAAATAAAAGTGCATTGCAGTCGTTGCAAATGAAAAACCTACATATGAAATGGTGCCTAGCGTTGTAAATATCGTCAAGTAAAGACGAATGTCCATTTTCCTCATCACTTTTCCTGCAATTGGACAGAAAATCATTGATACTAAAGCCATAATCGTATAATACGTCATAAATTCAGTTCTTCCAATTCCTAAATCTTCCGTTACAGGGACAGTATAAAGTGACACTAAATTAATAATTGGTGCATACAAAAACGTCATAATCATGACGCAAGCTGCTACAATCCACCATCCATAAAAGATGCCTTTTTTTTCTTGTTGAGTAGTCATATGGGTTTCCTCCGTTTTCACTTAGTAATCAGGGCAATACGATGGAGATAAGTGGTGTTGAATCCGTTTTCAAATATCTCTAACCTAATAAATGGTGTTACCCACGATCGTTTCATCACGCTTTCTAATTCATTAAAAAGTAATGATGGGGAGGTTTGGAGGTTGTATTGAACATAAGTATTTTTAAAGCCTTAAGCCCTGTAAATACATTATTTTCAAATAGTACAAGCTCCATCTTCCTTCTCATTTAACGCTTACGAGGTTAGCTGACGGATTCGGGCCTTTGAGTAGCCCTACCTTAACAAGGATTCACCCCTTGGATTGAATGTTCATCCAAAAAATTTGGTTCCCCCGCATCCATTGGTTTCAGCGATCTAGAAAGTTGAAACTGCTATGATACTACTATTTCAAGAAAAGTTCGTAAATACAGAAAATTTTTTTGACAAATGAGAAGAAAAATTTTTTTACTTGATAAAACCTTTATTAATTAGGGTATCAGAATAACGGTAATAAAAAGTGCGAAAATATTTTTTCAAAAGAGGAAAGATTTATACTGTTATAATTTTGAAAATTTGTGTAAGGATACATTTAAATTATCATTCTATTTTAAAAATTTACACATTTCATAGAAAACCAGTTATAATAGTTAGTATTGTCAGAAAAGGAGCTGTTAGCAATGGAACGTGAAAAAACAAATGTGGAAAGTTTTGATTTAGACCATACGAAAGTAAAAGCACCTTATGTCCGTTTAGCGGGTGTAAAAGTAGGAAAAAGTGGCGATGAAGTCTATAAATACGATATTCGCTTGAAACAGCCTAATAAGGAGCATATGGAAATGCCAGCACTCCATTCTTTAGAGCATTTATCTGCTGATATTATTCGCAATTACTCCGACCATATTGTCGATTTCAGTCCAATGGGTTGTCAAACAGGCTTTTATGTATCATTGATTAATCATAATGATTATGATGAATTACTAACGATTTTAGAAAAAACATTTACAGATGTTACGAATGCAACAGCTGTACCAGCGTGTAATGAAGTGCAATGTGGCTGGGCTGCAAGTCATAGTCTTGAAGGTGCACAGGCACTTGCAAAAGAATTTTTAGCAAAACGTGATGAATGGCATATCGTTTTTGCAGAATAATAAAAAACCTTGCAAATTGTAAAATGTCCATTATCAGATGGACATTTTGCTTGCAAGGTTTTTCATTTAACGATGAAAAGGAATGACATTGGATGAGGAAGAATCGTAATTTATTTTTTGATAAATAAAACTTTCTAAAAAGTCATGTATCAGATCTTCATATTCAGCCATATTTTCATTAAAGGACTGAGCGTGCGCACCTTTGTCAAAAAGCTTTAACTTTTTCGGTCCAGTCTTTTTATTATATAAATCGAGCGACATGGAAGCTGGAATAAATGTATCCGGAATACTGTGGATAAAGAGAACAGGCTTTTCGATGTGTGTGACAGCTTCAGAAGGCGTTACACTTTTAAATGAATAACCATCGCGCAGTCGTATAAAGAAATCAGCGAAACGAATCGGAATGATAGAGCCATATTTAAATTCTGTCTTCGCAATTTGTTTAAGCAGCATTGAAAAATCTGAAAAGGCACAATCTGCAATATAAAAATCAGCACCATCTTCAACCGTTCCCGCATACAACAGCATTGTTGCTGCACCCATTGATTCACCATGAATCCCAAGGATGGCATTTTCACCAATCATCGCTTTCACGGTTTTCACAACAGCATCTAAGTCATTTTTTTCATAATAACCATAGCTTGTTGTTTTACCGCCTGACTCCCCATGTCTTCGATGGTCAAAAATAACGGAATTGTACCCTAGTCGTTCAAAAAGACGTGCATATTTGACTGAGTTGATTTTATTTTCTGTCACCCCATGGCAAATAATCATTGTATTGTTTGTTTGCAGTGGTTGGAACATAATGCCGCGAATGGAGTAGCCATTAGGAGAATCAATATTTAATTCGCATTTAAAATTTTTATTGTACCAAGCTTCGTCAAAACGTTTAGCAGTTGTTTCACGTTCACGAATAAAATCGGGGTCTTTTTGCTGAATGTACATTAATTTATTGGAAAGCGCAAAGCCGAACAGCCCCGTTGCAGCAGCGGCGAGCGTCGTTGTAATACCTGAAAATAAAAGCATTTTCTTTTTCATCTTCAATACCTCCACGACTTGTTTCTTTGTATGTCTAGGCATTCGTCCCTAAGTTATCATAAGGTAAATGCATGTTTCTTAATTGTAATGTTCCCAACTATATTTGTTTAAAACACGACAACATTTTACAACAACCTTTGAAATACTGCGATTATTTCCGTTATCGAAAATCGTCAAAATATTTGTTAAAATATAGTTATCTGCTAGTAGCATATGCATGCAGTGTTGATTTTTGAACGGGGAAAAGGGGAGAATGATTATGACAAACGAAGTAGTGATTGTTAGTGCCGTGCGTACTGCAATCGGCTCATTCCATGGAACATTAAAGGATGTGCCGGCAACAACTCTTGGAAGTATCGTTATTAAAGAAGCATTAGCGCGCGCTGGCGTAGCGGGTGAGCAAGTCGATGAAGTCATTATGGGAAATGTTTTATCGGCTGGACTTGGACAAAATCCGGCTCGTCAAGCATCGATTGCAGCAGGATTACCAAATACAGTGCCTGCTTTAACAATTAATAAAGTATGTGGCTCAGGCTTAAAAGCAGTGCATTTAGCAGCACAGGCAATTGTTGCAGGCGATGCAGACATTATTGTAGCAGGTGGCTTTGAAAATATGAGCCAAGCACCGTATGTATTAAAAAATGCACGTGAAGGCTTCCGCATGGGAGATCAAAAAGTCGTGGATACGATGATTCATGATGGATTATGGTGTGCATTTAATGACTATCATATGGGCATTACTGCGGAAAATTTATGTGATGCGTATGAAATTACACGTGAGGAGCAAGATACTTTTGCAGCACGTTCACAACAACGTGCAGAAGCGGCTATTGCTGCTGGTAAATTTAATGATGAAATCGTTGCTGTAGAAATTCCACAACGAAAAGGCGATGCTGTTATTTTTGATCAAGATGAGTTTCCACGTGCAGGCGTTACAGCGGAATCCCTATCAAAGCTGCGCCCTGCATTTAAAAAGGACGGCTCAGTAACTGCCGCGAACGCTTCTGGTATTAACGATGGTGCAGCAGCAGTTGTAGTGATGTCAAAAGCGAAGGCGTTAGAGTTGGGGATTAAGCCAATGGCACAAATTTCAGCAAATGCGAGCTCTGGCGTAGATCCGTCCATTATGGGAACTGGTCCAGTAACTGCGGTGAAAAAAGCGTTAGCAAAGGCGAATATATCTTTAGTAGATGTAGATTTAATTGAAGCGAATGAAGCGTTTGCGGCACAATCAATTGCTGTAGATCGCGAACTAAGCTTCAATCATGATAAACTAAATGTAAACGGGGGAGCAATTGCTCTTGGCCACCCAATTGGTGCTAGTGGGGCGCGAATTTTAGTCACACTTTTACATGAGATGGAGAAGCGTGATGCAAAAACAGGCCTTGCCACATTATGTATCGGTGGTGGACAAGGAGTAGCAACAGTTGTTCAACGCCCTTAATGTTAGTAAGAAGGTGAAAGTAATGGGAAAAAAACGAAAACAACAGCAGCGTGTAGATGATCGTTTCACAGCTAGTTTACCAAAGCAAGAAGCTGTTACATTAGCCGACCAGCTTGGTGGCGATGTGTTAGCGAAGTTAAAAGCTGCAAAACAAGATTTATCAGCGAAAGAGCAGGCGGCAGAGGAAGAGCGTCAAGCACAGCTAGCCTTTGAGCGCAAGCAACGTGAGAAAAACAAATCGTTTGAAGAATTATTAAACGAGTACGGTGATAAAGGCTCAAAATTTTAGTCTTAGTTTTGTAGAAACAGTGAATCTCTTAATAGAGATTCACTGTTTTTTAGTTTATTTTGATAGATACTTGGAATCGCGGATAGCGCAATTGAAATCGCCACAGAAATGCTCTAAATCGCCTACACCTCCAGCAAAATTTATTTTCTAAGCATCCGTATTTTCTTGACGGCTAAGGTGATGCTAATAAAAACAATAGCTCCAGCTGTATCTACTAGGACATCTTGCCCGTTCATTGTTCGTCCAGGTGTAAAGCTTTGACGGAATTCATCTAGCATCGCAATCAAAGCGGTAAGGACAATGGCGACGCCCGCAGCAAAACGCCGTTTTCCCAATGCAAAGTAGACCCCGAGCGCAATACATCCAAAACCTATAAAATGCGTAAACTTTCGAATTAGAAATTCTACAAATTCAAAGTAGCCTCGCTCCTCAACAGACACTACTGTATTCCAATAAGGAATTTTTAATACTGATAGTTGTGCTTCAAAAGGTTTATTGACCAAAAGTTCCTCAAGCTCAGGAATAATAGACTGTTGTTCGTAGCTCATGCTAGAGGAGATGGCGAGAATACCTAAAAGGAGCAATAAAATTAGCCATTTTTTCATCGGTGCTCTGCGTATTGTTCCGCTTTTGTCAGTGCGTTGGCTACTTCAAAGTTAGTAATGGAATTGACTTTTTCATAAGCTGTAAGTGTTTGGGCAAGTTGTTCCTGTGAACTAGCACCAATCACAGTTGAAGCAATAGTAGGTTCCTTCAAATTAAAGGCAAGCCCTAATGCGTGTAAATCTTCATAGTGTTTTGCTAAGTCTGTTAATGTCATTGTCAATTCATCTGCTGTATAGGTTTGATAACCGTTTACGCGTTGCATGCGCTCTTTCCAAGTATTTGTTAGTAAGCCCTTTGCAACAGTGCCGCGTGTTACTAACGAAGCACCTTCATTGGCAATAAAGTCTAGCCATTCCTCTGGGCGACGATCTAACGCACTATATTGCATCATGACACTTTTTGCCGAGCTAGCTGGTAAAAAACGTTTCAGTACATTAGGTCGAATCGAGGAAATGCCATATTCTCGAATTACACCGTCTTTTTTCAAGCTCTCAAATGTGTCAATAATGCCATCCCAATCATCCTCTATCGTGCCACCATGTAGTTGATAGACATCAATGTAATCTGTACCAAGTCTTTTCAGGCTTTGATGCACGGCCTCTTTAATATATGTAGGGGAGGCATCCCAATGCCAACCGTCCGCACCTTCTGACCAACGATTGCCTACTTTAGTTGCCACGATCATATCTTGTCGACGTTTGCCCAAAACGGCACCAATTATTTGTTCGTTGGCACCAAAATCATATAAATCTGCTGTGTCAATGTAATTAATGCCAGCATCTAGTGCCATATCGATAATGGCTGCTGCATTATTTTTGCTTGTCGAAAGAGACATACCTCCTAAGCTAATTTCTGAAATAAATAAACTACTTGAGCCGAGCTGTCTTTTTTTCATACGAACGCCCTCCTTCGATTTCTCTACTTGTAATGGTACAATGAACATATCTGAAGAACAAGCGAGGTTATGGGCAATGAAAAAGTTTGAAGAAAAAACGACACAAACGACATCAATTTATGATGGGAAAATCGTTAAGTTACAGGTCGATGATGTCACATTACCAAATGGTAAGTCGGCTAAGCGTGAAATTATTAAGCACCCAGGAGCAGTTGCAATCATTGCCATTACCAACGAAGGCAAGCTCGTTATGGTTGAGCAATATCGTAAAGCGCTTGAGCGTTCTATTGTAGAAATTCCTGCTGGTAAACTTGAAATAGGTGAGGAACCGATCCATACGGCTCGCCGAGAACTAGAAGAAGAGACAGGCTATGGTGCACATCGATTCGAGTATTTACAAGCCTTTGCCACTTCACCAGGCTTTGCGGATGAAGTGATTCATCTATTTGTAGGGACAGATTTATATCAGATTGAAAATAGAGCAGAACTAGATGAAGATGAATTTGTCGAATTACTAGAAGTTTCGTTGGAAGAGGCACAAGCGATGGTCACGGATGGGCGTATATATGACGCGAAGACAGCGTTCGCCGTACTTTGGTTTGCATTGCAACAAGATAAATAAAGTTTAGCATAATAGAAGCGGACGAGCATAAGCTGTACAAACCTTGATAGAAAAGGAGCATGCTAATGTCTCGTACGGTTTCTCTATTTTATCACGCATCAATTGTTGCAGTGAGCTTCGTTTGTGGCGTCATCTGCTTTCATATTATTGGAGGGGCGAATGCAGAGCCTTTTATTTTATTTATAGAACCTCGTTTAGCAGATGTGGACAGGCAATCTATTTTTCGTTTAGTGCTTCCTGTCGCCGCTTCAGTCGGAATTATATTGTTACTTGCTACACATAGTGTCTTGAAAGTTTTAGTACGTGTTACCGTCGCAATGCGCGCAACTTTTTTTGGATTTAGCTCCGTGTTTTTACTGCAAAAACTTGAGGCGTTTTGGCTATATACGATTTGGTGGTTTCCATTTCAGCTTATCTATTGTATATTGTTGCTAGTATTATGTAATTTACTTGTACCCGCCTGGTCGAAGCGAAAAATCGGGAAAAAGATGAATGGACGGACAATTTTGTTGAATTTTATCGCTTTTTTCATCATAATAGTTGCTGAGTTTATCGTAATATCGTATGTACTCAAGTGAAGAAACAGCTAAAAGCATAAATGCATTTGAAATCTAATCACTATCTTGTAATAGGATTTACTCCTTTGGTATAATGAAATGAGTTTAGGGGGGCGTCACATGGAAAGCCGTATTGATCGTATCAAAAAACAGTTGCATAGTGCTAGTTATAAGCTGACGCCGCAGCGAGAAGCAACAGTTGCTGTTTTGCTAGAGCACGAAGAGGACCACTTAAGTGCAGAGGATGTCTATCTTTTAGTAAAAGATAAGGCACCTGAAATTGGTCTGGCTACTGTTTATAGAACATTAGAATTACTAACAGAGCTTAAAATCGTCGACAAAATCAACTTTGGCGATGGCGTATCACGCTATGATTTGCGCCAAGAAGGAGCTGCGCATTTCCACCATCATCTAGTTTGTATCGAGTGCGGTGCTGTAGATGAAATTCAAGAAGATTTACTTGAGGATGTGGAAGCCGTTGTTGAGAAACGTTGGAACTTTATTATAAAAGATCACCGACTAACTTTCCACGGTATTTGCTGGCGTTGTCATGATAAAACCGACGAAACGAATGAAGAACAATAACAAAGAACTGTCTGATGAAATCTTACGTATAGATTGCATTAGGCAGTTTTTTGTTTTTTCATTCGTTTGCTTGGTTTTTCTATTAAACTAGTCAATTCAATTGAAGTGAGCCCTTTCGCACTTTTTTTATAGGCGTGCTAAAATAGAGAATAATTGACAGTGAGGGGGCGTTGTGATGAATGAATTTCAATATGCAATAGAGGATTATATCCATTTTATCCAGGTAGAGCGGCAATTATCCGTTAATACATTAGCATCCTATCGCCGAGACTTAGAAAACTATGTACATTTTTTGCAAGAAGCTGAAGGGATGACTGATTTTCGCCATGTTGAACGGACAACGATATTACGTCATTTAGAGCAACTACGTATGCAAGGGAAGACAAGCCGTACTGTTGCGCGCCATATTTCATCCATTCGTAGTTTCCACCAATTTTTACTTCGAGAAAAGCGAACAGAATCAGATCCAACAGTCCATTTAGAAATGCCAACGATTGAACAAAAACTTCCGAATATCCTTTCAATTGAAGAAATTGAAGCTTTACTGACAGCGCCGAACCGCAGTAAGCCACAAGGTATTCGTGATGTGGCGATGCTAGAGCTGCTATATGGTTCTGGTATGCGTATTAGTGAGCTGATTGCACTTGATTTAGCTGATATTCATTTGACAATGGGCTTTGTACGTGTTTTTGGAAAGGGAGGCAAGGAACGCATCATTCCACTAGGAAAAAGCGCTCTTTCTGCTTTAAGTGTTTATTTAGATGGCGCAAGAGGAACATTACAAGGGAAATATCCAAAAACAGATGCATTTTTTATAAATCAACGTGGAAAACGTTTAACTAGACAAGGTTGTTGGAAATTAATGAAGGAGCACGCATTAAAGGCAGGCATCCAGCATGAGCTTACACCGCATACTTTACGTCATTCTTTTGCTACCCATTTAGTGGAAAATGGAGCTGATTTACGTGCAGTGCAGGAGATGCTAGGTCATGCAGATATTTCTACAACCCAAATTTATACGCATATTAGTAAAACGAGACTTTCTGAGGTATATAAGCAGTACCATCCACGTGCTTAACATAAAAAATAAGTGATGGATAGAGTCTTTTCCCGTATAAAAGAATAAATATTTATCTTAGTCGGATGTCTGACCTTTATCCTTTAGCTTGTTTTTGGTAAAATGGAGTCGTGAGATTAGGAGGCAACAATTATGAATAAACCATTTAAAAAAATCCATGTCGTTGTAATGGATTCAGTTGGGATTGGTGAGGCACCAGACGCAGCTAAATTCGGAGATGTAGGCGCACATACATTAGGCCATATCGCTGAAAAAATGAATGGGCTTACAATGCCCGTTATGGAATCGTTTGGCTTAGCAAATATTGAGCCACTTCAAGGAATGCAAGCAGTAGATGCGCCAAAAGCATACTTCGGTAAAATGCAGGAAGCATCTGTTGGGAAAGACACAATGACAGGTCACTGGGAGATTATGGGTCTTAACATTGATAAACCGTTTAAAGTGTATCCAGAAGGATTCCCTGCTGAACTTATTGAGGAACTTGAACAACGTACAGGTCGAAAAGTACTATGTAATAAGCCAGCAAGTGGCACACAAGTTATTGATGATTTTGGGCAGGAACATATGGACACAGGGGCAATCATTGTCTACACATCTGCTGATCCTGTATTACAAATTGCTGCACATGAAGAAATCATTCCACTTGATGAGCTATATAAAATTTGTGAAATTGCACGTGAGTTAACATTGCAGCCAGAGTACTTAGTAGGGCGCGTTATTGCACGACCATTTATTGGTACACCAGGTAACTTTACGCGTACGCCAAATCGTCATGATTATGCGTTAAAGCCATTTGGTCGCACAACGATGAATTCATTAAAAGATGCAGGATTAGATGTAATCGCTATCGGTAAAATTTCTGATATTTTCAATGGTGAAGGTGTTACTGATGCAGTTCGAACAAAAAATAATATGGACGGTATGGATCAATTTGCAGAGGTTGCACGACGTGATTTCCACGGGATAAGCTTCTTAAATTTAGTAGATTTTGATGCGAATTTTGGACATCGACGTGATCCACTTGGCTATGGCAATGCACTACAAGAATTTGATGCACGCCTTCCTGAAATTTTAGAGGCAATGACAGAAGATGACTTACTTATGATTACAGCTGACCACGGAAATGATCCGACATTCCCTGGCACAGATCATACACGTGAATACGTACCACTAATTATCTATTCACCACGTTTTAAAGGTGGTAGCGAGCTAGCTCTACGTGAGACTTTTGCAGATATTGCCGCAACTGTGGCTGAAAACTTCAATGTAGAAGCACCACCATTCGGTAAAAGTTTCTTAAAAGATTTAAAATAAGGAGGAATTTTCCATGAATATGGTGCAACTATTTGAAAAGAAAAAACAAGGTAAGGAGCTTTCACAGGCAGAAATTCAATACTTTGTTGAAGGTTATACAACAGGTTCTATTCCGGATTATCAGGCAAGCTCTTTGCTAATGGCCATTCGCTTAATTGGCATGACAGATGAAGAAACTTTTTATTTAACGAAGGCTATGATTGAATCTGGAGATGTCATTGATTTAACTTCGATTGAAGGCTTTAAAATTGATAAGCATTCAACAGGTGGTGTCGGTGACAAAGTAACGTTAATCGTAACACCGATTATTGCTTCATTGGGCATTCCAGTGGCGAAGTTTAGTGGTAAAGGCCTAGGTATTACAGGTGGTACAATTGACAAATTAGAATCGATTCGAGGCTTAAAAACAGAGCTGTCTTCACAAGAATTCATTGATAATGTCAATAAACATAAAATTGCAGTAGCTGGTCAAACGGGTAATCTCGTGCCAGCAGACAAAAAACTGTATGCATTGCGAGATGTTACGGGTACTGTCGATTCTATTCCGTTAATTGCTGCGTCTATTATGAGTAAAAAAATTGCGAGTGGCGCAGATGGCATTGTATTAGATGTCAAATGTGGCTCTGGCGCATTTATGAAAACTAAAGAAGAAGCTAAAAAATTAGCTGAGGCAATGACAGCGATTGGTGAAAAACTAGGACGTAAAGTAGTCGCACATATTAGTGATATGGATAATCCACTAGGAAAAATGATTGGTAATAAGCTTGAAGTAGTGGAGGCATATGCCTTACTAAGTGGTCGCTTAGAAGAGACACACGCTGATTTACTTGAAGAGTGCATCATTATTTCTTCACTTATGTATCAGATTGCAGCAGGAGTGGATGAAACAACAGCAGTAGCGGCAGTTAAAAAAGTGTTAGAGGACGGCTCAGCAGTCGCTAAGTTTGAGGAATTTATAGTGGCACAAGGCGGAGATTTAGCGGATATTGTGCAAAATGATACGGCTCATAAGATTGCTGTAACAGCAGCGTCAGAAGGCGTTGTAGAGTCTATTAATGCATTGATGATTGGTGAAGCAAGCGTTAGTCTTGGTGCAGGTCGCTTAACGAAGGAATCCGCACTAGATTATGATGCGGGCATTCAACTAGTAGCGAAAAAAGGTGACCGTGTAACAGCTGGGGAAACGATTGCTTATCTGTATTCAAACAGTGAAATCAATGAGGAAACAGTCGATAAAGTACAGCAAGCTTATACAATTGTTTAAATAAAAATTAGAAGAATACACTAGTTGATGGTAGCGAAGGCGATGACTCCTGTGGGAAGCACGCATCGTAAGACGCAACTGGCGACACGATAGCGAAGGCTGCGGCATACGTGTGCCTGTGGAAAGCGCACGTCGTAGCGTACATCAACGACATCGCAAAAAGTGCGAGATTGACTGAGGTCAATCTCGCACTTTTTTTGTTGTTCAGCAACTATTTTACTAAATAACTACATAAAAAAGCCTCCTACGTAGTTACACTTACAAAAAATATAGACCACGTTTAAAACTTTCTTCTTTATCCCATACTGCACTTAACCTAAAAGCAATAAGAATGTCGATTTTACACTATTTCGAGGGACTTGGCACTAGTTATGTCAACAGCAAGGATTTGTCAGATGGAATGTGGAATTGCACGAGGAGGAGGCGATGTTCATGCATTTTCAATTAGAAATGGTAACAAGAGAGACAGTGGTTATACGTTTATTTGGTGAGCTCGATCATCATGCAGTAGAGCAAATTCGGGCTAAAATTTCTACAGCAATTTTTCAAGGCGCTGTAACGACCATCATTTGGAATTTTGAGCGACTATCGTTTATGGATAGTTCTGGTGTAGGCCTTGTGCTCGGTCGAATGCGTGAATTAGAGGCAGTGGCTGGAAGAACGATTTTATTGAATCCATCGCCGACAATGCGAAAAGTATTTCAATTTTCAGGTTTAGGTCCGTGGATGATGGATGCAACAGAGGAAGAAGCGATTGATCGAGTTAGGGGGATTGTAAATGGATAACGAAATGACATTAACTTTTTTAGCAATTAGCGAAAATGAAGCTTTGGCACGTGTGGCTATTACGGGCTTTATCGCACAATTAGACCCAACAATTGATGAGCTATCAGAATTTAAAACAGTTGTCTCGGAAGCTGTTTCCAATGCGATTATCCACGGTTACGAAGAGGATGGCAAAGGTGTTGTTACAGTTCATGCAAAGCGTGAGGATGATATTGTAACCGTGTCTGTAATGGATAAAGGGGTTGGTATTGCAGATGTGAGTCAAGCAATGGAACCTTTGTTTACAACGAAAAGTGCAATGGAGCGTTCTGGAATGGGCTTTACAATTATGGATAGCTTTTCAGATCAGCTGACAGTAATGTCTCAATGGCAACAAGGTACAACAGTAACGTTTACGAAAAAATTTTACTCGGTTCGCACGGCGGTAATGTGAGGTTGCTATCGTGAAGCCGATAGAACAGTCGTCCGATAAGCTTTTGTCACAGGAGGAAATGCGTGATTTAATTGCGCGTTCACAACAGGGCGACCATGAAGCTCGTAAACGAATGATTGAGGGGAATACGAGACTTGTATGGTCCATCGTCCAACGCTTTACTACAAGGGGCGTGGAGCTCGAAGATTTATTTCAAATTGGCTGTATAGGGCTTATGAAATCTGTAGATAAGTTTGATCTAGCATATGATGTGAAGTTTTCCACATATGCGGTGCCGATGATTATCGGCGAAATACAGCGCTTCTTAAGGGATGATGGCATGGTGAAGGTTAGCCGATCTATTCGTGAGCTCAACTTCAAAATACGCCATGCTACTGATGAATTTATTAAGAACAATGAGCATCCACCGACCATTCAAGATTTAGCACAAGTACTTGGTGTTACGACGGAAGAAATCGTAACTGCATCGGATGCTTTAAGGGATCCTGCTTCCTTACATGAGCAATTGTATGAAAGTGAAGGGGATTCCATTACGTTAATGGACCAAATGAAGGATGAAAAATCTGAGCAACCATTTGAATATATTCCGCTCAAAGAAGTGCTTACAAGATTAGACCCTAGAGAGCAATCCATTATTTATTTACGATATTTTTCAGACTGTACACAAACTGAAATTGCCAACAGGCTTGGCATTTCACAAGTACAAGTTTCTCGTTTAGAGAAAAAGATTTTAGCTCAGTTAAAAAGCTGGATGGCCACGAGTGCCACAGTTGAACATGGAGTAGAAAAAGATATCTAAGAAAATGGTGACACCATGACAAATAAATTATTTAACAGCTTAGAAGAAGCCGAAGATTTTCTTAAAGAGCAATTTGGGGACGGCGAATCATTTGACGTTGGAATTAAGCATTTATTTGTCAAAGATTTGCCGGTTCTTTGTGCATATATTAGTGGACTTGTAGATGGGGAAGCCCTAACTCAGTTACTATCTAGTATGTTACCTGAAGAAGACATCGAAATTGACGATGAAAAAGAATATTTTGAAACACTTTTCAATTTTCATGGACGTTCTGAAGAAACAGAGCGTAAAGCCTATTTGCTCGCCATTTTAAGTGGACAAGTAACATTTGTCACTAAAAGTGGTTACTGTTATGTTGCTGAGCTGCGAAATTACCCAGGGCGATCACCAGAAGAGCCTGATAATGAAAAGGTAATACGTGGTTCAAGGGATGGCTTTACGGAAGGGATTTCGCAAAATACAGCTTTAGTGCGTCGACGCATTCGCAACAGTAATTTACGTTTCGAGCTACATAAAATATCCAAAATCGGTCAAACCGATGTCGCAATTGCGTTTATGAAGGATATTGCAAATGAGGAAATGCTCGATAAATTGCGACAGCGTCTTGGTCAAATTAACCATGATGGTTTGACGATGGCGGATAAATCTCTAGAGGAATGGCTTTTTAAGCAAAAGTTTCACCCAATCCCATTTGTGCGCTATACAGAACGACCCGACATTGTCGCCGCTCATTTATTAGAGGGGCATGTGGCCATCATGGTGGATACTTCACCTTCTGTTATTTTAGTACCTATTACAATTTTTCATTTATTGCAGCATGCTGAAGAATACAGACAAGCGCCAATTGTTGGGACATTCGTTCGTTTTATGCGTTATTTCGGAACGATTATGGGTTTACTATTATTACCATTATGGTATTTGTTTGTAACGAACGAATCGTTATTACCTGATACCTTGTCCTTTTTAGGTAGTCAGGAAAAATCACATATTCCAATATTACTGCAAATTTTAATAGCTGATATAGGGATTGAATTTTTAAGGATGGCCGCCATTCATACCCCTACGCCATTGTCCACTGCCATGGGATTAGTAGCAGGGGTAATCATTGGACAAATCGCGATTGATGTTGGCGTTTTCTCATCGGAAGTTGTGTTATATACAGCAGTGGGAGCGATATTTACATTTATTATTCCATCTTATGAGCTAAGTATTTCCATTAAGCTCTTTAGAATTTTCTTGCTCCTTATGACAGGTATTTGGGGGGCGGATGGATTATTCATTGGGGTATTTATATTATTTACGTATTTATGTTCATTACGTCCGTTACAAGCGCCGTATTTATGGCCGCTCGTACCATTTTTCCCAACAGCGATGCTTCGGGTAATTATCCGTTTCCCAATGACGTCGGATGCATTAAGACCTTTTGTCGTCGATTCCAAACAGCGAAAAAGATCATAGGAGCCGTTGCACTCACTTTTTTCATGTGATAAAGTTCACCTATAGTATTTTGTGATTTTTGCAAAAATTATTTTTGTTAGCATGCCTAAATGGTATGAACAAAGAGCCACTTACATGCTAGTAAAAGATAATACCTCGATAGGATGATTTCAAAAACTAAGTTTTTGGATACACCACGAGGTGCAATGTCACAAAATGGAGACGTGAAAAGGGAGAGATGCAAATGCATTTATATGGAACACAAGCGATTTCTGAAGATGGACATTTAACAATAGGACAAGTAGACACATTAGAGCTTGCAAAAGTATACGGTACACCACTTTTTGTGTACGATACAGCGCTTATTCGTAAGCGTGCACGCAGCTTTATCGATACATTTAAAAAACTAGGTGTAAAGGCAGAAGTAGCTTATGCTTCAAAAGCATTTGCATGTGTAGCGGTGTATCAATTAGCAGCAGAGGAAAATCTATCATTGGATGTTGTCTCTGGAGGGGAGCTATTTACAGCATTAAAAGCTGGATTCCCTGCAGAGCGCATTCACTTCCATGGCAATAATAAAAGTATTGCCGAATTAGAGCTAGCCTTTGACTCAAAAATTGGTTGTATTGTAGTAGATAACTTCTATGAAATTAAGCTTTTAAAAGAAATTTCAGAGCGCCGTCAGCAAAACATGCGTATTTTGTTACGTGTCACACCAGGTGTTGAGGCACATACACATGATTTCATTACGACAGGGCAAGCTGATTCTAAATTTGGCTTTGACTTAAACAATGGCCAAGCAGATGAAGCATTCGAGCAAACATTTAAACATGAATACTTACAGCTTTTGGGCTTACATTGCCATATAGGCTCTCAAATTTTTGATACAGCTGGCTTTGGTTTAGCGGGAGAAAAATTAATCGACAAGATTTCTAACTGGAACAAGACTCACGGTTTTACGTGCACTGTGTTAAACTTAGGTGGGGGCTTTGGTATTCGCTATACAGAAGAAGACGCACCGCTTGAGCCACAAGTATATGTTGAGGATATGATTACAGTTGTGAAAAATAAAGCAACGGTACTTGGGCTAACGATGCCAGAAATCTGGATTGAACCAGGTCGTTCACTGGTTGGCGATGCAGGAACATCACTTTATACAATAGGTTCTCAAAAAACAGTACCAGATGTACGGAACTACATTGCAGTTGATGGTGGAATGAGTGATAATATTCGTCCTGCACTTTACGATGCGAAATACGAGGCGGTCATTGCGAGTAAAGCCAATGCACCAAAAGAAGAAACGTACACTGTAGCTGGAAAACTTTGTGAATCGGGCGATAAATTGATTATCGATGCAAAATTACAAGAAGCAGCTTCAGGTGATGTACTAGCAATCTTCTGTACAGGGGCATATGGCTATTCGATGGCGAGCAACTACAATCGTGTACCACGTCCAGCAGTGGTATTTGTAGAAAATGGACAGCACCAATTAGCCATTAAACGTGAAAGTTATGAAGATATTGTACAAAATGATCTCCCGTTAACGTTAAAAAAGGGTGAATGAATTTGAGAAAAAATAAATGGGTATTATTAGCGTCCATGACGACTTTTATTTTATTGTGGGGCGTTGTCTATTGGGTGTTAGCATCAAAAGGTATTCTCGGCCCTGGTTCGTAAGACAGAAATTGGCTTGCGGTAATAGTACAAATCGTGTAGGATAGTCAAAGATTATGTACAGCTAGAAAAAGAGGGAATAGACAAATATGTTAATTCGATATAAAAAAGCTTTCGAGAAAATAGCGATGGGGCTACTCTCGTTTATGCCTAACGAAAAAGACATTAAAAAGCTCACAGAGACAATCCAATCCTATGAAAATGATGAGAATTGGGTATTATATTTATGGAAAAAGAACGATGAGTATGTTGGTATCGTCGGGCTTGTAGTAGACAATAACACAGCAACTATTCAGCACGTGTCTGTAGTTCCATCTTATAGAGGTGAAGGTGTGGCAAAGGAAATGCTACAAGAAGTAGCAGAACTTGGCCAATACGAACATGTGCGTGCAACGGATGAAACGCGTGAATTTGTTCAAAAATGTATACAATGTAATGAAGAAAAAGCAGACGAAAATTAACGTCTGCTTTTTCTTTGTTTGCTTTCTTGTCGTTCAGCAAGAATATGTGAGCGATCACGGAGCATATGTTTATGAAGAAGATAATCAGAGCTACTTTCCGGTAAAAGTAGTATGCGAGCCGTCACTAAATCATGTAAAGCGGGCATTAGCGGTAATTGAAACGCTTGAAAGGAATTGCCCATTTGAATATTGTTTAGCGTTTCGGTTAATTGTGTGATAAGAATTGTGTAGTCTATTTCATGAAAAAACACATTTCCTTTATTGAGTTGAAAATTATTGAGTGCTTTATGTAGGATTTTGAAAGCACCTGTTGCGTTGCCGCGACGCCAATGATATAAACCTGTTGCTAATTGAACATAACCTACAAGAGGATGATTTTTATTGCCAGGCGCGATGTCCTTCCAATATTCCTCGAGTACTTCATGGCATTCAAAAAAATCCCCATTGCCATTGAAATAGGCACAGTAATCAATAAATAAAGTATGGTGCTGTGGATGCATTTTGGACTCCTTTCCACTATACTAAAAGAACATTGAATATCAGGGTGGTAAAATAATGTCTTATGAAGTAAAATTAGAAGCCTTTTCAGGACCTCTTGATTTATTATTACACTTAATTCACAGATTGGAAATTGATATCTATGATATTCCAATGGCTGAAATTACGCAACAATATATAGATCATATCCATGCGATGCAGGTACTGGAATTAAATGAGGCGAGTGAGTATTTAGTGATGGCTGCTACACTCTTAGCCATTAAAAGTCGTATGCTCTTACCGATTCATGAAGGAGAGCTAGAGGATGCGGAAATTGAAGTCGATGGACCTGACCCTCGTGAGGAACTGGTACAACGTTTAATAGAGTATAAAAAATATAAAGAAGCGGCAGGCAACCTACAGGAGCTTGAATCAGATAGAGCGCAGGTGTTTACAAGACCACCTACAGATTTATCGGGATTGGCATCAGATGAGCAAATGGCGTTGTTCGATATGAATGTCAATATATATGATATGCTTGGTGCCTTCCAAAAGCTGATGCGCAGAAAAAAATTAAAAAAGCCATTGAAAACAACTATCACGAGGCAGGAACGCTCAGTTAAAGATCAAATGCGTTCTGTTGTGAATTCCTTACGTTCCACAGGTGGACGTGCATCATTTTTCGAGCTTTTTCCCTATGAAGATAAACCAACACTGATTTTAACGTTTCTATCACTGCTTGAACTGATGAAACGTCAGATTGTCATTGTAGAGCAAGACGGTAATTTTGAAGAACTAACGGTCACATTACAGAAGGAGGAATGGGATGATGACGAAAACAATGATCCTACAAAGTAGAATTGAAGCTTTATTATTTGTTGTGGGAGATGATGGCTTAACGATTAAGCAATTAGCACACTTACTTGGTGACGCAGAAGAAGTTGTTGCACAAGCTATGGATGCATTACGTACAGCATTTGACGATGATGAAAATAGAGGAATTACAATTAAAGAAATGGCTGGTGTTTACCAGTTAATTACAAAGCCAGAGCTTGCAGATACGATTCAAAAATTAGTGGAGAATCCAACTGCACAATCATTGTCTCAGGCATCCTTAGAAGTATTGGCAATAGTGGCCTATAAACAACCTATTACAAGGGTGGCAATTGAAGATTTACGAGGCGTAAAATGTGAACGTCCACTGCAAACACTCGCTTCCAGAGGGCTAGTGAAAGAGGTTGGCCGTTCAGAGGGAACTGGACGTGCTATTTTATATGGCACAACAAAAGAGTTCTTAAATTACTTTGGTTTAAATAGTATTGAAGAAATGCCTCCATTACCTGAGGAGGAAAATGGAGATACAGAGCAAGAAACGGATTTATTTATGACCAAATTCCAAGAAACTTTTAACGGCGTTAAGTAATGGAGGAAATGTGCTAGTCGCTTTCCTTTTTAGTTTAATAGTTATACTTATCTATCACTTATAATAAGGAGTGGCTTGTTGCTACGGTTACTACGAGTAATGTTGTTCATGATAGTAGTTGGAATTTTAGTTTTTCCACAAAATGGTTTAGCAAGAGGCGGAAGCGGATATGTTGTGTTAGACGGCGACACAGGTCGCGTGTTATCAGGTACTAATAGTGATGCAAGGCTCCCAATTGCGAGCTTAACAAAAATTTGGACAGCTCTCGTCGCTATTGAAAACAGTGATCTTCAAGATGAAGTAGTAATTTCTCCAAGGGCTGCAATGGCTGAAGGTTCGTCGATCTATTTGCAAGCTGGTGAGACAGTAACAGTTGAAACCTTGCTCTATGGCTTAATGCTCCGATCTGGCAATGATGCTGCAACTGCATTAGCTGAACATGCAGGCGGTTCAGTGGAAGGCTTTGTCAAATTAATGAATGAACGAGCTGTTATTGCTGGACTCACAAATACAGTTTTTATGAACCCGTCTGGCTTGCATCATGACGAGCATTTATCTTCTGCAAGAGATACAGCTGAGATGCTGAGATTAGCGCTCCAAAATAAAACCTTTGAAAAAATAGCATCTACTGTCCTTTATCGTGCCAATACAGAAAACGGCATGCTATGGGAAAATAAACACCGCTTATTACGAGAAGGCTCAGGAGTCGCAGCGGATGTAGATGATGAAACGGAGCAACCTGTAAGTTCGTTAAAATCAGCAACGGGTACTGCTTTTGCTGGAAAGACAGGTTTTACAAAGGTTGCTGGAAGAACATTGGCAACTGCTTTTCATAAAGATGGGCAAACATGTATTGTTGTCACTTTAAATGAATCGGATGACTGGAATATCCATCGAGGGTTAGCAAATGAGGTTTGGCAAAATTATAATTTGGAGACTGTTGTGAAAAAGGGGAAATACAATGTCAACGATAAATTAGCTATCCGTTTAGAGCAACCAATTCAATTGCAATTAAACAAAGAAGAAAAAAAGACAGTTAGGCAAGTACTTCAAGTGTCCAGAAAAAGAAAGGAAGCCGTACTTTCGATATTTATTGGGGAAGAGCGTATTTATGCAACGCCTGTTAAAGTAGAATCAGCGGATCGTTAAAAGCGATGCGCTGATTTTTTATAATGAATAATATGGAGTATTGTTTACTAGAAACTATTTTATATTTATTGTAAATGGTGTAAAATAATGAGAGTTATAATATGGAAGCATTAGGAGGTATACTATTATGGCTACTAGTGAAAATAACCGTAAGCAAACTCAAATCGCTATTATCATTATTTTATTTCTTTCAAGCTTTACAGCACCATTTATTTTGCTATTTCCCATTCAAGAGCTTCTTTACCGACCGCACGAATATTACCTTTTTGAGACCATTTTTAAAGCCTATATTATATTGATGTTTGTTTTAATTGCGATGGCAATAATTTTATTAATAAATTTATTGATTACTCCCACTACAAAAAAGGGGAGAAATGTCCAACGAACAATTGTTGGTACATCATGGCTGCTCGTTCTTGCGATTTTATTTTTATGTATCAATCATTATCAAATTATTGATGAAAAAGGATTACATACGAATAATTTTTTTAGTTTGCAAGAAGACTCGACAAGCTGGGAAGAGATTGTTAAGGTTGAACAAACCAATGTGGAGAAAGATGGCGTTACTAAACCAGATAAGCTTATTTTCACATTGAACGATGGTTCAACAATCGAACAATCTTTAACGGCGAAGTTAGCAATAGCGAAGGCCTTTATTAATTATGAATTAAGTAAAAATGGTATTACAATCGAAAATGTATATAGTGAAAATGAATAATTAAAAAAGCTGCCTAAAGAGGGCAGCTTTTTTAATTAGGTTATAAAATACGGAGAAATTGTTTGAGTGCCTGACACTTCGAATGAACTTCCTAAGTCGTAAAAATTCACTACACTTTCCGCACGGACATCGTAAGCCAAAACCCCTGTTTGCGTGCGTTCTCGCAAAAGTCTACGTGGATTTTTACTTGGGTAGCCCTAATTGATAGTGCTGTGAAAATTCAGAATTGTTTGGGTGCCTGGCACTTTATAAAATATCTTTACTAAATGCGATTTGCATTTTGTTGATTGGTCTATATTAGAAATAAATAGCAAACATCGATAAATCTTTATGTTACGCAAAGTTAAATAATCGATAAACTAGCAAATAATACACTATTTAGAATTATCGTATTACTAGTACAAAATTAGTTTCTCTTTTATATTACACAAAAGTATGACATAATTTTCACAGATTGACGGGAAAAATAACCTTAAAAAGGTTACATTTTTAACTAGAGGTGAAAGAATGGAAAGATTACAAAAAGTTATTGCTTATGCAGGTGTCGCTTCAAGGCGTAAAGCAGAGCAATTGATTGTAGAAGGTAAAGTAAAGGTAAACGGTGTTGTTGTACGTGAGCTAGGAACAAAAGTTTCCAACTCGGATACAATTGAAGTAGAAGGTGTCAAACTTGAGAAAGAAGATAAAGTCTACTACTTACTTTATAAACCCCGTGGAACAATTTCTGCTGTAACAGATGATAAAGGACGCAAAACTGTCACAGATTTATTTAAGCATATTCCGCAACGTATTTTCCCTGTGGGTCGTCTAGATTATGATACATCTGGATTATTATTACTGACAAATGATGGAGAGTTTTCTTATATGTTGACGCATCCGAAATTTAAAATTGATAAAACGTACATTGCGCGAGTAAAAGGTATACCTACAATTGAGGGTCTAAAAAAGCTACAACGTGGTATTAAACTAGAAGATGGCAAAACAGCACCAGCAAAAGTGAGTATGACTTCTTTTGATGAGCAAGCGGGCAAGGCGATTTGTGAAATTACTATTCACGAAGGACGCAATCGCCAAGTACGTCGTATGTTTGAGGCAATCGGTACACCAGTAGTTAAACTGAAACGTGAACGTTTTGCGTTTTTAGATTTATATGGCCTAACACCAGGAGAATACCGTGAATTGTCGAAACATGAAGTCAAGCAATTGCGTGTGTTAGCTGAAACGGGACAACTCGGCTAGACTGACATTAGTGATGGAAGGTGAACATACCGTTATACGTATAATGAGTTTTTCACTTTCCTCGTGTGAAAACGTTCATAAATCATTCATAATTAATAACTAAGTTAATTTGTATCATTTTGCTATAATAGGTGAGAATAGTACACCAGTTTTAAATTTATCCAGCAGACGCTGAACAAAGTAAGTCTCGGGGAGATATAACAGATGTTTCATGTACGTATGCGAAATATCGACATAATTACCTCGAGGCGTATTTGAGTAGGGGGTTTATTAACTTGGAGAAAAAGAAAAAACGTCTTGTAACCCGTACCATTATTTTAGTTATTTTGGCGCTTGCCATAGGGTACACTGTTTACGGGACAGCGACAAAGGATAAGGTAGAGTTAGTAGCAGTTGGCTCTGAGGCACCGAACTTCACGTTAGTAGATTTAAATGGAGAGAAACACAAACTGTCTGATTATAGAGGGCAGGGGGTATTTTTGAATTTCTGGGGAACTTGGTGTAAGCCATGTGAGAAGGAAATGCCAGCAATGAACAGCCAGTATCAAGTCTTTAAAGACCTAGGAGTTCAAACATTGGCTGTCAATATTGCACAAACAGATTTTGAAGTACAAAATTTTGTCGATAAGTACGATCTTACATTTCCTGTAGTAATTGACAAAACAAAAAGTGTTATGACTGCCTATAATGTTGGGAATTTACCTGCAACTGTTTTAATTGATCCAGATGGTAAGGTAGTTAAGATTACGACTGGAGAAATGACAGAGGCGAATATCGCTTCTTACATGGAATTAATAAAGCCAAAATGAGGGGTAATTGACGATGGAGAATATCATTTGTGCTTGTGGACATAGTAATCCGTTTGGCACGAAGCTCTGTGAGAAATGTGGTCGTCCTTTAACCGAAGAAGAAAAACAAAATAAAGTTGTCGATATGCGCTATGATGGTACGGCTATTCGTTCAAAAACGTATAACAAAACAATTGTCGATAAAATTTGGAATTTTTTCTCTAGTGTTAAAGTTGGAATCGCTTTAATTATTATCACATTAATAGCAGCTTCAATCGGAACTTTATTACCGCAAGAGTTTTACGTAAAAGCTTCTGACATTGAAAAAGGAGCATATTACGAGGATGTTTATGGTGTTGTAGGGAAAATTTATTATACATTAGGTCTTTCAGATTTATATAGCTCTTGGTGGTTCCAAATATTAGTTGGGATGCTTGCGGTATCGATTATTGTTGCAAGTCTTGACCGTGGTATACCACTTTATAAATCATTGAAAAATCAACGAGTAAAGCGCCATGAAAGCTTTATGAAGCGCCAACGTATTGTTGCGGAAGGACAAGTAACTGAAAGTCCTGAAGAGATGCTTAATAAAGTTGAAAAGAAAATGACTGAGATGAAATATAATGTTCGTCGAGATGGAAGTGCTTTGTTAGCAGAAAAAGGGCGTTTCGCTCGTTACGGTCCGTACATAAATCATGTAGGCCTCATTATCTTTTTAGCAGGGGTTATGTTGCGTTTAGTTCCTGGTTTTTATGTCGATGAATCGATATGGGTACGTGAAGGTGAAACGCGTGCAATAACTGGCATGGAAGGTTATTTTATTGAAAATCATGAATTTATTTTAGAAACACATGATAATACACCACAAGGTGAACAGCTGAAACAAGGCGTGAACGTTGTTGCGAAAAACTTCCAAACTAATGTTACGTTATACAAACAGCCTGAAGATGCAATTGCTGGTGATACGGATAATCTAGAAAAGGTTAGAGATTATTCAATTCGAGTTAACCATCCGTTAAAAGAAGAAGGCTACGCATTATATCAAATGGATTATCGTCTAAATGAATTGAAGCAAATGAATTTTGAACTAGTAAATAAAACAACCGAGCAATCACTTGGTAAAGTAGAAATCGATTTAACAAACCCTAAAAAGGACTATGATTTAGGAAATGGTACATCTGTTAAACTACTTGTCTACACGCCAGACTTCTCTGGTTTTGAAAATGGTGTACCGCAAACTGCGACGTCCGTTCCTAATAATCCAGCATTTCTATTTAAAATGACGACACCAGAAACACCAGAGGGTGAAACAAGCTTTGTTGCTATTAAACAAACACTAGAGCCGCTAGGCGAAAATCAATACAAAATGAAATTTGCAAGTGTGGAAACACGAGATATGTCAGGCTTTACGATACGTAAAGACCGTACAATCCCTATTTTATTTGTTGGTGGTATTATTTTCATGATTGGCGTTGCGATTGGTTCATATTGGAATCACCGTCGTCTTTGGTTACAAGTAGAGCCAGATGGTAAATTACTGATGGCTGCCCACGTAAACAAAAATATGTTTAGCATGAAAAAAGATTTAGATGCCGTGACTGCATTTGCTGGTCTACCACAATATAATGACCAGTTAGATACGGCAGAAGAGGACGAAAAGTCCACAAGCCTTGGCAATAATAAAAAGGAAGGTGACAACACCTTATGAGTTTGATTAACTTAAGTGGGAATCTATTATTTGTTGCATTTGTAGCCTATCTAGTAGCAACCTTATTATTTGGCGGTGCGATTAAACAATCCAATGCTTCGGGAAAAAATACCGATAAATGGGGTAAACTTGCTATTACAGTAACGATTGTAGGTTTTCTTGCACAACTTGGTTATTTTATTACACGTTGGATTCATACAGGGCACGCTCCTGTAAGTAATATGTTTGAATTTACAACTGCTTTCGGGATGTTTATCGTTGCAGCATTCATTTTAATCTACTTTATTTATCGTCTGACAGCATTAGGATTTGTAGCGTTACCTGTAGCGCTTTTAATTATTGCATATGCGTCGATGTTCCCGAGCGAAGTAAGTCCATTAGTACCTTCATTACAAAGTTATTGGTTAACAATTCACGTTATAACAGCTGCAATGGGTCAATCTATTTTAGCAATTAGTGCAGTTGCAGGTTTAATTTACTTATTAAAAGTTGTTGATTTAAAGAAGCCTTCTAAGCAACGTTTCTGGCTTGAAGCCGTTATGTACTGTTTAGTTGTTGTAATTGGCTTTGTTGTCGTTTCATCTACATTTAGTGCTATGGGTTACGAATCAAAATACACGTATCTTGATAAAGAAGGTGTATCTCGTCAAATTACTTATAATTTGCCACCGATTTTTGGCATGCACGATTATGAGGCAGTTGAGGAACATGGCATGTCTCCATTAGTAGAAATGCCTGCACTCATTAATGCGAAAAAATTAACAACAGTTGTTTGGTCATTACTAGTAGGGTCATTACTATACTTATTAATTCGTCTTATTGCACGTCGTCGAATTAGCGCATTATTCCAGCCGCTTGTTAAACGTGTAAATCTGCAATTATTAGATGAAATTGGTTATCGATCTGTTATTATTGGTTTCCCTGTTTTCACGTTAGGTGCACTCATCTTTGCGATGATTTGGGCACAACTTGCGTGGAGTCGTTTCTGGGGATGGGACCCGAAAGAAGTATGGGCCCTTATTACATGGTTATTCTATGCAGCATTCCTACATCTACGTCTATCTAAGGGCTGGGAAGGTGAAAAATCTGCTTGGTTAGCACTAATTGGTTTTGGTATTATTTTATTTAACCTAATAGCTGTTAACTTAATTCTTGCAGGTTTACACTCCTACGCGTAACAATGGGAAACGAAAAGCCTTTTCGCTGCGGCGAAAGGGCTTTCTTTTCTTTTCAAGACGTTGTGTACCATGTACAATAGAGGGTAGAGAAAGTTTGGAAGAGAGGGATCGTGAAAGTGTCAGAGAATATTTCAGTATTAGTAGTAGACGATGAGGATCGTATTCGCCGCTTATTAAAAATGTATTTGGAGCGCGAAGGGTACCAAGTCGACGAAGCAGAGAATGGTGAAGAAGCGATCGAAAAATCTTTAGAAAAAGAGTATCACTGTATTTTACTAGATATTATGATGCCTGAAAAAGATGGGCTAGAAGTTTGTGCAGAAATTAGAGAACGTGCTGCAACTCCAATTATTTTATTAACTGCAAAAGGTGAGGAAGCAAACCGTGTACAAGGCTTCGAGCTTGGGGCAGATGATTATATTGTTAAGCCTTTTAGTCCACGCGAGGTAGTGCTACGTGTAAAAGCCATTTTACGCCGCTCACAAGCATTTTCACCTACAACAAATGCATCTTCATCGAAAGATTTAGTGGTATTCCAACACTTGATGATTGACCATGATGCACACCGTGTAACTGCAGAGGGAATAGAAGTAAATTTAACACCGAAAGAGTATGAATTATTGTATTTCCTTGCAAAATCTCCAGACAAAGTATTTGACCGTGAACAATTACTAAAAGAGGTTTGGCATTACGATTTCTTTGGGGATCTACGTACAGTAGATACACATGTTAAGCGATTACGTGAGAAGCTTAATCGTGTATCAGAAAACGCTGCAAAAATGATTGTCACTGTTTGGGGCGTTGGCTACAAATTTGAGGTTGTCAATGAATAGAATATGGAACAGTGTTGTCGGGAAGCTATGGGTAACCATATTGCTTCTCGTTTCATTTGTATTATTTGTTTTCACGGTTTTAATGCTCGAATTTCTTCAAAACTATCATATGCAGCAAGCTGAGATTTCATTGCGTCAAACGGCTGCAACAATAGCGAGTATAGTGGATGACAATGAAACAGCAGAATCGACATCGCAACTATTAACAGATATTTTACCGGATGGTACCAATGCGCTTATCGCCATCAATCATCTAGAAGTAACATTTGCAATGCAAGAAGGCGTTAATAAAAAAGAAATTCAAGGCGCTATTTTAGCAAATAAAGCATTCCATGAAGTTTTCAAATCAGATGATCCTATTATTAAGGAAATGATGATGCCATCCTCTACCGATAAAGAAAAAATGGAATCATATGTCGTATTAGGTTTCCCGCTAAACGTGGAAAATGAAGTGCATGGAGCGGTCTTTATTTACCAAAGTCCAGATGCGTTACATAAAACGTCCAAAGAGACAACGAAAATTGTCTTTTTAGCGGCATTCATTGCCTTTGTGTTAACGACATTCTTTGCATTTTTCCTTTCATCACGTATTACTTCACCACTACGAAAAATGCGCGAGCTAGCCTTTGAAATTGCAAAAGGGAATTTCGAGGCAAAAATGCCGACAACGCAGAACGATGAAATTGGACAGCTTGCGGTTGCATTCAATCAAATGGGGCGCCAGTTAAAGCACAATTTAGAGGTAATCAATCAAGAAAATGAGCAATTATCCAATATTTTAACTTCTATGACTGACGCTGTTATCACGTTTAATCGGGATCGTACTATTTTACTCAGCAATCCACCTGCGGAACGATTAATGCAAAAATGGTTTGTCAACAAAGGCTCGCAAAGTGCCAAGCCTATTCCACCTGAGCTATATCATATGCTAGATCATGTACTAATGTTTGAAGATAAGCTGGAAGAAGAAATAGAGATGGATGGAAATTATTATACATTTACGATTAGCCCGCTCTATAGTGGGGAATTGATACGAGGAGCTGTTGCTGTTATCCGTGATATGACAGAACAGCATCGTCTAGAAAAGCTTCGCTCAGACTTTATTGCCAATGTATCACATGAACTACGGACACCTATTTCAATGCTTCAGGGCTACTCAGAAGCGCTAATGGATGATGATTTTATACAAGATCAAGAAGAACGCAATGAGATTACTAAAATTATTTATGATGAATCAAAGCGTATGGGACGTTTAGTTACAGATTTATTAGATTTAGCACGCATGGAATCTGGACATATGACATTATACAAAGATGAAGTACCGATTAATGCAACATTTGAGCGCATTACCCAAAAATTTGCGCAAGTAGCAAAAGAGAAGCATGTTCAGCTCCTTTTTAATAGTGAGTTTGATGAAGATACGGTAATAAGCATGGATGAGGATCGTATTGAACAAGTGTTAACGAATTTAGTTGATAATGCACTGCGTCATACAGATGAAGGTTCTGTCTTTGTAAAAGTAGAGAAGGAGCCGACATTTGCTAAAATCTCTGTTCAGGATACAGGACATGGTATACCACAGGAAGATTTACCATATGTTTTTGAGCGTTTTTATAAGGCAGATAAAGCGCGTACACGTTCTAAAGGGGGAACTGGTTTAGGGCTTGCTATTGCTCGAAACATTGTAAAGGCGCATTCCGGAAACATTATGGTCGATAGTGTATTAAAAGAAGGAACAACCTTTACTTTCTATTTACCCTTCGACTAACTTTGTCCGTTAGAAGCCCATTGATTTGAAAAGTCATAAATAAAGGCTACAGGCGGCTAGCATTTTAGATGACTTAATGCCAATGCCTGTAAGCTGATAGCATGTAGTTTTAGTGCAGATATTGGCACTTAGCAAAATTTTGAGTAAATCATAATTAAGATGTAACTTGTGCGAGCGTTAGACGACAAATACTATGAGAACGGGGGTGGAGTGCTTTGAATGACTCCGTGTTCCATCGATTATACGATTCATACCATCAAGACGTGTTCCAGTTTCTTATTTATCTAGTAAAAAATCGTACACTTGCTGAGGATCTATCACATGAGGTGTACGTTCGTGTTCTGCGATCGTATGAACAATTCGCAGGAAATAGCAGTGAAAAAACATGGCTTTTTGCTATTGCTAAAAATGTCGCAATAGATCATTTTAGAAAGCAGGCAGTGCGCAAAAAACATTCGCTCGATTTTTTTGACTGGGAAACGGAACAACTACATTCAACCACACCATCACCGGAAGATATGCTACAGGCCAGTGATGAATTAATGCAAATAGAGTCTGCACTTGAAAATTGTACAGGGGATCAAAAAATGGTTATTATTATGCGCTTTTTCCAAGATTTATCGATTGCTGAAACAGCGCAGATACTTGATTGGACAGAAGCAAAGGTTAAGACGACGCAACATCGAGCCATTAAGTTTTTAAGGCAACAGCTACAACAGGTTAGGGAACAGGAGGCGAAAAGGCAATGACTCATAAACAATTTGACGACGATGAACAACTAGAACAAATGTTGAAGAATGCCCCGAAGCTGACTGATGACCGTTCGAAAGAAGAAGTGTTGAAACGATTGCTTGCAGATGCACGTCTGCAAGATAATATACATCTTCAAGAAGCAATGCAACAACCAACAGATTCAAAAGTGCTTGAAGAGCAAGAGCAGTCTTTTGCTACTCACGAGAATGAAAGCATCAAGCCAATGAAACAGCGTAAAAAGAGTAAGTTACCTATTCTTAGTAGTATTGCAGCTGTTTTTGTACTATCAATAGTAGGGTACGTGTTTTTATCAAATAATAATCCAGTTAAGGATGAAGCAAACGCCCCTCCTGAAAATTTTTCTACGATGCAAGAGGATCGAGCTATTCAAGAAAGTGAAAATGCAGATGGTGTGATGAAAGCGAATATCGGTGCCGAACATGCACGAATGCTATCACTTCGGACATCCGTTTACGAAGACGATTTAGCAGATGCAGTAGTATTTAAAATCGGCTTACCAGGTGGCAATGCTGATAGCATACCAATGACCTATATAATCCCGAACGAGAAATTATCGGCTGATTTTGGAAAGCAAAAGCCGACAACTCTACAAATGTATGAAAAATACGCACCACAAATTGATGAGGAAGCGCTTGGTTTTGCTAATTATCATCCATACAAAGGTGAGTTAAAAGAAGAGGGTGAGACGCTAGTTCATGTCTTACCTAAAAAAAATGATTACGATGTAGCTTCAGCTTCCGTAACAAAATATTTAAGTTCATTAAAAGATACTTTTTCCGACTCTGAATATAAAGCGATATCGGTAAAAAATGCAGATGGTACTCCTTATGAATTTTCGCAGGTTGGTGAGCCAAGTGAGCCTATGCAGTTAACGAAAGATAATCATTACAACTATTATTTATATACAGAAGAAAATGGGACTGAATATTTATCGCCCGACTTCCACCAAACATACCCTACTGTTACAGAGGCACTTATTGCCATGCGTGATAAAAAAGATGATATATATGTACCCGTCATCCCTGAAAATGTAACGTACACAGTGAAAGAAGAAGAGGGGGGTGTTGTCATCACATTTGACGCACCTCTGGATTTGATGACAATGGATGCTGTGCGGGCAACGCAATTAATAGAGGCCATGATGCTGACAGCTTCAAGCTTTGATAAAAAGCTACGCTTAGATAACGTCGTACAGGATAGTTGGGAAGGTTTTGATTTAACAAATTTTTTACCGATACCTGTAGGTGCAAATAAACAAACTATGCAGTAACAAAAAAAACAGCTAGCTTTTATGAGGTAGCTGTTTTTTTTATGAGTTGTTTCCGTATTAGAATACTGGTGGAAACGCGGAAATCTGGTGTTGAAACGCGGAATTCAAGCTCTGAAGCGCGGAATCCTAATGGTGAAACGCGGAATCCAAGCTCTAAAACGCGGAATTCTAATGGTGAAACGCGGAATCCGTCGCTCGTGGCTTGAATTTGAATAACTTGAACTCGAAAATCCACTGGCCCTTTTGGAGAAGCATTCATTAAAACATACAAATTTAATCGGAATTTTTTAAGCAGAAGTATTTACTTTTGTGAGATAAAACATTATAGTTAATTTATAAAATAATATTGATTCATCTTCGGGGCAGGGTGAAAATCCCGACCGGCGGTAATAGAGTTGTAAATCGCTAGTGTACTACAAACTACATTAGCTCGTAAGATTTACTACATGGCTCTTCAGCCCGCGACCTGTGCAAAGATTTTTTTGCATGGCTGACTTGGTGCGATTCCAAGGCCGACAGTATAGTCTGGATGGGAGAAGATGAAGGTACGATCGTCATTCGTTGTTACGAATTAAGCTATGTGCGAGCGTTTTTTTTAGTGTGTCTATAGATTGCACTGTTTGCACAAAAAAAGCTAGTAATGGCGCTATTTAATCATGCCTTTTCTCCCTTATGCTGATGTGCATAAGGGTTTTTTCGTGAAAAAACAATCGATTACGTCGTAACCTTTCTTCTTGCAAGATTGAATCAGCAAAGAGGAGAGAGTTTTCAATGAAGAAAAATATCAAACTTCAATCGTTTATTACGATTGGTATGCTAAGTAGTATTTCATTTTTATTAATGCTTTTTAATTTCCCAATTCCGCCGTTCCCAGCATTTTTAGAGGTGGATTTCAGTGATATGCCTGCTTTACTTGCAGCCATCACAATGGGGCCAGTTGCGGGTATTTTAGTAGAACTATTTAAAAATATATTGGATTGGATTTTCTCGGGTACACCTACAGGGGTTCCAGTTGGGCATATTGCAAACTTTGTGACAGGTATATTATTTATTTTACCAGTATCATTTGTTTTTAACCGTTTTAAAACAATTGCGGGTCTTGTTGGAGGTTTGGCAACAGGAACAATTGTTATGGCAGTAGGAATGAGCTTTTTAAATTACGCAGTATTTTTACCGATGTACACTTATTTCTTAGGTATGGAGCCAGTAGTTGGCGATTCATTATATAAAATGATTATTGCAGGTATTTTGCCATTTAATATCGTTAAAGGTGTGCTATTAACGGCGATTATGGCGTTACTGTTCACAACGATGCGTAGATGGATTGAACAACAACGTACGATGTATTTATCGAAATAATAAATTAAGCCTCGAGTTTATTCATACTCGGGGTTTTTTATTTATAGATCTAATAGCATGCTGGAATCTTCAGGAATTGACTAGTCTAAATTACTATTTTAATGTACAATTAATGTGAGATTAGTTAGATTTGAGGAGATTGAAGAGATGAGTGAAAACAATGGACAATGGTCCAGTAAGTTAGGGTTTATTTTAGCATCTGCGGGTGCTGCGATTGGACTAGGGGCTATATGGAAACTACCATATGTCACAGGGCAAAGTGGTGGCGGCGCATTTTTCCTTATATTTGTGGTGTTCACTTTGTTGATTGGCCTACCGATGTTATTATCCGAGTATATTTTAGGGCGTGGTACGCAATCAGAGGCGATCACAGCCTATAAAAAGGTTGTTCCAACAAAACCTGCTTGGGCTTGGGTTGGACGCATGGGTGTACTTGGCTGTTTTCTATTATTAACCTTTTACAGTGTTGTAGGGGGCTGGATATTTATTTATAGTGGCCTAGGTGTATCTGGGGCTGTTATTGATTCAACGGTTAATCCAAGTGAGCTATTTGGAAAAATTATTAGTACTCCGTGGATTACATTACTAGGTTTAGCGTTATTTACACTTGCGAATGTACTTGTCATTTCGCTAGGTGTACAAAACGGCATTGAAAAAGCAAATAAGTGGATGATGCCATTATTATTTGTTATGTTTATCGTTCTTGTTATTCGTGCATTAACATTAGACGGGGCAATGGAGGGTGTGAAATTCTTCTTATGGCCAGACTTTTCAAATATAACGGGTAAAGCTTTATTAGAGGCGTTAGGGCAGTCATTCTTTGGTTTGGCAGTAGGGTTCTCTTGTTTGGTTACATATAGTTCGTATTTGAAAAAGGATGTTAGTTTACCGAACTCAGCAGGCTCAGTAGTTATACTGACTGTGCTCGTGTCATTTTTTGCAGGACTAGCTATTTTTCCTGTAGTATTTGCCTTTGATTTAGAGCCACAGGCTGGGCCTGGCTTATTATTTATGGTGCTACCGACAGCATTTAGTCAAATGCCCTTTGGTGAAGTATTTTTAGCGCTGTTTTTATTACTGTTTTTATTTGCGACGTTAACATCATCATTTAGTTTATATGAAATTATTGTTGCGGCATTTATGGAGAAGTGGCATATGTCACGTTCAGTCTTAACGTTCCTGCTGGGGGTTGTTGTCTTCATTGCTGCCATTCCGTCAGCATTATCATCTAGTTTGTTAGCGGATGTATCCATTTTCGGAAAGTCGATTTTTGATGCTACTGATTTTTTAGTGTCCAATTTAATGCTACCGTTGGGCAACTTGTTGATTGCAATCTTTATTGCCTATGTAGTAGATAAAAGTTTTGTGAAAAAGGAATTGCTTATGGGAAGTCAAATGGGACAGGGATTTTATAAGACTTATCGCGTGTTAATGTTAGTAGTGGTACCAATCGTTATTATCGTTGTTTTATTAAATATGCTTTTACAAAAATAATTGAAGAGTCAAATTGTGTGAGTGCCTGTCACTCGCAAACACAATAGAAGCCGCAATATATCGCTATCTCGCGATATGTCGCGGCTTCTTTTATGCTTTCTCATAGGAGAAATTCAGAATTGTTTGAGTGCCTGGCACTTAATATTGGCACTTAATATTCACTTAGTGCGAGCTCACCTATCCAGCTTTTTTCTTTAATCATTTGCTGCGCTTGCATTTCACTTTTTGCAATAGGGAATACTTTGTCACATTGTGAGATGGCGAACAGTTTACGAATAAATTCATCTGTCACAATAATGGCGATTTTCTTTTCGGCAATCATAACTTTCTTAGCGAAATTAATAATCATTCCAAAACCAGTACTATCAATGTTCGTTACTTTTTGCATATCCATTACATAGCCATGCTTTGTATCTAAACTAATAGCGTGTAGCTCCTCTTTTAACTCATCGATTACTTCGTATTCTAAATTACCTGTAAAGGAGATTGGAATATAATCAGTCTTTGAACCAATATTTATCATGTTATTCTTACTCATTTCAGTGTTCCTCCATGTCATGTAGTTATTAGATTAAAATTTAAATTTATTTACTTCGTTTTGTAGTTTGATAGAAATTTCTGCTAATTCCTCTGATTTATGAGAAATTTCAGCTACAGTTGCATGTTGTTCTTCAGAGGTAGCTGCCATTTCTTCTGAAGCTGCCGCGGAATCTTCTAGAATGCGTGAGATATCATGTATTGCCTGTTGAACACCTAATGAGTTGTCATTGACATGCGTGAATGCAGACTTCATTTGTTTTACACCTTGCTCTGTTTCAACAACGTGTTCGACGATTTCTTGTAGGGCTTCTCCGCCTTTGCTAATAATGTTCACCTGTTCTTTGACAGCGAGTAAATTACTTTCCATTGTCCGGACGGTCACAGCGGTTTCGGCTTGTATATTCTTAATTAAATTTGTAATTTGACCAGAAGCCGAACTGGATTGCTCAGCAAGTTGACGAACTTCTGATGCGACTACAGCAAAGCCCTTTCCTTGATCACCTGCTCGAGCAGCTTCGATAGCAGCGTTTAATGCTAATAAATTAGTTTGCTCCGCAATTCCAGTTATAACGGTGATAATACCACCGATTTCTTCGGAGCGTTTGCCTAGTTTTTGAATCGAGTCGGTTGCATAAGAAACTGTATGCGTGACTGTATTTAAATGCTTAATTGCTTCATTAATAGCATCTTCACCTTTTCGAGCGATATGGGTCGATTGGATCGCTCTATTTAAAGTTGTTTCTGCTTTTTCTAAGCTATTGGTTACTTCTTCAATCGTTTTTTTCATCATCATGACAATACGTTCAGCCTGATCTGATTGCGTGGCGGTTCCATTTGAAATGTCATTCATTGTTAAAGCAATTTGGTTGGAGGCTTCACTTGTTTGATGTGATGATTCAGCTAATGTCTGCGAGGAGCTAGCTATTTGATTGGCACTATTCGATACAATAGTCATTGTTTCTGTTAAACGCTGCTTCATATTATTAAAGGCTTGTGCTAAATTGGCAATTTCATCTTTTCCTTTAGGATTTATTATTTTCACGTCTAAATTTAAATTAGCTAGTTCTTGTGCATTTAAGCTTAATTGATTAATTGGCGCAATAATTTGGCGCTGTAAAAACCAACTAATACTCACGAACATTAAAATTGCAATACCTATTAAAATCGCAACATTTTCCATTACATATCTTTTAGCAATGTTAATATAGGGGGCTGATGGTGTGCCGGTCGACCACATGCCAATGATTTCGCCGTTGCTATTCATAATCGGTTCGGTCGCTACTTGATACATACTTCCCAATACATTTGCTGAGCCGATATAACGTCCTTTCTGCTCTAACACAGCAGTAATAAGTTTTTGAGGAGCCTTTGTATTTACTTGTCGTAAGCCGTTTTCGACTATCGTTGTATTAACTCGTGTATCATGCTGAAAGATTGTCACAATGTTACCGTCTGCTAGCTCCTCAATTTCATCCACAATAGCGAAATTATCATTAATTTTAATATCACCTTTATACAATTCGTTATTTTTGATAGCCCAGTCGCCAGGGGCAATTACATCAAAATATTGCAAACTTAACTGCAAGTCAGATAAAATTTTCGCATCCGCACTTTCTAAAAAATTCTTTTTCGCTTCAATAAAATTAATAATTGCTAGAATAGATACCATTAGTAACATACAGGTAAGGATGAGTAAATTTATTTTTTTTCTTATTGTCCATTTCATAGAAGTCCCTCCAAATTTCAGATGTACTTATCCATGAATTTTCTTTGAAACACCGACTATAAATTTTCCTTAGAAATATGTTTAAACCAAATATGATTCCTTGACCTCGATTTGTAAAAATAAATTGGTTTAAATTGAATTGCGAAGCCTTCGTTAAATCATATTCCGTTATTCAGTGAGCTTTATCGATAACGGTTAACTTTACCTCCCATTGCTCTGTCTAACATTTACGACAATTGTGTTAAAGGAGGTGGGTATCGATTTTTTCCATTGCTTCAATCACAATAATGGCTAATTTGTGTGATACATAATTTCCTGTTTTTTTTCTGTAAAATGAACTGCTTGTATTTTAGCTTTAGCTTGAACACGCAATGTAACTTCCATCACCAATCACCTATCTTGAATTGAAATTGCAGTCTTAAATGTAAGCAAAGTAAAATAGGTCATCGCCATTTTATTGAGAAAGAATAGGAAAAAAACGCCTGAGTCCATCCAGAGAATTTAGCGGTGTTAAAAAAATTCATGTATTTTACGGTTAATAATATTTAAACAAAAGAGAATCAATTTCATTTCTTTAAAAACATATTAACAAGACATTGTTATGTGCGAGATAGCCATGGATAGCTTTGAATTTTACTGTTTTCACCCTATGGTATATGTCACCCCAATTGTATAAAAACTAGTAAATCTATGTATCTGAGTATGCTGGATACTGAATGTTGGTGACAATGTGTTATATAGGAATTTTAAGGCGATGTTAAATCATTTGCCTGGAGTTTGCGAAGTTTGCTTCAATCTGGTAGCTTAGACCATTTGAAAGGAGTTTTGTTCTGTACTGGATGGATGGAATCAAAAGGCCTTTATCCACCGACGTCATTATTATAAAAGCTACTTTCGAATTATTCAATTACTATAATAGGGATTGGTATATAGGATAGTAAAAATATCCTATTAGATCCTATTAAAATTATATTTCGTTTATAATGTACCAGTAAAATATAAATAATGCAAGACTAATGTTCTATAAAAGATTTTTTTAAGTAATCATTAAGTTTTATTTTAGTGAATGTCAATATATAGGTCCAACCTAATGAATCGATACATCTAAAATAAAGATAAATTTATTCGAAAAATCATATGTAAGAAAACATTACATGCCCATTGCGCTTTTTTGTTGTTTTAGTGTAATTTAAAAGCAGTTATAAAAAATACGTTAAGAAAAATGACAAATTGGAGTGGTGAAGAATGAAACATCATACAAGAGATGATATTATCCGCATGGTGAAAGAAGAAAATGTGAAATTTATTCGCCTACAATTTACTGATATATTGGGCTCGATAAAAAACGTGGAAATACCAGTTAGTCAATTAGCGAAGGCATTAGACAATAAGGTTATGTTTGATGGTTCATCGATTGAGGGGTTTGTTCGTATTGAGGAGTCTGATATGTATTTACGTCCTGACTTAGATACATTCGTTATCTTTCCATGGACAGCGGAAAGAGGTAAGGTAGCACGCTTTATCTGTGATATTGCACGACCAGATGGTACAGCATTTGAAGGTGACCCACGTTCCAACCTGAAGCGGGTATTAAAGGAAATGGAAGAGTTAGGCTTTAGCTCCTTTAACCTTGGACCAGAGCCAGAATTTTTCTTATTTAAACTAGATGATAAAGGGCATCCAACACTTGAATTAAATGATAGTGGTGGGTATTTCGATTTAGCGCCGACTGATTTAGGTGAGAACTGTCGACGTGATATTGTGCTCGAGCTGGAGGGTATGGGTTTTGAAATTGAAGCGTCTCATCACGAAGTGGCGCCGGGACAGCATGAAATTGATTTTAAATATGCAAGTGCCATTGAAGCGTGCGATAACATACAAACGTTCAAACTCGTCGTTAAGACAGTGGCAGCACAGCATGGTTTACATGCAACCTTTATGCCAAAGCCGTTATTTGGCGTTAATGGCTCAGGAATGCATTTCAATCTTTCATTGTTTGAAGGTGATAAAAATGCCTTCTATGATGAACATGCTGAATTACAATTGAGCGAAACGGCTCGCAGCTTTATGGCAGGGGTCATGAAGCATGTCCACGGCTTTACAGCAGTGACAAACCCTTTAGTAAATTCTTATAAACGTTTAGTTCCAGGCTATGAGGCACCGTGCTATGTAGCTTGGTCAGCTCAAAACCGTTCACCACTTATTCGCATTCCTGCGGCACGAGGACTTTCAACTCGTATTGAATTACGTTCTGTTGACCCTGCGGCTAACCCATACTTAGCGATGGCTGTTATTTTAGCATCAGGACTTGATGGGATACGTAAAGGCTTAACACCACCAGATGCTGTAGATCGAAATATTTATAAAATGAACCGTGTAGATCGTGAATTAAATGGCATTGATAGTTTACCATCTTCTTTAGAATACGCATTAATCGAGCTAGAAATGGATCATATTGTACGTGACGCACTTGGCAATCATATTTTTGAGAAGTTCACAGAAGCGAAGGAAATTGAATGGAACAAATACCGCACACGCGTCCACAACTGGGAACGTGATGAATATTTGACTATGTATTAGGAAGAAGTGTAGGGGCTATAGGGTATTAGCGTTTGTTTCGGATTAACCGGCGATTCCTTGAACGGGCGATGAGTGCCAAAAGGATAATATCAATTCTGAAGATTAAAATTCACCATTCTAAAAATATTTTCTAATTTAATGATAAAACCAGCTCTATTTATTTGAGCTGGTTTTTTTATGTCTAATGAACTTAAGGAAGACTTACTCCTTTGATTTGTCATCAGTTTTGTTTTGATTATCCATGTGTTCTTTGTGGGTTGAAGGTGCTTCAGTATCGTTGGGCTCTGTTTTGTCTTCTTTCGTTGTTCCACAACCAAACAATAAACCTGTTGTTAGGATTGCTGTAAAAGTACCGATGATTAATTTTTTCATACATACACCTCATAATGGAATTTTATACTGTTATTCTTGCCCTAATTTTTGACTTCATACATCGTCCATTTATTAAAGTTTGCCCAATTTAAAAGTTTTTCTTCTTAACAGGGTTTTTAACTGAAATGGATATATATGTTAATATAGTGGTGTGGATAAAAATGGTCATACATTTGAGGAGGAAATGATGAGTTACATACAAACAATGCGGCAGCTCATTGGCAATGAAATGCTAATGACTGTAGGGTGCGGTGTTATTCTTGAACATGACAATCAAATTTTACTACAACATCGAACGGATCGAGATGTTTGGGGTATAGCAGGTGGCATAATGGAGCCTGGCGAGTCGTTTCTTGAAGCGGCCGTAAGAGAAACTTACGAAGAAACAGGTTTAAAAGTTGAACAATTAGCGTTGTTTGGAATTTATTCTGGTGAAGAAGGATTTGCAGCATATCCGAATGGCGATAAAGTTTTCAGTGTCCAAATTATTTTTCACTCAAGCTGTTTTACGGGACAATTAATTCAACGTTCGGAAGAAAGTCACGAACATCGGTTCTTTGCCCGTAACAACCTTCCGCAGTTAAACGTTCATCAAGAAAGATTTATTTATGATTGGGTAAACAAGGTGAGCTTGTCGGTAATTAAATAATGGGACGGAGTTGGGAGGGGTGTAACGTGAAATATCAAATTGGATTAGAGAAAGAAAATGACTTAGATGGTCTGTGTAATATCCGCAATAATCGAGATTTAATTATGAACTATATACAGCAACATAAAATGATAATAGGAGAGGTTTATCTTATTATTGCACAACAAGTTGCGCCAGTATATTAGGTTTCTGCGTTCTTAAAATGAATAGTAATTTAGCTCCCAAATTAAGTGACCTTTATGTAAAAGAAGACAATCAGGGTAATGGTGTTTAATCAACTTTAATAGATTTAGGTTTTTCTTAGATATTTATTAGCGTTGATCCTATTGAAAATCCAAAGACTATATCGGAACCATATTTAAATACTGCAATTTAATACAAGATTGATGGTACGTCCTACAATGAAACATACACAAGGATAGATTAAAAGGTATTGGGCTAATAGCGTTATTAACATGATAAAACTTAGGAGGCGTGCGATTATGAAAGATTGCTTTATTTGCGACAAACATGCAGGGAATATTAAAACTGCTGGAGTTATGATATACGAAGATGACTATATTTACGTCGGTCATATTGATAGAAATGGTAAACCGAATTACTTAGGCCATATTATGATTGACTTAAAAAGACATGCCCCAACACTTGCCGATATGACTGTGCAAGAAGCACAAGCATTTGGCGTTATGATGGCTATAGTTAGCAAGGCCCTAATGGAGTCGGAAAAAGCTGAGCACGTCTATTCACTTGTTTCAGGAAATTCAGTTCCACACCTTCATATGCATATTGTTGCTCGTTATCCAAATACGCCAAAACAATACTGGGGACCAATGGAAGTTTATGATTGGGAAGATGCTCCTATGGGGGACAATGATGATGTATTTGCACTTTGTAACCGTATCAAATCATATTTAGCGAATAATCCATATGGGTAAACATATTGAGGATTATAGCTGGGTCGGAAGCCAAGAAGATTTTGTAGATACGATAAATATTCTGCAACTTCATCACATACTTGTAGGAAGATATGGTGGCAATTCGAATGCAGGGCAATATAAAAATGAGGATGGATGTTTGATATGGTGCAATGACAAGGAAGATTGGGAATTCGCCATTATCCTAGACGCACATAATACTTCCGAGAGTGCTGAAATAATTTTAGAACTATTCAATGCTGAAAAAATGCAAATAAAAAATATATTATCTTCGTCAGCAACAAGACAATTTTTTCAACGGCTTGAAGATAAAATATTAAATATGTTTCTATCTGTGGAATTCCTATCAGTTTGCCGAAATGTAACAGGAGAAACAGCTTGTTTAATTGTTGTAAGAAAACATAGATATGTATGGTGGTTTTCAGTCGGCGACTGTATTTTATATTTATTTACCCCAGAACTTGCTGCACTGGGACAGTATCAGTTAAATCAAAGGCAGTTTTATGAATGGATAGGACAAGTGAACACGTTTGATCAGGATGTGCCGTGCTACAGTATTGGGATAAGAGAATTAAGAAAAGGGGAAAATCGTATTTTTCTAACGACTGATGGTCTAATAGAATGTCCGAATGAACCATATTCGAATCCAATGAACATTTATAATACATTCGCTAATAGTAAAGATGATGAAAGCATTCGTTGTATGTTGAATACAATACAAAACAATGATGTGAGAGATAGTACTACTATAGTTTCTTGGACAGTTAATAGCTTAGAGGAAGGCTCTCAACCTAGTAATAATATTTCATAATTCCATTTTAGCAATAATTATTACTCTACGATAATTGCATTATGGAATATATAAAGCAAGGACGATTAAAGGAATTGCGTGTTTTTTATAGAATAGAAATAAGTGGTTAGAAGAGAAAGGTGAGATGAGCATGAGTCAAATTAAAATATATGGTGTTAAGGACAGGTTAAATCCTATTAAGGCAGCATTATCAACTATTATTCATTCTTGTATGATGGAGGCACTGACATTGCCATCCGATAAGAAATTTCATCGTTTTTTCCCAATGGATAAAGAAGATTTTTACTTTCCTAGTGAAAGAACTGAAGCATATACCATTATTGAAATTAGTATGTTCGAAGGTCGAACGATGGAAACGAAAAAACAATTACTCACATTGCTATTTGAAACAATTAACAGTCAATTGAGTATAGCTCCTCAAGATATAGAAATTACTATTTTTGAAACACCTAAGCATAACTGGGGGATACGAGGACTAGCCGGGGATGAGTTAGCATTGAATTATAAAGTTAATGTTTAAGTTTTTTCATTGAGAAAAAGTAGAGGCATTTTTAAATTTTAAACTCTGTTAACAGTATAAAGAAGGGTTGAACATAGTGATAAGAAATGGATACTTTATAGACAAAGAAAAAAATCAGATTTATCATGATGAAGTAGTAGTTTCAAGTAAAATTTACTCTGAACAATTTACGTTACAGGAACTGGGACAAATGATTCTTAATGGCGAAGTAGAAGAAATATTTATCTGTAATTATCAAACGGAACGAAAAAGTAAATTAGAGTGTTTATTAATAAATGATGTTAAGTCAGAATGGAATACAAAATATAAAAATAACATTTGCCTTGATGATGAAGCATATTTAAATGATTTTCCAAATGGTTATTGCTTTTTTGTTGAACTTTGGGAAAGCGAAGAAGGTACAACTATTTTGGTGTTATTCCAATCTCATTAAAGGTCAAAAAAGTGGAGACGGCTATTTCAGTGGTTTACGTTGCCCTAAAAAATGTTCACAGTAAAAAAGTGTTAGATTGATTGCGGTCAATCTAACACTCTTTTGTATATTTTTATAATTTAATCGTCCAACCAAATGTATCTTCAAGCGTGCCATTCTGGATGCCTGTTAATGTTTCGTAAAGCATTTGTGAAACTTCACCAATCTCACCGTTATTAATCACTATTTTTTCATCTTGCCATTTTAATTCTCCTACAGGTGAAATAACCGCTGCTGTTCCTGTACCAAATGCTTCTTCCAAAGTTCCATTATGATAAGCCTCTACCACTTCATCGATTGAAATGCGACGTTCCTCAACTGGAATGTTTTTCGCCTTTAATACTTGAAGCATTGAATTACGTGTAATCCCAGGTAAGATGCTACCATTTAATGCTGGTGTGATGACTGTTCCGTTTATTTTGAAGAATATATTCATGCTACCTACTTCTTCGATGTAACGGTGTTCCTTACCGTCTAGCCATAAAGTTTGAGAGTAGCCTTCCTTATTGGCAATTTCTTGGCCTTTTAAGGCGCTCGCATAGTTACCAGCAGTTTTTGCTTCCCCAGTGCCGCCAACTACAGCTCTTACAAAATGTTGTTCCACCATGATTTTTACTGGATTAATGCCCTCTTTGTAGTAAGAGCCTGATGGAGACATAATGATGATAAATTTATAGTTTTTAGAAGGGTGTACACCCAAGTGTGGCTCAGTAGCAATAATAAATGGACGGATATAAAGAGATGTTCCAGGTGCCTTTGGAACCCATTCACGATCCAATGTTACTAACTGCTTTAACGCTTCTAACGCCAATTCTTCATCAATTGCTGGAATGACAATACGCTCATTCGAATGATTTAAGCGGTTAAAATTACGGTCAGGACGGAATAAAAGGACCCTATTATCCACTGTTGCATAAGCTTTTAATCCTTCAAATACAGCTTGTCCATAATGGAAAACCGCTGCAGAAGGATCTATAGAAAGAGGCTGATACGGGATAATGCGTGGATTATGCCAACCCATGCCTTCTGTGTAATCGACTATAAACATATGATCTGTAAAAAATTGACCAAAACCTAATTGGTCTACTGCAGGTTTTTCTTTTGGGTTTGTTGTTATCTCTTTTGTTATTTCTAACATGTCATATCCTCCGCGTATTGTGTCATTAGATGAAATATCTATAATACTTAATAATACTGTTTATTTTAAATTAATTAAATACTAAGAATCTACTAATAATTAATAAAATTGCTCATTTATATATTTTCATCAACAAATCACACTCATTGCAAAGATTTTTTTCGTAGCGTAACGCTACAAGCGGACGCTTTCCGCTCACTTAAATATTCATGTGCTTCAAAAAAATTTTATGTTATTGCCTCGTATAAATAATTATTATTGTAGGAGGAGCACCTTTAAAGTAAAGGTTTGGAAAATTGACGAAATGTAGTAGACTATGCATACAAATGAGTGGACCAGTCCAAAGATAGCATAAAAAGACAGGAAGAAAAAACTAGTATACGTTAATCTTTAATCAAGGAGTGAGGGCATTTGAGTTTGAGTTGGATTGAGTCGATTCAAAAGGCAATAAATTATATAGAGGAGCATTTGCAAGAAACGATTACAATGGAGCAAATCGCAAACGAAGTGAATGCATCTGTTTTTCATTTTCAACGAACATTTTCTATTTTAACGGATATGTCAATTGCGGATTATATAAGACGAAGAAGATTGACTTTAGCAGCACAGGAATTAATCAATACAGATGTAAAAGTAATCGATCTCGCCTTCAAATATGGCTACGACTCTCCTGAAGCTTTTACAAAAGCATTTCGAAAGCAACATAATGTAACGCCAAGTGAAGCACGAAAACAGCAAGGACCATTACAATCATATAACCGCCTCGTAATCCAGGTGAGTCTGAAGGGAGCAGAACCAATGAAGTATAACATTGTAGAAAAAGAAAAGTTCCAAGTTGTAGGAGTGAAAAGAACGTATAATTGTCAAAAAGGCGAGAATTTGCAAGGTATACCTCTATTTTGGGATGAAGTAAATCGTCAAGGAATGGACGAGCAATTATTTGCATTAAATGACGGACAAATTAAAGGGGTACTGGGTGTTTGTGTACCAGACGAAAACTATAAAGAAAATAATTTAATGGATTATTGGATTGGAACAGATCACGTAGGGGATGTACCGGAAAATTTATTAGCGATGGAAGTGCCAGCATCAAAATGGGTTGTGTTTGAAGTACATGGCCCAATGCCGAATGCGATGCAAAATGCTTGGAAGCAAATTTTCTCTGAATGGTTCCCATCCAATCCATATGAACCAGCTGGTACAGCTGAATTAGAGGTATACACGGACGAAGACCCATCAAGTGAAAATCTCTATTCAGAAATTTGGATCCCGATTAAGTAAAAGTGCCCATAAAAGTGTCAGGCACTAAAACAATTCTTAAACAATTTTGCGGAAAGCCCCGCCTATAGCGGAAATCAACGGCAAAAGACATCTATATTTCTTTGAAGCCAAGAATGGAACTTGTTGTTCATTCTTGGCTTTTGACGTTTAAAAGAAATTATTACGCAAATCGAAAACTTTGTAGAACAGTCTAGCATCTCTGCCCATTTTGCTATTGGTATTCATCTGTGCTAATAAACATTGCTGAAAATATACATCGCATTTTTTTGTTCTACCGTATCTTGAATAACATACATCATGCTTCTTACAACAAGAATCAACAGCATTTGTTGGTGAACCAGGTCCTGAACATCCAGGTCCGCAATATTTATAGCCAGGATAACAAAATCTAAATCTTCTATTCCTATTCACCTTGGTCACCTCTTTTCAAATTCAAAATGTCTACATACTATAAATTATGTTGTCTTAACTTTTGAAAAGGGATGAAAAACTAATGAAACATGAAAAAGAATGAGAAGAAATTTTGCATTCTATTAGCCGCTGATACATTAGATTACGCTTGATAATAATATAAATAAAAGAATGGTCTTGGAAATTAATCCAGACCTTTTTTAGTGTTTGCGCAAGAAACTGTAATTTTAAATAAATCGTTAAGATAAATGAAAATCTTTCAGTTAAGGTTTTTGTAAGCTAATCAACAAACTGCTGTAAGGTTGCGTAGATATAATAGCCAAGGAGCATGAATTGCAGTATTGAAGATAAGGAGTTGAAAGCATGAATCCATCCGTTACACCAAAAGAAAGAATTATGTCCTTAGATATTATTCGTGGAATAGCGTTATTTGGCATTCTATTTATTAATGTAGGTGCCTATCAACTAGTAGTTGAAGGAGGACCGGTGCCAGCCTATAGTAAATTCAATAGTATTATTGATACACTAATTGATATATTCATTGAGAAAAAATTCTTTTCCATTTTTTCATTTCTTTTCGGCGTCGGTTTTTATATTTTTGCTTCCCGCGCTGAAGCAAGAGGTGATAAGCCTCGATGGCGTTTTGCAAGGCGTTTACTAGCATTATTTGTTATTGGGATTGTCCATATAATTTTTTTCTGGGGATCCATCCTTTCTGCATATGCAGTAATTGGTTTGTTCTTACTACCATTTTATCGAGCGCAGATTGATACAATTCGTAACTGGCTTATTGGCATAATCACTGTTCACATTGTAAGCATACTTGGACAAATGTTTTTGCCAGACCTAGCTATTCTTTCAACAGTTTTCAATGTATTAGGAAATGATACAATAACTATTTTTATTATGTTTTTAACAGGTTTTCTAGTAGCAAAAGCTGACTGGATTAGAAATGTGAGACAACTTACCAAACAAATAAAGTTGGTATTATATGTAACAGGTCCAATATTTGTAGCTATGTCTAGTTGGATTTGGTTTGCAGCTCAAAATGATGATAATCAAAAGCTACAATTATTACTAGGTTTAGGTGTAATCCCGACTACATATTTTTATTTAGCGAGTTTATTCCTGATTCTAGAACACAAAAAAGTTGTGAAAATTTTAGAGCCAATTGGACGTGTTGGACAGATGGCGTTTACAAATTACTTAGCTCAGAGTTTTATAGGGTTAGCGATTATATCTTTAATGGGACTCGAAGTGCTTTCGACTTCCTATATTGTCATCATTGCCATTATGATTTTTGTAATTCAAATCATTTTTAGTATCATTTATTTTAAATTTTTCAAAATGGGGCCATTGGAAAAAGTATGGAGATGGATGACATACGGAAGAAAAGTAACGACCAAATAATGATTTTTACGTCAGAGTATCATGGCTCTGACGTTTTTTAATAGGAATATTATTGTGCTATTATTTTATAGTATAAATTTGTAAAAACAATGAAACCAAATAACAGGGTTATTCGTAAACTAGGTATTGATAATAAGGAGCTTAAGAATATGGCAAAGCAATTAAAAAAATATATGGCAGTGACCACTGCATCATTTATGGTCATGCAATTAGCAGCGTGTGGCAATACTGAATCACAGACAAACGAAGAGTCTAGTGATCCCGTCAATACGACGAATACGTCAGGAACTAATAATCAACCTGCTAATAATGAGGATTTACTAAATGTACATAACAGTGAAATGGCTGATGCTTGTGATGAATGGCAAGAAGGTGATGATGGTTCGTTTGAATGTTTAGATGAAAATTCACCGTATTACGCTCAACATTTCTTTAATGGCTTAATGTATGCCACTGCGGGTGCAATGATTGGAAGTGCCATCTATAAAAGCCGCAATCTGAAAAATGGAACAGACAAGGACTATAACAGTAGCAGTTCGGCAGGGGCATCGACAACGACTACTAAAAAACCGAACGCTACAAATGCGAATTCAAATGGCATTACAACAGGTGGCTCCTCTTCGCCTTCATCTGGTACATCAACAAATAGTTCTACATCAACTAACCCAACGTCTAGTGGCTCAAATACTAATTCGAGTAACACGAATTCTTATTCGAGCGGTCAGCGTTCATATTCGAATGGTTCAAGCTCTTCTTCAAGTAATACGAGCTCTTCTAATTCGTATTCGAACGGCTCGTCATCTGGAAAATCAGGCTTTGGATCTGGAGGCGCATCTAGGGGAGGCTCTTCTTCGTCCTAACGATTGAAAAAGGAGAATCTCGATGGAACAAGATACTTATAGTAAACAACGGCAAAAATTCTATTCACAATTTCCTAATTTCTTTTCCGATTTTGAAGATTTAGAGTATGCATTATATGATGTGATGGAGCTGGCTAAGGAGAAAATAGACGAACTTTATTACGCGTCGAAGATTCTTTGGCAAATCTTTTTAAAAGTGGGTAAACAATTTAAGCATTTAACAGATGAGCAGCTTTTTGCTCTTGGTATTCGTTCAGAAATGATACGTTATATTGAATTGGATTATTTACAACAACAGTCTATACTTGCTCGTTTTGATTTTGTTTGTACGGAGGATGGCAACATAAAATGTCTCGAACTGAATGGAGAAACGCCTTTTCTTGTGCAAGAAACGTTTGAGATGAATGAACAGCTTTGTCAGCATTTTCATTTAGAAAATCCTAATGATGTGTCCGCATTACATAAAACATTATCTGGTGCACTTTTTGCCGCAATGCAGTATTTATATGATGTGAAAAAGCCTAAAATCGTTATTACAGGTAAAACAGCAAAAGAGGATTATGAGGAGTATTGTCAGGTACATTTTTTGAAAACATGTGTGCCATTTGATGTTGAATATGTACCTATCGAAAAGCTTATAATTTTTTCTGATGATGCGCCAGATGTAAAGAGAGGGCTCTATACGCCTTCAATGGAGAGAATCGATATTTTGTATCGACCCGCACATCCAATAGAATTTATAATTGATGATGTAGCTCCCGATGGTGATAGAATCGGTCTGCAATTATTGGATCTTGTGAAAGATCGTAAGCTTGCGATTATAAATGCTCCAGCGGCATATGTCCTTCAATCGAAAATTTTGTTATGGTTAATTTGGGAACGTAAAAATGATCCATTGCTATTTAATGCTGAGGAGCGAGCTGCAATTAATAAATATATGTTACCAACGTATTTATCAGCAGAGCCATTATTAGTAGATGGAGTGCCTTATGTGAAAAAGCCTGTCTATTCTCGAGAAGGAAATACGGTAGAAATTTATGCAGGAGATGGCTCAAAAATAACTGGTTCTGCGTACAATCATTATGATGACAATTTGTTTATTTACCAGCAATACGTCGAAATGCCTTCAATCAACATTCAACAGGGTAATGACCTCCATTCTAAGAAATGGCTAATCGGTTCTTTCATTGCAGATAATCGTGCGTGTGGCTTATCTTGTAGAGTGGGCAATCAGATTACCGAATGGGATTCACATTGGCTAGCTGTAGGCTATAAAAATGTCCCGTAGGTAGTTTAAAATTAAAAAATCCACAATGTTTCCTCGCATGCAGGAAACATTGTGGATTTTTACTTTTGTATTCAGAATTTAATTTATTAATCGTTCCAACCTTTACAAACATCAATCCATTGCTGATAAGGTGTATATGCTTCTAGCTCCTGAATGCTAAGTTCAATTGCAGAATTGCTGCTGCCGCAGGCGGGGAATACAGTTGCAAAACGTTTGAGTGATTCATCTAAATAAACAGCAACCCCTTCATTAATACCGAACGGGCAAACCCCTCCGATATCATGCCCAATTCGTTCATTGACTTCTTCCTTTGCAAGCATTTTCGCTTTCGTCCCAAATATTGCTTTATATTTCGCATTGTCAATTTTGGCATCCCCTGCAGCTACAATTAAAATGGCCCCGTCATTCACTAGAAACGATAGTGTTTTAGCGATACGTTCTGGTTCACAGCCAAGTGCCTGTGCTGCCATTTCAACAGTTGCGGAGCTTTCATTCAGTTCCTGTATTTTATGGTGTAAATTCCATTGTGCGAAATGCTCACGTACTTTTTCAATTGCCATATGTAAAAACCTCCTTGCAGTATCCCTTTATTTTAACATAATTTTCAGAATTTAAATGACGAATTGTAGTTATGAAAAAATTACATGTTTCACAAACCTCTGGTAAAATATAATAAAAGGAAAAAAAGGAGGTATTTACATGGACTATCAACCTATTAATTTAGGCGAAAAGTTATCAAAGTTTACTGAGCAGTGGTCTCCTAAAGTTATTGGTGAAATGAATGACTATCAGTTTAAATTAGTTAAGATTCAAGGTGATTTTGTATGGCATCAACATAGTGAGACAGATGAGGTATTTATCGTCCTAGATGGGGAGATGGCTATTGCATTTCGTGATGGAGAGGTCAAACTATCAAAAGGAGAAATGTATGTAATACCAAAGGGCGTGGAGCATAAGCCTTATGCAGAACAAGAATGCCAAATAATGCTAGTGGAACCTAGAGGTGTCGTAAATACCGGAGAAACAACGGGCGAAATGACTGCAGAAAATGATGTTTGGATATAAAGTAATAGAAACTTCGCTAGCTAAGATGAATTCTGGAAACACAGAGCGAATCGCCAGCGTGAAGGAAATCGCCGATTGTACCCCAGGAATCGCTAAAAAACATAAGGGAATCGCCTCTAGCAGGAATCGGAACACCGCAATACCAGAGCAAATCACCCCCAATTGGAGTGAACGTATGGATAAAAATTTTAAAATTAGAAAAGCAACTGAATCAGATGCAAAAGGAATAGCGAAAGTACATGTCGACAGTTGGAGAACAACATATGCCAACATCGTTCCCGACGAATACTTAATGGATTTATCATACGAAAATCGAGAGCTGCTATGGAGAAAAAATATTTCGAATGACGCTATATTTGTTGCCGAAAATAACGAAGGGGACATTCTAGGTTTTTCTTCAGGTGGTAAAGAAAGAAGCGGTAAATATATCGGTTTTGAAGGGGAGCTATATGCTATTTATCTTTTAAAAGAATACCAAGGGCAAGGGATTGGGAGAGCACTTGTTACAGCAATCGTAGAAGAAATTAAGGGGATGGGGTTATGTTCAATGCTCGTTCTTGTTTTGAAAGATAACAGCTCTCGTCGATTTTATGAAGCACTTGGTGGGAAAAAGATAGATACTGTTGAAATTCTGATTGCTGGCAAAAAACTCGCTGAGCTAGTTTATGGTTGGGAAGATATTCGAACGATACAGTAATACGGTAAAAAGGGATGGATATTATTGATAAAACTTCCGAAAATAGTTGTAGGATTTATGCTCATAAGCACAATTCTAATGCTTGCTTCCTGTACACAAACAGAAAAATCACATAAAAAACAAGATATAGAAAGTATCATTACATCTTTTGAACACCCTCAAACAAAGCAAAAGTATAAAATAGTCAATGTCTATAAACTTTATGGAAACTATCAAGATAAAGTTGAAAGTAACCCAAAACAATCAAAACGAGAAATTTATCAAGAAGAGGTTATTGAACCAATCTATAGTGATTGTTTTGACAATGGCGAATATCTTCATATGGCACATTATGCACTAAACGTAGCGCCGGACCAATTAACAGAAAATCAATTATTAAGTGAAAAAATTGATAGTGAAGAAACAGAAAAGCTTATAAAAGAAGCTCTTTTCAAATCTTCAGACCTTATACCGTCCGAAATAGAAACGACTGTATGTGTTCTTCCTGCCACTAATGTAAACGCCGAAATGGTAACGGTAGGGGCAGGGAAAATAATCGTTCTATACAATAAAGATTATACGGAAGATAGATTAAGGTTTAGTATGGCCCACGAATATCATCATAGTATTTGGACTGAAAAGTATGGAAGTAGAGATATGCAATTTACGATTTTAGATAACATGGTTTTAGAAGGAAAGGCAGTGATGTTTAATAAATTAGTTTATCCTGAATATTATGAAAATATATTGTACTCTGCATACGATAGAGAAAATTGGTCAAAAGTTGTAGGAGATTTAGATAGTACTAACTTTAAGCGCTCACAAGAAATTAATTTTGGAGGAGTAGATCTACCATATTCATATGGATACAGCGAGGGCTATAAAATAGTGAAATCCTACCTTGATTTACACCCAGATGTAACACCTGAGGAATGGACTGCCCTAAGCGCAAAAGAAATATTTGAAAAGGGTAATTACCTCGAACATTATCAATGAGGGATGAAAGATGATGAATATAAATGAAGTCATTCAAATTCTAATAAATAAAGGTTTGATAAGTAACAATTGTCTCACATTAAAAACTTTAAAAAGTGGGACGACGAATGGCGTATTATTTACGCTCAGCTTTAACAATAAGCCGACCTTTGTAATAAAAATAGATAACCCAGCCATTATTACTGCAACTAATGATTTTCTATCCGTATATCGTGATGTAAAGCTATTGCCTGATGTTCTTTATACAGACGTAAACAAAGAATTTATTGTCTACTCTTATATTTCTGGAGAAACACATGTTAATCGAGGGCCCAAATTGGAATGGATGGAAGTTTTAATAAAAGAGTTATTTCATACATACCAACGAGTGAACCAAGACATGCCATGGGGAAGAGTCAATGGACTACATAGAAAATGGTGGTCAGAATTTAACGAGAGTAGTTTAGCATTTGCTCAAAAGAGCATAGGAGACTTACTACCATTAGAGGACCATAAAAGAGTAGAGATGTTGGTTAAGAAATTAAGTGCTTATCATATCCAAGAAGAGAAGTATTTCTTACATGGAGATACTGGTGTTCACAATTTTGTATTTTTGGATAATAAAATCAACGGCGTTATTGATCCCTCACCATTGATTGGGCCGAAAATTTATGATTTTACCTACGCCTTTTGCTCTTCACCAGATAGCTTAACGATGAATACACTGTTGTCATCGTTTGCGTTGTGGAATAGCAATTCTACATTTTCAAAGGAACGGCTGGTGGACGAGGTGCTTTTTCAGTTATACACACGTATTGGCGTATGTATTCAAGTACATCCACACGACCTAGATGCTTACTTGGAAGCATGGCATGAGTGGAGAAAATACCTATAATAATTATGTTATTTAACGACCAATGAGTTGCTAAGGTAGCTCTTTTACTAATAGAAGGTTCGATGAGGCTTATTTGTATTTTTGGAATTATTTGTAACTAAATTGAGTATTAATCGTCTAATCAGTAAATATATTGAGGGAGTGTAATGCTTGAGGTATACAAGACTTATATTATTTACTGCGATTATAGTATTTTCATTTTTTCCGTGTAAAGCAAAGGCAACAAGCTGGGCATATCCTTTCGTTGTTTGGGATGATTATATTTATGTAATTAGCGATGAATATGTAGAAAAGATTAATAAGGAAATTGGAGAAGTCACGAAGTATTCAGATATGGAACAATATGAAGGCAACTTTTCAAATGTCTATCCAAAAGGGACGAAATATTATTCAATCGATGGAATCGATACAGATACTGCAATTGCAATCCACATAGGGGATGGTCATTATATAAAAGCAATTAGAGAAGGCGAGTATACTTACAGTAAAAGTTACACCCAATATGTCTATAAAGGTTTAGGTATTTTTGCGATTTTCATTGTAGGTTTTATTATCTTTACTCAATCTAGAAAAAATCTTTAACAATATGCGAGCTCTCTTTAACTATGAGGAGGTATTACTTATGAAATACATTAAAGGCTTATATGTAACACTTGCACTAATGATGTTCGTTGTTTTAGTAAGCACGACAATATTAGATGATAAATATTCGGGGATAACGATGTTCGTTTGTTTAGGCTTATTTTTAATTGGATCTACCTTTTTTATCAATGCCAAACAATTAAAAGGAAAGTAAGTTGTTCAATCATGGGGCGTTAAAGATCGATTTTTGAGTTGCTACGGCAGCTCTTTTTTCTTTCGTGAATAAGGTCGAAAAGGGATGAAATAAATGAATGACGATCAAAAACGATATAAGAAAAAAATTGGCAAAGTAATTTACGGCACGACTACTGAAGAACGATTTAAAGAAGTACACGGGATAACAATTGAGGAATGGAATGCAAAAGGTGAAGAAAGATTTAAAGCTAAAACAGGAATGAGTTACGAAGAATGGTATATTAAAAAGATTCTTTCTTCGACACCCATTGATTATCTTAAAAATCTCAATGGTGTTGTTTCTCAGGATGATTTAGAACTGGTTAAGGATTTACAAGAGTTGGGGTTAAATGATGGTGTTATAAATGTATTACTGGATTATGTGAAAATTGTTAGTAAAATAGGGTTTATTCACTCGTTAGTAAGAGAAATGGGTGAAAGTTGGCTCAAGAAGGATGTCTCAAGTATTGAAAGCGCAATGGCCTTTGTTAGGGAAGAATGGAAAAACTAAATCCTCAAATTATATTTTCCAACATCAAAATCCATTTTGAGATAACGGGGCGCTTAATAAAATATAGTGCAAAAAGGATTATTATGAAAAAAATGGTATAATTAAAAAGCCTAATTATCTATTAATAGAATTTTAGGCAGTAGTAGTTAGAGGAGGCGTTCATTATGACAAATACAAGATTTTATATTATTAATGGCAACAAGGGGATAACGACTCATTAACTAAGTTGTTTGGCGTTTCCCCGCATTTTGAAAGGGGAAAATTATGATTAAAGATAATGTGAAAATCGTAGAATTAAATGCAGAAAACTGGTACGACTGCTGTGAATTTGAGATAGCAACAGAACAAAAAAAATACATCGAATCCAATGCCATATCAGTAGCTCAGTCAAAGTTTGAGCCTACTTTAAAGCCATATGCTATTTATTTAAATGAAAAAGTAGTCGGCTTTTTAATGTATAATGCTGTTCAAGAAGAACTTGATGGTTATTGGGTGTATAGAATAATGGTGGATAAGAAATTCCAAGGCAAGGGTATAGGGAAAGCTGCAACTAAGTTAATGATTTCAGAGATGGCTAAATTACCGAATTCAAAAAAAGTTATTGTAGGTTATCATCCTGAAAATTTGGGTGCACATAATTTATATGCGAGTCTAGGATTTATTGATGAAGGTCACCGGTTCGGTAAGGAAATGGCAGTAATAAAATATCTTACCGAGTGACAGGATGATAGAATATTGAAATGAGTAAGGACCATTTTTTGGTCCTTTCTTTTTGTGCTAATGGTGCGTTAAAAAACAATAAAAAGAATGGAGTGGACAACAATAGATTTAGGTCAATATTTAACTAGTACATTTCCAGGGCTTACGTTAGTGCCTAGTCTTTATCATCAATGGGACATAGGTATTCACTTTGAATTAGGAGCTGGAATGTATCAATTTAAAGACGATGGTAGTCTCAATTACGAGATGTTTGATTGTGTGTATAGTCAGGCATTGTCTATTTTCAACGAACTTTTCTCTGATTCAGATGAAATTTTTCTTGTTACAAATGTTTATCAGCACAAGTCTTACAAAATGAATAGAATAAATGTTTATAATCACTATTTAAAAAATAAAGATATAAAACTTCGTTTAAGTCAAGAAACGTTGCCAAATGTATTTAATGATGAGGCGACAGATGATTATTATACATCGCGCTTTTCTTTAAAGTGCCGCAAACAAGATATTAAATATCCATTACTTATTAAAGCAGCGTGTAATGAAGATTTCCCTTTAAAACCAAAATTCCGTTCAGTTGCAAACTATCCAGATGTATTTTTTATAAATATCACTAAAAATGTGGTCTTTTTTATTTATGATAGAGGATGCGAGGTCATCGCAACGAATAAGGAAACCGTTTTACCTTTATATGAAAAATACGGCGATTGGCTCGATGAGTATTCACGAGAAGAGATTGTTAAACGTTTTAAATAGGAGCGCATTATTAATTAAACGAGTTTGGCTATGCTAAGAGGTGAAGAAATGGATTATTTTGAAATAAAAAATGCGAAAGATACTTTAAATAAAAGTCTTATTCTTTCTAAACCATTAACTAACTATGATGCAAAACAATTGAACCTATCCAATACCTATTTTGAAGATGAAGAAGAAAATTTTCTTCCTAAACAATGGTTTTGTAGTATGACTATAGCACAATGGGAAGGGGTAGGAAAATTTGTACAAGGGGATAGCGAAAAACCTTATGCAAATATTTATAGAAAGAGGGTAAAACTTCTGATGCCGATTTGGATAAATCAGGACTGGTCATCGTTGCTAAATAACCATTTAAAAAGCTCTTTTTTAATGACGTTTGGTGTTGCAATTGTGGTTGGCGGACTGAGAAATTTAAAGGATAATTCAATAGTGTAAAGGATTATGTGAAGAATAGTAACGATAAAATTTGAGGTGGAAAAATGAGAATTCAATATTATGATTTAGGATCTGTTAATGAAAATGATTTAAAATTTGCAGTAATAAGTGCTATTTATAAGGGGAAGTGGCTTTACGTAAGACAGAAAGAACGAATGTCGTGGGAAATTCCTGGAGGTCACAGAGAGCCTGGGGAAATCATTATTGAAACTGCTAAAAGAGAATTATTTGAAGAGACTGGGTGTGAAGCAGTCGATATAGTTCCGATTTGCGACTATTCAATGGATGATTCCGTTAATAAGATATTTGGAAGGCTATACCTTGCAAAGGTAAAGATAATTGGCCAAATGCCAATATCAGAAATCTGTGAAGTTAAACTATTTGATACCCTCCCTAAAAACCTAACTTATTCAGAGATTCAACCAAAATTGTTTAAAAAGACACTTGCTTTCATGAAAGATAATAAAGGTTACACTTAAAGCAGCGTGCATAAGGGAGGATGCCGTTTTCCTACAGGATAACTTCATAGGTATGAGAAAGACTATTTCTCAAGTCCTTTGTTTTACTTTTCGAATATTGATGAGTGCTTATCTATATTAATTATATTTCTAATCACATATTTACAGGTAAATCCAGGTTATTTCGCTTTCTTCTTTCCTATTGACTTCAAGACGACACCAATGAAAATGAAAAACAGGTATACATCAATATAAGTAACGTAGTTTACTCGACTCTCGTTAAAATACCCCATTACAAATAGTAATTTTAGTATGAGCAAAATGCTTCCCATAAATAAAAATATATTTGCTATTAAATTTCTATTCAAATCTTTCCACTCATCACTTCTCCTCACCAATAATCTTCCCCTCCAACTTTTACCTTAATTTTAATTCATTCAATTCATTTATTAAATAAATTATGGAAATATACCATGGAAAACGCTCTTTATAAATTTACTAATTTTATTATTTTAGAATATAGAACTGAGCGCCATTTAAAACGCTCTTTTTATAAATAATTATGTTAGTGAATGTGTAAAAATGGGTATGTCTAGTAAGGGAGTCGTTTGACAAAAGTAACAACCTGTTGTTAAAATCAAGTTGTTACTTTTGGTAGCTAAGCAAAAAATTTTAAATAAAGGGTTTCTTAGGAAGACGCTGAAACTCTATGTTTTGAACTAGGGGGACGAAAAGAAGATGAAATTGAAATCAGTAGGAATCACTTTAGGGTTAGCCACTATGCTACTTTTAACGGGGTGTGGTGATGGAGATAGCAAAAAAGACGATGGCAACTCAACAGGAAATACACCAAGTATAGGGGAGCAAGTTGACTATAAAATTATAGGGATTGAACCAGGAGCTGGGTTGACTGAGCTTGCAGAAAAAACGATAGAGAAATATGAAAACTTAAAAGGCTGGGAACTTGAACAAAGTTCAACACCAGGGATGTTAGGCTCATTAGAGCAGGCTATTCGAAATGAAGATCCAATTATTATTACCGGATGGACACCACATTGGATGTTTTCATCTTATGATTTGAAATTTTTAGAAGATCCTCAAGGGACATTAGGTGGATCGGAAAATATTAATACACTTGCACGTAAGGACTTGGAAAAAGACTTACCTGATGCGTATACAATACTGGATAGATTTTATTGGGAACCAGAAGATATGGAAGCTGTTATGTTTGAAGCACAAACAAGTTCATTTGAAGACGCAGCAGACAAATGGATAGAAGAAAACCAAGACAAGGTAAATGAATGGACAAAAGATGCGAAAAAAGTAGACGGAAAAGAAATTGAATTAGCATCTACTCCGTGGGATTCAGAAAGAGCTTCAAGTAGTGTACTACAGGCAGTATTTGAAGAACTCGGCTACACTGTCACAATTACACCAGTAGATCCTGCCATTATGTTTCAAGCAATCGCTACAGGGGTAGCTGATGCAACAGTAGCTGCTTGGTTACCAACAACACATAGCTCATTTTATGAAAAATATAAAGATGACTTCGATGATTTAGGGGAGAACTTAAAAGGAACAAAAAATGGATTTGTCGTTCCAGAATATATGGATATAGACTCCATTGAGGATTTACAGCCGAAGAAGTAACATCAATACGAAAAGGGAATCTCCTATTTAAAGAGGGAAATTCCCCTTTTTCATTTCACCATGTCGTTAAATCAACATTAGATGTTATACTCTAATGTAATTAATGAAAGTCAACGTCAGTGAGGTATTCAAATGATGAAAATAGTACCCCCTAAGCCCTTTTTCTATAAAGGTGGCGATAAGGCTGTTTTACTATTACACTCTTTTACAAGCAATACAATTGATATGAAAAATTTAGGGAAGTATTTGCAACAGCACAATTATACTTGCTATGCACCCTTATATAGGGGACATGGCTTAACAGCAGAAGAGCTGCTCACATACAGACCGACAAATTGGTGGCAGGATGTACTAGACGGTTACCAGTTGTTGAAGGGGAAAGGCTATGAAAAAATAGCCGTTGTTGGCCTTTCTCTTGGTGGTGTACTTGCATTAAAAGTTGCGCAAGAGCTGGAGGTAACTGGTGTTGTGACAATGTCAGTGCCAATACGTAGGGAAGCTGCTTTTCTACACAAGCGTGTCTTTCATTATGCAAAAGGTTATAAACAGCTCGAGGGAAAAAATGAAGGCCAAATAAACGTAGAAATAACGCGATTGCAAAATATGTCAATCGATTCATTAGTTGAGTTTCAACACCTCATTCAAAAAACGATGGATAAATTAGCACTTGTAACGTCACCAATCCGTATTTTATATGGGGCATTAGATGATCCGTTGTATAAAGACAGTGCAAATGTAATTTTTCAAAACGTCGGGACGCAGCATAAAACAATGAAAGGGTATCCGAACTCTAAACATTTAATGACATTGGGTATAGACAAAAATGAAGTGAACAAAGATATTCTTACATTTTTAAATGATTTACTTTGGTAATTCATAATAAAAAACAGTGGGAATAAATACTTCCCACTGTGTAGGACGATATTTAATGTTTTAAAAATTTAAGAGATTTTATTTCGCTAACAAATGTTGAGGCTAACAGGAACGTACCACCAAGCATTTGAAGCACTGTCATTTGCTCTTGCAGTATTAAAGCCGAAACTAATATGGCTACAAATGGATCAACATAGCTTAACATCGCGATACTTTGCCCTTTCAGTTTCTCCATGCCAGCAAAGAATAACCAAAACCCAATCCCCGTATTAAAGATTCCTAAAATTAAAATAAAAGGAATGGAAGAACTCGCTACACTAAACATTCTAAAGCCAGAAGTTAAGAAAACATATGGCATAAGGAGAATAGCAGTTGTACCGAGCTGAATAATTGTCAGCTCCAGTTTTTCCATCTCTTTAATAAATTTATTTAATAGCAATAATGTAGCATAAAATGCAGCGGCAATTAATCCATAAAAAAGTCCGAGGAGATCATCCGTTTTAGAGGCACTCAGACCTTCACCTACAATCAAAAGTAATCCCATAATAGCGACAATAATACAAACTACTTTTTTAAATGACAATTGTTCTTTAAGGATAATTGGGCATAGGAGCATTACAAACACTGGTGCAAAGTAATAGCCGAGTGTCGCGTTGGCAATTGTCGTATGGTCATAGGATTGGTAAAGAAAAATCCAATTTCCACCTAATGCAATACAGGAGAAAAGCAATATGGAAGCATTCGACTTCACTAAATACCATGATATTTTTTTCTTCATAATAAAGAAGAGTACCGTCAAAAATAAGCAACCTATAAAACTGCTTAGTAAAGCTCTTTCGCTCGAAGCAAGATCAATTTTTCGAACAACTAAACCGATTGTACCGAAAATGATCATTGATAAAATAAACTGAATTTTAGATTTCATCGTTTACTCCTTCGAATCTGCGAAACAGCTTATATCTCGCAGATTCTTAATCTGTTTTGTATATAAGCATGTTCAATGCTGCCTGAGCAGCTGAAGTAAACGGTGGTGGTGATGTTGAAAATGGCTTCCAAATACAAATATTTGTTTTGGATAATGACATAAAAAATCCCCCCGATATAATAAATTTTTTTAGTACGTAATGCAATATATATATGCTGATGAATTTTTATAAATGTTCTAAGTTAACCCTTCTTCCATTTATAAAAGGAAAACAGCCATTATAAATAGAAGTAAATAAAATATAAAAAATATCAGGGGTGAAATATTCATGGTCACAATTAGAAATGTTGAAAAAAATGAATTGGATTTTTTAACCGATATGCTTTATGAATCGATCCATATTGTTGAGAACAAACCTAAAAAAGAGGATTTAATCAACTCAATTCATATTAAAAAATATCATGAAAGCTGGGGTAGAGAGGGAGACTCAGCACTAATTGCACTAAATAAGGAAAACCAGCCTGTGGGTGCTGTTTGGTATCGCTTGTTTAACGAAAGTAATAAGGGATATGGCTTTGTAGATAGGCATACGCCTGAATTAGGAATAGCTGTAGCTGAAGAAGTTAGGAAAAAAGGAATAGGAACGTTGCTGATGAAGGCAATAATTGATCAAGCAATTAATGAAGGCTATAAATCCATTTCTTTAAGTGTAGATCTTGAAAATAGCCATGCAATTCATATTTATAAAAAATTAGGTTTTGAGGAATATGAAGTATCCGGAACATCTATGACAATGGTGTTAAGAGTTAAGGGAGATTAGATGAATATTTATTGTAAGAGCGCACTACATCAAATCAAAGTCGCTGTAACGTCAATTGTTCAAATGATAGAAAAGTTAGCAGAGCAAGACTTGCATCAAAGGCCAACACCGAATAAGCATTCCATTGGCGAATTATTAGAGCATATTGCAATGATTTGTGAAGCGGATGCCCTTATTGCAGACGGGTATTCAAAAGACAAGATGAATGAATATTATGCTAGTGTCTCCTATAACAACTTAGCTGACATGAAAGAGGGGTTAATAAAAAATTATCATTTTTTAGAAGATAAATTTATGCATTATACAGAAGATGAACTTCAGGAGGAAGTGACCTCTTTTTGGGGTGTAACATACTCACGCTATGAATGGCTGTTAGAAATCGTTGCGCATATTTACCATCACAGAGGACAATTACAAGCTATGCTTGTACATTGTTATGGTATCGATCTAAGGGTTTCGTTGTTTGAATAGTGTAAAAGCGGAGGGAAGAATATGAAATTTATTGGCTTAAATAAGAAAACGAAGCGTTTATTCTGGGGTTTCATGCTGTTTTTAGTTTTGGGATTAATAAGTATTAATTTGGCTGATTCTGCTAAATTGAACTATAGAGAAGCTCGTAATAACTTTATTAGTGAGTTTAATGGAAAAAACCTTAGCGACAATGATATTAAAAACATCGAACATACGCTGGAAGCCATTAATGAACAATTTCATACGTCAGAAAGCATTGCGATTTTTGACAAAAAAGGTGGCATCCATGATGTTCAATATTTAAATTTGGATTTTAAAGAGGCTAAATATGTGTTTCCGTTAAATGCGGATAATAAAGAGAATTTGCTCACTACATTCTTTTATGTAACTGAAGGATTTAAAGCAGGGGAATATTATATTGTAAATCGCTATTTTCCAGATTGGTTTTATGCATTCCCAATTGTATTTTTCACTGTAAGTGCAGCGTTATTTGTACTTTGGACTGTATCTCAACTTAAGTATATTTACAAGACAAAACGTTTTAAATTCAGACTTAAACTTAACTGATTGATGAGGTGGGAAAATGTATTGGGAGACTCTTCCTAATTGAGTTTGGATTATTTATTACACATTTATACTAGCAACATTGGGTGCTGTAATATTGAGTATAGTAAAAAAGAAATTAGTGATTGTATCGATTATTACGATAATTCTTGCTATGACTATACCGATAATTAGTATTATCAATAGCATTGGGAGAGAAGAAGGGTTGGATGAGTTTGAACATTTTATTGCGCAGTTACAACAAGGCTTCAATTGGCCTATTTAAATACATATGAATAGTTACTCTTCTAAACAAGAAAAATACTGGGAAGGGACCTTAGCGAGTACGATAAAGCAAAGCTAATTAGTTGAATTAATGTGATAGCTAAGAGAAACTTAATTTTACAAAATTAAACTAGCTAGGAGATACGATATGACAGAATTTTGGGAATCAAGTTTTATAGAAAAACAAACAATGTGGGGATTTGAACCGACAGACTCAGCAATCGTAGTAAAGGATTTTTTCCTTGAAAGAAATGTTAAAGATATATTGATACCTGGTATTGGATACGGTAGAAATGCAAAGGTTTTTACTGACAATGGAATCGATGTAACCGGTATCGAGATTTCACAAACAGCGATTGACTTGGCAAGACAAAATGGGATTGATATTAATATTTTTCATGGTTCCGTAACTGATATGCCTTTTGATAATAAACTTTATGACGGTATATTTTGCTATGCTCTTATTCATCTATTGAATAAACATGAGCGAGAGAAGTTTATTCAAGATTGCTATAATCAGCTAAAGCCAAATGGGTATATGATTTTTACAACAGTTTCACAAAATGCCCCTATGTTTGGAAAGGGCAAACAATTAGATAAAGACTACTTTGAGGTAATGGAAGGCGTCAACATGTTTTTTTATGATGCAGACTCCATAAAACAAGAATTTGAACAATATGGGCTAGTAGCGTTTTCAGAAATTGACGAGCCAAGCAAACATGCGGAAAATAAACCTCCTATAAAATTTATAATGATAAAATGTGAAAAAGAATTATAAGTACATTAGAAAATTGTAAATTGCTTATAAATCTGCCCGTATTTCATTAGAGAGAGGCGAGATTCTATGAAATATTTTACTAAAGAATGGTATGAACTGTGTCAAAAAACAAGTTTTCATTTGAATTTAGAGGAAGACAAACAAGCTGAAACGTTTTCGGAAGAATATTTTCAACAACTCTACAATAACGAGTTAAACAGCTGGCTTGATTTACAAGAAGAAATTTCTTCTATATTGGAATCAAACGATGATGATCAAAACGAATATGAACTTTTTAATAAAAATTTGGCCATTAAACAATTTCATGATGGTTTCATCTATAATAAACATCGTTTAAAAAATGAATTACCAGAAACGATTTTAAATCAGATAGCTGATATACGAGTTTTTGCTTTATATAAAGCAACTCGTACAGTTATAAACGAGGTAACTAAATTGTCTGAGGAAAATGAAAGGTCAGTTACCGCAACAAGTGCCGAATATAGAAAATATTTCAAAGGAGCTTCTAGTTCATTTGAAAAAGACATAGTTGAAAACTTTGGATTTCATGATTGTACGATTATAAAATCTGTGCAGCATGACAGGTCATTAACATTACACCTTGATAATTCAGGTGGTTTTACAGATATAGAGGAAGTAACCTTTGAAAATTATCAAATCATAAAACAAGATGGTTTATTGGAAGATTCATGGTGGTTGTATAACGAAGTATATAAAGTAAATGACAATTACGAGTTCCACGTCCTGCTTCAAAATAGCGAAATGGGGTTAATTGACTTTATTATTTGTGCAGATCAAGTTTCCTTTAAAAGTAACAAAAATCATGAATAATTCGAGAAGGGCTTTACTCTGATCCAAAGAAGAGCCCTTATCTCCTTTTGTTAAAGGTACTTTATGGTAAAATAAAAGAAAAATGCAAGGTGAATGATTGGCTGAATAGATTGTAATGGGATTTCCTTTCATTTTAAGTGGTAATCAACTTAGTGCTGATTATTCGGAAACTTAAAATATTTACAGATGATCGACACTCCTGAGCGAACAAGATACTTTGAGTTGCATAGGCAGCTCTTTTTTCTTTAGTCAGCGAATGCATGAGCAAATAATAGGGAGGAATATTTCATGACTGAATATTATTCAAAACATTTTAATCTTGAACAAGTAAGTGAAGGTATTTACGCAGCAATTGCTAAAGATGGGAGTGGATCTGTTGGAAATTCTGGTTTCATCGATTTAGGGAACAAAACAATTGTGTTTGATACGTTTAATACACAACAAGCCGCTGTAGATCTAAGAAATATAGCTGAAAAAATGACGAATCGACCTGTCACATGGGTAATTAATAGTCATTTCCATGGCGACCATATTAGAGGAAACCAAGTATTTAAAGATTGTAATATCGTATCTAGTCAAATATCACTACAACAAATGAAGGAAAATCATCCAGAAAGAATTGCTGAACAGAAAGCTGATATAGATGGTTTGAAAAAATATATAGAATCCCTTTCAGAACAACGTGAAAGTTTTACTGATTTGCAGAAAAAGAATGAAATAAATTTTTTAAAAGAGCTCGCAATCTCACTCCCTGACCTAGAATTAGTCTTGCCACAATTTACGTTTACTAATGAGTTTACTATTTTCGGAACGAAACGTACTGCTAAAATAATGACGCTTGGTGGCGGTCATTCACCTTGTGATTCTTTTCTTTATATACCTGAAGACGGAATCGTTTTTATGGCTGACCTTCTATTTGTCGGTATGCATCCATCATTTTTCCCGTATTCCAATCCAACACAATGGGAAAATATTTTAAATGAAGTCAGTAACTTGCCTATTCAAAAAGCGATTCCTGGTCACGGAACAATTGGAACAAAAGGAGATATTGAAAGATTAAAGAACTATATAAATGAAATGACAGTTATAGCAAAAGAAAATAGCAATTTAGAAGAAGTTTCAATACCTGAAGAATATAAAGATTGGACAACGATAAATATCGATCCCCGTGAATTGGTTATTCGTAATTTGAAGGTGTTAAGAGATTTATAGTTCCAGTATATCTCTTAAAGGGAGGTTGGCTTTAAATTGAAATACAAGGATAATGTTTCAGTCTAAAGGAAATCGCCCATAAAATCTCTAAAATAGCCGATAGTACAAGGAAGAATTAAAAATGAATAAAGGCAAAAGAGAGCGATTGTTTTTCATAATAAGACGTCTTAAAAGGAGAGGATAAAATGATAAGAAATAAAGTCGCACTTATTTGTTCAATTGTTATTTTAGGTATATGCATGTACTTATATTTTCCGTTTCCGAACAATGTAATGTTAGATGCTTATTCTACATTCATGTCATTTCCTACTCGCAATCAAGATGGATATATTGTGCTTGGAATTATAGGTTCAGCTATGTTTCTAATTGCGATTATTTTACTTGTTATAGGCATGAAGAAATATCATTTCCGAACTATAGTAATCGTCGTAATAATATATACAATTTTACCGAAGTTCCTCATTATGACTTACCAAGAAACATTAGCGAGTGGCATTATGGCAATTTCATACGATGGGAATGGCAAGTGTAATTTTGAAAATGTTAGTGAAGACTTAATAACTGGGGAATGTAACCTTGTATTACATAATAAAAGCAATAAAGCAGTGTCATTTGAATTAGAATTTTTAGATTCTTATTTCATGGAAGATGGAATACGAATGGAGTCACTTATGAATGTAGCTGGCCCATATAGTATAACAATTGAAGCAAATCGAGAAAAATCAATTCATTTAAAGGAATTACTCGATTTATCAGGCGTCCTTAAACATATTGAAAGTGGAACATCATTTAATGTTCATGTTAATTTAATTGACGGAGAGACAAAACGAACTCTATAGGTCAATTTTGATTGGGTAATGATTGGGTGTGCTACTTAATAATTGTAAACGGTTGGTTATTTTTTGAAACTTAGTCATGTGTTGAAACGTAAACGTATTAACTACAAAAGTTAATGGGGGGTGGAGGCACATGAGTAGAAGTAAAATATTCACAATCTTTTTCTTAGTCATCTTTGTAGGACTGATTGTAGTGGGTTTTTACACTATTAATGATGTACAAATCGAAAGCACCTATCAACTTAATGAACAAAGCATTATAGAAAGAAATGGCGAACACTATTTGTTAATTGATAATCGCGAGTTGTCTTTATCGAAGAAGTATTACGATAAACTCGAATTAGAAAAATACAACGAATACAAAATTAAGTATGTTTATAATCGATTGAAAAATAATGAAGGTGAAGTTGTAGCGCTTAAAAGATATGGCGAACAGCCTTGGGGTCAATAACGAACGAGAAATCGCCGGTAAAACCGTGTGAATCGCAGGTAAGTCAGAAGAAATCGCCGATAAAACAGCCAGAATCGCCGATACCTCCTGATGAACAAAAAAAGATGTGTACTGGATTCGCTAGATTTAATAACAACTTTCATTGTTATGTCTTCTATAAGTTTTGCAATTAAATTAAAGGTTTTGGCTGTTTCTTTAATTTGAGAGGAACCATTTTAAATTGTTTTATAACTGACTTCTAGTTATGAGGCAACTTCGGCAGATTCTTGTTGCACAGAGCTGACAATGCTTGTAATGTCATTGACACTAAATTTCACTACTTCTGCAAGCTTTCTTACCTCGTTAGCCATTGCAGCAAAACCTTTTCCGTTTGCCTGCTCTTACGCCTCAATTGCGTCCTTTAATGCCAAAAAGTTGGTTTGTTCAGAGATATATCAGCGATGATGTCGTTTATTTGTGTCGTTTCTTATCTAACTCCTTCACCTTTGTTACCGAATTTCCCACTAAAATTTCTGTTTTTATCCATATTACTAGCGCAAATCTTTCGGCAATATTAAACGCATACTTAAAGAATAGGAAGGTTATCTATGTTAAATCGTGTTTTTGAACAATTTAGATTGCAAGTACGATCCGTTAATGAGGTGGAAGATTCCCATAGTTCAACAGTCTTTAAATGTACATTGTTTAATGGAGAAAATGTTTTTTTGAAAATTCCTTTTTCAAAATTAAAGTGTCAGCGTGAGCTAGAAGCTTATGAAATTTTAAAAGGGAAGGTAGCCATTCCAGAAATGTTAGATTATTGGGCAGGTGATGAGGAATGTACTGGGGCATTTTTATTATCCGAATTAAAAGGGAAACCACTAATAACGAAGGCTTCACGAACAGTAGCGTTTCAAGTTGGGGTCCTTCAAGCTTCCATGCATACAATTCAGCCGCCAGCACAAAAACTATCAGGTATTCAAAATGAATTTCCCGAATGGTCTAGTTTTGTACAACGACAATTTTATAGTTTTGCTGACGATGTAAAAGATGTATTAGATAAACGCTTATACATACAAGCCATTGAAAATTTTGAAAAAATGAAGCAACAGCTCCCAGCCCCAGATGGACCAAGCTTTATACATATGGATTTTCGTCCAGCAAATATAATTGTTGATGGTCATAATGTGTCAGGCACCATCGATTTTGAATCCGTACGTTTTGGCGCAACAGAAATTGATTTTACTAAATTGTATCGTGATTTTTTACGATACGATTCGGCTTTGTATCATGCTTATCAAGAGGGCTATAACAGTGTAAGACCATTAATTGATTTAGAAGTTGTTTTGCCATTTTATCGATTTACAGATGCATTCAATAGTATCGGGTGGTGTAAACGGCGTGGTATGGAAAAAAACGCTTTATTTCTTGAAGAGAATTTATCGATTTTGAAAAAATTTTTAAAATAACGTTATGTGCGTTACATGATATTGAGGAAGGATAATAAGCAAAGTGGAGGTAAAAAATGAAAGAAAAAAAGTTTGATACTTTAATGGTATTGCACATATTGTTTGCATTCCTCGTTTTGGGAATTAGTATATACGTCATTGTTACGGTAAATTATCAATTATTTCCATTGTTGTTCACGCTGATGGGTGTCATGTATCTAATAATAGGGTTAAGAGAATATAAAAGAACGAAGAATTTATTGTGGGGAATTTTCTTTTTATGCACTGCGTTATTCATGTTATTCGTTGCTGCTCAAGGTATTGTGATTAATTAATAAATGTTTGACTAAATGGCGCTTGCTACAATGCCGAGGTTAAGTCACAATGTTTAAATTTAGGAGGGGTTTAATGGAAAATGGCCAAGAGCCCTATCAAGTACAGGATAGCTATTTTTTCGTTATTGATCCATTTATGTGTGGTATTATCGGATTTTTAATGTTTGTTGTGATTATTTTATTTTTTGTATGGAAAAGTAGAAAAAAGAAAACTATTAATTAAAGAAGCTTTTAATAGTTTAATGGAGGAAAAGCAATGGATTTATTATTTTTAATCTTTTTACCGCTGTTATTTTCTTTTTTATGGTTTATTAATTTAGTTCAGTTATTAGAAAAACTAAAACAAAATAGAAATATTAAAAATCAAAAAATACTTGGTTCGTTATGGAGTATTTGCTTTACATTATCGATTCTTTTATTCGTATTATCGATATATTAATGGACAATATGGACAATTTACCTTCGAATTTAACCGTGTTTATTAATTCAATAAAATATCTTATAAAAAAATGTATCTGCGTATTTTGAAATATACATAAAGGGGTTATAGCAATATGATTTTAGTACCAAAAGAGCATTATAGTTTAATAAAGAACAAACTTGAAGAAGCACCAACGTTTGTATTTAGTGTGTTGGATTCTACTATAGAAGGAACTGTTTATGCAAATTGTGCCGATTACAAATCATTGCTTATTCAAACCGATTCAGGATTGTACTATATTGCAGGGCAAACAATAGATGAGCTATTAATACAGAACCTTGTTAAATTTTTTGAGACATCTGTATATCAAGCGAAACGCTTTACATTATTTTCTGCTAATCCTGCTTGGGATCAAGTAATTGAGAAACACCTTAATACGAGAGTAGGGAAAATTCAAAGATATGCTTTTTCTTTTGATGCAATGAAGTATGAAAGTAGAAGAAGAAGCGATAATTACGAGTACGAAGTAGCAAAAATAGACTCATTGGATATTCAACATTGTTTGGCGTTTGATAAAAAATACTACAATGAGTATTGGGATTCTACGCATAATTTTATTCAAAATGGAATTGGATTTTGTGTGAAGGATAGAGGGAATATTATTAGTGAATGCGTTTCGATTTTTAAATCTACAAAATATGCAGAAATAGATATTGTTACCGATTTGAATTATAGGGGAAAAGGGTTAGCAAGTATTGTGGCTGAACAGTTTATAGATTATTGCCTAGCAGAAACAATTCAACCACGCTGGGATTGTGATGTTGATAATAGTGCTTCCATTAATTTGGGTAGTAAATTAGGTTTTGCAAATGCGAGGAAATATAGCGTCTATTTTAAAAATAGCCAAAATGTCCAACAGTGAGCTAAAAAGCATTCTTCATTAACAGTGGCACAATTTACTCCTTCTTGTCATACAATAATCGTGGGGTGATTAAATTGCCAAGAGCAAAATACCGCGATGCAGATGTCGCTTTAATGGCGAGGATGATGAGAGCAGAAGCGGAAGGTGAAGGAAAACAAGGGATGTTGTATGTTGGAAATGTCATTGTTAATCGCCTAGTATCAAATTGTTTAGATTTTAAAGATTTAAGGTCAATTGACGATGTTATTTATCAGGTACAGGGCGGAAATTATTCTTTTGAAGCAGTTCAAAAAGGGAATATGTTTTATCAACGGGCAAGGGAAACCGAGAAAAGATTAGCGAAACAGAACTTGGACTATTGGAGAGACCACCCAGCGAAATTTGCACTCTGGTACTTTAATCCATATGCTCCGTGCCCACCAACGTGGTATGGTCAACCATTCACTGGTCAATTTAAAAATCATTGTTTCTATGAACCTGCACCAGATACATGTGAAGGGGTTTACACTGGATAGGTAACAATTTCGGATTGAGGAGCTTTTGCAAGCTCCTTTTTTGCTGTAGGTTATGTGTGTGCCACGCTCGTGCATTTTTGTTATTTCATCCTTGAAGATTACCATATTAATTACCAAAATTTTGTTGCCTTTTTCTCTGAAATCTTATAAGGTAAATATAAATAGTGTAATTTTACACTTTTATATGAGAGGAGGACAAGGCAATGATAGTTTTGCAATTAATTTTCGTGTTCATCGGTGTGTTATTTTTTACTGGAATAATTGCTTTTACTTTATTATTAAATGGTGCTATTCATTATTTATATCTACTCTTCGTGCTATCGATAAGCTTCTTTTTACTCTATACGTTTCTAATTTTAGAGTGGTTTAAGACAAAGAAGCGGAAAGTAGCGGTTTCGACAATTATTGGCGTTGCTGTTTTAATCGCTTCTATTGCACCGATTCAGTATCATTATAAAATGAGTAAGGCTACTGTCGATGCTGAAATCGATGAGTATGCCTACGAACCATTCGTAGAGCACAATAAAGTTGTGAAGAACGAGAAAAAAGCTTCATTACAATTGAAGGACCCATTACCGCGCTTAGATGGTGCAACGGCAATGTATCCATTATATGCAGCTTTTGTAGAAGCGACATATCCTAAAAAGGAATACCCGTACTATGATAGTGAGGTTAAAGTAAGTCGAACGCCAGAGGCTTATCAAAATTTAATTTCAGGTGATGTGGATGTTATTTTTGCTGCGGCTCCTTCTGAGTCACAAATTAAGATAGCGGAGATCAATGGGCTGACATTTGACATGACACCGATTGGGCGTGAAGCATTTGTCTTTTTTGTCCACCATAAAAATAATGTTGAAAATTTATCGCTAGAACAAATTAAACAAATTTACGCTGGAGAAATAACAAACTGGCGAGAAGTTGGAGGAGCCAATGACTCGATTCGTGCATTCCAACGACCTGCGGATAGCGGTAGTCAAACGACACTAGAAAAAATGATGGGTGATACTGCACTAATGGAGGCGCCAGCAGAAGATGTAGCATCTGGAATGGGCGGTATTATCCATGAGGTATCTCAATATCGTAATTATAAAAATGCAATTGGTTTTACATTTAGGTATTATTCGACAGAAATGGTCGGCAATAAAGAAATTCAATTACTGTCCATTGATGGTATTGCCCCGACGAAGGATAATATTCGAAATGGTACATATCCACTAACGTCGGAATTTTATGCAGTGACTACTGGGACAAAAAATCAAAATGTTAAGCAGTTTATTGAATGGATTGTGTCACCAGAGGGGCAGGCATTAGTAGAAAAGGTTGGCTATGTTCCAGTGGAAAGTTTTTAATTTATTTGCTATACTAAAATGACAATTAGATATGATAGTTTTCTAGGGTTCCGTAGCGATAGCTAGTCTGGTCCGAGAGAAAACCGCAAAATGTATTTTGTGACACGGAAGGATAAAAGCCTGGGAGATACTGTTGAAAAACAGTGTTTCTTTAGGCTTTTTTTATTTGCCTTCAATACTTTGAAGCCGTTTTGTGTCTCGTATCTATAATGAAATGGAGGAATACAAATGAACAAACAATGGATCAGTGTATTTGTTGCAGCTTTTTTTGAGGTAGGCTGGGTAATTGGCTTAAAGCATGCAACAAGCATACTAGAATGGCTTGGCACAGCTATTGCCATTTTTATTAGCTTTTATTTATTAATTAAGGCTGGTGAGTATTTACCTGTTGGGACGGTCTATGCAGTGTTTGTAGGACTGGGAACTGCAGGTACGGTATGTGCAGACAGCCTGCTGTTTGGAGAACCATGGAAGCTAGCTAAAATATTATGTATTGTTGTGCTGCTCGCTGGCGTTGTAGGTTTGAAGCTTGTAACAGGTGAACCGAAGGATAAAGAGGTGAAAGTATAATGGCATGGGTAGCATTAGTTATCGCTGGGATCTGTGAAATGATGGGTGTTTTTATGATTAGTAAATACAATGATGTAAAATCGGTGAAAAATTTAGTTTTAATGATTGTGGCTTTTACGGTTAGTTTTTTAGGGCTTGCCTTTGCGATGGAAACATTACCGATGGGGACAGCTTATGCTATTTGGACAGGTATTGGGGCAGCAGGCGGAGCATTGTTAGGTATGCTCTTTTTCAACGAATCTAAAGATTGGCGACGAATCGTTTGTATTGCCCTAGTTTTAGGAGCCGCCATTTGCTTAAAAATATTATCTTAGTGCCAGTCACTCAAACAATTCTGAAAATTTTTATGTATAACTAAGTAAAAATCCACGAAGCCTCCTGAGGGAATGCACGTAACGTACGTCGCAACAAAGCGCGCTAGCGAGGGTTGCAGCTTACGTCGTGTCCGCAGAAAGCGAAGTGGATTTTTACTAAATAGAAAACGTCTATTTTGCTAGGTGCCCATACTAAGTGCCAGGCACCAAAACAATTTTGTTTATTGTTCTTTTACATCTTTTGTCCATTCAGCAACTTTATCGGGATTATTTTTAATCCATTCTTTCGCTGCATCTTTAGGATCATCACCATTTAAAATGTCTAACATAACTGCTTCTAGATCTTCTGATGTCCAGTGGAAATTATCTAAAACTGAATATACATCTGGTTGATCTTCTTTTAACCCTTTACGAACAAATGTATTAATCGTTTCTTCTCCGCCATAAACACCTTTTGGATCATCTAAATATTTCAAATCATATTTTGCGAATTTCCAGTGTGGAGACCAGCCAGTAACGATAATTTCTTCTTTATTTTTAATTGCTTTCGATAGCGCAGTTGTCATAGCACCTGAAGATGAAGTTAATAGATTCCAATCTGCAAGGTTATCATACTCCTCTTGTGCTTTTTCCGTTGCCGCCGTAATGCCGGCACCAGGCTCAATTCCTGTAATTGTATGATCTGCTTCATTTGTTAAATCTTCAATTGAATTAACATCCATATAGCTTGGGACAACTAAGCCAATTTTTGCACCAGCAAGGTTTTCACCTAGCTCGTCTAAATCTTTTTTATATTTTTCGTATTGTGTTCCATGTGTATGTGGAAGCCAAGCAGCGACCATGCCATCTGCTTCACCTTTTGAAACAGCTTCCCACATAATTGCGTTATCAAGTGGTGTTAACGTAACGTCATATCCTAAGTCTTCTAAAACTTGACCGACAACGGTAGTCGAAGCGATTTCTGTGTCCCACTCAACGTAGGCTAAATTTACATCTTTCGAATCCTCATTCTTAGTCGAATCACTTTCACTACATGCAGCTAGCATAAAGCCAAGCCCTAAAGCCATCCCTAATTTTGATAATGTTTTCAGTTTCATCGAATCTTCCTTTCTTTCCTCAATATTTAGCATTCTAGCAAAATACAAAACGTTTGTAGTGCGCTCTTGTATTTGCTTATATGCATTATTACTGCTCTTTCTTTCTATTAAAGCTTTGAGTTAAGCGATCGATAATAATCGCGAAAATCACGAGTCCTAAACCTGCAACGAAACCATTCCCTACTTGTGTACGTTGCAATGCTGTTAATACTTCACGACCAAGTCCTGGTGCCCCAATCATAGAAGCGATAACTACCATTGAAAGTGATAGCATAACGGTTTGGTTAATGCCGGCCATAATTGTTGATTTAGCAAGCGGAATTTCCACTTTAAACAACTTTTGCCCTGCAGTACTGCCGTATGAATCCGCAGCTTCCACTAATTCTTTTGGTACTTGTCGAATCCCTAGATTTGTCATACGTACAGTAGGTGGTAATGCAAAGATAACGGATGCAAATACACCTGGCACAATGCCAATACCGAAAAAGGCAACTGCCGGAATTAAGTAAACGAAGCCAGGCATCGTTTGCATGAAATCGAGAATCGGTTTAATAATATTTTCGGCAACGCTTGACTTGGACATTAAAATACCAAGTGGTATACCAATGATGATAGAAATTATACTAGAAAATAAAACAAGCGTTGTGGTTTCCATGAGATGTTCCCATAAGCCTTGGTTATAAATAAATAAAAGGCCTATTAGAGTAAAGCTTGCGAGCCCAAATTTTTTGCCTACAGCGAAAAACGCTAAAATAACGACAAGTAAAATGAGAATAATAGCGGGAATGCCAATTAATAAATCAGTGACCTGGTTCATGAGTAGTTTTCCGTATTTTTGAATCACATCAAAGAATGCTGAAAAATTACTCGTCAACCAGTCCATAGCTGACTCTACCCATGGGGCAAGTGGTAAGGTTGGAATATTGTCTAAAAAATTATTCATGTGTTACTTCCTCCTCAGTGAATGTTGAAAGTGCTTCGATAACAACACCTCGGATGAGAACACCAAGCAAGCGTTCATCTTTAACAACTGCGATAGGAGTAGGAGAATTATGAATCAAACCTAAAATATCCTGTAAAAGCATATCTGGTGGAACGGTTAACATCTCGGATTGAACAATCGAATGTACCGTTTGTTCCTGTTTTTTAGCAGCCGCTAGTGCGTCATCTGCGGTAATAAAGCCTTTCAAATGTCGATTTTTATCAACTGCTATCAGTAAACTAACAGCTTCTTGGCGCATTCTTTTCAATGCTACAGTAGGTCCATCAAGGTCGACATTGACATAGACAGGTCGAACCATCACGTTTTCAGCTGTTAATACTTTAGAGCGATCGACATCTTCAACGAACGTTTTTACGTAATCATTTGCTGGATTCGTTAAAATTTCTTCACCAGTTCCAATTTGAATAATGGAACCATCTTTCATTATGGCAATACGATCACCAATGCGAAGCGCCTCATTTAAATCATGCGTGATAAATAAAATTGTTTTTTTCAATGTTCGTTGTAAATCTAGTAATTCATCTTGCATTTCTTTACGAATCAAAGGATCTAGAGCGGAAAATGCTTCATCCATTAATAAAATCTCTGGGTCGTTTGCGAGTGCTCGTGCTAAGCCTACACGTTGCTGCATCCCGCCTGATAGTTGGTTTGGATATTGATCTTTGTAGGCAAGTAAGCCTGCATTTGCAAGAGCTTGTTCCGCCTTTGCTTTGCGCTCTTCTTTTGAAATGCCTCTAATTTCAAGGCCGTATTCGGTATTTTGTAGAAGTGTACGGTGAGGGAATAAACCGAAGTTTTGAAAAACCATACTCATTTTGCTTCGTCGTGCGGTTCGTAAGCTTTCTTTCCCCATTTTAGAAATATTTTCTCCATCGATAAAAATATTGCCGCTTGTAGGTTCGATAAGTCGATTTAACAGTCTAATCAGCGTTGATTTACCACTACCTGATAAGCCCATGATGACGAAAATTTCACCTTCATTTACAGTAAAGCTGGCATCATATACACCAACTGTTGCACCTGTTTCTTTTAAAATATCTGTCTTACTTTTTTGTTGTTTGACGAGTTCTAAAGCTTGGGGAATATGTTTACCAAATACTTTAGAAACATGTTCTACTTTTATTTTTTCCATAGAACCACTCCTTTCGTGCGCTAATCCCACTTGTATCAGCAGTGAGATATCAACCTTAGATGTTACTTTCATAAAACGAATAAAGAAAATCTATATGACAATTGTTTCGTTTTCATTACACTATTTGAGGATAATGATAACCAAAAATAAACAAGTAACAACTTAACACTAACAAAAGGTTGTTACTTTTGTCAAATCGCTAAATAAGAAAAAAACCGCATAAACGCTGTTATATCAGCGCTTATGCGGATTTTAATTTGGATATAAAAAACTCTGTACGCGGCCTAAACTTTCATCGTTGCCAATAAAATAAATAATATCTCCTTCTTCAAATGAAGCATATGGTCCAGGTGAAAGTAATAATTCATTTCCACGGCGAATACCGACTATTGTGCTAGACGTATTTTGCCAAAAATTTAATGCTTGCAAAGTTTGATGAATACAAGGACTTTCAGCAGTCATTTCAATTTGATATGGAATAAAGGGATTGACCGAGCGGAAATGTTCCGTTCGACTAATAAGTTGTTTCGTTTTTTCTTGTAAATGCAACAATTCTTGTTGTTGCTTTTGAATACTTATTAAAAGCTCATTTTGTAGCTCATGAACGGATTGGACATCTTGGAATTGTCGGACAAAGCGTGCCGCCATTTCATACGATTTAATGATGACACCACTACCTTTGGAAGCTTCCACAATTTCTAAATCTTGCAAAACTGCTATCGCTCTTCTTGCCGTTTCAGCAGATACATTGTATTGGCTAGCTAATGAAGATCTTGCGTAAATTTTATCACCAATTTGATATTTTTTTTCTACAATTTTTGAGGCAAGATCCACCGCAATTTGCTGGTATTTTGGCTGCCTTACTTGAACATTTTTTTCTAAGTTCATGCTTAAACTTCCTTTCATCATAACAAACCTACCTTCGCTTATTATAGACTAGCCTGCACAGAAAAAATAGCACCCCCATAAGCTATTAGTATATGATTTAAGCATCATTTAACAGCTTTTTATTAAGATGTGATATTTTAATAAAAAAGGGGCTGTTGTTTGACAGTTTTCAGTTATTATTATAAACTTAGTTACGTTAAGTAAGTTATTTAAGTAGAAGCGTTTAATTAGCAAATTCAACTAAATGTTTAGAATAGAAAGTTGGCGATAAATATGACAATTACTACTAAAGTAGTGGATATAGTGAAGGACAAAATGACAATTGTAAAGCATTCTGAAACAGAAAATATTTGTCTAGTAGGTCCAGTAAAGTTACCTATAAAGCAAGGTGAATTTTCAGCGACTTTTCAATGGTATAACTGGTTAAAGGTTGATGGCAATTTGTCAAAAGAAGAAATTATGGATGGGCTAGCAACGGCAAATTTAGCATTTTCTCAGCAATCATCCGTACTAGTTTACGGTGATTTCGCCCATGAAGAAAATGCTTTAATCCGCATGCATAGCATTTGCCATACTGGCGATATATTTGGGAGCCAACGCTGTGACTGTGGTTATCAATTACATGAATCTATGAAAATGATTGTAGAACATGGGTGCGGAGCGATTTTCTATTTAGCTGATCATGAAGGGCGTGGTATCGGTCTATTTTCTAAATCTCTTGCTTATTTATTACAGGAAGAAGGATTAGATACTGTAGAAGCAAACCTTGCACTTGGTTTCCAAGATGATACGCGTTCGTATGAAGATGCGGTTACTGTATTAACAGCTCTTCGTGCGAAGCCTGTTACATTGATTACAAATAATCCGAAGAAGCTTACTGCTTTGCAGATGCACGGCTTAGCAGCAGACGGACATATCCCTTTATGGGGAGGTATAACGGAAACAAATCGTTTTTATTTAGATACGAAAGTGGAGAAATCTGGTCATATCCGGAAGTGAAGTAAGTGGAGGGTACAAAGATGACGACAGATGAAAAATATATGCAATTAGCATTAAATTTAGCAGCGAGTGCAAGAGGGAATACGAACCCCAATCCTCTTGTTGGAGCTGTTATTGTAAAAGATGGTGTTATCGTAGGCACTGGCTTACATCGAAAAGCGGGGGAACCGCACGCGGAAGTGCATGCCTTTCATATGGCAGGAGAGCACGCAAAAGGTGCTACTCTTTACGTAACACTTGAGCCATGTTCACATTACGGTAAAACGCCCCCTTGTGCTAATTTAGTCAAGGAATCAGAAGTGAGCCGAGTTGTAGTTGCGATGCAAGATCCTAATCCAGCTGTAGCAGGTAATGGTATCCAATTATTGCGTGATGCAGGCATTGAGGTTGAGGTAGGTGTGTTAGAAGAAAAGTCACGACGTTTAAACGAACGCTTTATTCACAATATGCTCACTAAACGGCCTTTTGTTATTTCAAAATATGCGATGACATTGGACGGGAAAATCGCTGCGCATACGGGGCATTCCAAATGGGTAACTGGTGCAGAAGCTCGAGAAGATGTCCATCATATTCGTCACGAAGTAGATGCAATATTAGTTGGTGTTGGAACAGTGATTGCTGATAATCCATCTTTAACGACGAGACTAAACGATCGCCAAGGCAAAAACCCAATACGCATCATTATGGATAGCTCTCTTCGTACACCGACACATGCCAATGTTCTAAATATAGAAGAAGCGAAAACAATTATTGTTTGCAGTGAGGATGTTAAGCAAGATCAAATCAACGTTTTAGAGGCTAAAGGTGTCACTGTCCTATCTGTCCGAAAAAGTAAGGAAGGTCTTCATATTGATGATATGTTAGAAAAGCTTTATTTACTTGGAATAACTGATATTTTAGTCGAGGGTGGAAGTGCGATTAATGCTTCATTTTTACAAGATGCCGCCATCGATAAATACGTTATTTACGTAGCGCCTAAAGTTTTAGGTGGAAGTTTATCTTTAACACCTTTTGCGGGCTATAATGCGCCAACAATGGATGATGCGTGGGATGTTGCATTTGATTCCGTTGATAAGGTAGGGCAAGATTTACGCATTATTGCTTATCCGAAAAAAGATGAAGGTAAGTGAATTTTCAAGCGGATGTATGTATTGTAGGAGCTGGACCAAGTGGTGCACTTCTCGCTCATTTGCTAGCGAAAAAGGGTCTGTCCGTGATACTGCTGGAACAAAGCGCAGCACTTGGGCAGGCTTTTCGCGGCGAACATTTAAATGAAGAGGGCGAGACTGTTCTCAAAAACCATCATCTCTTTGAAGCGATAGAAGCTCTTGGTTTATTAAGAATGGAAAAACTAGAATATTATGCGAAGGGCGAAGCGTTTAAAACAATTTTTCCAGAAGCTTCTGTAGGACATTTAGGTATTCATGTTCCTCAAGCACATTTGCTTAAAGGTATCCTTCAACAAACAGCTCACTTCCAAAATTTTAAGTGTTTCCTAAATACAAAGGTGACAACACTAATGACGGATTCTTCAGGCCGATATGTCGGCGTTATCGCGACAAAGGACGAAGAAACGATTGAAATTAAGAGCCAGCTTATAATAGGAGCGGATGGTCGATATTCGACAACTCGAAAACGAGCACACATTACCATCCAAAAGCACAAGCATGGTTTTGATTTACTATGGGCAAAAATTCCTGCGCCTCAAGGCTGGGAGCCAGCTATTAAAATGGCGCTTATTGATGATATGCAATTGTCGCTTTTCTCACAGACAGGTGGCTATATTCAAATTGGTTGGAATATTAAACAGGGTGATTTTCCACAACTTAGAAAACAGGCAATTACTCCGTTTATTAACCAGCTTATAAAGGCTTTTCCTGAATTAGAGGAAAACGTTCCTCACCATATTCGTTCATGGCAAGATTTTATCCTACTTGATGTGTTTAGTAGTCATTGTGACTGTTGGGGGACACAAGGACTTGTCCTTTTAGGCGATGCCGTTCATACGATGACACCTACTGGCGCATTCGGCTTAAATAGCGCGCTAAAGGATGCTGATTGTCTTGCGTCATTACTAAATAAGGACTCTATTAAACAATTTAATGTGAGAGATTTTCAGCAACTGCGAGAACAGGCCATTGAAGAAGTATTGGCGCAGCAAATTGAAAAAGAACAAACTTTTGCCTTTCACTTTATAGATCAGGCATCTTGAAAGGAAGAAAATATAGATGAAATTTGGCTTTGATATAGATGATACGCTGATTAATTTACGTGCTCATGCCTTTTCGCTTTATAATAAAAAGCTAGGCAAAAATATAACAGACGAAACCTTTCAAGCTTTGCAAAGAGTAGAGATTCATGAGCCCTTTGGATTAACAGATGCAGAGGGCTCAGCAATGTGGAACAGTTCATTGGATGAAATCTATTTTACGGATTGTCCGATTTTCGAAGCGGCACTTGAAACATTGCAAGCATTACATCAGCAAGGACATGAAATTTATTATATTACGTCACGTCCAAAACAATATTGTCAACAAACGCAACAATGGATGCGAGCGCAAGGTTTCCCTGTAGAAGAAGGGCATTTCTATTGTGGTATGCAGGATGCGGAGAAAATAAATATTATTAAAGAACTTACTTTAGATGTTTACGTTGATGACAAACCAGCAGTGCTAGAAACACTACAGGGTATTAACACAAAAGTAATATTAAAAAATCAATCGTATAATCAGCATGTAACATTGCCGCGGTTGCATCATTGGCATGAGTTTTTAAGCATAATTAATGACTGAATGGATTGGTATAACGAAGTTTCGTTGTACCAATCTTTTTTGATTGTTTTTGTACATAATAGTGAAATTATTAATGGTTTAATTGTATGAATTTAAAGACTAGTTATAAATAAAAGCTTGATAGTTAATTTAAGGGGCTTTGGAGATGGAGTTAGCCGAGGATAAGGTGGATTCATTGTTAGTTACTATTTGAGTATCATTTTTTGTAGTGCTTTTCTAATCGGATGTATTGTAGATTGCAAGATTTAATGAATCTATTTTATAAAGGTGTTAAAGCTGTGTACTTCTGATTTAAGATATCAATTTTGTCCCCATATTTTTTAAAAGAAAAGCTTTCCTACCCCATCTAATTGCAAAGTATGACATTTTTTTGATGTTCCGTCATTTTTCATTTCAACACGAGAGACGTTTATTCTAAGTTGTTTTTCAGTCAAGAAGAGTAAATATTTCACATCAAACGACAGAAAAATGACGGTTACCGACAGAAAAAATGTCGGTTGAAATGGCAGTTATGGGGATGATAAACTAGTAATAACATTAAATAGTAAGTGGGGATATAGCGGTTTTCTATCATTATGATACAAGCAAAAGAGCTATATTTTTCTATAAACGAGAGCGCTTGTAAAATGATTTCTTGAACTTTTATAAAAGTGACGGACTTGAATACTATGATTCTGTTCTAGAAATCGGTAACGCAACGATATTCCGTTACATATCAGAAGTCGATTCTCCCACATCAGATAAACATCCACGCAATGAAACAAATAGAACGAGATTCGACATACTTCGCATTTTTGCAAAACACTTCTAGGCAGAATAAAGGGCTAAAAAGTTTTCTAAACAGGAGGAAACTTCAAGGTCATTTTTTCCATGAAATAATACCTCAATTCACTTAATAAAGCTGAAGCCTTTTTAGCAATTACAATTATACTATTCTGCACCGTCTCCCCTCTTTCGGAAATAAACACCATTCATAAAACGATGACAACGACTAAGATGTTAGCAATGTGTAAATCTATGCAACACTTAAGATTTATTTCTATTTGTATAGATAATAAAGAAGAAAGAATACCATTTTTAAAAATTACAAACTTTATTTTCCGAATATTATAACTAATTAAGTGTAGCTAAGCTGTAGACATATTAATTTTAATATTAATAAAGGAGGATGAAATAATGTCAAATCTTTTAGAAATTAATAATCTTAGAAAGTCATATGGAGACAAAGTTGTCTTAGACGATGTTTCATTTAATGTGCCACCAGGAGCTATTGTAGGATTTATTGGTAATAACGGGGCCGGTAAATCGACAACATTTAAAGCAGTGTTGGAATTGATTCATAAAGAGAGCGGTACAGTGAAACTATTTGGTAAAGAAAATCTAAATAAAGAAGTTGAACTAAAAGAAAAAATAGGGGTGGTATTTGATGCGATCAATCTGCCGTCTAACCTTACAATAAAGCAGTTAGGTAAAGTGTTTGTCAAAGTGTTTGATTCTTGGGATCAAAATGAATTTGATCGCTTAGTAGATATTTTCTCTTTACCTAGAAATAAAAAAGTCGGCTCATTCTCACGTGGGATGTCGATGAAAATATCTATAGCTGTTGCATTATCACATAAAGCACAATTATTAATCTTAGATGAAGCAACAGGCGGTCTTGATCCGTCTTCAAGGGAAGTGGTCTTGGATGAATTGGCGAATTTTGTGAATGAAGGGAGTCATGGTATCGTACTTTCATCCCATATTATGAGTGATATTGAAAGGATAGCAAGCCATCTTGTCTTTATTAGTGAAGGTAAAATAACTTTAAATGCGGAAAAAAATAAAGTGTTTGAAAAATATGCTTTTGTGGATCTGGATAATGAACAGCTAACTCAATTGAACAAAGATATTGTCGTTGCCCGAAGAAGACATGGTGCTACCGTCACTGCACTTGTAACAGATAGGCAAAAATTGCCGAATGAAGTAGCGGCTCGAACAGTTTCAATGGAAGAAATCAGTGTGTTTTTAACAGGGAGTGAATAATAAATGAAAGGTCTATTATTTACAAACTTTTATTTAGTTCATCGAAGCATTTTGGTGTACACACTGATAGGAATAGGGGTCACTGCATTTTATTTGAAGCTAACTGGAGGTGCATATGCAATTTTTAGTGCTATTACGTTGGGTTTAGTAATAACAATGCCTGTATGGGAAATTCTAAAAGTTGAGTCTCAGTCTGGTTATAATAAGTATGTACTCACTTTACCGGTTAGTAGAAAAAATATTATACAAAGTTATTACTTAGTCTATTTTTTAGTAGTAGTTATAGGTGTAATACTATTTGTTGGTATCTTTTATGTCTATGGACTATTTTCAGAGGTTTCAATTGACCTTAGTCTATTACAAACTATTGCTTTTACAATTCTCTCAATGCTAACACTCGGAGCGATAATATTTCCATTGATTTTTATGTTGGGGGAAGAGAAGTCTGATTTTATTCTATTGCTGAGTCTATTGTTCATGGGTTTAGTAGTAAATTCACTCCGCTTGGGCGTGTACTCTTTAATAGAGCAACCACCGCTGTTAAAGTTTAATCTCGATCCATTAAAGCATGTTCCGATAATATTGCTTCTAATAGGTATTTTAATTTTTCTTATATCTTTTTTTATTTCTCTATTTATTTATTGTAAAAAAGAATTTTGACTTACACTTTTAAAATAGAGGTGACTAAAGTAATGAAAATGACAGGTTTAGTATTAACAAACTTTTATATGGTTTATCGAAGTATGATAATATACACGGTTGGAGCAATAGTAACAGGTGCTGTTCTTTTTATATATATAGGGGATGAGAAATTTTTTGGAGTTGATGCTGAATTCTTCGTTCCTAGGATTATTTTTCTATTAAGTATACTTCCTGCATTTGAAGTTTTAAAAGTTGCAGCGAAGTCTGGTTATGATAAGTATGTACTTACTTTCCCAGTTCGAAGAGGAACTATTGTGAAAAGTCAATATATCTTTCTTGCTTATATTACAGTTGCAGGGATAATGGTAGCTCTTGGTGCTCTTTATCTATTCAGTCTACTTTCTTGGATATCATTAGATATTTTTTTATATCAAGAGGTGATATCTATGTTTACCATATTTATTTTAACTGGCTCTGTAACATTCCCACTTATCTATTTGTTTGGGGCAACAAAGTCAGATATTTTTGTATTGCTAACTTTCTTTGGTTCGTATTATGTTGCAGGTTTAATAAGTAAGGCAATGCAGTATATAGCCAGTTTAATGGATATAGATTTGCATAATTTCAATGTATTTATAGGTTTTTCAGTGATATTTGTTTTGATTGGTATGTTAATCTATATTCTTTCTTATTATTTTTCTGTAACTATTAATAACAAGAAAGAATTTTAAGTCATACTTTTAAAAAGAGGAAGAGTGAATAGATCATGCAAATGCTAGGTCTTCAATATACAAACTTTTATATGGTTTATCGAAGCGTTTTGATGTACGCAGCGATAAGTATAGTATTATCTGGTATTTCGATTTGGGTTTCAGAGGTCTCAGGGGATTCAGAGCCTTTCGTATTAGGTGAGAGTGGTCAGTGGTTAGCTATTAGGTTTATTATGCTGCTTATGATGTTCCCAACATTGGAATTGTCAAAAATTGAGGCTAAGTCCGGTTATGACAAGTATGTGCTTACTTTACCAGTTCGTAGAAGTACTATTGTACAAAGTTACTATCTTTTCTATTTTTTATCCATAACTATTGGAGTTATATTATCTTATGGCGTCGTATATATATATACGTTATGCTTCCAGCTATCCTTTAATAGTAAAAATGTTGTTGAGTGGATTGCTGTCGATGCTGTTGCTTTGCTCCTAGCGGGAGCAATAATATTCCCACTTCTTTATAACTTTGGAGTAGAAAAGTCAGATGGTATTATAATTGCAGGAGTATTTGGACCGTTTATTGCTATAAATTATGTAGGAGAGATACACTATTTACTGGAGCGACTTCCGTTGTCAAATTTTAATTTAAATATATCGACACTTCTGCCAATTTTATTGCTTCTAGTGGGTATTTTGCTTTTTCTTCTATCTTCTTTTATATCACTCGGTATCTATCGTAAGAAAGAATTTTAAGCTCATAATAGTTAGGGCGTATGGGCTAGTTATATATGGATAATAAAGTGTTAAGGAGAGGAACTTTAGTTTCTAAATCTTCTGCTAGCAAATTGAAAACTTTTAGTGTTACTACACCGTAATCTTCTTTTATGAAAAAATCTAATAGCGAGCATGTATGAATGTGCTTTTACATTAAATGGAGGGGATTTGAATGGAAGGTGTAATGCTCTATTTTAAGTATCTGAAACCAAATTCTAAATACTACGGTGAAAAGGAGATAACAGAAAAGGAAGATGCATACGAATTAAGTGATATTCCAGATAATTATTCTGTTATATCAGATGGTGACTCGGTTTGGAAACACTATCAAGTGAATGATGCAATACTTCCAGAACAAGGTTGGAAAATTCATATAACTTCATCATTAGAAGATTCAAAAAGTGTATTAGAGAAGGTAGCAAGATTATGTATAGATAAAAAAATTGAGTTCAAACATCTTAAAGACATGGATAGTATGATAGCGTTGAATTCAAAAAATGCGAATCGTGCCTCCTCTGGAAAGTTTATAACTATCTATCCAATGAATAATGAAATCTTTATTGAATTGTTAGAAATAATTTCTATCACACTTCAAGATTTTAAAAAAGGTCCATATATTCTTAGTGATAAGAGATGGAAAAACAGCAATGTGTTCTACAGATACGGGGGATTTAAAAGTATTATTAATGAAAACGGCGAATATTGCATTAAAGATGATGAAGGCAATTTGATACAGGATCAAAGAAATCCCTTTTATCAGGTGCCTGATTTTGTGAAAGACTTCGATGATTATCTAAATACAATCAATATTGCTAGCGATTTAGAAACGAAAGGGGACAAGCGTTTAGAGCAATATAACATTGAAAAGGTACTTAGTTTTAGTAACGCTGGTGGGGTATATCTTGCGACTCGAAAGCAAGATAATTTGAAAGTAATTATAAAGGAAGCTAGACCGAATGCAGGTTTAGATGGAGGATTTCGCGATGCCTTAGCGAGGCAAAAAATTGAATATGATGCTTTGCAAAAACTTAAAGGTGTACCGGGTGTTGTTAATCTGATTGAGTATTTTCAAGAGTGGGAACATTATTTTCTCGTAGAAGAATTTATCGAAGGGAGAGACTTACAGAAATGGATTGCTCAATATTTCCCACTTTATAAAGGAAGCAATATGCATAGCCATGTTAAAGATACCAAGAAGATTCTATTACAACTTTTTACGTTAATAGATAATATGCATAATGTTGGGGTTGCTATGGGAGATATACAACCTACCAATATTATAATAACTGAGGATTTAACTGTTAGGATCATAGATTTTGAAACTTCTATGGCTGTGAATTCCAAAGAAAAGCCTAATCTAGCTACACCTGGGTTTGTTTCACAGGACATAACGGTTAGCGCTGCAAGAGATTGGTTTGGATTAAAAAAATTAATAAGATATTTAGCACTCCCAGTTTTAGTTTCAGAAGATTTAGAGGAATATTTACAATGCAATCATCTTAATTGGATAAAAGATAATTACGGATATGAATTTTATCATTTTCTTTTAGATTTACAAGAAAAATGTGACGAAAGAATAAATGATTACCAAGAGTATTTACCTGAAAAAATAAGTCTTAGTCATCAGATAAGTAACTTCAATATAGCTTCTATTATAAATAAGTTAATAATTGGTATTGAAAATGGTTTAACAGAGGATGAAAGGTTCATTAATGGTGATATTCGTCAATTTGAAATGAATGGAGGGAAATTTAATTTTTTAACTGGAGGAAGTGGTGCTGCGTTTACACTTATGAAAAATCGAACTAATACGACAGAAATAGATAAATGGATTAAAAATTTTTTATTAGATAATTTACACCAAATTGAAGATAATGGATTATTTACTGGGAAAACAGGTATATTGGCTTTGCTGTATGAGCAAGGGTATAAAGATATTGTTTTGAATGAGTTGAAAATGTTAAAAGATACTATTAAAAAAACAGATATTTCGTTACGCTCCGGCCTTTCTGGAATAGGTCTATTTGTAATAAGTCTATATCTCGAGACAGGAAATTCAGAACATTTGGATTTGGTAGAGGAATTAGAAAATTTAATAGAATTAAATAGATTAAAAGATAAGCCGTTAAAAGTTACGGACTGGATGGGGGTTGATAAAGGTATAATTGATGGATTGTCTGGTGTATCTTTGTTTTATTCGGCACTTTATTCAGTTACACATAATAAAAAGTATTTAGAAAAGGCTGAGTTACTTCTAATAGAGGATTTGAAATCAGCAAAAAAAGACGATGTATTTGGGATGTTACAGATATTGGATAGTAAAAATAGGCTATTACCTTATCTTTCTGGAGGATCTATCGGAGTTGCAATTTCAATTTGGTTTTTCAATCATGTAAGTGGTCAAAATCTATATCGACAAGAAATGGATGCGATTCTAAAAACATCAAAGATACATTGTACAATTAGTGGAAGCTTATTTGACGGTGCAGGAAGCTTTCTGTTAATCCCCTCTATGGTAAAGGAAGGGGAATATCGTCAAGAAATCTTGAAAGATGTATTGAGTTTACTTAATCTCTTTTTAATAGAGAAAAATGATTATTACATATATCCAGGACAATTTTCTTATAGATTAGCCGATGATGTTTATACAGGTAGCTCAGGAATTGTTTTAGCATTGATGGGAGTAGTGAAAGGCAATCCACTTTATTGGTTACCGCTGATTAACTCAGATAAATTTTTAGCAAGAACAAAAGCTGAAAATTAGTACCAATGGCAATAATAATGAATGGTTTTAATAAAAGTAAAAGAGGTGATCAAGATGAACACAGTATTAGTATTATAAAAATAGTGCCATATACAGAAGGCAATGGACAAGCACTACATGCAAAAGTAACACTAAAATCACATTTTTCTTACCTAGATCTAAAATAAGTATTTGCTGTAAATAAATCCTCAAAAAAGTAAAGGAGGTGATCAAGATGAATACGGTATTAGAATTACAAAAATTAGTGCCAGACACAGAATTCAAAGGACAAGTACTACATGCAACAATTACAACGATCACAACAATCACAACAACAGTTGGTAGATCGTCAATAAGTGTTCGCTGTAAATAAATCTTCTATGAAACTATAGGAGATTTATTTAAAATGAACAAGCTAAATTTGGCAACAATTTTGACCAATTTTAATTAGTGATTAACACCTGATTGCATAGTTGAACTTTAACTATGCAATCAGGTGTTGATTTATTGTAATCATAAATCTTCAAATAAATGGGGGTTGAAGGAATGGAAAAATTATTGGCTATAGCAAAGCACCCTGAGCCTTTTGAACCAGGAACAAAAGAAGTCTGGCTTGATGAGGTTGTAGCAGATTATGTTTTAAAAGCACATTTTGACGAGACTATACCTGGTGGGAGTAGGGAGAGTACATTTATTGATGAAACTGTTAATTTTATAACACAACTTGCACCAGTGGAAAAGTATAAAAAAGTAATTGATTTAGGTTGTGGTCCCGGTCTTTATTCCTATAAAATAGCAGAGAAGGGATATGATGTTGTTGGTGTAGATTTCAATAAAACTTCAATTGAATATGCAATCAATGAATCCGTTAAACATAATTTATCCATTGACTATAGAATTGAAGATATTACGAATATTGAAATTGAAAATGAGTTTGATTTAGCACTACTCATCTATCAAATTTATTGTGTCTTTAGTCCAGAGAATCGAAAAAGAATACTTCGTAATGTCCACCGTGGATTAAAGCCAGGTGGATTAGTTCTATTGGATGTATTATCAGAGACAAATTATGAAAACTTTGAAGAAAATTTAATGTGGTCATTATCTCAAGGAGATAGTCCAATGTCTGACAAGGAACATTTAGTTTTATTTGCTTCAATAAAATATCCTAACCACGTGTCATTGGCGAAAAATGTTCTCGTTTTTGAGGATGGTAAGATTGTGAATTATAATTATTGGAATCAGCATTTCAGCATTGATAGTTTAGAAAAAGAAGTGAATGAGGCTGGATTTACGCTTGAAAAGGTTTATGCTGATGTAAATGGTGTAGATTACATTGCTGGAAGTGATTCCTTTGCAGTTGTATTAAAGAAATAATTTTAAGCCTGAATTTTCAAATTGAACTTTAATGAATATACGTATATCGGCAAGAAGTTTATTTAATTTAGTAAGTTCCTAGAGGTGAAAATTTGGAAACGAATTAAAGTATAGATAGGGAGCTTTGAATATTTTGAACCGCAACAATATTATTTTGTCTTGGAGGGTGCATAAATATTCAGTGAATGTACTCGTGAAGTTCGACGGAATTTTAGGTAAAATTATTGTTGTTTATAAAAGAAAATGAATTGACCTGATACAGAAGCCAATTTAAAAGCGTAGATTAAGAGGATTTATGAGGTTGAATATGATATTGCAATCTTATCATTTGCGAGGAGCAAATGAATCCTGGCAGAAAGTAAATCAAAAGAAGTTCAATCAAAAGGGATTTTGTAAATTATATCTGATAAAGAAAAAGGTAAGGGAAATTTAGCTATGAAAAATTTGCTTTGGCAAAAATAAAATACCGTCGTTTTAACCTTTTTAATTAACATGATTGTTTTTCTAAGTCTATAGCGACATTTCGAATGGTGGCAATTAATTGATTTTCTTCGTAATAATTGTAATGGCTTCCGGTATAACGAGTGTGACAGAAGAGATGATTTGACGTGAAGCATTTAAAATTGGTGCTGATACAGAACGTGCGCCACGCACACGCTCGCTATTACTTTTGGTAAAACGTTGCACACGAATTTGCTGTAAATCGTTCAATAGTTGCTCTTTGGAACAAATCGTCCTATCGGTAATCGGTTCAAATGTTAGATGTTCTACATAATCTTCAACATTAGGCATAAAAGCAAATAATGTTTTAGAGGATGCACCTGCATAAAGCGGGGAGGTATCACCAACAAACATTTTTGTGAGTCCATGAAAAAACGTTCTTTAGTATACTGAGCGTAATGTTTTTAATCATATAGTGTAACGAAAACAACCAAGAGACATTATGTTCTCTTGGTTGTTGTTATTTAAGCAAAGCGGCTAAGCTGAAATAGGGATAAATCTTGCTTACTTTCTCCATATAAAATAAGATCAGATAAAACTTCGCCAACTGCACTACTGAATTTAAAACCATGACCTGAAAAGCCTGCAGCAATCACAATATTTTGATGGTTAGGTAAGAAATCTATAATAAAATGCTCATCAGGGGTTACTGAATATTTGCACGTTTTTCCGAATGATAGTACACCATGCTGTGGCATAAAGCGGTTAATAAAATGCTGTAATTCAGCACCATCTTGCTCATCAAAAGGACGTAGTGGCTCATTCGGATTGATGGCCTCACCACCGTCATGACGTCCAAGTTTTAAACCAGCACCGTCGATACTTGGAAAACCATAATACGAAGAATTTGCAAATTCGAAACAATAGGCAGGAAAAATAGCATCGCGATACAGGCAATCATCTGCTTCAAACCAAGCAAATGTTTTTCGAGTAGGGGTAATTGGCAGTGAAAGGTCCATTGTTTGAAGTAATTCAGAGGCCCAAGCACCTGCTGTTACAATAAGTTGTTTTGTTTCATAGACGCCCTTTTCTGTATGTATTTGTATTATTTCTTGCGCCTGAATAGTGTGCACCTTTTCATGGGTATGCAAGAGTGCGCCTTGTGCTAATGCTAATTTTTTGTAGGCATGAATACAAGCTTCCACTCGTAACACACCAGCAGTTGGTTCAAAACATACGACCATTTCTTCAGGTAATGTTAACCCCGGCCATTTTTCCATTGCCTCTGCAGCTGTATATTGTTCTAATGGTAGATTATAGAGATTAGCGCTTTCCCTTACATTTTGAAGAAAAGTGTGATTGGTTTCGCCAACATTCATTACACCTGTTTGTAAAAATAATGAATCGTTTGTTTCAGCTTCAAGTTCTCTCCATAATTGTCCAGCGCGTTTGACAAAAGGTACGTAACTAGCACCTTCACCGTAAGCAAAACGAATTATTCTCGTGTCACCATGGTGACTACCTTCTTCATGTGGCGGATTAAAAGCATCGAGCATAAGGACGTTTTTACCGGCTTTCGCTAAATAATAACCCGCTGCCATTCCCATCGAGCCAGCACCTACAATAACCACATCATAAATCATCTTAATCCCTACTTTTTTCCTCTAGTATAGCAAAAAAATTGAGAATTTTATAAATTTTTTTGCAAAAACATCACCCCCGCACAATTACATGTGCGGGGGTGGTCAAGTATTTACCTATTAAATAAAACGAGCAATATCTTTTAAGGGTAAACGAGACGAGCCATAAGCAGGTGCAGCACCTTTACCGATAGCGATAAGGACTACAGGGAAAATATGCTCTGGTAATTCGAATCGTTCAGCAAATTTCACTTTATCAAAACCGCCCATTGTCACAGTATCATATCCTTTTTCTTTAGCGATAAGCATAAGTTGCATTGAAATAAGACCTGCATCAAATGTAGCAATATTCTTTCGTACCTCTAATGGTGCAGATGGGTAAGTACGTAGGGTATTCGCAATCATTAAATCCTTCTGTGCATCACCCATATGACCTTCTGCGACATTCTGTGTATAAATTTGTTCAACTTGTTGATACATTTCGGCATTTCCTAACACCGCAATCACTGCTGATGATGTTTCAACTTGTTCTTGGTTATTGGCAATAGTACGAAGCTCTGTTTTCACCGCTTCATCTTGAATGACAAGAAATCTCCATGCTTGTAGATTACTAGATGATGGGGCACTCGTTGCTTCTTGAATGATTTCTTCAAGCTCTGCTTGAGGTATTTTAAAAGTAGGATCATAAACACGCACTGATTTTCGATCCTCCATAATTGTATATAAATCTGATTTGTTATTTGTTGTTGACATAATTTCCTCCTAAAAAACTTACTAATGGTAAGTTGATAAAAGAATCTTACCATTAGTAAGTTTATACGTCAAATAAAAAATATTATATGTTACAATAGAAATATGGAATTAAAAGTGGGAGGTTATTATATGACTAAATCAAATTGTTCACATATATGTAGTAGCTACCATCAGGCAATTGAATTTATAGGAAAACGTTGGATGGGCATGATCATCTATACGTTATTACCTGGTCCAAAAAGGTATCATGAAATACATGCCACTATCCCTGGCATTTCTGATCGTTTGCTAACAGAACGTCTAAATGAGCTTGTTCAAGCAGGTCTAATCGAGAAAAAATATATTGATTCGTCGATAAAAAAAGTAGAATATGCGTTAACACCGAATGGCTTAGCATTTCAGGAAGTCATACTGTCTATTCAAAAATGGATTGATTTATGTGATTTTGAACAAACTACGAAAGAGTCAACATAAAAAAGACAAAATACATTGAGAGTGCCACCCTCTTAAGGTATTTTGCTTTTTTTAATATTTAGTTTCCTATAAATCTTACTCAAAACAATTGAAGTCCATGGATAGTTGCTTTGCAATTTGGATGAACCTAATATTCTGCATTAACATCAAATACAAATGATTCTTTCCGTTGTTCCATACAGCATGATTTCATAAATATTATATTCCTCTTAAGATGGCATCGTTATTTTTCCCTCTTTAACATATTCAATTGTGCTATCTTAGTGTGAGCCGCGTGGAATGAAAATCAACTGAACATAAAAGAGACTGTAGGGCAAACTCACAATGTGATTTTTCTACAGTCTCATACTTTATTAATCTATTTAACGTTCGGTAATATTTTATTTAAAAGAATGGCAGCTAGAGCAGCAGTTGCTACTGGAGAGCCGAATAAGTATTGAACCGTTGTTGGTAAAGAATATAAGAAATCTTTCGGTAGTAATGTTAACGCTAATGTTAAAATGACTGGTATAGCGATGACGTACATTTCTTTTTCGCCGATGCGTTCATTTTTCATTACTTGTAACCCACTAATCGCAATGATGCCACAAACGATTACGAAGACACCACCGATAACTGCCGATGGAATGGCAGAAATTAACGCAGCTAATTTACCGGAAAAACCGAACAAAATAAACCAAGCACCTGCAGCAATAAAGACACGACGACTTGCAATACCTGTAATGGAAATAACACCTGCATTCGTTGAATAGCCAGTTACTGGTGTAGAACCCAATAATGAGGCGATGAAACAGCCAATACCTTCTCCGATTACTCCACGATTTATTTGCTTATCTGTCAATGGTTTTTCAATGACATTACTAACCGCAAACCATGTACCTGTTGTTTCAGCCATTAAAACAATATAAATAATAATCATTGTCAAAATAGCAGAAAAGTTAAATGTAAAGCCAAAATCTGCGAAAGGAATTTGTGGTAAGCTAAACCACTTTGCTTTTCCAACTGCTGACAAATCTAATACACCCATTAAATTAGCAGCGATACAGCCTATAAGTAACGCTATAATGACAGATGCAATACGAAATGCACGACCTTTTTGACGGAACACAGAGCCTAGCATTACACAAACAATTAATACGATAGCGGAAATAAGAGCTAAATAAATATTTTGGTTAATCGTAGCGCCAGCACCTTCAAAAATATTACTACTTAAACCAACTGGCATTAGCGATAATCCAACAACGAAAATAATTGTACCTCCTACAATTGGAGGAATAAAAGTTTTAACAATTTTATTGAAAATACCTGTATAGCCTAAAATAATGACAAAAATTGCACCAATTAAGCTTGCTCCTAACACAGAGCTCCAACCAAGTTCGCCACTGCCACTAGCCGCATAAATACCTACAATCGCACCTAGTGGAACATAAGACGGCCCTTGTGCGATCGGAAGCTTCATGCAGAAATGAGTTTGAACAATTGTCGCTATCCCTGCTGCAATAAAAGTCGATTGTATCAATGCGCTTGATTGACCTGATTGCAAACCTATTAACATTGCAATAAGGAAGGGAACTACATAGACGTCCATTGCCATAACATGCTGTAAACCTAGAAGAACTGATTGGCCAAATGGCACTTTTTCATCGGGTAAAACGGTTAAATGCGTAGTATTACTTTTATCGTTTGCTAGATTGTTTTTTTGCGTTTCCACTAAGACGTACACCTCAAAATTTAAGTTTTTATATGATGATCAGTATTTGAATCTTATCTCGGTTCGGGTTCTCCCCCTGCTGCTACAGCGAAGGGGAGAGTATAGTTTGCGTTAAATCATTTGCTTCTTTCATGAACTTTAGTGCCTTGCACCCACACTTCACGAATATTTTCAGGACGAACAAGATACATGATTTTTTGGAAGATATCAATCAAATCTTCATTGTTATCATAGATTGGAAGTTTGGCAGTTGCTATTTTTGTATCGATTACTTGAACATCCCACGTATAGTTTTCCTGTAAGCGACCAACTGGTAGGCTTAAACTTGCACCACCGCCAGCTGTTGCTAAATAAAATGCTTCATTAATTGTAATGCGTGAATTTGGCACCCCACGTTTGTCTGCAGGAAGCGCTGTATCAACACCATCCTCCAACATTCTAGATGACATAACAGCTTGTCTTGCATTATCGAAAAGACTCGGAGAGAAGCCACCAGAAATATCTGATCCTAAACCAATATCCACCCCTTTTGAGTGGAAGTGGGCAATTGGAATGACACTGTTAGCAAAATAAGCATTTGAGATTGGACAATGACCAATCGCTGTGCCTGTTTCAGCAAATAATTCTGCATCTTCATCGTTTAAAAAATTGCAATGTGCCATAACAGACTTATCACCTAAAAGACCGAAGTCATGTAACGCATAGGCGTCATTTTTGTTGAAGCGGTTTTGTACATAACCATGCTCCCAATCGCTTTCACTACAGTGTGATTGGATATGTGTATCATATTTAGCAGCCAATTCTCCTAAACCTTTTAATGCACCATCTGTACAACTCGGAATAAAGCGAGGCGTTACTACAGGATATACACCTTGTTTTGTAGTTTTTGCTAATTCTTTAACAGCTAAAATAAATTCTTCTGTGTCTGCTAATGCTGTATCTGTGTTTGCATCACGATAAAATGCTGGGTTTTGTTCAGGGTCATCCATAACAACTTTCCCAACTAGACCACGTTGCCCTTTTGTAGCACATATTTCAGCTAACAATAAGCTTGCCTCTTTATGGACAGTTGCGAAGTATAACGATGTAGTTGTGCCATTGGCAAGTAGGGTACTAACTAAATCTTCATAGACCTCTTTGGCAAATACTAAATCAGAGAACTTCGATTCGATTGGGAAGGTATATGTGTTTAGCCAGTCATTTAGAGGGATGTCTAAAGCAGTTCCAGCTTGAGCCCATTGAGGAGCATGTACATGCAAGTCAACAAAGCCTGGGAAGAAATACTGACCATCAGTTAATTGATGGAAATTGCCTTTTCCTTCGTATGTATTTAGTAAGGTTTGATATTCAGGCTGTTCTGGTGCAATAGTTTTTTCTATCATGCCGTCTGCGTTAATGCAAAAAAGATAATCTTTTAATATTTGTACTTCTTTTGAAGACTTACTTGAAAAAGCAGTCCCTTTGAAAATTTGCGTATATTCATTCATGGTTTACACCTCAACGTTCGTATTTTAGTATCAGCAGGGAATATTATAGGACAATTAAACTGTAAAGTCTATAAAAAAAACGAATAAAAGCTTTTTGGTTTAATAGAGATGTAAGGGGAATTAACATAAAATGAAAAGAGTTTTACAACAATTTTATGGAATGGGAATATATAGCTGTTGGAAGAGAAATGAAAATAGAGGTTGAAAACTTAAAAATTTTTGAATAAAATAAAATTGAGAATCATTATCATTTAAACGTTTTGCGCAAAAGGGAGGTTGCAGTATGGTTTATTAGAATCCAGTAAGGCATAAAAATGGAGATTAGATGATTATAACTTTCACTGCTAGAGTCACTATATTTCTAAACGGAGAAAGGAGCATACTATGAAAAAAATAAGTAGTGTATTCATTTTATTTGTAGTTATTTTAGGATTAGTAATTCCTAATTTTGCTTTGGCAGCAAGTGATGGCCGACAAGAAAATCCATTTGAAGCGCCAGAAAAATATGTTTCCTATCTAAAGTCATTTGGTGATACTTACGATGAATTCATACAGCAGTATAGTGAATTATCGAAAGAACAGCAGGAAGTAATTTTAGATGTTCTACAAAATGGCGGTAATTTTGATGTAGAACTAACTGAAAACAGTATGCAAAGCGATGAAAAACAAAGATTTACTAGAGCTACCGTAGGAAATAGACCTGTATCATTTGATGCAGATTTTAGATTGTTCGGAATAACTTTTGTGAAAGTGAGATTAGAGGGTAGGTTTGAATATAGTAATCAAAAAGTAACTACTGTACAGTATAAAAATGCTTACATTGTTCAGAATTTTGTCCCTTTAAGTGGATTTGAAAGAACATCTTTAGATGCGTATGTTAATGATGATAAATTCTATGCGAGTGCTGCATTTACGGCATTTGTAGGTGCAAAAATAGGAGATAATATTATTGGCGTGCGTCCAAGAACCTTTAACATTCAATTAAATTCTGATTATAAAGGGAATGTGAATGGACATGCATGGTAAAAAAGCAATTGTTGTGTCGGGAATATGTTTAGTTGTTTTTTTGATTATATTATCTATCGTTATTAGTTTAAGAGCCAATTATTAATCAAATAGATTTACCAAAGGACTCAAGTGTAAATACTTGAGTCTTTTTTCTGAAAAAAATTGGTGCAACATCTATAAAATATTATTTTTATAGATTGAATATTGGAAAAATTTTATAAATTATATGTTTGCTTTATTAATGTTCATTAAGTATCCTTTTAATAACAATAAAAAGGGAGGGGATGCGATGAATCGTCAACATATAGGGGTATTATTTGGAGGAGTATTGTTACTCGTAGTAGCCATGGGCATTAGTCGTTTTGCTTTTACACCCATTTTGCCATTTATGCGGGAGGATGTCGGATTTTCGTTTAATGTTGCCGGCTTTTTAGCATCAAGTAATTATATTGGTTATTTTATTGGTGCCTTGTGGGCTGGATTTATTTATCGACAAAAGAAAAATTTTTTACTGTTGAGTGTTGTGTTAAACGTCTTTTCTGTTGTCCTTATGGGGCTAATTGAAAATTATAGTGTTTGGCTTGTCCTGCGCTTAGTTGCAGGGATTACAGGAGGGCTTATATTTGTTTTAACCTCTAGTATTATTATGGATTATTTAGCTAAACAGTCACTGACAAAGTGGTCAGGTTATTTATTTAGCGGTATAGGGCTTGGCATTGCCATATCTGGCTTGTTCGTACCTTTCATTGAAGTACGTTTTGCTTGGCAAGGTACTTGGATTGGCTTAGGAATTTTATCAGCACTTTTATTAATTATTACACTTATCTTATGGAGAAATTTACAAGTTCACGATAGCGTGAAAGTTACTAAATCATCTGATACAAAAATGTCGCGAGGTTTTATGCCTTGGCTTATTGCTGCATATGGGCTTGAGGGACTTGGCTATATTATTACAGGTACATTTTTAGTAGATATTATTCACAATATTCCTTCGCTCCAAGCGTACTCTTCCTATAGCTGGGTCATTGTTGGACTAGCAGCAATTCCATCTGCTCCAGTTTGGACTGTCTTATTAGAAAAGTTTTCTGCAATAAAGATTTTGTTTGTGGCGTACATATTGCAAGTATTAGGAATTTTGTTGCCAGTATTTTCACAAACAGTGTGGAGTGTTTTATTGTCCTCATTTTTATTCGGCTTAACATTCGTAGGCATTGTAACATTAACAACTGCATATGCCAGACAGCTTTTTCCAACCCAGAGTGGACCAGTCGTGTCAGTATTAACAACATTTTATGCATTCGGACAAATAATCGGGCCAATAATTGCTGGACAGCTTGTAGTAATATACAACAGCTATAAAGCAGCACTCATCTTTGCAGGAGTCATTGTATTTTTAGCATTAATAGTGATGTTATGCGGTAAATGGATCGTCATGAAACAACAAGAAAAAATAGCAAATTTAAACGTGCAGTCTACACCTTAGTGGAAGTCTTGACGGTGCCAGGCACTCGTAATATTCTGAATTGTTTGTGTGCCTGACACCGAAAAAAGGAGGGAATGGCCATTATTGAAGCTGTGCTGTTTGATTTAGATGGTACATTGTTAGACAGAGAGAAGTCACTGATTGCATTTGTTTCACATCAATATGAGCGTTTAACTCCTAAACTCTCAAGTATTCCAAAAGAGGACTATATTAGCCGATTTATTGAATTGGACAATAATGGATATGCGTGGAAGGATAAAGTTTATAAGCAATTAATAAATGAATTTAATTTGACAGATTGTACAGTTAAAGAGTTACTTGATGATTATGTTTCTAGCTTCAAGTATTATTGTAAACCTTTTTCGCGTTTGCACAGTATGCTTAATGAATTAAAGCAGCAAAATATCAAACTAGGTATGATTACGAATGGAAAAGGACAATTTCAATTAGATAATATTCGAGCGCTTGGTATTGAACAAAACTTTGAGGTCATTTTAATTTCCGAATGGGAAGGTATAAAGAAGCCAAACCCTGAAATATTTGATCGTGCTTTAGCAAAATTACAAGTAAGTGCCGCATCCAGTATGTTTGTTGGCGATCATGCATTGAATGATATTGAAGCCGCACAAAACATAGGTATGGTAGCAGTTTGGAAAAGAAATGATGCAAGTCCAACGGTAAAAGCAGAATATATTATCGACGAATTGAGTGAAATTCCAACGTTGGTTCAAAAAATGATTTTTAGGAAAATGAAATGAAGTAAGGTTTATTTGGAGTGATTAGATATGATGTTAATAAGTAGTTGCCTAGCGGGATTAAAGGTACGTTATAACGGTACGGATAGTTTGAATGGAAGTATTCAACAGCTTGTTAAGGAAAATAAAGCCGTCACAGTTTGTCCTGAATTGATGGGTGGTTTCACTACTCCTCGAGAACCGGCAGAAATTATCGGAGGAGACGGTGAGGATGTCCTAAATGGAAAAGCTGTTGTGTTAGAAAAATCTGGTAGGGATGTAACAGAGCTTTATGTAAAAGGAGCACATGCGACACTACAGAAAGCACTTGAAATAGGCGCTACCACAGTCATATTAAAAGAATACAGCCCTTCTTGTGGTAGTGCAGTGATTTATAATGGTCATTTTAATGATTCTAAAATAGTGGGGGTAGGTGTGACAACTGCACTATTAAGGAGAAATGATATTCAGGTTATTTCAGAAGAAACATTTTTTTTAGAAAATCAATAATGATTAAAACAAATTCCTTTTTTAATTAGGAGTTTGTTTTTTATTACATACTGTAACGTATAATTTGACGAAATATTCACTAAATCATTTTTTCCTAAATCGACAAAATGTTATAATTGAGGTAAATCAATTGGAGTGATGCGAATGAGTGTAAAGACTTTACGTAAAATCCCACTTGAGAGATTTGTAGATTTAAAGGTAGATTATGCTTTTAAACAATTTTTTGGCACTGAGCAGAATAAAAACATTACTGTCGCTTTCCTAAATGCTATTTTAAATCTAACTGGCCGCGACGCTATTAATGAGATTTCTTTTATGAGGCAAGAATTTGGGAGCGAGCATGTAGATGATAAGCAATCACGTTTGGATATTTTAGTTAAAACACAAGATGATTTATTTATAAATGTTGAAATTCAACTAACAAATCAATACGATATGATGAAACGAACACTGTATTATTGGTCAAGAATTTATACGTCTCAGCTTCGTAAAGGGATGGGTTACCATAAACTACGACGGACAATTACTATCAATATTTGTAATTTTAGTTTATTTGAACAAACAGATAATTACCATTCTATTTTCCAGCTTTACGACAATTTAGAGAAGTTTAAAATGGATGATGTGCTCGAAATCCATTTTATCGACATGAATAAATTTATAAAGCAATGGTATGCAAAGCAATTAGATTCATGGGAAAATTTACTTGCTAGATGGCTAATGCTACTGGGAATGGTTGATGGACGCAAAGAGAAAGTTTATGAAGAAATTTATTTGGAATTGGAGGAGCTCGCTATGAAAGATGAGGAGTTATTCAATGCTTTTAATGTTTGGCAAGATTTAAGTCAATCCCCTGAAGATTATTATGCCTATCAATCTCGTTTGAAATATATCCTTGATGAAGCGGCGAAGCTAGAAGATACAAAATATATAGCTGAGCAAGAAGGGCTTTTAAAAGGATTAGAACGAGGGATAGAACAAGGCATAGAACAAGGAATAGAACAGGGTTTAGAACAGGGGATAGAACAGGGTTTAGAACAAGGTTTAGAACAGGGCATCAAACATGGAGAAAAAAAGATGCAGACAGAGATTGCATTGAAATTATTAAAAAGAAACACCGATCTTGAAACAATCTCAGAATTAACAGAGCTAACAGTTTCTGAAATTGATCAGCTAAAAGAATTACTCGATTAATATTTTAGGTGCCAGGCACTCACAATTTTCAGAATTGTTTGGGTGCCTGGCACTTCTTACATTTTCTTTTTACGATTTAAAATACAGAAGTATAACCAGATTACTAGCAAGCTATAAATAAAAATCCAAATAAATTGCCAATAAAAAACAGCAGGAATGGCTTGGAGACCGTCATCAGCACTCATCATTTCTAAAGAAAGTTGGACAGGAGGGAATAGCCATATAAGACCCTTTAACTCATTTTTCAAGGAGGCAATAGCTATTGAAATGATTAGGATACTAAGAACACCCCACCAAGAATTTTGTTTGTTTTTAACTAGTTCTCTTGTGAAAAGGGCAGAGAGTGCAATAGCAAGAATCGATAAAGAAAAGTGAGCTAGAAAGCCCAATATTATATGTAGAGTTTTTGGTTTCTCACCAAAGGCATCTATCACAATAGGGTACAATACTGACACCCAGCTGAGACAAAATCCAATCGCAATACTAATCAAGTAAAGCGCCCTAAAATACGCTTTTTGCCCTTTAGAATGCAAAATTGTAATTACTTTTTGTCCTTCGTCCTCCGCATGAAATATTGTTACTGTAAACCAACCCATCAATAAAAAAAGAAAAGTTGACGTAAACGAATAACTATCCAATATTGGATTTGGCACAAATGCATAATTGACTACCATACACAAAATGAAAATAAAAAAGGGGGGGATATATTTATAAGTTCTTAGATAATTAATCAATTGATAATGCAATAAACTAATCATTTCACTAGTAAGCCTCCTAGAAATGGTTGTAAAATTGGTCCTTTTTATGATTTAGAGGGAAGAGCTGTTTAATGGTAGCCTTGCGCTGGAGTAATGCCAGTAAGATCTTATCTGTATTCTCTTGACTAACAGTTACGGTTACCTCTTGATTTCCATTATTAATTGTGCGCATTTGTTTGATTTGGATAAGGGGAAGGAAATCTTCAAGCGACCATTGACTGGGATACTCAAAAACTAATTGATTGCTTGGAATAGCGGTTTTTGTTAATGCCTCCATTTGCATTACATGGCCACCTTGAATGAATAAGACCCGATCCACAAGATTATCTAATAATTTTGTTTCATGACAAGTTAAAATGATACTGTAGCCGTTTTCTTTTAAGGACAAAAGGGTATTTTCTAATTCATTTTGGGCGCGAGGATCAAGTCCAGATAGGGGTTCATCCAAGATGAGAAGATGTGTTTCTTCAAGCATCGCCTGCATGATCATCATTTTTTGCTTCATACCTTTTGAAAAATTAATCATACTTGTGGTACGCGCTTCTTGCATATTAAAAATCTCGAGTAAGTCAGTTATTTTTTGTAGTAATGCATTTTTTTGTATGCCACTAATTTTACCCATATGAAAAAGATACTCTTCTGGTGTAAAAAATAGATGAGAAGGAATGACTTCGGGTACGTAACCAATTTTTAAAGATTGTACATGTTTGTTCACTTCACCGATATCTGGATCCACTAAGCCCCCAATAATTTTGAGTAGCGTACTTTTTCCTGAACCATTTTTCCCTACAAGTGCCACAATTTCTTTAGTATAAATGGAGAATGAAATGTTGTCTAAAACTTTCTTAGCTTTATATTGTTTAGAAATGTTTTGTATTTCCATTATCGTATTCATTCGTACACACCTTTTTTGTTAGTGATAAACCTATAAAGTCTTATAAGAATATTATAAATTAAAATGCCGTGAATTGCTTTTATAATATGGATCATTTTTCTATTTTTGTAGAATAATACTTGAGTAAAAAATAAAAGCTCTGCCAATGATTTTGCGTGCAGAACTTTTTAGAAAGCTATAATGAACGATATTTTTTTAAGCTAATAATATTTAACATAATAAAGACAATAGCAAAGCAAGCTAGAATCACTAAATTTACTACAATTTCATTAAAGGAATATCCTTTGTACATAACGCCATTTAATGCATCAGCTGCATAATACAATGGCATGATGTGACCAATGCTTTGTAACCATTCCACCATATTGTCAAGTGGGAAAATACCAGAAAAAAATACTTGTGGCACAATAACTATTGGTATAAATTGCATCATTTGAAACTCTGATGCAGCGAAGCTAGATAAAAGTGCGCCTAATGATAATGATACAAGTGCAATTAAAATATTAATAAGGAACACGAGCCAAATAGAACCAACATGGACGATACCGAGGATATAAATTCCAAATAGGACAATAATAATTGTCTGCATAAAGGCAAACAATCCGTAACCAATCAGATAACCTGCGACAATTTCTGAACGTTTAATTGGAGTTGCTAATAATCGCTCTAGTGTTCCTGAAGTGCGTTCCTTTAATAAGGCAATACCAGTAATTAAAAAAACAAAAAAGAAAACAAAGAAGCCGATAAGCATTGGGCTGAAAATATCAAAAATAGCCGTATCTTTGTCACCATATACATAGTCGGTTGTAATCGTCATATTAGAAGCTTGCTCAGGTTGTAATGCTTGTGACAATTTTATCTTAACGGCTTTAGCAGTAGTAGGATCATCATTTAATAAGTTGAGCTTTATTTGATTGTTGTGAAGTGCTAACCAACCATCATATTTATGTTCCTTTAGTTTGGCTATAGTAAAATCATTGTTTTCTATAATTTCAAAATCCACAGTATCCAGTTTTTCAATAAGCTCTGTAGGAATATTTGAGACAACAAGTGTTATAACTGGCTCATTACTATTAAATATAAAATACATTAATGAAAGCACGAGGAGGGGGGCAAGAAATAGCAGTGCAAGTGTACGTTTATCGCGTCGCATTTGCTGAATTATTCTTGAAATTAATGCGCCAATTCTCATAGTATAGTACCCCCAGCTTTTAAAAACACTTCATCAAAATCTTTTGCTTTATATTTTGTTTTCAACTCTAGCGGTGTACCTTGTGCTAGAATGTGGCCGCTACGTAGTATGGCTAATTGATCACAGCGTTCAGCCTCGTCCATTGCATGTGTAGTCACTAAAATAGTTTTATGTTCTTGCTCTTTTAGACGAATAAGCTCCTGCCAAATTTCTTGTTTCAATACAGGATCAATCCCGACTGTAGGTTCATCCAAAATTAATAGCTTTGGATTTTGAATAAGGGCAATTGCCAGTGATAACCTCCTTTTCATCCCCCCTGAATAATTCATTACTTTATTATTTAATTCGTCAGTTAAACGAACAAGATTTGCAGCGTACGCTACGCGATCAAGCCGTTCTTTTTTTGATAATCGATAAAGTTTTGCAAAAAAATGTAGATTTTCGGCACCTGTTAAATCTGTATAAAGAGCATCAGATTGCGCCATGTACCCTATATCCATTAACAATTGCTTGTGGGGAACGGTGTACTCAAATACATGAATAGTACCATTATCAGGCTGTAGCATTCCCATTATTAATTTTATCAATGTCGTTTTCCCACAACCAGAAGGACCAAGTAAGCCAATTAACTGACCTGTTGGAATGTCGAAGGAAAGTGGTGCAATGACTTGTTTATGATGAAAACGTTTTTCGACAGCTTTTAAAATAATCGCATATTCTTTCAAAAAAAACCAACTCCTTTGAGGTGCCTGACACACAAACAATTCAGAATTGTTTGTGTGTCAGGCACCGTAATACGTATTGAGTGCTGCTTCCAAGCGTTCTTCTAAATGCTGGGAAATATAACTGAAAACAAACTGCTCTTTTTCCATTTCAATTTGTGAGGACCTAAAAATTTTTGCGAAAAATCCAGCTTTATTCTCTAGTGAAAATTGTTGCAGTGCTTCGGTGCGTAGTGTTGAAACGATTTCATTTTCAATATGGCGTTCACGGATTTTTTTTACGATATCCTTTACGCTACCTTCTTGTAACTCTAGCATTTGCTTTTGGAGATTTTCATTTATATGTTTCAGTTCATTTGTTTCATTTTGGATGTCTTCGATTTTGCGGCTCGATTCGGAAGAAAGAACATTTTGAGCTAAAAAATCTTCGTTAATCGTAATGTGCAATGTGCCTTGCTTTTCATTAGGTTCCATATGAAATAAACCGGTTTGTATCATTTGCTGTAGGACACTTCCTAAAACATCGACTTTATGGGCTAAATCATCTGATGAAGCAAGAGTGGTAGCAGTAATTTGATGTTTAATTTGCTGACCGCTATCGTCAATTCCTAGAAGAAGTTTTAAGCCCTTTACACGGTATTCGTCCTTTAAAAGTAGTATCATACGAAGTCGTAAAATGGCAGGGAGGTCCAACCGAATATTCGTGATTTGATGATTAGAGGCGCTATCAAAAATATACTGGTCAAAAGGTTTAATGTAGTAACGTAGCATAGCATCCGTTATTTCAAACCAACCTGCAACTTCTGAAATACTATAATATTTTTTTTCATGGATGTGTGTTAAATAGGCATCACCATAAAGTGTATCTTCTAATGGTGTATGTTGTAGAACGACAAACAATGGATCATGCTGCACAATTCCGAGTACTAATTCTTTTGCATCACTTATTTCAATCATTTCTTCTACACCCCACTTTATTTTTCATTTGCTAAATTTTGCATTATCTCTCTATTAGGTTTCTATTCTTTTTAAGCCAATTGTATGCATATTTAGAGAAGGATAATTTAATGTTTCTCAAAATGATTGTAATTTGATGAAATCCAAAACGCTTTTTCAAAATTAAATAGAAGACTTTTTGCTACTATTTAGCTAACGAAAAGTAGATTGCTGAGTAAGCGGGATTTGTGAAAGGGTATAGAAAGGAAATATAACGATATTTATTAAAAAATAAATATACAAAGCGGGGGAGATACATGCAGACTTTTATTGTTGACTGGGATGGAGGCAAAGTAAAATTAACTTGGATGCCTCGAATGAAATTAACTAATTCATTAATTGTGACAAGTGTTCATGCCGTGTGTATGAAAGATGGGAAGGTATTGTTAGCTCATATAAAACATCGTGGTTTTAATTATCCAGGTGGTCACGTAGAAACGGGGGAGAACATAGAAGAAGCTATACTTCGTGAGTCCTATGAAGAGGGATATATAAAGGGAACAATCCAATACATAGGTTCAATCGAAGTGAGCCATAAAGAAAATCCATCGTTTAATTCAAAAGGTAAATATCCTGTCATTGGTTACCAGGCATTTTTTAGAATGGATGTTCTTGAATGCTTACCTTTTCTCCGAGAACATGAATCGTGTACTCGAATTTGGGTTGAACTATCTGAAGTACCATTTGTAATTAATGACCATGAACTTTCAAAATTAACTTACTCGATGCAGTAAATGATTACTTAGGGAATAGTGGGTGTATGGAAACCATGTGATTACACAGTAACTGGTCAGTGAGCATATCATGCATTTCAGCAAATATAGTTTTATCCTTAATTAAAATTTGCATTTCAGTGTACTTATATTGACATTGGAATTCTCGAATATATTGAGTAATAATTGGCAAATTGTCGTTGTTTTTAATTTCAACCTCCACAAAAAAGGGCAATGTTAATTGCGGTGGTGAAAAACAACCACGGCGAATCCAAATCGCTTCATTTACATAATAACGGATTGGCAATTGGCGATCACTAGCTATAAATAAGTCCATTTAGTTCTCCTTCATAACGTAAATTCAAAATGTTTCATCACTATATTTAGTATAGCTTTTTCTGCTTTGCTTGTCGTGAAAGAGCCTTGGGAAATGATTTCGTTTAGCTAAGACCGCATTATGTTTGTAAAGAAGCTTAGCCTATTGAAAATAAAAGTTGCATCTCTTACTTATCGGTCTTTAAAGGCAATTTTTACAGCTGTCTAAGCTGTTGGTACGCTCCAATCGAATCAATGAAATATGTTAGTGCAGGTGGTTGAAAATCATCCTGACGATAAATGAACCAAGTAGGGATTTGTGTTTGCTTTGTTGCCAATACATGAATGGCGAGAGGTTGCGTAGCCAAATATTTTTCTGCGATTGCACGTGGCAGGAGAGTTACCCCAAGTCCGGCAGCTACACAGCCTATAATTCCATCAAGTGTTCCAAACTCCATTCTTTTCTGTGGTTGCACACCGTCTTCATGTAACCAATGTTCTAAAATAGACCGATAAGAGCAGCCGTGGCGGAAAGTAATAAGTGTGCAATTTTCTATATCGCGCAATTTTTCAATTCGTTTATGCGCGTTTGACGAAATGATAACAAGCTCCTCATTAATAAATTCCTTTGCTAAAATATGCTCTTTATAAACAGGCCCTGTAACAAATGCACCGTCCAGCTCATAATTTTCTAATCGTTTAATATTCTCCGTCGATGTACTCGTTAAGATTGTTAACTCTATCTGTGCATATGACTTATGAAAATTAGTTAAGAGTGTTGGTAAATGTAGAGCAGCAGTAGTTTCCATTGAACCAATACGCAAAATACCTTTTTGTTCTCCCGTATCATGGAGCATTTCAAAGGATTTATCATACAGATGTAACATTTTTAATAAGATTTCATAAAATTGTTCTCCTTTAGGTGTCAAACGAATCCCACGATGCCCACGATAAAAAAATGTTACATTATATAATTCTTCTAGATTTTGTATTTTCATTGAAATATTAGATTGTGAGTAATTGAGTTCTGCGGCTGCTTTAGAAAAACTCCCTGCTTGTACGACTGTCCTAAAAATAAATAAATCATTAAAATTCAAGATATTCCCTCCAGCTATCAATTTATTTGATATCTATTATAAATAATCCGCTCTATTTGTGATACCAAAATATTCGTTATAGTGAATGTGAGAGGGAGGGGAAATATGAACAAGCAAACAATTCATTATTTAATAGGGGGAGTATTTGCATTCATCGTTGCAATGGGCATTAGTCGTTTTTCGTATACGGTCATTTTACCGTACATGCAAGAAGCTTTTGCATTTAGTCGAGCGACTGCAGGTTTTTTAGCTACGAGCAACTATGTAGGCTATTTTGTAGGTGCAATTATTGTTGGGCGTCTACAAATACAAAAGAAACGGATTCCCTTCTTACAACTAGCTTTAGTTATGAGTATTGTAACAACTGGTTTAATGGGGTGCACTGAGGCGATTTCTGTTTGGTATGTGCTTCGGTTTATTTCTGGTATTATGAGTGCCTTTATTTTTGTTGTTGCTGCAAGTCTAGTGCTTGATCAATTAGCTAATAGCAGGAAATCACACTTATCAGGTATTTTTTATAGTGGTGTGGGGATAGGTATTGCATTAAGTGCTTTAATTGTATCACCAATACATGCTTTATTTAACTGGTATGGCACTTGGATTGCCTTAGCGTTTTTTAGTAGTATCTTACTAATATTTATTGTATTTTTTATAAAGCCGATTATACCTAACACACAACAGGAACCTAGTGAAGCTACTGTAATACGGACATCCCTACCGACAAGTTGGATAAAATGGCTAGTACTTGCCTATAGTCTAGAAGGGCTCGGCTATATTATTACTGGAACTTTCATTGTATCCATCGCAAAAGAATCAACAAGCTTTCAGGGCGATGCAGTCTTTGTATGGTTTGTCGTTGGGATTGCAGCCATTCCATCTTGTTTTATTTGGTCAAAACTCGCACAGCGTTGGGGTTATGTCATGACATTATTTATAGCTATGTTATTGCAGTCATTAGGGATTGTGTTACCAGCATTGTCCACTAACACTTTTACAATTTATACAAGTGCTTTTATATTCGGTGCGACATTTATGGGGATTACAACGGTTGCAACTACTTTAGCAAAGCAGATTGTCCCTTTAAATAGTCATAAAATATTAGGTGTTTTAACAGCAGGCTATGCACTAGGGCAATTGCTTGGACCTTCACTAGCAGGAATATTGGCCAACTATACAAACAGTTATCAATATGCGCTAATAGGTGCATCTGCTGTTGTACTAGTAGGAGCAATCTGTCTAATAAACGGAATAAAATATGAAAAAAATAATAGCGAACTCCAACAAATACGGTAAATAAAAAGAAGTAAGCAAGTAATGATACTTGCTTACTTCTAGTATTAGTGAATATCACGTTTTTTGAAATTACCACCGCGAACTTCTGAAACATCAGAAATAACAACAAAAGCACCGCTATCAATATCTTTAATAATTGTCACAAGCTTATTTTCTTCCATACGGTTAATAACACAGTTTAAAATTTCAGTTGGTTCGTTTGAAAATCCGCCACGCCCTTGTGTATAAGTAACACCACGTCCTAAACGAGCTTGAATGGCATCACCAATTTCCTCAGATTTTGCACTGACAACACGTACATCTTTTGATTTTTCTAAACCTACTTGAATAATATCAATAACGTTTTTCGCAATATAGTACGTTAAAGCTGAATATAATGCACTTTCTAATCCGAAAATAAAGCTTGCCCCTAAGAAAATAAAGGCATTAATAAATAATATAATATCTCCGACTGAAAACGGAATTTTACGTGATAATAGTACGGCTAACACTTCAGAGCCATCTAATGCACCACCGTTTCGTAAGACAATTCCTATTCCAATTCCAAGTAACATACCACCTGATAAGACAATTAATAAAGGATCGTTTGGACCTAAAATTGTTTTAACATCATGTAATAGAACTGTGGAAATCGATAAAGCCGCTATCCCAGTACTACTCATTAATGCAAAAGTTTTTCCTACTTGTTTGTAGCCAATATAAATAAATGGGATATTAAGTACAAAGAGTAGCACCCCTAACGGAATTCCGAATAAATGGGCACCCATAATACTAATACCTGTTACGCCACCATCAATGACATTGTTCGGTATTAATACCGCTTCAAGTCCATATGCTGCGATGACTGCGCCTATAATAATCATGATAAATTTTCTTATATTTTCAACTGACTTGCCTTTTTTCATAAATCTTCTCCATTTCTTTACAATTTAAATCCAGTGATCGTACCTAAAAATTGTTACTTAAGATTTTGGAATAATATTTAATGCGATCGTTTTTGTTTCCGTTTTATTGCTTGAATCGGACATATTATAGTATCTCGTTAATAAATCATTTAAATCATTTTGAAAGTTGTTAAACTGTTCCTTTGTTAAAGATAAGTCGAGTAATGAAAAAGTAGCTTGATCCTCGACGCAATCTTCTTCAAATAAGTTTAAGTAATTTTGATATTGAGACAGTAGTGCTAATTGATAGTAAGAAATATAGTTTAGCTTTTGCTTTTTCGTAAGCTTGGACCACTCCTCCGCATCTATTTTTGCTGCTCCCTCATTTAAAGCATAAAATTTTTCCGTGACAGAACGTACTTTGCGTTCTTTCACAATTTTAATAATGTTTTCATCCATTAATATTTGAATATGGCGATATAATGTAGCTTGCGGTACATCTTTAATTAAAGAAATCATCTCTAACGTACTTAAACCTTCTTCTGTATTATGCATCAGTGCCTGTAAAATTTTCATTCTTACAGGATGCATTAAAACCTCCGCTTTATTAAGCATTAATCGAGCCCCCTATCTGAAGAAAAGAGATGGTATCAATGGAAAAAATCAAATGTTATCAATGTGAGAACATTATCAAAAAATATAATATATTTTTAAACAGATGTACAGTAAAAAGCTAATGAAATTATTATATGAATATGATAATATTATTCATTTGTTAAGTAACAAGGCGATTTAGATGAAATCAATATTTTTTACTAAGGAGAATTATGTAAGGTGAATGGCTGTTGATTTCCGTTACGGGGATTTACCGTGAAGGCACACTGTAGACAGCAACGGTTACATGCGGTTGTTGCGGCTAATTCGGCACAGGGGGGTTGTAGCCCAATGCGCCAATTAACAGAATAAAAGGCATCAAGTTGAACCTTGACGCCTTGTGTCGAAAAACATATAATCAGTTTTTATTTTATTCTCAGATGAAATTAAATTAAAAATAACGCAACAATGGTCGTTACAAGAAGTCCTATCGCTACTGGCAATAAATTGCGCCGTGCAAGCTCAAATGGGCTTACGTTACAAATAGCAGCAGCGGGAATGAGCGCCCATGGTATAAGTGTACCGCCACCAATAAAAGACATATTATTTAGCTGCAACAATTATAATTTCTCTTGCTTGTTTACTGCTCGTATAATCATCCTTTGTATCAACAATAATTTGCTCGAAGATGGTGGTCATTAATTGTTTACGTTCGTAATCATCGGCATTCAACCATAGTGTATCAATATTGCGGATAACAGTCCGTATTTCAACATGTTGACGCTGATCCTGCTGCTGTAATTTTTTTAGCTTTGCTTGAATCTCTTTTTCTTTGTTACGGAGCTTTTCGCTTTCATGAATTAACTCATCAATCCCGATAACATCGTGCTCAAACATTGTCTTCTTTTTGTGTGAAAGTTTTTGAACAACGGATAATTCTTGTTGTAATGCGATGAGTTGTGCCATAGGAAATGTGGCATCGCCTTCATTACTTTGAAAATGTCCACCTACTAAGTCATCCCATTTTGCAAAGATGGATTGCACTAAATTGCTTTCTAAAATCATATGACTGGTACAAGCTTTTCCAGCTTTCTTTCCAGAACATCGATACGTTTTTTTCTTACCAGCTTTGTGACCCGACATCGCATGCCCACATCGTGCACATTTTAATAGCGAGGAAAAATAGTAATTGCTCGATTCTCGTTTCCCTCCTAAGGTTCTGCGTTTTTCTAACAAATCTTGTAGCTCCCAAAACTCATCGCGATCTATAATACGTTCATGATTGCCTTCAAATAGTACCCGTTCACGAGGAGGCTTTTTTATGTCTTTCGGATTAGAGCTAAACATTAAATAACCAGCGTATGTCGGATTATTGGCTATATCTCGAACACTATCGACATGCCATTGTCCGCCTTTTCGAGTGGGGATTCCTTTATTCGTTAATTGATGGGCAAGGGAGTAAAACCCTAACGATTTTGCTAACTTAAATATATCCTTCACAATTTGAGCCTCTGCTTCATCGATGACTAATTCACCATCTACTACTTGGTAGCCGAGGGGGGGCGTGCCACCTTTCCAGTGACCTAATTTCACTTTCTTTTCCATTCCAAAACGCACACGTTCTGCTGTATTTTCTCGCTCCCACTGTGCAATCGCAGCAACAAGTGTAATAAATAAACGTCCCATCGCATTCGTCGTATCGTAAACTTCTGTAGCGGATTTAAATTTACATTCGTATTGATCTAATTCAGCTAATATTGTATGAAGATCAGGGACAGAGCGAGTTAAGCGATCAAGCTTATATACAAGAAGGACATCAATACCGCCTTGCTGAATGCGCTCAATCATAGCCTGAAAATGTGGCCTATTTAAATCTTTAGCAGAATACCCATCATCGACGTAGGGCTCCTCAACGATTTCCCATCCTTGTGAAACACAATAAGCTTCCAATTTTTCAATTTGCGCAGCAATTGAAAACCCATGTTTAGCCTGTTCATCCGTGCTGACTCGAACATAGATGACGCATTTCATAAGTATTTCACTCCTTCTAAACTTCCTTTCTTTTATATATTTTGCTATCTATAGAAATAATACTTTTATATGTACATGGATGTTCGGATTTGGATAAAAATTTTCATCATTTTAAAGCAGATATGATTTTTGATGGCGGGAAGAGCCTGTTATATGTTCAGGCTCTAGCCTTTAATTAATTAACAGTTGTATGGTAATAGCACCAACTTCAGCCTTCAGCAAGCACGAAAAAAGGTTGGATTTTGCATTTTTATAATTGGGTAGTGGGTGTAATCAGGGAAGTGAGAGCAATGTGAAATTATAAATGTTAATAAAAAATGAAATGGATTAGCCGCTTAATTTCTCCAAATATTTTCGTATGTTTGTGCTTCCAGTTGAAGTGCTTGAAGAATTTTTGGGTTTGTTTGAGTAGCTACATGTAATTTAGCTGTTTTAACGTTTAACACAGCATATACAATAGTTGATGGGGTAGGGTCCTTGCATTGAGCTTCTGACATTAAAGTGAGGATTGGTTGAATGTTCCGTTCATTAATTTTTTCAGTGTTCCCTTTAAAAAACAATTTTATTAAGTGAGGGATGCCGTCAATAACTAAACCTAATTCGGGAGACGAACGAACAACTAAACCATTATTAGATGTCCACATTGATTTAGGTGGATCAAACCATTCGATTTCCTTGTTACGAGTAAATTTTTTAAATGCCTTTATTGCTTGGGTATAGGAATTAATTTTTCTCTCATGAACTTCAGACAGCAACGAATCTAAATTTTCTAGAGATTGATTTTTCTCATAGCATAATTTAATTCGTTCTCTTAATTGTTTCCAATGATCTTTTACTGGATGATAATCCCCTTGATTTTTAATTTCAGTAATTTTGTTCATTTTTGCTAACATTGTTTGCCTAACTGTAAAATCAATAAATTGTGTTAAACCGACAGACAATTTCTCCTTTTCCACTGTCGTTATTTTTAATCACTTCCTTTCTAAAATCATTTTAACAGAAAGTGAATCAAATGGAGATAGTAAATTGGATTTAGTTGGGATTCAATATTGCCTGGCAGTAATTACATCGGTGGAATTGTATGTTGTGGAGAAACAGCCCTAAAATGATTAAGAAAGAAGGAGCGCTTGGCATTTATCCAATTTGAAATTTGTCTTAACGAAAGTGACAAGCCTATTCGACATATTCTGATAAAAAAGGAGTGTGCGTATGAAGGCTGTAAAAATGACAGAAGAAAAGGTACGAAAGTTGTTGCCAATTATTGAAAGTATTCTGTCACGGGAATATGGCAGACAGGTAACGCTAAAGGATTTAACAGTAGGTGGCATTACGGTTTATAAAGACGATTGCGCGAAATAGCGCAGTCTAAAGATTTTTGGTACAAGTTATAAGGTATGTGAAATAATAGGGCTAACATGTGAGAAAGCATGGAATATAAAGCGCTGGAAAATGATGCTCTACAATACTAAATGGAAAAAATACATATCAATAAAAAAACTACATCCAAATTAGATGTAGTTTCAGTAGTTATTATATTTTTATTTCCTTTAAATAGAAATCATACAATTGATCGATGGAACCATTTGATAATAAAGGAATAGCCTTTTCAATTTTCTCTCGTTCCCAATCAAACCAACGCATTTCTAATAATTTATCTATTTCTAAATCTGAAAAACGTTTTCGTATTTCTTTAGCTGGATTTCCTCCGACAATCGTATAAGGCGGAACATCTTTTAATACAACAGAACCTGCAGCAATAATCGCACCCTCACCAATAGTAACCCCAGGCATTATCATTGCATTCATTCCAATCCAGGCATCACTTTTAATAACCGTATCTCCTTTTGGCTTATAAGAACGTTCTATTTGTTCCGTAAAAGGATACACTGTTATCCATTCTGAATGGTGATTATGATTACCACCCATTAAAATGATGACACCACTTGCAATACAAACGTAGTTTCCGATAATCAGTTTATCTAAATGCCAACCAAAATCATTAATAGGATTAAATAGTTCACGAGATTTATTGTCACCCCAAAGGTATCTGACACACCCGTCCTCAAAATTTTGATTTCCATAATAACCCGAGTAGTATGAATAGTCTCCAACTTCAATGAGTGGATTTGTCACTAAATCCTTAATATATTTAATTTCTGACCAATGATTATATTGTTGATTGTTCATTATGCTTACCTCGCTTCTAAGTAATTAGTTTAAATTTATTTACCTAGAAGCTTAATCGCACAGCGACGTTTTTAAGTTTTCTTAAACGACGTATCATCGTCCTCAACCTCTCACGTTTAATGAGGAAATAGTAACTTAAAATAATTATTGTGTCAATGAAAGGTATAGGTGAATACTATTTTCTTCTGTAGTCTTCTTCAAATATTACAACGTGAAATAGCGTTTAGAAAATTGACGAGAAGGGTAGATGGATAAAAATATATTGTGGAAAAACACGTTAATTTTGTTATTTTTTTGACATATTTCATTTCTGTTGATAAAATATTACGATATTAGTTTATGAAGAAATTAACATAAAGCTGTAAAGGGGGAAGAAGATTGAAAAAGTTATTTATTGTGTTATTAGCTTCATTTATAGTAGCAATCATTCATCCAACAAAATCAGAAGCAAAAGTAATGCATGATGGAGCAGAAGTTGTCAAAGGTCAAACAGGGAAAATGACTTTTACAAAGGACATCAAGGTATATAAGAAAAATCCAAACGGCACATTTGATTCGTTAGTAGTAAAGCGAAATAACTTCTTTAGAACATATGATATTGAAAAATATGATGGTAAAACATTTTATCAGATGGGGCAATATCGGGTACAAGCAACAGATTTAGTAGTGTTCAAAGAAGTCCCATTAAAAATTCGTGCTTCCTTCTATCAAAATCCATCGTATATTAATATAAATCGTGAGAATGGAAATTATGGAAGGTACTTTAGAAAAGAGCCCTCCTTGTCTATTTATTTTAAGGATACCCCAAATGGACAAATAGTGGAATATTGCGATGACATTAATGATGGGACTTACGATTCTTGTAGACGTTATCTTGGTACAGATCTTAAAATTGCTGACACGATACTAGGAGAAGAAAAGCGTTATGAGCTAATAGAAAATACAATAGGGAAACACGCTCCATTAAAAGAATCGCAACCAGATGTCATGTATGAAAAGGGAAGCATTTTGGTCACAGGTGGGTTAATGATTAACGGGTATGTATTAGTCTTTGTAACGGAAAAAGACTATTATGTTTGGCTACCTGATAATGTATTAAAGTTAGTCGGAGATAAATAAAGCTCTCTTTTAAATAACTTTAGGAGTAGCTTTAAAATAACCAAGATAGCTTAATCGTCATCTTGGTTATTACTTTTCTTTAATAAGTTTATGTTAGAAAATAAAATTTTTAATCCGATTATAAAATAAATAAACCCAAATGACTTTAATGTTATATTCATGGTTATGTCACTATCGGTTATGCTCATGAATAAATTGCCGAAGAAGACTAAAATAAGTCCAATTAATCCAGTAATATATCTCAATGATTCATCTCCTTATTACAAAAAGCCACTCGGGTGAGTGACTTGTATTGTGTCTTACACAGTTAGATGCGGTTGTGCTTATTCTAAATTATCAATAGCATATTGAGCTTCTTCTTTAGTGAATTTTTCCCCGTATTCTGATATTAATTGATCATAGATGGCAGAATTTGACATATTCATCATATCTGCGTATGATTTTGCTTTTTTCAATGCATTTTCTTTCCAATCAAATACAATATTATCTATAGCGTATTGAGCAGCATCCGCCGGGAAATTCTCCCCATATTCCGATGTTAATTGATCGTAAATCCCTGCCTTTGACATATGCATCGTTTTAGCATAGGACTCTGCTTTTTTTAACGCCGACTTATGCTCTCGTGGGACACTTTCCTCTTTAGCCTTAGCTTCTGCTTTAGCTTTGGCCTCTGCATCTGCTTTAGCTTGTGCATCTGCTTTCTCCTTTGCTTTTTGTTCTGCTAACGCTTTTTCCTCTGCTTCCTTCGCCTCACGTGCAGCTTTTTCTTCTGGCGTTTCTTCCACTTTCGCTACAGTTTCTACTTGTTTTTGTGTATCTTCTTTTTCTGTTATTTCAACGGGATCTGCTGTCATGCCAAAACCAATAAAGGATACAATCATTACTGCTACTGATATTCCGGTAAACTTAATTTGCTTTTTAGCTTTTGAAACATCCTTTTTAATAAATTGAACAATAGCCATAATTGCAAAAACTATAACAGCTAAAAAACTTAACATTGATACAATTAAAAATACATTATCCATGAATATATCCACGCTCCTTATTAACTATTTTATTGGTAAAATTGGAAAAAGTATATATAAAAATAAACAATTTTATATTATTAAAGCCTATTATTGATATTGGTTTTCAAATGTTTTTTAAAGATTGTGCAACGAAAAGCTGTGGGAAAATGAGTTAATTTTATTATATTTTTGACATTATTGTATTCTATTGATAAAATAATACGATATTAGTAGGTAAAGAAATTAACTACAAAATTGATGAGGAGGAGCATAATGAAAAAATTATTTATTGTTTTGCTAGCCACTTTTATTTTAGCGATAGTGAATCCAACAAAATCAGAGGCTATTAGGTTTGATGGAGCCGAGGTGCATAAAGACCAAACGGGGAAAATGACGTTTACAAAAGATATTAAAATTTATAAGAAAAATGAAGATGGTACTTTTGATTCGTTAGTGGTGAAGCGCAATAATTATTTTAAAACGTATGAAATTGAAAAATATGATGGTAAAACATTTTATCAAATGGGGCCATATCGTGTACAAGCAACAAATCTAGTAGTTTTTAAAGAGGTACCGATGAAAATTCGCGCATCTTTCTATGCAAATGTAACGTATATCAATATCAATCGTAATAGCGGAGAATATGGCAAACTCTTTACAGAATGGCGTGATACGTCAATCACAGATATGAATGGAGATCAAATGTTGAGATATTGCGAGGACACTGGAAAAGGCTTGAAGTGTGAAAAGCATTATCCTGGTTCAGATATGAAAGTTCTTGATACAAAATTTAAAAAAACAGGTGTTCGTTATGAAGTAACGGAAGACTCTGAAGCGAAAACCTATCCATTAGAAGGTTCTAAAACGAAAAAAGCAATGCCAAAAGGAAGTATGGTTTATTCAGTGAGTGATTCCATTAATGCTTTTCTATGTGTAAAAGAAGACCTAGAAGCAAAAGATGAACAATGTACTTGGCTTCCTATCGGTATATTAAAACCGATTTATTAACGTGCTTAATAGGAATGCATACTGTACAACAAATAAGCCCAGAACTTCAATGAGTCTGGGCTTTTTATTTTAATTTTTTTACTAGTTTAAGGCCATGTACGTTCTTGGTAGAGGCAAGTAAAGAAAATCCCTCCCATAGATGCTGCAATACCCACAGCCGGCTTGATCATTTCAAGCCGTTTTTTTATTTTATTCGAATTCTTTCCGTATTGCTTTAAATTGTTGCCTTGTTTAGAAGCCTCTTTATCATTTGTCTTCCATTGGTGACAGTGTACCCCCGCCAACCCAAATGCCAGTAATTTGCCCGAGTGCAGTTAGAGTTGCAGTACCTCCGCCAATAGCATTGCCGAATAAACTACCTACAGAACCGGCTAACGAAATGCCAGAGAAACCAGAGCCGTCTAAACCAGTAATGGCACCTACGATTGCAAGAGTAATGACCGCAATTTCTTTCGTTAAGGGTACAACAGCGGCTAAGCCGACGCCTAGATCATTCACAATTCCATGTGAAGCGGAAGGGAGATAGTCACCGATTATTTTGGAAAATCCTGAGTCACCAAGGTAGAAGAAGGCTGCGATAGGGATGACAGGTCCAAATACTTTAAATCCAAATTGGAATCCTTGAATTAAGTAACTGGTCGATTTCTCAAATCCTTGTTTTTTGTGTGCCACTAGACAGAGGATTAATAAAATAAAGACAGCTGTTCCGCCGATTAGGGCAGTGGCATCACCGCCTTGTAGTTTCAATACGGACATTGCAATAACATCGAGTAAGAAGGTGATGGGAATTAGAATGGCAAAAAATCGTTTTTGACCCTTTGTTAGCAAATGTTCATCTTTCACTTGCTCGATCCCATCTGTTGCTTCGTGCGCTGTCTTAAAATGAAGTGTCCCACGCTTCATATCACGTTTTAATAAGTAAAAAGCAACAATCGTTGTCACAAGCCCCATCGTAATGACGAGAGGAATGCTTGCTGATACAACGTCGCCAACTGGAATTCCCGCAGCATCAGCAGTTAGCTTCGGAGCCCCTTGAATAACAAAATCACTAGATAGTGCAATGCCGTGACCAAATAAATTCATTGCCATCGCTACACCTAAAGCAGGTAAGCCTGCACGAATAGCGACTGGTAAAAGCACAGCTCCTAAGAGTGCAACGGCAGGAGAGGGCCAGAAAAACCAAGAAATAATCATCATTAAAATACCAATTGTCCAATAGGCAAGTGTCGGTGTTTTAATAATTTTTGTAAATGGCGCAACCATGACTTCATTAATACCAGAAGTCATTAACACACGACTCATTGCGACAATGATGGAAATAATTAGGATGGTGGATAACAGCTCTGTAATAGCATAAATAAAGCTATTAAAAACACCACTTATTGATGAAGTGATATCACCAGTAGCGACAATCGCAAGTAGGAATATGCCAAGAATACAAATGAGGGTGGTATCTCGACGTTTAACCATAAAACCAATGATTAAGACAATAAACACAACATAAATCCAATGGAGAGCAGTTAATTCAATCCCCATAATTTTTCCCCCTCAAAATAGGTCTAATTATAGAATATGAGAGGAATTTTAGATGGTGCTCAGTTTCGGAAATAAAAGGTGGGAGTCGATTTGATAAAAATACACAGCAGGTTCGTTTTATGAAATTTTTTTAATGCCATTAGTCATTGGATTGTAATAGTGGTAACTTTGGTATTGTAAATGTTACACATTTTAATAAACCCTAGTAGAAATGTTAAACAAAATAAAAAAATGTACACTATTAAAATTGAATTTAGTAATGTACATTTTGATAAAATGTGCAACATTATAAACAAGTTATGATGTAAGAAACCATCAAGTACAAATTCTTGTCTTTAATATTACAGATTAGTTTGAAGGTTTAGGATTGAATCGTTTAATAACAGCCTCGTTTTTGGTGAATAGCTGCTTCTAGCTGAGTTATTATTAACTATGGTGAAGGGATTTATTTTTTTACTGTATACTTTTCTAAATCTGCACTTGCCCGGTTTACCATCGCTGCCATTTGACCTCTCGTGACATGATCAAATGGATAAAATCCTCCATCTTCTTTTCCCTGAATAATCCCTTTACTACTTAATTTTAAAATATCTGCATATGCCCAAAAATCTTTTGGAACATCATAAAAACTGGACTCATCTGTAGGCAATGGATAATTTAACACTCTTGATAATATACCTGCTAATTGTGCTCTTGTGATATTGGCATTTGGATCGAAAATGTTCTCATTTGTGCCATTCACAATATGATACTTATAGGCAATTTCAATAGCACGTTTTGCCCAATCATTTGCTGGCACATCCTTGAAATAATTAGGTACAGTTTCGTTTGTTTTGTCTAAACCGATGGCACTAATAAGGATAGCAGTAGCCTGAGCTCTTGTTAAATTACCATTTGGATCGTAAGTGTATTCGTTTTTGCCGCTAATCCAACCTTTTTGGTAAAGGGCCATAATATCCTGTTCTGCCCAATGGTTTTCGGTATCTATAAAGTTATGTTCCCCATTCGCCCAAGAAGAATAAAATTTCCAAATACCATTATCCGCTTGAGGTAACTCCCAGCTACCTGTTCCTCTTAAATGATATTTCTCTACAAGTCTTAACTTATATTTTAAAGATAAATCATTTTCGTACCAAATCGTGTAATTTCCTGGTACAAGCTTTTTACCATCGATAAAAGTAGGAGAGTCACTGCTTTTTACTGTAAATTTGGCAAATGCTGATTTTGAAGTATTATCAAAATGAAATGTTCCATTATGGCTATTCACAATAGATTTTACGGCATTATTAGCAATGCCGTCGCCTCCTATTTCCACATCATCCTTCCAAATTCGTCCATAAAAAGGGAGGCCTAATACTATTTTATTGGGATTAATCCCTTTATCTAATAAAAATTTAATCGAATTTTCAACAAATGATAAACTTGCGACAGGACCAACTGAACCCCCATTATAGCTTTCATCATACGCCATCACCATTAAATAATCGCTATACTCACTTAGTTTCATGTAATCATAAGAACCATGCCACCCAGTTGTCCACCCATATGGATTTGCAGCTACTGCTATGGATATTGTTTTATTATTAGGCATTTTTTCACGTAATAATCGGATGAAATCTGTAAACTCTTCTTTATTTGTATAGTTTAAATTTTCTATATCAATATCGACGCCATCTAAATTATTTTTTAAAACAGAATTGACGATTTGAGTAGACAATATTTCTCGATTTGTCATTGCGATTTGTGCCAATTTACGGTCCCAATGATTAGAAATGAATGGCACAACTTTTAATCCTCTATTATGTAAAGCATCGACTAAACTTTTATCAATCGTAGCACTCAAACTACCATCTGCATTTAAATCAAAAAAGCTGGGTGTCGCCGTATTTAACGCACCTTGAGTCATATCTATATTTTTTATGAAAGAGCTAGTATTTCCGCTATATAAATATGACATATGTATATCATTCGCTGAGGCGTTAGCACTGAATGGAGTAGCTAATAATGTAGTGAGCAAAGCTGGTATTATCAAATATTTTTTTAATGGATTCTTCATTACTTTCTTCCTTTGTAATAGATTTTATCCACTTTATTATCTATTACTTTAGTAAACGATATCAATTATTAAAATATGGTTTCATTGAGTTGTTTTGTAAATTTATGATATAGGAGAAAGAAGTGCAATTGCGAGCTTGTGTAGTATACTGAAAAAAATAATTAAAATAATTTACAAATAGATTTTCGCATGATAAGCTAAAAAAGTCCTAAAATGAACGGAGGTTCACGTATGCAATATTTAAAAGAGGAAATAAAAAATCGAATCTTATTAGCTGCATTGGATGAATTTAAAGAAAAGGGTTATTCAAGTGCATCCATTAGAAATATAGCTAGTAATGCTGATATTGCATTAGGTACAGTATACAAATATTTCAAAAACAAGGAGGATTTATTTAATTCGATAGTAGACCCCGTCTATAATGATTTGTTTGCTGCCATTAATAAAATCATAATGACTGAAGTTAACCCGGATGATAAATTGATTGAAATTAAAAATAAGATTTTGGACATTTTCAAAGGGCACAGTAAAGAACTATTAATACTTTTTGGTAAAAGTAAAGGTTCTAAATATGAGAATTTTAAGGACGAACTTGTGGATGAACTACATAAAATTCTTCAAAAAGAAACATTCTCTCGTTTTGAAGATAAAAGCGTTGTGAAAGAACCATTTATTTTCTATGTCCTTTCAGCAAACTTTATAGAAGGAATATATACCATTTTGAAGACACAAGAAAATGGTGAAAAAATTGGTATGCTCATTGACCAGTTAATATTTTTATCATTTCACAGTATTGAAAGACGATTTAAAGAAATGTCTCACATTTACTAATGTGGGTATTTTTTTAGAACAAAAATGAACATATGTTCACGGTTGTTCATTATAGGAATTTACGTATTTTAGCACATTCAACAGGAGGAGATTACAATAGCAAAGTATCTTTATAAATTAGCAAATTGGTCGACGACACATAAAAAATCTGTTCTTTTTAGTACTTTAGGGATACTGATTATACTAGTAGCCTTAGTATTGTATTTTAAACCATCATTTAATGGAGAACTTACTATTCCGAATACGCCAGCTGACAAAGCAGCTGAACTAATTAAAGAGGAATTTGCAGGTGCTGCCAAACAATCTTCACTAAACATCGTATTTAAGGCAACAGACAAAGAAACGCTAGAATCAGAAGATGCGCAAAGCGATATTATGGCGGTTCTTAACGAGATAAGTGAAGATTCCAACGTAGCAAATGTTCTATCACCGCTAGAACTAAACAATCTAAATGAAGATAAAACGATTGGTTACGCACAAGTTACATTTGCAGTAGAAGCAGATAAAGTTTCAGAGAAGTCGAAAGAACATATTTTAGATAGTATTAATATCACAAGAAATGCAGGTATTCAAACAGAAATAAAAGGTGGAGATATAGTTTTCTCTGATATAGAGTTTGAGGGAATTTATGAAGTTATTGGAGTAGTCGTTGCTTTTATTGTTTTAGCCATAACATTTGGATCATTTATTGCAGCAGGCTTACCAATTCTTATAGCGGTATTAGGTTTAGGTATTAGCTTATTAGGAATTATGTTTGGTGCTTATTTTATTGATTTAAATTCTATTTCTATAATTCTAGCAGCAATGCTAGGTTTAGCGGTAGGCATTGACTACTCACTATTTATTATTACACGATTTAAAATAGAATTAGCAAAGGGGCATACTGTAAACAATTCAATTGCAATTGCTATCGGAACATCTGGGAGTGCTGTAGTATTTGCGGGGTTAACTGTTATTATTGGTTTACTAGGGTTATCAGTAGCCCAAATACCATTCTTAACGCTTATGGGCGTTTCAGCGGCTATAAGTATATTTGCAGCTGTTCTTATTTCAATTATCACGTTACCAGCAATTTTAGGTATGGTAGGCCATCGTTTGTCGCCTGCGAAGAAAAATTTATTATTCAAAAAGATTGCTGGTAATAGCAAGAAAAAGGATGGAACGAAAGCGGACTTGTGGGGGAGATTAGTTACTAAACACCCTGTCGTTGTATCGTTATTAGCTATTGCATTCCTTGCCATTCTTACAATTCCATTCTTCCATATGAATTTGGGTCTGCCATCTGATGGGACAGCTAAATCAACAGAGATGACGGAAAGAAGAGCGTATGATTTACTTACCGAAGCGTACGGAGAAGGCTTTAATGCACAATTAATTGTTGCCGCAAAAGTAGATGAATTAACAGAGGAAACACAACTAGCTGCAGGTGAGATAGTTCAAGAATTAAGTAAATTAAAAGATGTAAAAACTGTTTCACCGCCAATTCCAGGCCCTTCAGGTAAAATCTTTATGATACAAATTACACCACAGTCTGGACCAGATGATTTAAAGACAAAGGATTTGGTAAATCTTATAAGAGAAAAATCTAAAGAAACCACAAAAGAACATGGTATTGAACTAATGGTAACTGGAACAACGGCCATGAACATTGATATATCACAACAATTGAATGATGCGCTACCATTGTTTGCATCCTTGATAGTCGGGCTTGCCTATATACTTTTAGTAATGGTCTTTAGATCACTATTAGTACCGTTAAAAGCTGTTTTAGGTTTCTTGCTTTCTTTAGGAGCAACATTAGGATTTATGGTATTCGTTGTGCAGGACGGACATTTCGTCAATTTCTTTGGCTTCCCAGCACAATCTCCAATACTAGCATTTTTACCTGTTATTACAATTGGAATATTATTCGGATTAGCGATGGACTACGAAATATTCTTAGTTAGTAAAATGAGAGAAATTTATATCCATTCTGGAGATAGTCGGAAAGCTATTTTATATGGCATGAGAGATAGTGGCGGAGTAGTAACTGCTGCAGCTCTCATCATGATGGCAGTATTTTTCGGATTTATGATGAATCCTGATGCGATGATTAAATCAATAGGAATGGCCCTCGCTTTTGGAGTATTCTTCGATGCATTTATAGTAAGAATGACCATAGTTCCTGCTGTCATGTCTCTCATGGGGAAAACTGCGTGGTATATTCCTAAGTGGTTAGATAGGATTCTTCCGAATATTGATGTAGAAGGCGAATCTATTACACATACAGAAAAAAATAATATAAATTAAGAAAGCTGCATAATGCAGCTTTTTTTTTGTAGCAAGAAAATGAGGTGGGACATCCCTGTATTTAGCAGTAGGTAAAAATCATAACTTATTCAAGGATTTGCGTAAGATATTTAAGTTGAAAACTAGATAATTCATGTTTTAATATAGGTAAATCTAATGTAGGGGAATACTATGATAAAAATTGTAAAGTTATTGTTTACGTCTTTTTTATGTATAAGCATTTCCTTATCATTAATCACCAATGTTTCTGCGAGTGAAGATGGAAAACTTGAAAAGTTTATTACTCCATATCAGGAAGTATTGGATAAACTGACTGATGAATTTGCAGTAGAATTTTATATTAATCCTGAAAAGATGGACCAGTTTTATAACAATGTAAGAGATATGAGTCCAGAGGAATTAGAAAATATATTAAGAGAACAGTATAAAAAGTTTTTAGGAGATTCTTATAAGGATGTGAACTCAAATAGCAACTATTTAATTTCGACATTATCTATAAGTGAAGATATTACACAACAAGTAGCCTTACGATATAATTCTTCAATGTACTTGAACTCCAAAATTTTTAGTGCAACAGGTAATCCAGGCACTTACACATACCAAAGTATAAAATCATATGGTATAACTTGGCCATCTGATTATACAGACTATCATTGGATATGCAAATTAATTGAAGTATTTAGTTAAAACAAATCTATTATATTTTAAGTTGGGAATTTTGACAGATAAAATAAGGGAGAGGAAACGAATGAGGAAAGGTATAAATATAACACTAATTTGTCTAATGGTTTCTGTTTTTTGTTCAACTACTCATTATCGTGCTGAGTCAACATATGACAATGATCCTGACCTATTACTCATACCTTACAAAAAAATATTAGAAAACTTAAGTAATGAATATGGGGTAAGAATGTATATTCCAGAAAAAAACAAAGAAAAATTTTTAAATAGCGTCCAAGATATGACACTACAAGAATTTGAAAAACGATTAAGACAACAATACAAAGATGCAGAAAAGTATATAAATCAATCTACTGGAGAAAGCGTTGTTTTCTATCCTCAACCAATTCCTAACGCAAACCAAGATGTATTAGCAATTCCGTTAAATTAATACTAAGAGAAACAGTTAAGTCAAAATTGTCTTTAAAATAGACTAACTGAGGAATGAATTAAAAAAGTAGAAACGTTGAATTAGACATAGGGCAGAGAGGCAATTTTATGTACAGCTATTCAAACACCCCATACTGGGAGAGCACACCACGGACGATGAAAAAGTTGTATCTGAATTAGATGAAGCATAAGAAAAGTCGATAAAAAGGTTGTGCTAATACCTTTTTATCGACCGTTTTTAATTTAATATATTTTTTACGTAGTCAATACAGCTACTAGTTGGACGCTTTAAAGCTATTTTCTTTCAAAGTTAAGAAAGATTATTGTTTTCTTTAATGCCGCAACAATGGAAAGTGCCCTATTAGAAAGAAAATCAAATCATTAGTAAGAAATCAATAAATAGGTGGAACACCACTTGTTCACAAAGTATTAAAAAAATTCAGACTTTTCTCTTTGGTTATATCATTTTATACTACCTTTTATAAAATAATTTATTTTTATTCGAAAGGATGTGTGCTCATGTGAATTAATATATGAAATCAACTATGAGGTAAATGAGTGAGAAATTTATTCAGTCTTTTATTGTACAGCCTGCATTTTAATAACTGAAGCATTTGAAAATTCACAGTATTTTTCTTCAGAAGGCAAGAAAAAAATCATAAATTTTTGTGAAAAAAAGGAGGTATATATAATGATTAGTAAGAGAGTAATTAACTATATATTATTGTTATCTTTTCTTTTGTTTTTCTGCTTCGCTTCACTAATTTCAGCAGACGAAAGTTGCACAAAGTATTATTACGGAAACAAAGGAGATACATATGCAACAGTTTAAACAACTAAATATCCCAATACTAATGAGCGCTCTATAGCATGGGGATTAGTCATAAATGAAGAAGCTAGAATAAAATATGGTCCAAAGGTAAGAGTAACCTTAAATAGATCAAGGGTTAATTTCTACGCTATAAATCCTCCATATAAAACACATATTCAAGCTCCAGACTATAATTTTCATGGCCATTTAAAAAACTATCAGTTTATAGGTCAACCAGGTGGTGGAATTCTGAAAAAAGGTGATAGGATTCTATTAGAATTTGGAATTGTCTCAATGAACACAAAAGCTTCCGATAAACTTGTGATTTCGTGTACACTGGACTAAATCTTTAAGATAAGGGTGGGGAAAATGACAATTAAGTGGAATGTTGAAGAAGTTATTTTTGATACGATGTACGAGGCTGATACGTGGGCTGATTCAATAGCAAATGAGATTTATGGGAGAATTTATAATGGATATGATACACCAGATTATAAAATAGCATATTCTTTAGCATTTAGATTGGCAGAAATAAAAGAGTTTAGAGTTCATACAGAAATCTGGGAAAGTAGATACAAAGTATGGATAACTATACCGTAAATACCTAAAATGACTACAGGTTCTATTGTTCTAGGTGTTATAATAAATCAAAAAACATAATCTTTTTATATTTTTTCTTTCCTATAATTGCATTGACCTTATATTTTGAATTTTTAAGTATTTGGAAGAAACAGAATGAGTAGATTCCGATTTTAAACTTCTTATCAACGATTGTTTTAATAGTTGCTAAATAGAAAATAGCTGATTTAAATATAAACGGTTGCCAGTGGAAAAATGCATTGGCTACCGTTTTATTTCATACCCATACAATTGCATTTTCTTTGTCACATGCGGCTCTAATCATATCGAAATAAAAAACTTTATCTTCCGAGTCACTGAGACCTAGTTTCTTTTATTTATGCAAATCATAGCCTTTTAGTAATTTATCTACATGATTTTTCTTGCCTCGTATTCCGACTCCAACAAGATTTAGTTCATTCGTCTTGAATTTTGCGACCATTGCACGATTATCCTCGTCATTATATGTATTAAACAATTCTTCAGTGTAAATTGTAATAACGACATCTTTTGTTAGAGCCTTTTGTAAAAGCTCATTCAAACGTTCACCAGTAGAAGAATGGATCATAACTGGTTGCTGTGACATAGGTAAATATTGAGCATTGTCCTTATCTAAATAGGGTTGTCCAATAATGTTTTGAGTGCCCGCAATTCCACTCATTAGGAATGCTGTTACGTTCAATTTTTGCCACATTTCAAGGTCATCTTTTAAAACAATTTTAATTTTTGTATCAAATTCCATGAACTCAACACCTTTCTTTTTTATGCTGAAAATTATCTCCTACCTAATGCATCGAGTAATTAAAACCGGACATCCGAAATACTTAATAAGATAGATAATACGTTCAATTTACATATGAAAAATACTCAAACGCTGTTGTTCCAAAAACACCTTTAAAATGTTTATTCAGATGGGTTAAATCAACAAAACCACATTCAGCGACAACTGAATAAATATCTCTTTTTTGTTCGATTAGCTGCTTTGCACGTTCTATCTTGCAGTTAAGAAAATATTGGTATGGTGAAATGCCAGTTTGAGCCTTGAAAGATCGAATAAACGTAAATTTCGATAATTCAAGTTCTTTACATATTTCATCAAGTTTAGGTATTTTTTCTAAGTCGGTATGAAGCATATCCTTTGCTTTATTAATTAGAGTGTCATCTTTCTTACATTCTGTAGAAAAATCAGTCTCAACAAGGTTATCTGTGAGGGATAATAGTAATTCACTACACAATGCCTCATCTTGATCATTTAAAATTGCATTAGCAAGACTTATTATTTTATATTGAAGTCTATAATCATAAACAATAGGGTTTGAGAAACGAACGAAATCTTTTTTATCAATAACCTCTAAAAGCAATTCCGGCTCAATATAAAGCATTACATAATCGAGACCTGTTTTGTCATGTGCCATTCCATCATGAACCTGTTCAGGATTAAAAATCATAATGCCGTTTTGATAGGACAATTGTAAACTGCCCTCTAAGTTATAGTGTTGAATACCACGTAATGTAACACCGATTGCATACTCTTTGTGAGAGTGCTTTTTATATGAAAAGTCAGTCATACTTGCTGATAATGCGGTAATACCTGCCGATTTTTTATAGATAAATTTATCCATCTATTTCACCTCTCAAATAGCTTACCTATATCCATACCATGGTTGCAGCATAAAGTAAAAATAATGCCATCAATAGATTAACTATCTTTTTATGCTTCTGTAAAAACTCCTTAAAGATTGTACCGAAAAGTACCCATGTAATAAATGCTAAAAATCCAATAACAGTTATCGTGAGAACACCTACTGTAACAGCAGGTATTGAAACATAATAGGGCATAATATAGGTAGGAATGACAGTCATTGTAAAAAGCACTACCTTAGGATTTAAAAACTGCGTAAGGAACCCTGACATAAAGGAACCAGTGTTATTTACATTAGCTTTTGATGAATCCATTGTATAAACTTGATAAGCAAGATACAACATATAAAAGCTTCCAATAATCTGCATAACAATTAAAATTTTTGGAATAATCGTTGCCAGTAGCGTATTTAACATTGCAGAAATAGCAAGTAAGAAACCAAATGCAATCGTTGCTCCATAAGTATATTCCATTGCTTTTTTTGTCCCAGAATTATGCACTGTAGATAATATGACAATATTAGTTGGCCCTGGTGTAAATGTAACAATGAAACAGTAAAAGACAAAAGATGTAATGTTCAAGAGGACCACTCCTTTCAAGATATCCTCATATAATCATATATACTAAAATGCATATAGTACGTTATTGCGATTTTATTCTTTAATACAGCACTACAATCTTAAAGATTAATGGAAAATGTCAAAATAGTTTGCGTAGGCTCACCTACAGAAAAAATGGAACAAATATATGGAGTAACAGTGATTATTCGAATGCATGAAAGTATTAGTACCTACATAATTCTACTGAAGATTTAAAGTAATGATTGAAGGCATAATAGAAATTTATTAAATTTAAACTAGTTACATGATTTATGGATTTTTTAATTTATATTTGAGTGACGGTTTAATGACACAAAAATATATCTAACCAAATATTTTAACTTTCTTGACAACAATAATGAGAAATATATAATTAAATTATAGTGAGAATCATTATCAATTAAATACTTTAATACATTTATGTAACGAACCATAGATGTTTTATTTTGTTGGTAATTGAGAATGGTAATCATTTAGGGGTAGTACTAGTAAAAGCTTTAAAAGGAGGTAAAAACGCTCAAGATAGGTCTAACTAATCAAAAATTCTGGATTCCTAGTGATTTAAAATAATTTTAATATTCAGGAGGGCAGAGTAGGTATGAAGAAATTTATACAATATGTAGCAATGGTATTGCTCATTTTTGGTGCAGTATTACCTTACCTTGGCATGGAAGTAAAGGCAGAGGAGAAAACCGATGCTAGTTGCACAATTGACTACTCAGCAAATTTTAATGTTTTAAAAGCTAATCCGCAAGATAATTCAGTAACGGAAGAAGATTCAGTAATGATTAAGAGTGGCTATGTAAAGAAAGAAGCTACTATACAAAAAGAGAATGGTCAATATACGGTAGATATTACGGTGCCAGGACAATTTTCTACTTGGTACAGAGGGTTTAAAGTCGAGTCAGGTGGGGAGTTAAAAGAAGCTATTAAAAAAGAAAAAGATTCGGAAGATAATGAGGTTTACACATTCGCAATAGACCAACATGATGACCCCATCCGAGCATGGGTTGATATATACGTTAAATTGGAGCAACCTGTACCTTTTCTTTACGATAATAGATATACTGTTTACCTAGTACTCTCGAATGTTACGGAGACTAACCGCGTTTGTAAAGAAGCATCTAAGCAACCAGAAACATTAGCACAAAAAAGCGTTGAGCAAGAGAAAGGGAGTACAGAAGGAACTACAGCAAACTTTAAACAAGAGGGAGTAGTTCAATTTGAATTTCCACAACATGAAAGAGAAATAACGACATTCTTACAAGCATCAAATACAGTATTTGAAGATAATAAATATAAAGTTACTCTTTCGTTAAATACACAAAATAAATTACAGGAATTCACTGTAAAACAAAATGAAAAAGAGATTGCAAAATGGTCCAACAAAGTAGCATCAGTGGTACCTGTTGCAATGCCAAAAACAGCAACATTATCATTTGAAGCTGACACTCTAGATAACCTTGTTTTTGAAGCGGTAACGACTGATAAATTAATATCTGCAAATGTAACAGCCACAGTGAGAGATGAAACTTCAGCTTCAAAAAATAATAATACAACATTGCCAGTTACTGGTGGGGTAACGAGTGGTGGTTCTACACAATCAACTAATGGGCTGTATACAGTGGATTATACGTTTATAAAGGGATCAGGTTCTGGTACTTCAATGATGGACCAGTATGTAATTAAACCAGCGTATGTCGTGAAAAGTGGTTCTTCCTATCAAGTTCAATTAACATTAAAAAATAGTTCATGGATTACTGGGTTTACTGTGAATGGTTCAACACCTACTACGATAAGCGACACCAATGATGTACGAATAGTTCAATTTACATTACCAAATTTAGCGGATCGTTATGATGCATGGGTAAAAGTAGATATTGAGGATATAAAATATCATAATAACTATAATATCTTTTTACAATTCAATGAAGGTTCCCTTTCAAAGATAAGTGATAGTACAACCTTCCCAATTACAAGTGGCCCAATTGATACTCCACCAATGAATAAAGATTTACCTAAAAAAGAAACAAAGATAGACCAAACTGTAGGGAACTTTATCCAAGAAGGAGCAGTTAAATTTGAGCTTCTACAGAATGTAAAAGAAATAACGGCATTCCTACAAAAAGCAAGTACAGTATTTGGAGATAACAAATATAAAGTGACGCTCACATTGAATACTGGAAATAATTTGCAAGATTTTATTGTGAAACAGAATGGTAAAGAAATTGCAAAATGGTCAAATAAAGCAGCATCTTTAGTGCCTATAGCAAATGAAAAAACAGCTACACTTTCATTTGAAATTGAAACACTTGATAACCTTGTTTTTGAAGCAGTAGCGGCTAATAAGACATTTATTTCAAATGTCACTGCAACAAAGACAATGACAAATGAAAAGATTACTCGTCAGCCAATCACATATAAAATGGAAGCTGATCCAAATGGTAAAATCCCTGATTTTATTACAAACTACTTAGCACCATACTTCACGAAGGCTGAATTAGTAACGATTGACGATAAACGTTATATCGAAATGACACTAATTGGTAAGGCGTATGGCTTCGAAACACTTGCTTATATTGATGCAGACGGTAAGCAACAAGATATCGAGATAATTAGTTCTACAGGTGAAAAATTGGATCAAGTACGCGTAGTCCGTTTACCATTAGTTCAAGATAGCAATGGCGTAACGAAAATATTTGTCGATTCAGGTAGCTTAGGTTATGGTGCATACACATTATTCTTTACGTTTAATGTGTCAGCTGAAGAGGAAGAAACAAAAATCGTAGAAGAAGATACAAATAATACAAATACAATTCTTCAAAATCCTTTTAAGGATATCGATAATGTCTTCAGTAAGGAAGAAATTTTAGCTTTATACACTGCTGGAATTACAACAGGTACAACAGCCACAACATTTAGTCCAAATCGAAATATAACGCGTGCACAATTTGCAGTAATGATGGCTCGAGCGCTTATGCTTCAGTCCAATAAAGAAACTGCCTTTACGGATGTTAAAGGCAAGTGGTATCAAAAAGAAGTACAAGCACTAGCAGAGGCTGGCATTGTGAGAGGGGTTAATGCAACAACATTTAATCCAAATGCAAATATTACACGTCAGCAAGCAGCGGCAATAATATTGCGTATGCTTGAATACAAAGGCTATAAAGTAACAGTTGATAAAAATGCTTTAACGTACAAAGATGCTAATAAAGTATTTGACTACGCAAAGCAAGCAGTATCAGAATTACAAGCACTAGCGATTATGACAGGGTCTAATGGCTATTTAAACCCACAAAGCAATTTAACACGTGCACAAATGGCGAAAATTTTAAAACGATCACTAGAGTTAGTAAATTTAATCTAAAAGATTACTAATTTAAAGTTAGGTACTAGTTCTATCCCAAAAACTCTTTCAAAAAGTTGGATGAGGTGACTATGCTTGCTTGTGAAGCTATGAGAATTTAGCTTCTGCTACTCATTTTGCGCACATTTTGCCTCATTCAATCGTGAAAAAATGCAATTCAAGTTGACTTGAATTGCATTTTTTATCTTTTTTAAACATTCTAGTTATTTCCATTTTGTAGCACAACGCTAGCCTCTTCTACTACATATTTTTCACGATTCGTTAAAAAAACCCCCTCTTATTCGATGTAAAAAAGTAAATCTAATGCTTTTTCCATTTTGGATATAGCTCGACTAATTGCTGGACCTCTCATTTCCTGGATGCTTCCACAATAGACTGTGCTTTAGCAACCTCCACTAGATATGTATAAACCACTAGTTTTACTACTACCGAAGCGGCAATATTTATGGCTCGTTTTTATTGTGAAAGAAAACATATCCAAGGAAGCGATGAAATAGTATTAAAAGAAACGGCATATATTGAACTTTAATCCTCAAACATAGGAGTGGGGTAAGTGAAGGATGTAGATTTGTTTATAAAGAAATTACATTACTTTGATAAAAAATTTAAGTTAATAATTAACCAAAACAATAATGATCTAAAAGTTGAGTATTTAGAGTTGTGTGAGTTAATCGATAAGTATTCTTCTTTTATTACAAATCGTGAAAATGAAAAACACTGGAATTATATAAAGCAATCGATTGAAATAATAGCATTAATCGAAAATCTCAGAAATAACTCTTCTGTTTGTATCCAAATTGTAGAAAAACATCGAGCTTTCGTATTGGGATTAGAAAACGAGGAGATAACCGATTATTTTCGTAACATAGAAGACTGCATTGAAAAGGAATTTGGGGATTTTCAAATTAACAGTCAGTCGAAAGTAATCATGGTAGGTTCTGGAGCTTTCCCTTTAACATTATTAATGGTTGCGGAACGAACAGGCGCAGAAGTTTTTGGGATTGATATTGATGATGAAGCGATTCACTTGGGAAGGTATGTAGTAAGTAGATTAGGAAGACATTTAGCGATTCAAATTGAGAAGAAAACAGTTGGGGAACTAACAGTTATGAAACAGATTAGTCATATTATATTTAGTTCAACTGTCAGCAATAAATATGCCATATTAGATCAATTGTATGCTTTGACTAATAAAGATGTGCTAATTGCTATGCGTTATGGTAATGGGTTAAAGTCTCTTTTTAATTATCCAAAGCAGAAAGTAGACGAAAACAAATGGCAAATAGTTGAGGAAATTATACACCCTCATAATGTATTTGATGTTATTTTGTATCAAAAAGTACAATGACATATATAGAAGAAAAAGGAGAAGGCAATGACTGATTTTAATAACGTTTTATTGTTAGGAACCGGTCCAACAGCAATTCAACTAGCTGTGAATGTCAAAAATTATTTTAATAGTAAAGTAGCGATTGCCGGTCGAGAATCTTTCCGTTCCAAGGCTTTCTTTGAAACAGTCATACAGCATCAACATGCACTTAAAGTATATGTACAAAATAAACAACATCAGTCTGTTGCAGGAGAATGTACAATTGATACTTTATTTAAAGGTTATCATTTAGTATCTGGTAATTGGGATACCATTATACTTAGCATTACAACAGATTCTTATTTATCAGTATTAGCACAAATCAATCCTACAGTGTTGAAGAAGGCTAGCTGTTTTATATTGATTTCACCTACATTTGGCTCTAGTCATTTAATCACTAATTTCTTGAAAAATCTATCACCTAAGGCTGAGGTAATTAGCTTTTCAACATATTATGGGGATACTAGATGGATAGATCGTATTCCATCAAATGAAGTATTGACAACAGGCGTTAAGAAAACAGTTTATATTGGCTCAACTTACTTAATATCGGATAGAGTGGCTGAATTATCTAAACTGTTTCGTCATTTAGGGATTCAATTAAAAAAATTAGCATCACCTCTTGAAGCAGAGACAAGAAATATTTCTTTGTACGTGCATCCTCCTTTATTTATGAATGATTTTTCATTAAAAGTAATATTTGATGACAATCGCATAGCGAAGTATGTTTATAAACTTTATCCTGAAGGTCCTATTACTTATACAACGATTCGGTATTTATTAAATTATTGGAAAGAAATGATGGAAATTGTGAAACACTTCAATATTCAGCCTCTCAATCTATTACAGTTTATGGTAGATGATAATTATCCATTACACCCCAAAAGTATAGAAAGACAAGATATAGAGAATTTTAATAATCTTGAGCCCATACATCAAGAATATCTGCTTTATATTCGTTATGCATCCTTATTAATTGACCCATTTTCTATACCAAATGAAAAAGGAAGATACTTTGATTTTTCAGCAGTTCCTCTTAGAGGAATTTTTATAAATCACGACGGAGAATGGGATATTCCTAGAATGCCAAAAGAGGATTATTATCGTGTGAAAATCATCCAAGGGATTGCCAATGCACTAAAATTAAAAACGCCAACGCTTGATCATTTTATACAAACCTATGAAGAAAAACTTCGACAAGTAGTGGCATCATCTGAGGATAAAAACTATTCAGAAGCCTTCCAAATAAAATCTTTTTCACAAGAAATTGAGATGATATATAAGGAGATTAATACTAATTAAAAACATACAAATTTCAGTTTTGGAGGCAAAAGTGAATATATTCAAGACTGATTTGTTTCCATTTATTTTCTGAAGCTATTCCTGCAAAGGTAAATGGTTGTAAAGGAACACCCAGCATCCATGCAATGGCTCGTATTGTCACAAAATCGTATCCTTGTTTAGAAATTAACTTTCCCGATGATTCTACTATCTGCTTTTTTGTTTCTTCTGACCGTTCCTCCTGTTTATTTCCCACTAAATTTCCTATTTCATTTTATGGTAATAATTGGTTGATTTCGCGTCAGCTTTTTATGGAAATTCCAATTAGTAAACCATTGCACGTCACTTGACCAGCTTGCTCTTGAATTTGATGATAATGTTCATTGATTATTAAATAACATGCGAATAACGCTATGCTACTTAACACTAGTGGGACTTGATAGGCCTTATAATTTTTGTCCAGTTAAAGCGTTGACATATTAATGTGAATTAGATGCAGTATAAGAAAAGTCGATTAAAAGGATGAGTAAGCACCCTTTTATCGACTTTTTTATAGCACCTTATTTTTTTAGAAAAGGTGGTTCATCATTTCTGCTTGTAATTTTCTGAACAATGGAAGAAGAAAGAAACTCTTATAGATAGTTAAAGATATTTTTTAATTGTTAATTCTCAAACCATTAACATTTGTCAATATTATTTGGTTTCTTTCTTTAGTATTTTAAAATTGAGTGTACTTTTTGAAAGAAAATGTCTGTCAATCATACAATTTCATACTTTTGTAATGGTGATTACGATCACACATTTTACAGCACTCATTTACTTATATATACAATTTAAATATTGATTCTTAAAGGAAGGTGTTAGTAATGGAACCATATATCGGTGAAATTCGGATGTTCGCAGGTAATTATGCTCCACAAGGATGGAGTTTGTGTAATGGTCAACTATTGTCTATTGCTGAAAATGATGTGCTCTTTTCACTCATAGGTACTACGTATGGAGGGAATGGACAGACGACATTTGCCTTGCCTAATTTTCAAAGTAGAGTCGTCGTACACCAAGGACACAACCCAGTAACGAGCACTCAGTATGTGATCGGTCAGATGGGAGGGGTAGAGTCTGTGACGTTAAATGCATCACAACTTCCAGCTCATACGCATCAAGTAAATGCTTCTTCACTGGAAGGCACAACACCTAGTCCAGAAAATGCGGTATGGGCCAAAAACATGCAATATTCAACCCAACCACCAAATAGCACAATGAATGCAACAATCGTTTCAAGTGTTGGTGAAAATTTGCCGCATGATAATGTAATGCCGTTTTTAACAATTAGTTATATCATCTCGCTTTCTGGTGTTTACCCATCGTTTGAATAGGAGGAATGTAAAAATGAGTGATCCATTTGTAGGTGAAATTAAATTATTCAGCTTTGGACGTGTTCCAAGGGGATGGGCATTATGTGACGGGCAATTACTGTCAATTAATACAAACCAAGCTTTGTTTTCCTTGTTGGGCATAACTTATGGTGGGAATGGAGTTACCACATTTGCCTTACCTGATTTAAGAGGAAGAGTTCCGGTTCATGTAGGGAATGGTGTGACACTAGGACAAAAAGCTGGACAAGAGACACATACGTTAACAAGTAATGAGATGCCAGCACATACCCATGTTGTGACTGCTAGCGCGGAAAGTGCTACGTTGAAAGTAGCTACTGGTAATGTATGGGGAACAACCGCTGTTAATATGTATGCATCGAATCAACTGAATACCCATATGAATGCACAAGCTTTATCTCCAACAGGAAATTCGCAGTCACATCAAAATATGCAGCCCTACAGTGTGGCAAATTATTGCATAGCTTTAATAGGCATATACCCTCCAAGAAATTAATAACAAAGGAAGTGAAAAAAATGTCAGAAGCGTATATTGGCGAAATTAGAATTTTCGGTGGTACTTTTGCACCTCAAGACTGGGCTTTTTGTAATGGACAACTAGTAAATATTCAGTCGAACAGCGCCTTATTTGCCATTTTAGGAACCATGTACGGAGGAGATGGAAAGACAACCTTTGCTTTACCAAATTTAAATGGTCGGGCAGCGATTCATCAAGGAACAGGTGAAGGATTAACGACAAGGAATATTGGCGCAGCTGGAGGATTGGCAACTGTTACATTATTAACAACACAAATGCCTAGGCATAATCATAGTGCTACTTGTAACAATGACCAAAAATCAAATAATGAGCCAACGGGAGCAATATGGACGGAACAACAAGGGAGAGGTTCTCACCCTGTCTATTCTGTTTCAGGGAATACTGCAATGAACGCATTAACTATTGAACCAGCGGGTGGAAGTCACGCACATAATAATATGCAACCGTATTTGGGGGTAAATTTCATTATTTGTTTATATGGAGATTGGCCTCCTAGGACCTAGGTAAGAATTGATCGAAAGGTGTGAAACAACTAAAAAGGAGTACAAAAATGGGGAAAAAGATTTTAATTATAACGCTATGTTCAATGCTAATTACTTTTAGCCAGTTGACAGGGATAAGCTTGATGTCTCCTTTAAAAGTGGAGGCCGCAACTTGCGATACACCCAATTTGCCAAAGTGTACACAAGATTTAACGCAATCATCCTGGCTAAATGATACAACTAATGGCTTTATAGTTAGTGGTATTCCTGAGGATAATGGTTTTGATTTATTAAAGTATAGTGATGGGCAACCATATCCAGCTGGTTATTATATTGATGCAGATGAATTTTCACCACCAAAATCAATAAAAATTTCTGCTGGCGAAGGCTTTACGAATGGTATCTTCGATTTAAAATCATTAAAAATTGATACAATAAATCCACATATGGAAAACGATGCGTTGCGCTTAAAGATTCAAGGGTATGATATAGACGGAAATCCAAAGGGAAATCCCGTAACCTTTAAGACAGTTGCCAATTCGAATCCTATTTATGATATTCCGTTAAATATAGATGGTATTAACTCATTTGTTATTACTGCAAGTGTACAATATATACCAACTGTTTTTGCGGGCATATGGGATATAACATTTACACAATTTACAATTGATATCCCTACCCCAAGTAACCCACCAACCATTACAAATGATGCGATTACGGCCTCAAATATTACGGCATCAGGCGTACAGTTGGACTGGGCTAAAGCATCTGACGATTTAACAACTCAAGGGGATTTACAATACCGTGTCTATCAATCTACTAGTCATAATGTGGATACGGTTAGTAACATTGAATCGAATGGGACAGCTTTAGGAAGCGGTTATGCCAAAGATATTACTTCGTTTATTGTTACAGGTCTCGCCGCCAATACAAAATATTATTTCAATGTCATTGTCGTAGATGGTGATGGCAATAAGAGTGCTTATATGATGCAACAAGTAACAACCGTTGGGTTAAATAAACCTCCAACATCGAGTGATGGAACCGTAAATGTAAATGAAGGTCAAGTGTATACATTTAATAGTACTTCCTTTGCGTTTTCGGATGAAGATGTTGGAGATACGTTGCAAGCGATACAAATTGTTACAATCCCAAATAGCGGACAGCTCTTTATTGATAGCAATAATAATCAGCAAATTGATGCTGGAGAAGCGATTACAAATGGTGTGACTACTATTAGTAAAGCTATTTTAGATACGGGTCAATTAAAATATCTAATAGATAATGGATCCACTTCATCTTTTACATTTAAGGTAAGTGATGGTATTAATTTTAGTACAAGCTATACGATGAATCTAAATGTCGATACAAATCCAACCGTAACAATATCATCAAACCAAAGTAATCTAACAAATAGTAATCCAATTACTATAACAATCGTATTCAGTGAGCCAGTGGTAGATTTTACGGTATTTGATGTAAAGGTTACAAATGGAAATGTATTGTCTATTTATGGGGATGGCACTAGATTTACTGGCATAATATCACCTATTGCGGATGGAGTTGTGAAAGTTAAAATTCCTGAAAAGGTTGTTACGAACAATAATGGTACATTCAATAAAGCATCCAATGAATTACAAATATTCTATGATGCTACACCGCCTACTAATATTGAACTTTCTAATACGATAGTCCAAGAAAAGGCGCCTATAGGTACACCTATTGGGACATTGACAGCAACAGATTCAGGAAGTGCACAAACATTCAGGTTTGCATTACAGTCTGGGGATACAAATTTCTTTACGATTGATGGCAATGTATTAAAGACAAATGCGCTGTTTACCTATGATACGAAAAATAGTTATAGGATAACGATAAGCGTAACGGATCAGGCAGGCAACACGTCTGATAAGGAGTTTACTATCCAGATTACTAAAAATCACGCTCCTACAGGCACTATTCTCATTAATAATGGAGCAGCATATACAAGTTCTTCGAATGTTACTTTAACAATGACGGCAACGGATACAGAAGGAGAAGCGATAGATATGCGCTTTTCAAATGATGGTTCTACTTGGTCCAGTTGGGAGTCAAAAGTGTCTACGAAAAGTTGGACATTATCAAGCGGGGATGGTAGTAAAACCGTTTATATGCAACTAAAAGATACAGCAGGTAATATATCGAATGTATTTTCAGAAACAATTAGGTTAGATACAACGCCTCCATTTATAACAGGGGTTACAAATGGCGGTATTTATAACACTGACGTAACCATTAGCTTTAATGAAGGAACGGCTACCTTGAATGGATCTTCCTTTACAAGTGGCAGCACTGTAACGTCAATTGGAAATTATACGTTGGTTGTAACAGATAGTGCAGGTAATACTTCAACGATTTCATTTGTGATTGATAAAACTCTGCCACAAGCTGTAGAGGTGACGATCAAATCCACTAATTTTGATCCGACAAAGGCTAAGATAGGAGACACCATCACATTAGCAATAAAAACAGATAAAAATATCCAAATACCAACAATTACCATTGCAGGAAAAACTGCTACTGTAAGTGGAGCTGCAACGAACTGGCTAGCGACTCATGTTATAGCCAATGGTGATATTGAGGGAACAGCACCATTTACGATTAATTTTAAAGATTTACTAGGCAATTCGGCAACAGAGGTAAAGAGCGTAACTGATGGAAGCTTCGTCATAGTGGATAGTAAAAAGCCAACTGTAAAAAAGTTGACAATGGCTTCTAATAATGCGAACCCTGCAGTTGCTAAAGTAGGCAATATTATCACTATTGATTTTGAAACAAGTGAGGACATTCAATCGCCCAAAATAGCTATATTAGGACAAACAGCAAATGTAAGTGATAAAGGTGATGGCGATGCTAAAACATGGCAAGCAAACTATACACTAAAGTCAGCAGATACAGATGGACCTATTAACTTTACAATTGATTATCAAGATATAGCGGGGAATGATGGCTCACAGGTTACAGAGATTTCAACAGGAGCAATGGTGGAGTTTGATAAAAAGGCTCCTGAAATAACAACCTATTACCCAGCGCACCTTGCAACTAATGCGCTGCCTACAAGTAATCTCGTGTTAACGTTTAATGAAAAAATCTTACCTGTAGCTAGTAAAAACATTTTCATTCGAAATGCTTCAACTAATCAAATTATCGAAACAATCGGTATTTCACAAGCAAACGTTTCGATCACTAATGAAACTGTGACAATAAATCCTACAGTGAATTTGGACGATAACACCGTTTACAGCATTCAAATTGACGCCGGAGCATTTATGGATTTAGCTGGAAATATGTATGACGGAATTACTAATAATACTACTTGGAGTTTTACGACTAGTGCAATACCAACCTACACCGTTACGTATGACAGTAACGGAGCTGATGGGGGGAAAGTGCCAACAGACTCGAAGCAGTATAAAGGTTACGAAACAATTGCTGTACTCGGAAATAAAGATAATTTAAGAAAAACAGGTTATACATTTGTAGGATGGAATACGAAGGCTGATGGCAAAGGTATTGCGTATAAAGCTGGACAAATGTTTCAAATGGGGAAAGGGAATCTATTATTGTATGCTGAATGGTTTAAAAACGATGTACCAGCAGATGGAGGATCCTTCACACCAAGTACGAACCCTATAGAACCAAATAATCAATTTTTGGTGAATGTTGTAGATCCTAGTATGCCAGATGAGGTACTTATTCAATCAGTATTAACACGTGTATTTCATAACGGCAGTTTCAAAGATACAGTGAATTTTACAGTTGCTAATGCCAACGAGTTCCTTCGCAAATTAGCGAACAAGGAAGAAAAAAGACCTCGACTTATGATTCCCGACATGGAACAACCAGCAAGTGAAACAAAGGTCATACTCGCTCGAGAGGCCGCTAAACGATTACTAGAGGGCAAATCAAATTTTGGCATAGATACGGGACTAGTCAAGATAGATGTTCCTTTTGCTTCAATGAATGATTTCAATGACGATATTTATTTTCGAATGATACCGATAAAAGATGCACTACTGCAAAAAGCCATCGAAGATCGGGCTAAACAAGCAGAATTAGTCTTACAACAAAGTCATGGGGTGAATGTAAAGCTCGTCGGTCAACCAGTAACTATTGACACAAATCTACAAAATCGTCCCGTGACATTGCTATTGCCATTACCTGCGAACCTAACATCAGCTCAGCAAGAAAGTATCATGATTTACGTAGAGCATAGCAATGGAACAGTCGAATTAATTCGTGGGCGTATTGTAGAATTTTCGAAAGGACAAACAGGTATTGTCTTCGATGTACAGCATTTTTCTACTTTTACTTTACTATATGTAGAACAAGGGCAGGAAGAACAACAACAACAACCAGAAGAGGTAGATAGGGCAGTTACTTCATATATACAAGGCTACACAGATGGTACTTTCCGTCCGAATGCATATGTCACACGTGCACAAATGGCAGCAATGCTGGCAAGAAATTTGAGTGACAATGATGTACCAGTAGCATCTCAACTATTTTATGTGGATACAGCTGCTACTTGGGCAAAAAATGAAATTGAGTATATTCGAACACAAAAAATTATGCAAGGACGTCAAGATCGTGTATTTGCTCCGAATGATATGATGACGAGAGCCCAAATGGCAGTTATTGCTGTAAGATGGATAGAACAGCAATGTGCAGAAGCGTCTAAAGAAAACCAGTATTGTCAACTAACAACGAAGGGCGAAACGTACAGTGATGTCGCGCCCACGCATTGGGCAGCAAAAGAAATCGACCGCATTAGCGCAATGGGTATAATGATTGGCTCAGGCGACGGCCAATTTAGACCGGAAGAGAGACTAACACGTGCACAGGCAGTAAAGATACTCAATCGGATTTTTAATCGACCATTACCAACTGAAGAAACGGAACAAATCTTTATAGATATTCCTAGAGAACATTGGGCTTTCTTTGAAATTCAAGCAGCTACAACGAAATGAAAACCAAATGGCAGTAGCAGAGTGTGCACAAGGGATTGTCACTTGCGAACTTCTTTTCACTCAGTCGATCTTGAGCTTTTAAGTCGTCTATAGGCCAAAATAAAAATAGGGCCCTCCTGTTTGATGTAGAGTCAATTATTTTGACATGTATGCATCATACAGGAGGGCTTTTTCTCTTTCCAGCTAATGTTTCTCTCCATTATATTTCTTTGAAAGGTATGTCGAAAAAATTTTTAGGTGAGGGCATTAATATAGTAGAAGGTGTTGACTCTTAGAACGACTATACTGTAGAGTATATAATGATATTGATAATCATTATCAATTAAGTTGAATATAAGATTTTAGGAGTGTAAACAAATGAATTGGAAATATCCATTATCAGCTTTAGCCCTTTCTGCGTTATTAGCCGGCTGTAATCAGTCAGACAATGCAAATAAATCTGCATCGAATGAAACAGTGGAAACGAAAGAAGAGGCAATTATAAAGGACGAGCTAAATCGGAAAGTAACAATCCCAATGAATCCTGACCGTGTTGTAGTAGGGGGCATCCTACCATATTTCTCAACATGGTATATTGCAACGAATTCGACGAAAGAAATCGTTGGTATGCATCCGAACTCTTTTAATGCAGCGTCTCATTCAATATTAAAAGATATTTCACCTGATATATTGAAAGCAGATACATCCTTTATTCAAAATGGGGAAGTGAATATTGAAGAATTGATGAAAGTGAATCCTGAAGTCTATTTTGAGATTGCATCGGATGAAAAATCAATTAATAAATTAGAAGAAGCAGGGGTTCCAACAGTTGCACTCCAAGCAACAGCAGATTCTGATGATCCATTAGAAATTTTAAATCGTTGGTTAACATTAACGGGTGAAATCACAGGGACAACAGATCGCCCCGAACAAATCATCCAAGAAGGTCAAAAGAATCAACAAGAAATTAATGATAAACTAGCCAATGTACAAAAAGAGGATATGCCTCGAGTAATGATTCTTCAATACTATAACGATAAAGAAATATCAGTAGCAGGCTCGAATATGCATGGCAATCGATGGATTAAAGCTACGGGTGGTATAGATGTTGCAGAAGCGGATGTTCAAGGCATTAAGGCAGTCAATATGGAACAAATATATAACTGGGATCCAGATATTATCTACATTACTAACTTTACTGAAACACAGCCTAAAGACTTATTCGATAATTCAATTGATGGCCAAGATTGGAGTCAGCTAAAAGCAGTAAAAAATAAACAAGTGTATAAAGTGCCGCTAGGAATTTATCGCTGGTATCCACCAAATGGAGATGCACCACTTATGTTGAAATGGATGGCACAACACAATCATCCAGAAATATTCGACTATAATATGACCGAAGAAATTCAACATTACTACGCTAAATTTTACAACTATGATGTGACAGAAGAGCAAGTAAAAGATATTTTAAATCCTTCGTCTGAAGCTGCTAAATATTAAGAAAATGCCAAGTGAAAGTGAATTTAATTTTTTTGAGCTACAAAGAGAAGGAAACACCTATCCTCTAATGAAAGGGATTATCCTTCTCTCTCTAATATTAGCTCTCTAATTTTTTTGTCGTTTTTTGAACATATTCTTCTAGTTGATCTGCTGGATGAAATACCGTACTTCCATGACACACTTCTAATCGCTCGGGTTTTAATTCTTTTACAATTAAACTGCTTTGTAATGCTTCTTCCATATAGGGTGTAAACATTGGTGGATGAAGCTTTCCTTTTTTAGAGTTGAAAAGGTCACCAGCTAGCAGTACTTTATCTTTTTCATGATAATAAACAACGTGTCCCGGAGAATGACCGGGTGTTAAATAGGGTGTAAGCCCTGCAATTGTTTGTAACTTTCCATTTGCACTCTCTGTGAGGGGCTGGGCTAATTGCTTAGGCAGGTTGTATTCAAGTTTCTTTCTTTTTGGATAAAGAACTTCACCTTCCATATAAGGAATTTCAATATCGTGTGCGTATACGGGTACTTTATTTTGAGTCAATATTTTCTTTACTGCGCCAACATGATCCGAATGTCCGTGTGTTAAGAGAATCCTACGCAAAGGACCAGCATTTAGCTGCTTGATGAATTTCATAATTCCTTTTGTCATCATCGGCATCCCTGCATCTACTAAAGTGACCCCGTCCTCCTCAATAACTATCCATACATGAATTGGAACAATCATCCACGTCTTTAGGCTCCAGATATGCTCAGAGATTTGTTCAGCCTTCATTGTCATTTCCCCTTTTTAATTTTTCTTTAAAGCCGATAAGAAGAATTTCTATTGCAAGATTAAATGTTGGCGTTAATCTTTCCATTAAAACGTTAAGCGGTTCATGTTGATACGAGTAAGTGCTAAGAATGCCATTAAGGTTGAAGTAATAAATTCGGGAAAAAGCTAATAATTGTTCTTCATTTGAAATAGCAAGACATTCCCGAATTATTTTCTTCATTATTTCAAAGATTTCAATCCGCAGTCTATTTATCTCAAGTTTGGGATCCTCCTCATCTACCCTTGTAGACTTTGCGTTGAAGAAAATATCATACAAATTTCGATTCTGTAGGCAAAAGTGGATATATTCAAGACTGATTTGTTTCAATTTGTTTTCTGAAGATAAAGTACTTAAGCTCGAAAGATACAGAAATTGTTCGTGTAGCTCTTGCAAGGGTGGCATAGAGAGCTGGTGTAATAATTCTTCCTTGTCTTTAAAGTAAAGATAAATAGTTGTATGAGAACATCCCGCATCCTTTGCAATTGCTCGTATTGTCACTGAATCGTATCCTTTTTCGGAAAATAACCTACCTGCTGATTCGACTATCTGCTTTTTTGTTTCTTCAGACCGTTCCGCCTGTTTACTTTTCATTATAGTACCTACTTTCTGTATTTACTAACCAATGGTTATATAATAACCATTGGTTAGTAAACTGTCAATAATTTATGGAAATCCAGATAAGTATCATTAAGAGAAGGGGATGTGATGTGATTAAATTTACGTTTAAATGGAAGAGCTTAATACTTTGAAAAGAATGAGTAGTAGGGAAGAGGATTGTAAAGCTACCAATAGAAAAAGTTACGTTTTTTTGTGAATGTAATTTTATTTTTCAATTTAATAAAATGGTAAGATTGTGGAGAAAAGCACTTACGGGAATCGTTAGTTTACGAAGCAAATAAGAAAAAGGAATCTTCATAAAAAAAGAATTTCCTTTTTTATATGTAATAACAACATTCAAATTTAACAGCGCCTTTTCTTATAGATATGAGAATTAGTACACTTGTTGTTTGCGCGTAAGTTTATTGAAATCCGATTTTACTTATAAATTTATTAAGGAAAAATAATCTATTTTGTATTAGTATTGACAATTAAATGTTTACATATTATTATTTAATTAATGATAATGATTATCATTATCATTAATATGTCGAACACGCAGAATAAAAAGGGGTATTATTTAATATCCCTTTTTATTTACATAGTGTTGATAATGATTATCAATTGAAAGGAGGTTTTACTATCAAAAGGTTATTTTCAGTAATGTTAATTGCATTATTAACAATTTTTGTTACACCTTATTTAGATGCGTCTGCCGCACTTGCAGATGGAAAATACACAATTAATTATCAGGTGAATAAACCAGATTCTTCATCTGCTTCCATTGCAAATGATTATTTTTTAAAGCCTGCGACAATTATAGTTCAAAATGGCACTTCAGTTGTACAAATTAAGATGAAAAAAAGTGCGTGGATAACGAAATTTGAATCGAGTACAGGCGGTAATAAAGTCGTAAGCGAAAATAAGGCAGAGGATACTCGTATTGTCCAATTTGCATTACCTTCTTATACATCAAAAACTGCTGTTACGATGAAGGTGGATATTGATGACTTAAATTATCACCATGAATATACAGTAGATTATGTGTGGGATGCAGCGTCATTGAAAAATGAAGATGGTAGTGCAGTAACAGCTACAACAGTGCAAAATAACACTAACACGACTAAAAAAGATGCTAATACTGGAGTAACAAATACTTCGACAGTAAAAGAAAAAGAAGCAAATCCTCAAACAAGCGATGCTTTTCCAATAGGTATACTTTTATTGTTCGGTGTTAGTGGATTTATCTTATTTAATTTTAAAAAACGAATGAAGGAAGAAATCAATTGAAATATTTTGGAAGCACCCTCATCTACTTCGCTAAGGTAGGAGTAGGGTGCTTTTTAAAAGGAGTGAATGACCATGATAAAAGCTACAAAAGTTAATATTAATAAGTTACATATTGTGGCGCTATGTATTATTTTTGTCGTTCTTTCAGCATGCACTAGTTCAAATAAGAAAAATGAAAGTACGGTAGAAAAAGATAAAGAAGAAAATAATACAACGGTTCAAGATGAAAATCGAATTATTCCAACGACAGTTGCAGTTGCTCACATTTTAGATGCACTAAATTTAGACGTCGTTGCTGTTCCTACGACTGTTTATGATTTACCTAAACGATATGAAGGTTTACCCGAGGTTGGTAGTCCGATGTCACCGGATATGGAAATTGTAAAATCTTTGAATCCAACAGAGGTTTTTTCAGTAACCACTTTGGAGGCAGATTTAAAAAAGACATTCGATGAAGTTGGTATTAATGCTTCCTATGTAAATTTACAGAGCATTGATAATATGAAAGCTGCCATTTTAGAAATAGGGAAAAAGTATAATCGGAGTGATGTGGCAACAAAGTTAGTGTCAGAGCTGGAAGGAAAGATTGCAGCCCTTCGCATGCAAATAGAATCAAAAGAATCCCCTAAAGTTTTAATTTTACTTGGTATTCCAGGTAGCTATTTGGTGGCAACAGAAAATTCGTATATTGGGGACTTAGTGAGAATGGCTGGAGGTCAAAATGTAATGAGCGGGCAAGAACCTGAGTATTTACCGTCTAATACGGAATTTTTACAACAAAGTAATCCAGATATTATTATTCGTCTGGCACATGGATTGCCCGATCAAGTCGTGGAAATGTTTAATGAGGAATTTGCTACAAATGATATTTGGAAGCATTTTGATGCAGTGAAAAACGGACGTGTATATGATTTAGAGGAACCTTTATTTGGAACAACAGCAACGCTTGCAGTACCTCAAGCACTTGAAGAACTGATTAACATTATGTATCCATAATGAGAAATGTAGAGGACTCAGATGAATAAAAAAATTAGTAGTTTTATAGTTGTAAGCTTATTGCTTTTAGTTGTAATTATATATTCTGCAATCACAGGCTCTATTAAAATGGATATTGCAGAATTTATTAGAGCAATATTTGGTGAAGAAAATTCAAATTACGCAGTTATTAAAGATTTACGGTTTCCACGGATTATCGTCGCAATTTTTGCAGGTGCAGGCTTATCAGTTGCCGGGGTATTATTGCAGGCAGTGATGCGTAATCCATTAGCTGATGCAGGTGTAATCGGCATTTCGGCAGGGGCGTCATTTGTACAATTATTAGTCATTACCATATTCCCAATGACGTTTTTCTTCACACCAATATTGGCTTTTTTGGGTGGAGCATTTGCATGCTTTTTAGTATTTATGTTGTCGTGGAAATCAGGCTTAAATCCTTTGAAAATTATTTTAGTAGGTATTGCGATTAATGCGATGTTTACTGGTCTAACAGAAGCGTTTGTTACGCTATGTAGCTATATGAATATAATGGTTGGTGGAGCTGGAGGCTCTAATTTGTCAATGCGAACTTGGAGTGATGTACGTTTAATTTCATTTTATGGTGTTATAGGTTTACTAGCCTCCCTACTAATAGCTTCGTGGTGCAATTTATTGGCTTTACAAGACAAAACAGCAAAGAGTTTAGGCTTTAATGTGACACGTGCACGATTAATTATTGCAGCAATAGCGGTATTACTAGCGGCCATTTCAACTGCTACAGCAGGTGTTATTGCATTTGTTGGGTTATTAATTCCGCATATTTCAAGAAGATTAGTAGGTTCCGACCATAAATGGTTAATTCCATTCTCAGCAGTAGCTGGTGCCTTACTGATTTTGACTGCTGATACGCTAGGCAGAATAGTGGTTGCACCGTTAGAAGTCCCCGCATCAACAATAATGGCGATAATTGGTGGGCCATTCTTAATCTTCTTAATTCGAAAAGATAAGTAAAGAGAGGTGAGTGCATTGGAAGTATCACAAATTAAACTATCTTATGATCAGAGGAAAAATCATTTAGATGGGGTTACGACAACGATTGAAAAAGGGAAGATCACGACGATTATTGGCCCGAATGGTTGTGGGAAATCCACATTACTAAGTGTCATTTCCCGTAATAATATGCCACAACAAGGATCAGTAACGCTAGAACAGAAAGATATAATGGCATACAAGGCAAAGGAATTTGCAAAAAAACTTGCAATTGTTTATCAACAAAACATCGTGCCGCAAGATATCACAATAGAAAAACTAGTTGCTTATGGACGGGTACCTCATCAACAATTGATGAAAAAAGATGTTGAAGAAGATGAGGCAGCAGTAAATTGGGCACTGGCAGCAACAAATTTAACACAAAAACGTACGAGTAAATTGGATGCATTATCAGGTGGTGAACGTCAGCGTGTCTGGATTGCCATGGCACTTGCTCAAAAATCATCTATTCTTTGTTTAGATGAGCCAACAACATATTTAGATATTTTTTATCAAATCGAATTAATGGAGTTAGTGAAGAAGTTGAACAAAGAAAATTCGTTAACAATTGTGATGGTATTGCATGATATTAATCAAGCAATAAAATATAGTGATCATATAATTTTGATGAAAGACGGTAAAATTTTATGTGAGGGATCACCTATAGAAACAGTAACAGCGGAACGTATGAAAGAAGTGTATGGTGTTGAAGTGATTATTCAAACAGATGAAATTGTTGGCACGTATATGATGCCAGTAAGGATTTAGTGGGATTTTTTAGACAAATCATACTATTAACTTCGTAGATTTAATTGTTATTAATTCTTTTGTTTATCTATGGTCTTACTTTTTAAGGATGTTAAAAAAATAATGTCTCGTAACATATCTTTGCTTTCTTGACAATAATAGTATGTGAGTTATAATGAGTGAGAATGAGAATCATAATCAATTAAAAGGGATTGTATACTTTAAAACATCCGGGGAATCAATAGATGTTTTCATGAACTTTAATTGACAATGAGAATTATTCGAGTTTAGGGATAGTACTAGAAAATCTTTTAATATAAAGGAGGTAGAAACGCACAGGATAGGTCAAAATAATTTAAAAAATTCAGGAGGTCAGTGTATTGAAGAAATTTTTGCAATATGTAGCTATGGTAGTGCTGATGTTAGGTGCAATATTACCGGGCTTTGGAATGGAAGTAAGGGCGGAAGAGAATACCGTACCTAGTTGCGCAGTTAACTATTCAGCAAATATCAAAATTCTCAATGAACAACAAACAGCAGATTCAATGATGAATAGCTATGTACAAAAGGAAGCTACTGTTAAGCAAAAAAATGGTCTATATACAATAGACATTACTGTGCCACAAGCAAATACAACATGGTATGAGGATTTTAAGGTTGAATCAGGTGGCGAATTAAAAGCAGCTATTGAAAAAACAACAGACACTAATGGTAACGATATTTACACATTCGTAGTTGATCAATATGCGCAAACAATAAAAGCATGGGTTGATGTTTACATTCCGATGATAAATTATGACCATGACTATATTGTGTATTTAAGTGTTGCCGATGTTACGGAAGTTAATCGTGTGTGTGAAGAAGCACCAGAACAACCAGGACAACCAGAACAACCAGAACAACCAGGACAACCAGGGGATAACACAGAAGAAGTTATCACAAAGAACGTTCCTTTCACATTTTTAACAAATAATAAGACATATGATACGTATTTTAAAAGTTATATTAACTATGCTGATTTAGCTTCAGATGGTGAGGAAAAATATGCATATATTAAACTAACAGGTCACACATATGCATTTACGACACTAAAAGTAGGCAGTGAAAACGGAGAAGACGTAGAAATCGTAAGCTCTGAAGGAGAAGGAAATTCATTAGTACGTGTCATAAAAGTAAAATTAGATGCTGATTTAAAAGCTACAGTTATTATGTCAGGTGACAGATATCCAGCAACGCCGTTTACATTTGATTTTAAACCGGTAAAAGAAACAAGTGTTTATTTACCTGAGCATTTCAACTCAAACAACCAAGTGATTGAGTTTGGACTAACACCTGTCAGCTCTGGTGCACCTGCTCATACAATAATCGCATCACTTTTAGGACAAGCATATGCAACAAAAACAGCAGACAATAAAATAGCTGTAACAATGAATTTAGTTGTAAATGATGCGACGAAGGGCTTTTCTGTAAAACAAGGAAATAAAACAGTTGCAGAGTGGACAGCAGGAAGCACGAAAAGTGTAATTAAATTTACAGTAGATTCTTTAGAAAATTTAGCGTTCACGTTAACAACTGAGCGAAATGGGACCACTTCGGCTATGAGTACGACAGTTGAAAAAGTACTATTAACAGGTGAAATTGCAAAGCAAGAGGATAATAGTTCAGAAGAAAATACCAACGGCAGTGAATCAGGTTCTGGGGAGAACAATAATAATTCAAATACCGGTGGCAATAACAATTCTAACACTGAAAACAATGAACAATCAACTAGTGGGTTATATACAGTGAACTTTACGTTTTTAAATGAATCAGGTACTGGTAGTTCTATTATGAACACATATGTAGATAATCAAGCATATGTAGTGAAAAATGGTTCTTCTTATCAAGTTCAATTAACATTAAAAAATAGTTCATGGATTACTGGATTTACAGTGAATGGTGCAACACCTAGTACGATTAGCGATTCAAATGATGTACGAGTAGTGCAATTTACAGTATCGAGTCTATCTGCGCTTCAAAATGCGTGGGTAAAAGTAGATATTGCAGATCTTAACTATCATCATGACTATAATGTTCTTTTGAAATTTGATGAAGCGTCACTTTCAAAGATTAATGGTAGTACAACATTCCCGAGTACAGGTGGTTCAACTAATAGTGGTTCCACAAATGGAAATCCCACAAATAACGGAACAAACATAAACACAGGTACTACAGTGAACTTTAGTCAAGAGGGAATAGTTAAATTTGAATTTGCTAACAATGCAAAAGAGATAGCTGTATTTTTACAAAAAGCAAAAACAGTATTTGAAAATAACAAATATAAAGTTACGCTTTCAATAAATATTGAAAATAATTTGCAAGGTTTTATTGTGAAACAGAATGGTAAAGAAATTGCGAAATGGTCGAATATAGTAGCTTCATTAGTACCGGTTGCAATTGCAAAAACAACAACACTTTCATTTGAAGCAGATACACTGGATAATCTTGTTTTTGAAGCGGTAACGGCGGATAAGACAATTTCCTCAAATGTAACAGCAACGACGACAAATACAATTGAAAAGAATACACGTCAGTCAATTACGTATAAAATGGAGGCTGATCCAAACGGTAATATGGCTGATTTTATTACAAACTACTTAGCACCATACTTCACGAAAGCTGAATTAGTAACGATTGACGGTAAACGTTACATTGAAATGACATTAATCGGTAAAGCTTATGGTTTTGAAACACTTGCTTATATTGATGGAAATGGTAAGCAACAAAATATCGAAGTGATTAGTTCAACAGGTGAGAAAATGGATCAAGTACGTGTAGTCCGTTTACCATTAGTTCAAGATAGTAATGGCGTTACAAAAATATTTATCGATTCTGGGAGCTTAGGTTATGGGGCGTACACATTATTCTTTACGTTTAATGTGCCAGGTTTAGAGGAAGGAACAAATAACTCTAATAATCCTGATAACCCTAATAATACTATCCAAAATCCTTTTACAGATATCGATAATGTATTCAGTAAGGATGAAATTTTAGCTTTATACGCTGCTGGGATTACAACAGGTACAACAGCCACTACATTTAGTCCAAATAAAAATATAACGCGTGCACAATTTGCAGTGATGATTGCTCGAGCTTTAAATATTCAATCAGCTAAAGCAACTGCGTTTAAGGATGTTAAAGGTCAGTGGTATGAAAATGAAGTACAAGCCCTTGCAGAGGTTGGTATTGTAACAGGTGTAAATGCCACAACATTTAACCCAAATGCAAACATTACACGTCAGCAAGCAGCGGCAATGATATTACGTATGCTTGAATATAAGGGCTACAAAGTAACAGTTGATGAAAATGCTTTATCGTACAAAGATGCTAATAAAGTATTTGACTACGCGAAGCAAGCAGTATCAGAATTACAAGCACTTGATATTATGACGGGCTCTAATGATTATTTAAACCCACAAAGTAATTTAACACGTGCTCAAATGGCGAAGATTTTAAAACGATCTTTACAATTAGTTAATTTAATTGATTAATTTTTAAGTAAGAAACTATTACTATCCCATAAACTTTTTCCGAAAACTAGATGAGGCATCTATACTTCGTGCTCCTATGATGTATTCATCTCGCACAATTGCTGCAGAATCCTCATCCAATAAAAAAATGCAATTCAATTTTAACTTGAATTGCATTTTTTAAACGATTAAAAGCCTAGTTTTATTGAGTTTGGAAGCGACCTAATAAAGTACACTTAAATTCAACTGAGTACTTTTTTAATTTAATTTATGTAAAAATAAGGAAGTATGTAGTTGTTTATTTTCAACCGAGAAGGGGACGTGTTCTAAATTTAAAATTTGGCCAATAAGATAGCTTGCTAAAGTAGAAAAACGCCTAATTTAATTTAGCTGTCAAAACTGTTGTTTATGAGGAAAGACCCACAATAATTTATTGTGGGTGGATTTATAAGAGAATTTTAAAAGCGTTCTTAAACGAATTGAGTTAGAGTGTTAGCCTGTAAACTCGATGAAAAAACGTCTGAGAACGTATAGTTATTATTCTTGTATTTATACTGATATGTGTAATGGTAATCTTGAAGATTAAAGTTGTGATTGGTGCATCTTCAGACTTTTAAGAAATCCATGTACTGAAATTACTTTACTAAAGTTGCAGCAATTTCAGAAATAACAATTCGATTATCTATTATTGGTGATGCTTCGCTGCTTTCTTTGTTACCAATCTCTTCACGTCGGTGTAAATTTTTAAAGTCATCAGATTCGCGCCAAGCTTTGAATTGCTCGACTGTATCCCAGAACATCATAACGTTCATTTCATCGTGATCTTCTGGTTCAGAGCAAACGTTCACTTCAACTTTATTAAAGCCTTCCCAGTTCAATAAAGTTTTATCAGATATAAATAATGGTGCCATTTTATTCGCAAAGCCTTTTTTTACTAAAAAGCGGTTAGTAACTGTAATCATATTTATGACCCCTTTATAATAGTTTTAATTGATATTGATTTTCATTATCAATTAAAACATACATTAATTGGCTGTGCAATAAAAAAATTAAAAAAACAACATTAAAAACGTTTATTGACAATTATTATTATTTAAAATAGAATCATAAACAACCGTATGAGAATGATTATCAATTTCATTTCAATTTTAAATAAAAAGAAAAGGTTGGTAGTTAACATGAAGAATTTTAAATTTCTATTAGTAGGTGCGTTAGCATTAACATTAGCAGCATGTGGAGAAGAAAATAAACAAGCCGATGGGAATGCTTCAACAGATAAAGTAGAAATGGAACAACAAGTTGAAACAGGGGGGACGGTAACATTAATAGATGACCTTGGAAATAAGCATGAATTTGCAGAAATGCCAGCTTCAGTTGCAACGTTACATCGAGGAGTACTGGATATTTTGCTTGCGTTAGGTGCAAACGTTACTGGTCGACCAACGATTTCTTCTGATATGAAGGCAGAAGTAAAAGCGATTCAAGAAATAGGTAACCCGCATGAACCATCATTTGAGCAGATTGCTGCATTGAATGCGGAAGTGCTGATTGTACCACCTAACTTCCAGCAGTTTGCTACAACGGTAGAAGCAACAGGTACGAAAATAGTCTACTCTACTATGAATTCAATTGATGATATTAAAAATACGATTAAAAAATATGGAGCGTTGTTTAATAACATAGCAACAGCAGAAAAGTTAGTGGCACAAATTGATGAGAAAATTGCACAAGGCGCTACACAAACAACGTTAGATGCGCTAATTGTTTATGGAGCACCAGGTACATATTTAGCCGCATTGGATAATTCTTTATACGGAGATATATTAAAGAATGCAGGTGGTAAAAATATCGCAGCCGATTTACCAGCGACAGATAAATTTCCAACTTACGCGAATTTAAGTGTTGAGAAAATTGTTGAACGTAACCCAAAAGTAATTATGCTGATTACGCACGCGAACCCAGCGACAGTAAAAGAAGGATTTGAAAAACAATTGAAAGAAAATGCTGCCTGGAAAAATTTAGATGCAGTGAAAAATAATCAGATTATCATTTTACCTGCAGATTTGTTTGACAATCCAGGCACACAAGTCATAGAAGCCATTGACTATATGCGAGACGCTTTAAAGACAGCTGAAGAAGCAGCTTAATCATTTTTTATAGTGGGGAAATTGCGATGATAATAGAAGAGGAAAAATATGCACACCCTCTTGCTAAAAAACGAAGAATGGCATTAATTATATTACCAATCCTTTTGGTCATAGTAAGTGTTGGTAGCCTTATGATCGGGCAAGTTTCGTTTTCGGTAAGTGAAGTGTTTAATGGGATTTTTAGTTCGGAAGATACGATGGCAAGACGAATCGTGTGGGAAATCCGTATGCCCCGTATACTAACGGGTATGATTATAGGCGTTTGTTTGGCTATTGCAGGTTCGATTTTACAAGGTGTCATGCAAAATCCATTAGCTGATCCAGGGGTTATTGGAATTACTTCCGGCGCTGGAATTATGGCGGTGGCAGTAATGGTTGTTTTTCCTGGCTATATTATATATTTACCTATTGCAGCTTTTTTAGGTGCTTTTGTCGCCGCAATGATCGTGTATTCTTTATCGGTGAAAAAGGGTGGTACATCCCCAATGCGAATTATTTTAGTAGGGGTAGCCATTAATGCCCTTTGTGGTGCAGGAACAAATGCACTAATGATTTTGTATAGCGATCGTGTACAATCCGTCCTACCATGGTTGTCTGGTGGTTTGACAGGTGTTGGATGGGTGCAATTTAACATGATTATTTACTATGTTCTTGTAGCAATTATATTATCAATTTATGCAATTAAACATATTCGTATTATGCGTCTAGGAGATGAAATGGCAAGCCTTTTAGGGCACAATGTTGAACGAAGTCGATTCTTTTTAATTGCATTAAGTACGTTATTAGCAGGGATAGCAGTAAGTGTTGCCGGATTAATTGGGTTTGTAGGTTTGGTTGTACCGCATATTTTACGACTAATTATCGGTGGAGATCATAAGTATTTACTACCTACTTCAGCTCTAGCTGGTGGCTTACTTGTTGTTTTCGCTGATACAATTGCGAGAACAGTATTTGATCCTATTGAGTTTCCTGTTGGCATTTTACTAGCATTCATTGGTGGGCCGTATTTCCTTTATTTAATTCATAGAAAGGGGAATTCCATTGCTACGAACTGAGCACATTCAATATCAACATGAGTTCACCAAGTTCCAGTTAGATGATATTACCTTGAAGATCAATGAAGGAGAAATTGTTAGTTTAATAGGTCCGAATGGCTCGGGGAAATCAACATTATTACGTGTGATTTCACGTCTTTTAAAACCGAATAATGGTACAGTATTTTTGGATGAACGAAACATTCATGAAATGAAGTCGAAAGAAGTGGCTAAAACACTAACGATGCTCCCGCAAATGAATAGTCATCAATTAGATTTAACAGTGCGCGAGTTAGTGGAGTTTGGGCGTCATCCGCATAGCGGAGGGAAGACGGTCCTGTCAAAAGAGGATAAAGAAATCGTCGATTGGGCGATTGATGTAACTGGATTGCAAGACTTGCAAAATCGGGTACTACCTTCGATGTCTGGAGGTGAACGGCAACGTGCTTGGATTGCAATGACTGTAGCACAGCATCCTAAAGTGTTGTTGCTAGATGAGCCAACAACATATCTAGATATTGCACACCAATTAGAAGTGATGGAGCTTGTAAAAGAGTTAAATCATAAATACAATATGACCGTTATCATGGTGTTACATGATATTAACCAAGCTGCACAAAATAGCGAACGTCTGATTGTCCTAAAGAAAGGAAAAATACATTACGACGATTCACCACATTGTGTATTATGTAAAGAAATGTTTCAAACAATTTTTGAAATTGATGCTGAAATTTATATGCAAGATGGAAATCCAATCTTTACGCCGTTAAAATTGTGCTCAAGTCCCTGTAAATGATGGTAGCCCATGTTTGTGATAGAAATATGCAGCAACTACAACACACATAAAAATTAACTTATTATAATGAAGAAAAGGAGATTTTAAATATGATTGGTATAATTTATTACGCTTATGGCGCCCCAAAATCTTTAGACGATGTAACACCTTATTTTACACATATAATGAAAGGTAAAACACCACCACCTCATGTGATTGAAAACGTTACGGCACAATTTAAAAAATTAGGTGGTATTGATCCATTAGCAGCAAATACGGGACGTATTGCTAAAGGGCTGGAGCATGCTTTACAGCATCGCTTAACACAGCCTGTAAAAGTATATAACGCATACAAACATACAGAACCTTATATTCCGGATGTTGTTAACACAATGCTTGCAGATGGGATCACAACTTTTATTACGCTACCTGTGAATCCGATTATGTCTACAGGTGCTGCTGCGTTTCATGATGAAGTTAGTTCGTTATTAGCTTCTCATGACGTTAAGGTCATTCATGCGAAAAATTGGCATTTAAATGATGAATTACTTGCTGTATATAAAGATCGTGTTCAACGTGCATTTGAATGGATTCCTGTTGAAAAACGAGCACAGACGCATGTTTTATATACAGTCCATAGTCAGCCAATTGATCCCGAAAAAAACGAAAACTACGTACGCCAGTTTTCTGAATTAGCCGAAGCCATTTCAAAAACAGTTCAAATTGATAACTGGCATATTACATATCGAAGTGGTCATGGGAAAGGTGACTGGCTAGGTCCTAATGTAAAAGATTGTATAAATACACTACATGAAGAAGGAGCGCAAGGCTTCGTCACATGTGAACTTCTTTCGCTATCAGCGGATATTGAGTCCTATTTTGAAGTCGGATATGAATGTCATAGATTGTGTGAGGAACTTCAAGTTGAGTTTGCTCAATCGGAGTTTCCAGGTGATAGCTATGATACCATTCAAGCTTTAGCTGCAATTGTCGAATCATTTATTCCAGCTCATAACTGAGCTAGTTGGTACCTTTACATGTAGACATTCTTAAATTATATTGCCATCTGATGTCGAGTTTTCATTGATGTCAGATGGCTATTCGTTTTTAATCAGAAAAGCAAACGAGTATAGAAGAACAAAGACAGGTTGGATTGCTACAAAATTATTATAAATGAAATCTAACAAATGGCAGATTCAATTTAATATCTTTTTTCTGAATAAAGTAAAAGAAATGTATGGTAGTAATAGGGCTTACGATAGTGGCTAAAATGGTTTAACAGATATAAACTTATATTAAGAAGTTTATATTAAATTTCATCTTCAGTTTAAAATAGGCTGCAGTAGGTAGCATAATAATTCCTTGCGATTCTATGAAAAATCTCCATGAAAAACAAGCTATAATTCTTTGGAACTACTGACTATATTGTTTATGGTGCTTAACTAGCTAGTCGTTTTCATTTATTAACAGTTTGTTCTTCCTAAAGAATATAATGAAAAGTTACACTATAAAGAATTCACTTTTCTGGATTTACTTTTTACTAGAAGGATGGTACACTTAATTGTGTTCAATAACAATATATTGTGTTCGTTTTATGTAGGTACTACTATATGTAGTTTAATAGGGAAGTTCGGTATATCCGACGCTGTCCCCGCAACTGTTAAGCTGACGATGATTTAATCCACTGTGCATTGGTATGGGAAGGATATCAGAGAATGAAGCAAAGCCAGGAGACCTGCCTATAATAAAACAAATCAACCTTTCTTCGGGGAATAAGAAATGGGGACGTGACTATTATTTTGCTTTTTTACGTTTCTAACTTAGGCTGTCTCTCCCGAGAGATAGCCTTTTTATATTATGAAAAGAGGGAATTTAAAATGAAACTTTATACTAAAACTATATGCCCAAAATGTCTTTGGGTCAAATCGGAATTACAACGTGCAGGACTTGAGGCAGAAATTGTGAATATTGATCATGACGAACAAGCAAAGCAAAAAATTATGGACGCAGGCTTTTTAAGTGTGCCTGTTCTTGAAGTAAATGACACATTTATAGGAGATGTTAAAGAAATCGTTTCTCAAATTGAGATGATTGCAATATGATCGTTTATGCCAGTCGTACAGGTAATGTGCGAAGTATTGTTACTAAATTAGATGGAGAATCAATTGAAATATATGATGGATTATTGTTGACTGAGCCCTATCTTTTAATAACATACACAGACGGCTTAGGTGATATTCCTGCAAAAGTAGCCCGCTTTTTAGAGCAAAACAGGGAATTTTGCAAGGGAGTAGCTGTTAGTGGTAATAGTAACTTTGGGCACCATGTATTTGGCGGAGCTGGTGAGAAAATTGCAGAAGCCTATCAGGTCCCGCTAGTATGTAAATTAGATTTACGTGGATATCAGGCTGATTATGATGTTATACAAATGTTTTATGAAACGAGGGTGAAGGGATGAAAACATATTTAAAGCTTAATAATGAGGTGCTTAATCGCTATAGCACGACAGGTCAATTAGAGCTTGAAAAGGACCGTGAAGCAACACGCCGTTATTTTTTAGAATATGTAAATGTACGTCTACGTTATTTTATTGATATTGAAGAAAAGATTCGCTATTTAGTTGAAGAGGGTTACTATGAGAAACAATTTATCGACATGTATGATATAGATTTTATTAAACATCTATACAAAAAAGCATACGATTACAATTTCCGCTTCCCTTCTTTTATGAGTGCGAGTAAATTTTATGATAGCTACGCAATGAAAAGTCGTGACGGAGAAGAAATTTTAGAAAAATATGAGGATCGTATTGTTATTATTGCTTTATATTTAGCACAAGGGAACACTGTCTTAGCAGAACGTTCGGTTGAGGCAATGATGGAAGCGTACCAACCAGCCACGCCAACCGCTTTAAATAGTGGGAAAAAAGCACGTGGCGAATTAGTGAGCTGCTTTAAACTATCAATGGACGATTCAATGAATAGTATTGCTGAAAATATTGGTTATTGTTTGGAGCTATCACGCCTTGGCGGTGGAGTGGGGGTAAACTTAACAGATTTACGTCCATTAGGTGACCCAATTAAAGAAATTTTAAATCGTGCAAGTGGTGTTATCCCGGTTGCTAAACTTTTAGAAAATTCTTTTAGCTATTCGAATCAGCTTGGACAACGAAACGGCTCTGGCGTTGTCTATCTAAATATTTTTCACGCAGATATAGAAAATTTTATTTCATCGAAAAAGCCAAATGCGGATGATAAAATCCGTCTTGCAACGCTATCAACAGGTATTATTATTCCAAGTATTTTCTTTGAACTTATGAAACGTGATAAAGATATTGTGTTGTTTAGTCCATATGATATTTATAAAGAATATGGTAAACGGATGTCTGAAATCTCAATTACTGAGATGTATTACGAGTTACTAGATAACCCGAATATCCGTAAGATTAAACGTTTGAATGCGCGTAGACTTTATACAGAAGTGAAAAAAGCACAATTTGAATCAGGCTATCCTTTCGAAATTTTTGATGATAATGTCAACGATGTACACCCACTCAAAAATATAGGTCGTGTAAAAATGTCGAACCTATGTACAGAAATTCTACAAGTACAGGAAACAAGTATAATTTCTGACCAAAATGAACCAAATGAATACGGGCTGGATGTATCGTGTAACCTAGGTTCAATTGATATTCATGCCGCAAGTAAAGTAAGTGATTTTGGAACATTAGTTGATACAGCAATGCATTTATTAACGAATGTGTCGCAAATGACGAACATCACGAATGTACCGCCTGTAGCTAAAGCAAATAAGCTAATGCATTCGGTAGGGCTTGGTTGTATGAATTTGCATGGTCACCTTGTTACAGAAGGAATCATGTATGGTTCAAAGGATTCGATTGATTTTATGGATAGCTTTATGGAAGCGATGAACTATTATTCACTTAAATCATCTATGGAGATTGCTAAGGAAAGAGGCGAAACTTTCTACCGTTTTGAGGATAGTGATTATGCTTCAGGCATTTATTTTGATCAATATGTAAATAAAATCGAAGTAGAGCTCTCACCTGTTGTCTTAAAAGCACTAGGAAATATTCCAATCGTGACATCAAAAATGTGGGAAACATTAAAGCAGGATGTTATGCAATATGGTTTGTTCCATTCTTATCGTCTAGCTATTGCACCAACTGGTAGTATTTCATATATTCGTAGCTGTACAGCATCGATTGCACCAAGTACGGAGCGCGTAGAGGTACGTGATTATGCGGATAGTCGAACAATTTATCCAATGCCACATTTAACAAATGATAACAGTCATTTATATGTTGAAGCATATGATGTGAATCCATATGATTTAATCGATTTATATGCAGCATCTCAAAAACATGTAGACCAAGGTATTTCGATGACGCTGTATGTAACTGATAACTGGACAACGGAGCAGTTGGCTAAAATTTATATTTATGCTTGGGTAAAAGGGATTAAGTCTGTTTATTATGTCCGTCAACGTCTGCAAAGCTTAGAGGAGTGTGTCGCATGTCAAATATAATTTACGAAGCGGTCAATTGGAATAAGTCAACGAGTGAACTAGCACAAGTATTTTGGGATCAACAATGGAAACAAATTTGGTTTCCAGAAGAAATTGCTGTAAGTAAGGATATCCAACAGTGGAAAAATTTCGAGCACCAAGATACGTATAAGAAAGTATTTGCAGGCTTAACATTACTTGATACAGTTCAAACTAATATTGGGATGAACCGTGTTGCTGCTTTTACAACAGATCTTCAAGAAAAGGCTGTTCTTACTGTATTTGATGCATTTGAAGCGATACATGCAAAATCCTACTCATATATATTCACAACGCTTTGTACAAATGAAGAAATTGACGCGCTATTTGAATGGGTAAAGAAAAATGAATATCTACAATATAAGGCTAATAAAATTGCAGATATTTATAATAGTATTGAAGAAGGGGATTCTGAAAGTTTGTGGAAAGCGATGTTCTCATCCGTTATGCTAGAATCTTTCCTTTTCTACTCTGGCTTCTTCTATCCATTGTACTTAGGTGGGCAAGGCTTTCTTCGCAATAGTGCAGAAATTATTTCCCTTATTTTACGCGATGAATCCATCCACGGTGTGGCAGTAGGCTTCTTTGCTCAAAATTTATATAAGCAATTTTCTAAGGAAAAGCAAGAAGAGCTAACATTATGGGGTTATGAATTATTGCTGGATTTATATCAAAATGAAATGAATTATACAGAGGATATTTATGCTGAAACAGGTTTATCGCCTGAAGTAAAAGCTTACGTTCGCTATAATGCGAATAAAGCGTTAATGAATGTTGGATTTGACCCAATGTTCCCAGAAGAAGAAGTTAATCCTATCGTTATGAATGGTATTCGCAATGAAGGTTCAACATATGACTTCTTTTCACAAAAGGGTTCTACTTACGCAAAAGCAAAAGTAGCGCCAATTACAGATGATACATTTAAATTTAATCGTTAAGGATGAAAATAATGAACTTAGACGTAAAAATCAAAAGAATTCATGCTGATGCATTGCTACCTTTGCAAGCTAATCCAGGTGACGCTGGAATGGATCTTTATTCAATAGAAGCAGTAGAAATTCCTTCGGGAGAAGCAAAATTAATAAAAACAGGCTTACAAATTGAATTACCAAAAGGGACAGAAGCGCAAATTCGTCCAAGAAGTGGACTAGCATTAAAACATAGTGTAACAGTTCTCAATAGTCCTGGTACAATTGATGAAGGCTACAGAGGGGAAATTGGCGTTATTTTAATTAATCATGGTAAAGAAACATTTATCGTTGAGAAATCAATGCGCATTGCACAAATGGTAATCCAGATTGTCCCTTCTATTCAACTTCTAGAAGTAAATGAATTATCTCAAACTGTTCGTGGCGCTTCTGGATTTGGAGCAAGCGGAACAAAATAAGTTCGTAAAGATTAAGTTCGGTACCGTACCGAACTTAATTTTTTTTGTAGGAGTGCCAGACACCCAAACAATTTACACACAATTTCGCAGTTACTTATTTAGTTAGATAAGAAAACGAATGAAATTGTTGGTCATATTCTTTTAACTAACAACATAATTGTCGTCGTCTCTAATCAATCTGTAGATTCATTAGCACGTGCTCCGTCAACTAATTAATGCGGCTTTAAAACGTGCAAAAAAGCTTGGTTTTCAGTCAGTAATCGTTTTAGGGCACAAAGATTATTATCTGAAATTTGGATTTAAAAAGGCAAGTTTATGGAATATAAAAGCACCTTTTGAAGTGCCAGATGAAGTATTGATGGCAATTGATTTGACTAAAGATTCTTTGAATAATGTTCAAGGAACAGTACATTATTCAAAAGCCAATATGAGTGAGAGTTAATGCAAAAACCCTGTGTTTTTATAGGTTTTATTGTATGTAGATTAAACTCTATTTTGGTAAAAAATGAACTTTAAATAACAGTAAAACGATTGTTTTATTTTTAGAAGCTGGAGGTTTTGCACCTTCTTTAAATAACAAACAGTGTTTGCAATATAAAAAGTCTTTAATATAAATGTTAATAGAACTTATGGTAATATAAGGTATGACGATAGTAGTGAAAGATTTTCATAGTATCACAACAAGAAAGGAGCATTATAGACATGGGTATAAGAAAAAGTGCACTATTATTGATATCACCTTTATTTTTTTTAGCTGCTTGTAGTGATAATGAAGACGATAATAATAAAGAAAAAATGTATATATCTTCAATTCAGAAAAAGGAAACATTCGAAATTCAACAACCTGCTAAATTGAATGTTGCGCGAGGATTAATTGTTAGTAATATGAATAATACTTTAAATATTAATGAGATTGAGAAGGGGTTAATGAATTTATCAGTAAATTATTTTTCACCAAATAGTTTTTATATGCAGGAAGGCCAATATTTAGATAAAAATATGATTAATCAATGGTTAGCTAGAAAAACTGAAGAAGGCTTAGGTTTAAATCCACCAATAGAAAATAGTACTGGTAATGTTTTAGAGGATGAAAAAGCGAATCCGCTCATTTTATCACATGTGTTAGAACAAAATTACATTAACAAAAAAAGTGGAAAAATAGAAGGGATATCATTAGCGATATCGTTAAATGAATATTATGACATACGGGTATCTGATGACAAAGGCTTGATTTATACTGACCAAGTGAAAGTTGATAATAATGACGATGATGTAAATGATGTAGGTAATTATGGTAAAAAAATTGCTGAAACAATAGTGAAAGATATAAGGAAAAATGAAGCAATGCCAAATGTTCCAATCTATTTAACGTTGTATCAAGAATCCAATAAAAATGATATACTTCCAGGCGTTTTCTTAGCAGACACCTTTATTGCGGAGAGCAAGGATAGAATAGATAAATGGACTGAGATAGATAAGAAAGATTACACGTTCCCTTCCGATGCCTTATATAGTTTGGATCAAGATACATATAATAAATTATTAAGTTTTAAGGAAGAAATACAAAAGAATTTCAAACATTTAAATCCTAAAGCATTTGGAAAGCTACGATATGAAGACGGAAAATTAGCAGATATTAAAATAGAGGTACATACACCTTTAATAAATGATACGGAATTGATTGGTCTTTTGCAGTTTATTAGTACAAAATTAAATTCTATTTTATTTGACTATGTTCCTGTTACAATTCGTATTATCGATCAAAAACAAGATGTTGGAATTGTTTTATGGGACCCAGAAGAAAAACAAATTTTCGCAACCCCAATATAGTGCCAGTCACCCAAACAATTCTGATAATTCAATAGTTCACTTTTCGGCTCCTTAAAAAAAGAGTATTATTAAATAGGAAGAAACTCTATATAAAAGGATGACGTTCGGATATGAATGAGCAATTAGTGGATTGGATTATTCGCTTTCAAAGGGATAAAGATATTGAAGCACTAGCTAATTTAAAAGACTATTGTTATGAGATGATTGAGCCTTTAATTGTGGAATTTACAGCGAAGTATGGTGAAGATGCAGGAGCGTTATTACGTTTAAAATGGGATAAACGGTTTTATTTTATTTTTACGAAATATCAGGTGAATGTAGGGCTACCTTTAGATACATTCGTGCAAAATACGTATCGATTTTATTTCATGCAAGTATTAAAAAAGGCAGGCTATTTGTGACAGAAAAAATCCCTTGATTTGTGTAAAAGCAAATCAAGGGATTTTTGTTTAAGAATATAGTAAATCTTCTGCTAGCTGAGTAAATATTTCGCCGATGATTGTTTCTTCATCATATACTGAGGAGCCTGTATTTTCTTCAGGCTGGGCGAACGGAATATGAGCTATTACTTGGGTTTGCAGTAAATCTGCCAAGTGTTCGGCTCCACCTTGACCAAAGAGATAGTTTTTTTGACCGTCTGCCCCTGCAAAATAAGCCATATTCTCTACTACACCAAGAATAGTATGCTTCGTATGTTGTGCCATCAAGCCTGCACGGGATGCGACATGAGACGCGGCAAGATGCGGTGTGGTCACGATGATTTCTTGTGCTTGAGGAATCATCGCTGCCATATCAATGGCCACATCTCCAGTTCCTGGAGGTAAATCAATCAAGAGATAGTCCAAATCGCCCCATAACGTATTGACAAGGAAATTGCGAATCCATTTGTTGAGCATAGGACCACGCCACATAACAGGCTGATTACCATCCGTGAAAAAGCCCATCGACATCAATTTAACCCCATGACGTTCAATTGGAATCGCTGTTTGATCAAGCATAGTAGGCTTTTGGTCAATGTTCATCATAGCAGGAATACTAAAGCCATAAATATCAGCATCAAGTATGCCTACACGTTTACCAAGACGGGCAAGAGCGACCGCTAAATTAATCGTAACAGTCGATTTTCCAACTCCGCCTTTGCCACTTGTGATGGCAATGAATTGCACACCAGAATTAAGCTGCAACATGTGTGGCATTCCTTGTGCATCAACATTTTTTTCTTGTAGAGAGGCGGTTAATGCACGACGTTCCTGATCTGTCATCGCGCCAAAGGTAATGGCAACACTGGAGGCACCAATCGCTTGTAATGCCTCCTCCACATCTTGCTGGATTTTCGCCTTTAACGGACATCCCGGTATCGTTAAAATAATATCCAGTGATAGATGTGTGTCGTTTATATGAATATTGCGCACCATATTCAATGTGACGATACTCTGATGAAGCTCAGGATCTTGAACTTGTTGTAATGCGTTAATTACATCTTTTTGTACTAACATATCAGAACCACCTTATTCTTTTAAACCTTTGCCAAGTCCCTTTAAGAAATGGACACCAAAATTGAGCGCACGATTGACATCTGGATCATTTAACATTTTTACAAGCTTAAAGGCACTTACTTTTTCGTCGGATTCGAGTGCTTTGTTGGCTTCCTCTACACCTGAATTTAAGCCGTCAATCAGCTTAGTCGTTGTTTCAGGACTTAGCTCCGTCAATGCTCCCGCAACCCCCATTAAATTATTAATGATATTGGTTACAGGTTTACGTGTTAATTGTCCAAGTGCAACATGGGCGACTTCTTCTTTGGCTTCTAGTAGTTTCATGGCTGCTTCTAATGCACCGATATCATTTAATTCAGCCATAATACGCAACACTTGATTGACCGCTTCTTCTTGATCAGATAGCAGTTGTTTAAGATTGTCTAATTTTTGTTCCTTTAGCTGTTCTTCTGTTATTTGTTGTTTTTTAATATTTGTAATGGGTGCAGCCATGCTCTCACTCTCACTCTCTTTCGTTTATGGTTGTTAAGTGAACGTAGCCAGGACGATTCCATTTTCGTTGTACCTCAACACCATTTTGAGGATGACGCTTTTTATAGCGAGGGTTAGTACGAGGAAGTGGTGTTTTGCCTTTTGCTTTTAGCACTTCTACTCGTACTTTTGTTTGTTTATAAGCTGGTGTTGATGTATTAATATCTGCTGCAGGACCAGTTAAGAAGTTGATAGCTGAATCTTTGCTAACAGAGTTCATTGGTAAAAATAATTCATTTCCTTGTACGCGATCTGTAACAAGGGCATTTAGCTTTAATGCGCCATATGGAGATACTAAACGGAGTAGAGCCCCATCTTCAATGCCTCGCTCTTTTGCCAATTCTGGTGAGACTTCAACGAAAATTTCAGGTACCTTTGATTGAATACCTTTCGATTTATTTGTTAGATTTCCTTCGTGGAAGTGTTCAAGCATACGACCATTGTTAATATGACAATCGTATTGTGCCTCAAATTCAACTGGTTGTACCCAATCATTCAAAGCAAAACGAGCTTTTTTATCAGGGAAGTTAAAGCCGTCTTCATATAATAACGGTGTATCTTTTCCATCGTGGCTACCCCAACAGAAACTACCCCAGCCTTCTAAGACATCATAGTTGGCTTGAGAGAATAGGGGAGAAAGGCTCGCCATTTCATCAAAAATATCACTTGGATGATCATAATGCCAATCTGCTCCTAATCGACGTGCCACAGCTTGAAGGATTTCCCAATCTGCTTTTGATTCACCAAGTGTTGGTAAAACTTGATATAGACGCTGAACGCGACGTTCTGTATTTGTGAATGTACCTTCTTTTTCAAGGGAAGGGGCAGCTGGTAAAATAACATCTGCATATTGTGCTGTACGTGATAGGAAACAATCCTGTACCACAAAAAATTCTATTTGTGAAAGAACCTCATCTACATGGTTGGCATTACAGTCAACAAGTGCCATATCTTCGCCCACTAAATACATCGCTTTCATTTTACCTTCCATAATGGCATCTAACATTTGCATATTAGTTCGACCTGGTTGGGACTGAATAGGAACACCATAAGCTTTTTCGAATTTTGCACGTGCCTCATCATCTGTCACTTTTTGATAGCCTGGTAATAGATTTGGTAATGTTCCCATATCACAAGCACCTTGAACATTGTTATGACCGCGGAGAGGGTAGGCTCCAGCACCGGGACGGCGATAGTTACCAGTTGATAATAGTAAATTTGAAACAGCAGCTGATGTGTATGAACCTCCAGTATTTTGCGTTACACCCATGCCCCAAAGAACACATGTACCGTCTGCATCACGGATCATCTCAGCAACTTCAATCAATGTTTCTTTCGTAATACCAGTCATTTCTTGTGCATAATCAAGTGTATATGTTTCAAGCACTTGTCTGAAATCATCAAAATGAAGGACATTTTCTTGAATAAAGGCTTCATCATGCCATCCTTGATCTATGATATATTTGGTAACTGCCATTAACCAAACTTGGTCAGTCCCTTGTTTCGGACGCATAAAGATATCTGAACGCTCAGCCATTTCATGTTTACGTATATCGGCAACGATTAATTTCTGACCATGTAATTTATGTGCACGTTTCACACGCGTTGCTAAAACGGGATGACCTTCAGCAGGGTTAGCACCAACAATAATAACAAGACCAGCTTTGGCAATATCTTTAATCGTACCAGCGTCACCACCTAAACCTACTGTACGTAATAAACCATCAGTAGCAGGAGATTGACAATATCGAGAACAATTATCGACGTCATTTGTTTCAAATAACTGACGTGCCATTTTTTGAATTAAGTAATTTTCTTCATTTGTAATTTTAGAAGAAGAGATAAAGCCGACAGAACCAGGACCATATTGTTGTTGAATACCACCAAGTTTTGTTGCAATTAGATCCAGTGCTTCATCCCATGATGATTCAACAAACTCATCATTTTTACGTATAAGAGGTTTTGTAATACGTTCTTCAGAATTGACGAAATCCCAGCCAAATTTCCCTTTGACACAAGTCGAAATCGCATTTACTGGACCATCGGAAGGCTGTACTTTTAAAATTTTTCGGTCTTTTGTCCAAACTTCGAATGAACAACCTACACCACAGAACGTACATACTGTTTTCGTTTTTTTAGTGCGTTTACTACGCATAGCTGCTTCCACTTCGGAAACGGCAAAAATACCGCTATATCCTGGTTCAACTTCCTTAATCAAACTGATCATTGGATCTAACATATCCTGTTTTAAACCAGTCATAAATCCAGCCTCTCCAAGCATGGATTTTTCCATTAAGGCGTTACATGGGCAAACGGTTACACATTGACCGCAACTTACACAGGAAGAATCATTGATGGCAGCGCCTTTATCCCAAATTACACGTGGTCTTTCTGCTTCCCAATCGAGTGATAATGTTTCGTTTACCTGTAAATTTTGGCAAACTTCTACACATTGCCCACATGCAATGCATTGGTTAGGATCATATCGGTAAAATGGATGCGACATGTCCACTTCATGTGGTTCAACTTTGGGCGTGTACGGATATTTTTGATGTTCGATTTCCATTAATTCGGCTGTGTTGTGTAATGTACAATTTCCATTGTTATTATCACATACTGTACAGTACAGTAAATGATTTTCGAGTAGACGGTCCATTGCTTCAGTTTGTGCAGCTTTTGCTTTGTCAGAAGTTAATAAAATATTCATGCCGTCTACTGCCTTTGTGGAGCAGGAACGAACTAATTGGCCATTCACTTCCACGATACAAGTATCACATGTTTCAATTGGGTCTACAGCTGGCACATGACAAATCTGAGGATGAGGAATGGCATGTTGATTAATGGTATCAAGGATTGTAGCTCCTTCTTTTACATCATATGGAGCGCCATTAATATTAATTTGAGTCAAGGTAACTTCCTCCTATTCACTTTGAGACATATAGGACAACTTGTTACGGCTAAAGACAAAAGGGAATAACAAATCGAGTTGGTTATTTTAAAGCGATTGTCTTGTTATTATTGTAATTCCCTATTGTTCTTTAATCTACCTTGAAATAGGTGTAAATTCTAGAATATAACAAGTTATCCATGTCTCGGTTTTTTGAAAAATAAAAAAATCCACCATGAAATTACATGTCCAAAACATGCTAATAATTCATGGTGGATAAAATTCTTAGCAGGCCTTGCTAAAAACTCAATCTACTTTTATTTTTAATAACAATAGAATTCAAATATTAAAAACACTATGCAACATCGTGAGATAGGGATTAAAATAAATCAATTCCATTTGTGATATGTATTATTATAGACTTATCCTTCAAAATGAACAATATTAATCATAAAATTTATTAAATGAGAATGATTATCAAAAAATATTATCTCTTTTAATTTTTTTCAAGTTGCTATATCATTAACAAACTGTAAGGGTGACCTCATATCAATTTGCCTAAAAAAGTTTATTTACGATGGGAGAATCGTTGCTATGTCTAAAAAAATACATGAATTTAATGATATGATTCGAAAGTTAAGAAAAGAAGTATTTGGAAAAGGGCCAGAGCGTATTCATACTGTTTTTGTCGAGAATATGGCTGTATCCACTTTATACGGAAATATCACACCGACGGAAAAATTTATTGCCAGTACACCCGAAGGGCTAAAAATGGTACATGCTGCAAGGACGAGTATGATTCAGGATTTATATACACAATCACCACCCGAGGGGATGGAAGAATTGATAGGCAGCAAATTACTGCACTTATTTTCAGATATTAAAATTGAAGAGGATTTTGCGATTTCCGTCTTTGTTTTTGAAAAAAATATCAGTGTATAAAGGGGATGCCTTATGGATCGAGCAATAACAAGGAAAATTACGCGCGTAGAAGGCCAGCAAGTAAAAGAAATAGATGATTTAATCGTCTCAGAATATGCTGTGACTGTAAAAATTAATCAGCAAGAGTTTGTTACGATGGTTTGTACACCAGAGTACGTGGAAGATATGGTCATTGGCTACTTAGCTTCTGAACGAGTGATACGTAGCTTTGAGGATATTGAGGAAATCTGGCATCAAGAGAAAGAGGGCTTTGTGCATATTAAAACAAAACACCTCAATCCCTATTACCAACAGACGCAAAATAAACGTTATATTACCTCTTGTTGTGGCATGAGTCGGCAAGGATTTGTTTTTACCAATGATGCATTAGTAGCGAAAAAAATGGAAGATGTTCATGTGCAAATGACGACCGAGGATTGCTTCCGTTTAATGCATGAGATGCAGGAGGGTGCAAACATTTTTAAGAAAACGGGTGGTGTGCATAATGCCGCACTATGTAATGTCAATGGCATTGTCTTAAGTCGCATGGATATAGGACGTCATAATGCCTTAGATAAAATTTATGGCTATTGCCTGCGTAACAACATCAGTATGCAAGATAAAGTCATCGTCTTTAGCGGACGGATATCGTCGGAAATTTTGCTAAAAGTCTCCAAAATAGGCTGTGAAATTGTGCTATCTAAATCAGCACCGACTGAATTAGCATTGCAATTAGCAGAGCAACTTGGCATTACGACGGTAGGATTTATCCGACAACATACTCTGAATATTTATACGCATCCAAAACGCATCCTATTACCTGCTCAGAATTCACTGAAAGAAGGAGATTAAATGCCGGATCTACAAGACCAATTAAATAGACCTTTAAGAGATTTAAGAATATCCGTAACAGATCGCTGTAATTTTCGATGCCGCTATTGTATGCCAGCTGAAGTATTTGGTCCAGATTACGCATTTTTACCGTCTAATAAAATATTAACTTTTGATGAGATTGAACGATTAGTAAAAATCTTTGTTTCTTTAAATGTGAAAAAGGTGCGGATTACAGGCGGAGAGCCCTTGCTTCGTCGTGATTTGCCTGAATTAATTGCGCGCATTCACCGTATCGAAGGTGTAGAAGATATTGCATTAACTACAAATGGTTCTTTATTAAAAAAATTTGCACAACCATTAGCACAAGCTGGCTTATCTCGCGTTTCAATTAGTCTCGATTCACTTGATGATGAGCGTTTTTCAGAGATGAATGGTCGTCGAGGCAAAGTATTAACCGTGTTAGAAGGAATTGAAAAGGCTGCAGAAGCGGGTTTACAAGTGAAAATTAATATGGTTGTGCAAAAAGGAAAGAATGATCAAGATATCGTAACAATGGCACGATTTTTTAAAGATAAACAGCATATTTTACGCTTTATTGAATATATGGATGTAGGAAATTCAAATGGTTGGCGCTTAGATGACGTTGTGTCCAAAAAGGACATTATTGAGCAAATTCATCAATTTTCACCGTTACAGCCAGCAGCACCAAATTACAAAGGGGAAGTGGCAACACGTTATCAATATCAGGACGCACAAGGTGAGATTGGCGTAATTTCGTCTGTTACGGATTCTTTTTGTTCCAGTTGCTCACGTGCTCGTCTCTCGGCAGAAGGAACATTATATACTTGTTTATTTGCAACAGAAGGTACGGATTTAAGAGAGCTGCTACGATCAGGGCAAGATGATGCCGCCATCATAAAATGTATTTCAAAGGTATGGGAAACTAGAGGTGATCGTTATTCAGATGAACGTAATGAACAAACAATGGCAAAAAGGAAAAATTCAAAAATTGAAATGTCTCATATTGGAGGGTAGAGTATAATAAACAGAAAAAATCGGCAAAATGATGCCGAATTTTTCTGTTTATTTATGCACAAAAGTACCACTTTTTCCACCAGTTTTTTCAACAAGATAGGTTTCTTTAATGACCATTGTTTTATCAACTGCTTTACACATATCATAAAAAGTTAATGCAGCAATCGATACAGCAGTGAGGGCTTCCATTTCAACACCAGTTTTCCCACTACATTTGACCGTAGCTTGGATATGGAGCTCATAGCCATTCTCTGTCTTTTCATAGTTAAATTGAAAATCTGTGCCTTGTAGCATGATGGGATGACACATGGGAATGATATCTGCGGTTTTTTTTGCACCCATAATCCCTGCAATTTGAGCAACTTGTGTTGGATCACCTTTTTTAATATCACCTTGTTGGATGGCTTCATAGACAACATCAGATAAAGTTATAATACTACGAGCAATTGCAGTACGTGTCGTAATTTCCTTTTCTGAAATATCAACCATTTTAGGACGACCTTCGTCGTTCCAGTGTGTAAAATTATTCATTGTTAGACTCCTTTTTATTTGTTTTTGACCAATCTTGCTGTGCATTAATATTGATAAATGTTGAGTTATCATTATCAAAAGGGACATAACATACTCGTAGTTGCGCTAACAGCACTTTCATACTCCGTTTGTTTTGTTCCGTTAATTGTTGTGCCTTGGATAAAACTGTGCGGCGATATAATGCAGCTAATGGTTGATCGCGTAGCGCTTGCAAAGGAACAATCGCATCATAATCGTCATTAATGAGGGTGACCATTTTTTGGATAAAATCAGCATTCATATAAGGCATATCGCTTGCTACGACAAAGAACCATTCCACATCAGGATAGGCTGTCATAATATGATGCAAGGCAAAAAGCGGTCCTTGATGTAGCTGCTTTTCGATGATCCAATGGACGTTTTCCTGTTCAAACTGATGTTGTAAGTACGCATTTGTAGCAATGATGAGAGGGGATAGCTGATTTTTTTGCAACGCTATGAGACTATGCTTATATAAAGGTTGCCCAGCAAACATCTCAAACATTTTAGGTTTACCATATCGAGAGGATTGACCGCCAGCTAATACAATACCAGCAATTTTCATAAGCGAATCAACTCACCAACAAAATGTTTGACAGTAGGTAATATGAGCTTCGTCATAGCCAGTGTCACCGCATTTGTGGAACCTGGTAAAACATAAATGGCTGTTTGTTGGAGACTCCCAGCAGTAGCACGACTAAACATCGCTCTTGGGCCAATTTCTTCATAGCTGAGTGTTCGAAACAATTCACCAAAACCCATCATTTCTTTTTCAAAAAGAGGCAAAATGGTGTCGTAAGTTTGGTCTCTTGGTGTAAAACCTGTTCCGCCCGTGACGATAATGGTATTAATTGTTGGATCACTGCTCCATTTTTTTACATGGCTAGCGATATCCATTGGCTCATCCTTTGTTAGTTGATAGTCCACAACGTCAAATGTAGCTTCTTGAAGTAATGATTGAATACGCTGTCCAGCATGATCATCTGCCTTTGTGCGTGTGTCACTGACCGTTAAAATAGCAACGTGTATTGGTTGCTGATGATGTGTGGGATGCACAGTAAAGACCTCCTTCGAACGTGTTTTACTTAAAAACATTGCCTTTATTATAATGCTATAAATGAAAAGGTCAAACGAAAAATCAGAGAAAGAAAGGCCACATACTTATGCAAAATAGATATTCTAGACAACAATTATTTAATCCTATCGGACAAACAGGGCAAGTGTCCATCCAACAAAAACATGTCCTGATTATAGGTGCGGGTGCATTGGGGAGTGCTAGTGCTGAAGCGCTTGTGCGTGCGGGAATTGGCAAGCTAACATTTATTGACCGTGATTATGTAGAGTGGAGTAATTTACAAAGACAACAATTGTATACAGAGCTAGATGCACAAGAGAAAATGCCGAAAGTCATTGCAGCTAAAAATCGTCTCCAACAAATTAACGCAGAGGTAGAAATCAATGCCGCCATTATGGATGCTTGTACAGAGTCGTTGCTACCATTGTTAAAGGATGTAGATGTGTTAGTCGATGCGACCGATAATTTTGATGTTCGCTTTCTAATGAATGACCTTGCTCAAAAATATGGTATTCCTTGGGTGTACGGCTCTTGTGTTGGAAGTTATGGTTCGACCTATACGATTGTACCAGGCAAAACACCTTGTTTGCATTGTTTATTAAAAGTGATGCCCCATACTGGGATGACTTGCGATACGGTAGGAATTATTAGCCCAACGGTCCAAATCGTTGCTGCCTATCAAGTGGCAGAAGTTTTAAAATTGCTTGTTGGTGATGAGAAAGCACTAAGAAAAAGCTACTTAACGTTTGATGTGTGGCAAAATCAACACTATGAAATCAATGTAGATAAAATAAGGCAGGCTGATTGTCCATCTTGTGGCAATCATCCAACATATCCTTATTTATCCTATGAAAATCAAACTAAATTACAGATACTTTGTGGGCGAGATGCGATACAAATTCGACCGCCAAAGCCGATATACTATCAATTCGAGCAGCTGGCAAACCAACTTCGCTCCTTTGGTGAAATTCAGATAAATCCTTATTTGCTTTCTTGCCAGTCTGACGATTACCGAATCGTCATTTTCCAAGATGGGCGAGTTGTGATTCATGGTGTACAAGATATACAAAAAGCTAAAACCATTTACTATCGTTTATTAGGTTAAAGGAGTGTGTGAAATGCTAGAAAAAAGACAAGCAATTCCAGTAGCAGAAGCCGTTCATCGTGTAATGGATTATGCTTTTCAAGCAAAAAAAGAGCTTGTGTCGTTATCACAAGCCCATGGCCGATTTATAGCCGAATCTATTAGGGCAGATCATGATGTACCAGCTTTTGATCGTTCACCATATGATGGCTATGCCATTCGTTCCGTCGATAGTAAAGAAGCCTCTTCGCAGCATCCAGTTCAATTTCAGGTCGTTGGGGAAATTGGCGCAGGCTATGTCTATAACGAAGTAGTAGGCGAATTACAAGCTGTCCGCATTATGACGGGAGCCCCTATACCACAAGGGTGCGATGCAGTGGTCATGCTAGAATTAACACATACTTTTGAAGAAGATCAACAAAAGTATATGACGATTAAAAGACCCTTTGAAGCAGGAACAAACATTTCCTATAAAGGTGAAGATGTACAGCAAGGCACTATTCTCATTGAAAAAGGTCAATATATTAACCCAGGTGTGATGGCATTACTCGCTACTTTTGGCTATGACCAAGTACCTGTTTATCGTAAAACGGTTATTGGTGTCATTGCAACAGGTAGCGAATTACTAGAGCCAGGCGAATCTTTACAACCAGGCAAAATTCGAAATAGTAATGCCTATATGATGATGGCGCAAATTGAACGGGCTGGAGCAGAAGTAAAATATTATGGCAAGTTTAGCGATGATCTTGAGTTATGTATTAATAACGTTGAAAAAGCCTTACAGGAAGTAGATATTTTAATTACAACGGGAGGCGTTTCTGTAGGTGATTATGATTATTTACCAGCCATTTACGAGGCGATTCATGCCGACGTATTGTTTAATAAAGTAGCGATGCGTCCAGGTAGTGTGACAACGGTAGCTGCTCGCGAGGACAAATTATTGTTTGGGCTTTCTGGTAATCCTTCAGCCTGCTACGTTGGCTTTGAGCTTTTTGTACGTCCGATTATTCGCACTGCATATAGTAATGCTCAACCCCATTTACGTAGAGTGCAAGCGATTTTAGGGGCGGATTTTACAAAGCCAAATCCCTTTACACGTTTTGTGCGCGCACAAGCCTATTATGAAGAAGGTAAGCTAGTTGCAGTGCCATCTGGCTTTGATAAATCGAGCGCAGTTTCTTCGTTGGCGACAGCCAACGCTTTCATCGTTCTACCTGGTGGTTCACGAGGCTATGAAAAGGACATGTCAGTAGCAGTCTTATTGTTAGAAGATTTGCAAGGAAGTGAGTGGCCTTGGGACAACATCGAAAAATCTTACAGATAGTGGGCTATCAAGATAGTGGAAAGACGACGCTGATGGAGCAATTAATTAAGCAAGCTACAAATGAAGGGCTACGAGTAGGAACTATTAAGCATCACGGACATGGTGGTGTGCCAATGATCGACACTTCGAAAGATAGTAGTAGGCATGAGCAGGCGGGTGCGATGATTACAGCAGTAGAGGGTGAGGGGACTTTACGGATGAGTATTCACCAAAATAGCTGGCAACTTGCTGAAATACTAGCGATTTATGCTTCCTTTCCAATCGATCTCATTCTGATTGAAGGGTATAAAAATGAACATTATCCGAAGGCTGTGCTTCTAAGAACAGCACAGGATCAAGTGCTACTACAGCAAGTAACCAATATTATTTGTGTCATTTATTGGCCAAGCTATCCACTCGATTCGTCCTTAACAATCCCGGCGTATTCGATTCATGATGAAACACAATATATGGAATTTTTGTTGAAAGAAATGAGGGGAAACGATGACAGCAGCGTTGTTTGAAATTATTGATAAACCGATTGATGTGGAGCAAGTAAGACAAAAAGTACTTAATCGAAATGCTGGAGCTATCACACTATTCATTGGTACCGTGCGTGAAATGACAAATGGTAAAAAAACATTGCATTTGGAATATCAAGCCTATCCTGCAATGGCGATAAAAATGTTTGAACAGATTGAGAAGGAAATACAAGAGCAGTGGCCAGAAGCAAAAATAGCAATTACCCATCGTGTAGGTCATTTAGCTATTTCTGATATTGCTGTCGTAATTGCGGTGTCATCACCACATCGTAAAATCGCATATTTGGCAAATGAATATGCGATTGACCGAATTAAGCAAATTGTTCCTATATGGAAAAAGGAACATTGGGAAGACGGGACGGAATGGATTGGTGATCAATTAGAAAATATCCCTTATCCACAAGGGAAACCAGTTATTCAGGAGGAGGAAAAGTGTGATTAACATCTTATTATTTGCACACCTACAGGAAATGGTTGGTGAATCAAAGCTAACTGTAGAGCTATCAGATGTGACGGTTGCTCACTTGAAAGATTGGATGGAAGAGCACTATCCACAGCTATCATTACAACAAATCATGACGGCAGTAAATGAGGAATTTGCAACGGATACTACAATTGTCAAATTTGGCGACACAATCGCCTTTATCCCACCTATCAGTGGGGGATGAAGTCAAGTGAGCGGGATAAAACGTTAAAATTTTAAAGGTGTTAGTAAATTTCGCTATGTAACATAAAAGAAGACATGCAGTTACGCACAGAACATAAGACGCGGGTACTCCGCGAGCAAGCGAGGGTTGCGTCTTACGGTGTGCTGAGTGAGGAAAGCATCCGCTGTAGCGGACAATAACGGCACAGCAAAAAAAGTGCTAGATTGATTGCGGTCAATCTAACACTTTTTCTCTTATACTTTTAGGATATGGATACTAAGAAGCAAAAGAAATGAAATAGCGATCATACACAAAACCCATGTCCAGGCAAGGGTCATGTTTCCAGAATCAATCGCCATATAAATAGCTAGCGGTGTTGTTTGTGTTTTCCCTGGAATATTTCCCGCAAACATTAATGTCGCTCCAAACTCGCCTAAAGCTCGTGTAAAGCTTAAAATCCCGCCAGATACAAGTGCTTTTAAAGCAAGGGGTGTGGACACATAAAGAAAGACTTGCCATTCATTAGCCCCATCTACACGTGCTGCATTTTCAATATCACGGTCAACAGAGGCAAAGCCCGTTTTAGCTGATTGATACATTAATGGAAAGGCAACAATCGTAGAAGCGATTACGGCCGCCCACCATGTGAACATGACTGGCTGATCGAAAAGCCACACGATTAGATTTCCAAAAAAACTATTTTTCCCAAAAATAACGATGAGCAGGAAACCTACTACAGTAGGAGGTAATACTAAAGGTAAGAGTAACACGGTTTCTAGCAATAGCTTCCCTTTAAAATGATGGGTTGCCATCCATCTCCCCATTAAAATCCCTGCTATAATAGCGAGAATTCCTGCAACAAAGGCAATTTCAATTGAAAGTTTAAGTGGAGACCAAAAATCGGTACTCATTTTTAGTGAGCTCCTTTAAACCCATACTTTTTAAAAATATTCATTGCTTCGTCACTTTGTAAAAATTGATAAAAATCTTCCGCTTGTTGAGCATGCTTACTAGCTTTTAAGACGCCTACAGGATAAATAATCGGTGCATGCATAGCATCATCAGCAGTCGCAACGATATCAACTTTATCGGAGACAAGGGCATCTGTTTTATAGACCATTCCAGCATCTACGTTTTCTGTTTCTGTGTAAGTAAGTACTTGACGGACATCTTTTGTATACACCACTTTCGATACGAGTGAATCCCAAAGTTGCATATTTCGTAATGTGTCGACGCCATACTGCCCAGCAGGAACCGTTTCGGGTGTACCAAGCGCGATTTTTCCTGCTTGTTGTAAATCATCAAAGGATTTGATTTGTTTTTCATTATTTTTAGGAACGATTAATACTAATTCATTGGCTAAAAGATCCGTTCCTAGCTTTTGATCAATCATTTCTTTTTCTACAAGCGCATCGAATTTATCTTCCGCGGCTGAAAAGAAAAGATCTGCAGGAGCACCCTGTAAAATTTGTTGCTGTAATGCACCAGAACCACCAAAGTTATAGAGGATTTTGATCGTATCGTGTTGTTTTTCATAAGTTGTTTTAAGTTCTTCTAAGGCATCCTGTAAACTAGCTGCCGCAGAAATCGTTAATTCAACGGGTTCGTTTGCTGTCACCTCTTTTTCTTGGTTACCACAGGCTGCAAGGAGCCCAACTAGTAATGCTAGTGTCGCAAATAAACTATAAAATTTTTTCACTATGATAATACTCCTTTTATAACTCGTTATAACAAGACATAACAAATTATAAACAGTTATAAGTGAAAAAGAAAGATAGTATTGGTAGAAAATTTCAAGATGTTCATAAAGCTATAAATACGTTACCATGTAAATAGAGGCATATAGGAGGAGAAATTTCATGTCACAAGAACAATCCTATACGATTGAAGAGGTTGCACAATTATTAAAAGTTTCGAAATTGACGATTTATGATTTAGTGAAAAAAGGAGAATTGCCGGTCTTCCGTGTAGGACGACAAATGCGGGTAGATCGTGCTGACTTGCAAGCCTATATACAAAAACGAAAAACAGGAAGTGCGCCACTGACATCCGTAGCCACTCCGACTAAAAATTATTCAAAAATTATTATTAGTGGACAAGATTTAGTATTAGATCTTTTAGCAAAATATATTGAGAAAAAGCAGTCTACGAAAGTATTGCGTTCACATGAAGGTAGTTTTAATGGTGTGATGGCGTTGTATCATGGAGACTGTAATATTGCGAGCTTACATATGTTTGATGGAGATACAGGAGATTATAATACGCCTTATGTAAAGAAAATCTTTGTAAGCCATCCGTTTGTCCTCATTAATGTAGTATCTCGTAGAGCAGGTTTCTATGTTCAAAAAGGAAATCCATTGCAAATCCGTACATTTGAAGATTTTCGCACAAAGTCATTTACATTCATCAACCGTGAGAAAGGCTCAGGTGCTCGCACTTTGTTAGATGAGCAATTGCGTATTCATAATATTGTACCGTCCACTATTGAAGGCTATACCCGTGAAGAAATGAGCCATCTTGATGTTGCTTCTGCTGTCGCCAATGGACACGCAGATGTAGGGATAGGAGTTGAAAAAATCGCCAAGCTCATTCATGTCGATTTTATTCCAGTTGTTAAAGAGCGTTATGATATTGTATTATTAAAAACGCCTGAAAATCGACCACTAATGGATGCGGTTAAGGAGATTTTAAATGCACCTGATTTCCAATCTGAAGTGGCTGCATTAGGAGATTATGACATCTCTCAAATGGGGCAAGTTATGTATGAAACGCTATCATAAATTTAATATTGAGTTTATGATAAAAATCAATTACAATTTTAACTAGGAAATTTAATGGTCGGTGTGTCATTTGGATATTGCACAGCCTCTATAAAATTTTTCACGATATATGGTGAGATGGATAAATTAGTAGGTATGACTGCTATGATATTAGCCCGCCATAAAATAGCTTGCGTTTTTAATGCGCAACTATTTTATGGGCGGGCTTTTTTGTATATAAAAAAGGGGGTTGGTCATGTGACATGGACAGTATTACACATCATTGGCATGATTGCATACGCCATAAGTGGAGCATTTGTTGCGATACAAGCCAAATATTCTTTTATTGGTATATTCGTGCTCGGTCTTACTACGTCTTATGGTGGTTCTATTATCCGTAACGTTGTACTGGATATACCTGTGTCAGATATATGGGATCGACATTCTTTATTAGTTGTTTTAGCTACGCTGACGACTATTTTATTTGTCAAAAAGAATTGGATTCATCACTGGAACCGCTGGGGCTATTTCTTTGATTCAATTGGCCTAGCTTCGTTCGCAATACAGGGCGGATTGTTAGCAAAAAGCTTACAGCACGACCTTGGCATCATTATTATTGCGTCGATGTTTACGGGTGTTGGCGGTGGCATGATTCGAGATTTGTTAGCAGGGAGAACCCCACTTGCATTAAGAGAAGAAATTCATGCTGTACTAACAATTGTATGTGCACTCTGTATATGGGCAGGGTGGGACAGCCCGCTTGAATTGTCATTAATCGTATTTTTCATAGTGATGATTCGAATGTTTTCTGTTTTGAAGTGTCTGTTTTGAAGTGTCAGGCACGCAAACAATTCTGACAATTTAATAGTTAAAGAAGCCACGTTCTTATATTTAGAACGTGGCTTCTTTGTATAGAGAGGTACTATTACACTGCACCAAATAATTTTAAAATATTGATAATGACAATGCCTACAATGCCAAAGTCAGAATCACCAAAGGTTGTTCCTTCATAGCCGATATCCCCCATGAAGATAAGTAGGATAGCAGGGATGAAGCTGATGATTAAACCATTGGCAAAGGCACCTGCCATCGAGCCGATTCGACCACCTGTTGCATTTCCAAAAACGCCTGCGGCTGCACCAGTGAAAAAGTGAGGCACGAGGCCTGGTATAATGACTTTCAGCCCAATTAAAGGTAGTGCAAACATAGATAATAAACCTGCTAAAAAACTGAAGAGGAAGCCGATGATAACTGCATTAGGTGCAAATGGGAAAATCGTCGGGCAATCTAATGCAGGCTTAGCGTTTGGTACGAGCTTATCGGCAATTCCTTTAAATGCCGGAATTATTTCAGCAATTAGCATGCGCACGCCTGCAAGGATAATATAAACTCCAGCAGCAAAGGTAATGGCTTGAATAATTGCAAAAACGATGAAATTTGATCCACCGGATAATTGTGCTTCAATATAAGAGCGACCTGCGAATAATGCCACTACAATAAAAAATATGCTCATTGTTAAGGAAATGGCAACGGATGTATCTCGTAAAAATCCTAGTGATTTTGGTACTTTAATCGCTTCAGTTGTTTTAGCTTTGTTGCCAAATAGCTGCCCAATTTTAGCGGACACATAGTAGCCGATACTTCCAAAATGACCAACTGCGAAATCATCACTACCTGTGATTTGGCGTACAGTAGGTTGTAAAATGGCAGGGAAAATAACCATACAAATACCTAATAATATTGATCCGGTAATAATAAGAGGTATGCCACTCATACCACCAACCGAGAGCGAAGCCGCGATTAAACACGCCATAAATAATGTATGATGACCAGTTAAAAAAATATATTTTAAAGGCGTAAATCGCGCTAGCAATAAGTTCATGATCATACCGAACACCATAATCATGGCAGTGGATGTTCCAAAAGTCGTTTGCGCTACAGCTACAATGGCTTCATTGTTTGGGATAACCCCTTGAACCTGAAAGGCATGATCAAACATTTTACTAAAGTGAGTTAAAGAACCAATTAAAACGGCTGCACCTGCACCTAAGATGACAAAGCCCATAATTGTTTTTAAAGTACCTGAAAGAACAGTTGAAGCGGACTTTTTTTGGATTAGTAAGCCGACAAGAGCAAATAGGCCGACTAGTATCGCTGGTGTACCTAAAATGTCATTCATCATAACATCTAACATACCAACACCTCATCCTATCCAATTTTAAAAACTTAATTAAAGCAATAGTTCAAGCTTTGATTTTATTTCTGGAATACTCATCATATTGACGATACGAACGATTTTTCTCACACCATTATCTAAATGATCTACAATATCTCCTGCACCGATATAAATATCTGCCTTCTCTGACGTTGCAGATGTTAAATCTGTATGAGTTACCTCTGCTTCTTTACCGAGTTCAAGTAATGCTTTTTTTACATTCAGTTCCATAATGAAGCTACTGCCTAAGCCGTTTCCGCAAACGACTAAAATTCTCATCATAATTGCTCCTTTGTAGCATATTTTTTTATTTTCTCCATAATGCATTCTGGACGCTGGCATTCAATAATATTGTCGATTTGACTAGGTTCTTGTAACACTTGTGTTAAATCAACAAGAGCTTGCAAATGCGTTGTATGATCAGTAGCCGCTAAAACGATAATTAGTGATACAGGCTTATCTGCTCCAAATAGTACAGGGTTTTGTAAATTTAATAAGCTCATCGATAATTCATTTACTCCATCAGATGGACGAGCATGTGGTATTGCTACTTTAGGTGTAAGCACGACATATGGGCCGTGTTGTTCGATGGATTGTATCATTGCTTGGATATAGCGCTTTTCTATTTTGTTTTGCCGTAATAATGGCGATGAAGCGACATATATAGCATCTTGCCAGTTAGCTACTTTGTTAACAATTTGAATCGTATCTATATTGAGTAACTCGGTAAGCAAGTTGTTATCCCTCCTTTCAATAGGAATCAACATGTCTTCTATCCATGTTATTAATGCATGCTATGAAATTATGTCAGATTGCCGAATATTTTTAACGAGTTTGTTGAAAAGGGAAGGAGTGTGTAATAAGCCGCCGCTTCTAAAGCTATTTTGTGCATACAGGGGAGGAAGAGCTCACAGATATTTTGTATCTGTGAGTCAAGTTGATTGATTAAAATGAAGGTATTATAACTGAATTTTACGTGCTAAATCGTAAATGGCTCTTTTGACAAATCCATCAATCTTATTGTCTAGTCTGGACTGAGGGTATATAAGCTGAATTTTCCGAGTGAGTGCAATATCATGTAAATCTTTCTTCACTAATATGCCTGATTGTAATTCTTCTTCAATAAGGGAAACAGACAGAAATGCAATTGTTTTACCAAAGGTTAGCATTTTTTTAATCGTACTTACAGAATCGAGTTCAATTGTATTAAAAGATGGTTGAAATGGATTTAGCCATTTTTCAATAAAATGGTTGGTTGAACTAGATGAAGTGTGTAATAATACTTTGTTTTTAAGGACATCTGATTGTGCGATGTCCTTTTTTGCTGCAAGTTCGTGACTAGGGCTTAAAGCCAAAACGAGCGAATCTTCGCCAATCGTTTCATAGGAAAGGGTTGGGTTTTGTTGCTTTGTTTCCATTATTAAACCAAAGTCAAGCTCCTGTAAGGCTACCATTTTTTCAATTTCAGGTGCTGTTTTTACTTCCAAGGAAATTCGGATGTCTGGATAAGCTGTGGAGATTTGGTTAATAATTTCAGGCATAAAAATATGGGCAGGTAGTGCACTTGCACCTAAACGAATGGAACCAACGTGACCTGCTAATAGATTTTCAATGAAGCGATCCATATCGTTTTGTAATTGTACTATTTGGCATGCGTAGTGAAAAAGCCCTTCTCCCGCCTCAGTTAAACGATAGCCACCTGCATTTGTCCGAAACAAGCGTACACCGTATTCTTCTTCAATAGAGCGAATATGAAAGGAGACAGTGGGGGGTGTAATACCTAGCTCTTTAGCGACGGGAGCTAATTTTTTAAAATCGACGAGTAAGCAAAATGCCTGTAATTTAAGATGATTCATTTTAGCCTCCTAAAGTAAATTCGATAAACTATTACATTTACTTTAGTTTATTAGATTTTTTTTAACGACATATTAATAGTAGGTTAATATTTTCTAAATATCTGGAAACTATAGTAGAGATAGACGAGGAGGCTACAATGAAAATCTCAATTACAAATTTAGAGAAAAAATATGGACATGCGCAAGCGCTATGGCCCATTAATGTGGAATTAAACAGTAAGTTCATTACAATATTGGGACAATCGGGCTGTGGTAAAACGACATTACTGAAAATACTGGCTGGTCTTGAGAAACCAACAAATGGTGAAATTGTATTCGATGACAAAATCATGTATTCTTCTAAGCTTCGTAAAAATGTTAAACCAAATAAACGCAATATCGCCATGGTTTTTCAAGATTTCGCGCTGTGGCCACATATGACCATTTTCCAGAACATCGCATTTGGTTTAAAAGGAATTGTACCAAAGGCGGAAATACCAGAACGGGTAGCGTATGTTATGCGTTTGGTGAATATGGAGGGATATGAAAATCGCAAGCCTGGACAATTGTCGGGTGGTCAACAACAGCGGGTAGCACTTGCGCGGGCACTGGCAACGAATCCAAAGTTGATTTTATTTGATGAACCATTATCAGCGTTAGACGCAGTACTTAGAGAAAAAATGCAGGATGAAATACTGCATATTATCCATGAACTAGATTGCCAAGCTATTTTTGTAACACATGATCAAACGGAAGCAATGACGATGTCTAATCAAATTATTGTGATGGAGTCAGGTAGAATTGCACAGGTTGGGTCACCAGAGGAGATTTATCATGCACCAGCAACACCTTATGTAGCGGATTTTATAGGCAAGGTCAATTGGTTTGATAAAGGTAATTGTATTGTACGTCCAGAGGGTGTATCGAGAAAACAGTATCCTGGAACTATAGCGAAACAAGCGATGATTGTGAAAAGTACGTTTGTTGGAGATCGATATTTAGTACAGGCACAAGTAGAAGGAAAGCAATGGAGCTTTTATGAAACCGTGCCACTGGAACAAGGCAAGCAACTTGAAGTTTTTGTAGATACAAAACAAATATATCAATTGGAGGGTTTAACGTGAAAAAACGTTTTAAATTACTAGCAACTGCCGGGGTTCTTGTAGCATTAACATTAGCGGGGTGCGGCAATAATAAATCAGCTGACAGTGTCAATAATGATGCAGCAAGCGCAAAGCCGAAAGAAGTGCAAACATTAACGGTTTACTCAGCTGGTCCAGATGGGTTGGCTGCCAATATACAGCAAGCTTTTGAAGAAAAAACGGGCATAAAAGTAGAAATGTTTCAAGGGACAACAGGCAAAATATTATCTCGTTTAGAAGCGGAGAAAAATAATCCTGTGGCAGATATCGTTGTATTAGCTTCCGTGGCATCAATGGACGGACTAAAGGAGTCAAATCAGCTACTTAGCTATAAGGAAGCGGAAAATGCTACGAAAATGAATAGCGATTGGTCAGATGCAGATGGCTATTACTATGGCTATAGCGCCTCAGCATTAGGCATTGCCTATAATACGAAAAATACAAAAGACATTCCAACTGAATGGACAGATTTAGCTAAACCAGAGTGGCAAGGAAAAATGAATATTCCTGATCCAAGTTTGTCAGGTTCTGCTGTCGATTTTATTTATGGCTATACGGAAGCTGAAAAAACTGCTTGGGATACAATCCAATTATGGAAAAACAATGGACTACAAGTGAATGGTGCAAATAAGGAAGCATTAGATGCAGTTATTACAGGTGATAAAAATGCAACAATCTCAGGCGTAGACTATATGGCTTATAAAGCTAAAGCGAGTGGGGAGCCAGTAGAAATTGTTTATCCGAAGAGTGGAACTGTTGTAAGCCCTCGAGCAGTCGGTATTATGAAAGATGCTAAAAATGTTGAAAGTGCAAAAGCATACGTCAATTTCTTACTTTCAGATGAAGGACAAAAGCTAGTTACAGATGCATATTTACTGCCAGGAAATAACGAAATAGCTGTAAAAGATCGTGCTGCATTAGATGAAATTCCACAGTTACAAGTGAACTGGAAAGGTTCAGAGTCAAAGCAGCTTGATATATTAACGAAGGTTAATGATATTTTTCGTTAAGCGGTTAGCAACGGTATCAAAAAGCATCTTTCCTTCTAAATGATGCGATAAACTTATGGAAAAAATTCGCTTTTAGTCAGTAATAAGTCTTTTAGAAACAGCACTGACTATTGCGGATTTTTTTCAAAATAACATTTGGACTACATTATGTTTTCTAAGAAAGGAATGATGCAACGATGATCATGGAAGGAAAACGCACTTTCGGCCTCTTATTGACGATTGTCGCAACATTTGCTATCGCACCATTAATAGCCATTGTTTATTATACATTTGTCCATGATGGTCATTTTGACTTTTCACAAATTAGTAGAATGTTTGACAATGATCGTTTGTGGCGGACATTAGGCAATTCTTTATTACTAGGGGTTTTCGTTATTTTAGGGACTACGATAGTGGCATTGCCTATGGCATTAATTCGTACAAAAACAAGCTTACATAAATATGATTGGTTGGATATTATCTTAACGATTCCTTTTATGACACCTCCTTATATCGGTTCTATGGGATGGATATTGTTTATGCAAAATAATGGTTTTTTACAGCAATTAGTACCGGGGACCGCTTGGTTATCGAATGCCTTTTTTTCCTTATTTGGCATGGTTATGGTGATGAGCCTGCACCTGTTTCCTTTTTTATATTTAATGCTGAAAAATACGTTGCTTAGAATAAATGGTTCATTTTTAGATGCTGCACTTATTTTTGGACGCAGTTCTTTAAGAAATTGGCTGCAGGTTATATTGCCTTTACTCGTTTCAAGCTATGTTCTAGGAGTATTGCTGATTTTCATTAAAACGCTGGCGGAATTTGGGACGCCTGCAACGTTTGGAAGTCGCATCGGATTTCAAGTTTTTACGACAGAAATTCACTCTTATCTTTCAAGATGGCCAGTAGATATTCGTATGGCAACATCACTCTCATTATTTTTACTTTCAGTGTGTCTCGTAGTTTGGTATTTTCAAAATCTTATCGGACGAAAGTTTACATATAGCGTGCTTTCAGGAAAAACACCCGCTGTTCGTGAAATAAAAGATAAATGGTATATCAAGGCTGGGGCATGGTTTTATGTAGGGATCGTTTTATTGTTTGCAATCGGCATTCCATACTTTTCCATTATCGTGACTTCGTTACAGAAGGTTCGAGGAGACGGTTTAAGTGCCGGCAATTTCAGTTTTGCGTCTTATCAGGCTGTGTTTACTAGCGGAAGCGCAGGATTATCAGCATTTTTAAATAGTGTTGTTTTTTCAATTTTAACTGCCGTTATTACAGCGATAATTGGTTTTTTTATTGCACTCTACATTAAAAAGGGTGAAACGAAAAAGCAACAAATGTTAGACTTCTTTAGCCTAATGCCAAATATTATTCCTGGAATTGTTTTTGTCGTCGGTTTAATTATGTTTTGGAATGCACCTTGGCTACCAGCGACAATTTACAATACAAAGACAATGGTAGTTGTGACGTATTGTGTGCTTTTCCTACCATACTCTGTGCAATATACAAAATCTACATTTTCACAGTTAGATCAATCTATTTTCCAATCAGCCGCTATTTTTGGACGGAATAGTTGGGACATGTATCGATATATTTTCATCCCACTGTTAATGCAGGGAATACTCGCTGGCATGATGATGACATTTATTATTTCAATGCGTGAGTTAGTCGCAGGCCTCCTTATTTTGCCACCATCAGTTGAGACAGGCGCAACGTTTATCTACAGCCAATTTGAACAAGGCAATGTTGGGCTAGGTATGGCTGTTGCTGTTATTACAGTCGCTATGACCGTTGTTTTTATGTTCCTATTAGATTGGCTTCAAAAACGGGGAGGACGCGTAGGTGCTTAATATAGAAATTTTAGGAGGAGTTGGGGAGTATGGCCGCAACTGCTTTTATCTCGAAAAGGATGGGCGTGCCATTTTACTAGATTGTGGTGTTATGAACAATAGTGAAAAGACTAAGCCAAATTTAACACCCGCCCATGTGGCAAAACTAGATGCAGTGTTTATTTCTCATTCCCATATTGATCATGTGGGTGCACTTCCTTTACTTGTACAGTGGGGCTACGATGGTCAACTCATTATGAGTGAAATGACAGCGAAACAATTAAAGCAATCTTTTAAAAACATTCAAACGTTTGAGCCAAAGTCGATTGGCAGTTGGATAAATATTAACGATAATCTTTCTTTTCAATGGGGCTACAGTGGGCATTTAATAGGGAGCGTTTGGTACAGCATTCGATTTTTAGAGGAGGTGATATTTTTTTCAGGAGATTATGTGATGGAGTCCTATCTATTAAAGGCTAATCTTCCGATGATGGGAAAATATGATTATAACGTTGCGTTCATAGATAGCGGCCATTTTGAGAAGCACATTACCAACAAAGAAATATTACAGCAATTAGCGGATTTTATCGATGCGAACGATAGTAGACCAATTATTTTTCCTTCTTCCTTTTCTGGCAAAACTGCTGATATTGCGTTTTACCTTTTTGAGCATACTACAAGAAAGGTATCTATCGATAATGATTTTTTTCCTTTTTTTGAAGAGTATTACGATGCGCCCGAAAATGTTGTATCTACTAAGCTATTGCCGTCATTTAAAAGTGAATGCTTACAAGAGATGACAATAGGAGGTAACGCTATTTATTTTGTTCCAGAGCGAGACGAAGTAACAATTACGCGGCTACTAATGGATTTACCATCAGCAATTGTAATCTTTACTGGGTACTTTAATAAGGGCACTTACACGCAACAATTAGCACCAAATCAAATAAAACATTTTTTTTACAAAACACATCTTGATTATCAGGATACCATCGTGCTGTCAAAGCACATAAATGCTCATAAAACCATTTATTTTCACAGTCAGTTAACGAATATAGAAACGACACTTTTAAAAATAATCGGAAATGAGGATGAAATTATATGAGAAATTATTTTAAAAGGATTGCAATAAAATTAGGCGTAATGGGATTGGTATTATGTACAATTGGTATGTTGAATACCATATCGGCAAGAGCGGCAATTGAGCCCGGGCATGAGATTAAATATAATTTGAAATCAGAGCTGTTCAATGAGTCGGACATTTTGAAAATTTTCACAGCTACTAAAAAAGATGAAGTGAAAATTTATTACTTCGATACACAAAGTAAAGATTTTTTAAGTGCAGACTATAACAATCGTTTGCGTGTTTATAAAGATAGCAATAAAATCGACATTACGTATAAAAAGAGATTTCTCAATACACCACTTGAAGAAGCACTTGCGATAACTGAAAGCCACGGCTTTACAGGTGACGAATCCAACTATAAATTTGAAATGGATATTAAGGGCGGTAACCGTACATTTACAATTAGTCGAAAAGAGTCTTTAAAGGAAACTGCTAAAGTTAACTATGATGCTGTGGATACAAGTGCTGCAAAACAAATAATTTTAGACAATGTGCCAAAGAAAATTTTAAATTGGGACTCTGCAACTTGGTTTAATAACACGTTATCGCAGGCAGTCGTATATGGACCTGCCAAGGCAACAACGTATAAAGGAAGCTATGCAGGATACGAGGCAGACATTGAAGTTTGGCATTATCAAGGTGAAATCATGACAGAGCTATCGACAAAAGAGAGCAATGCTACAAAAGCTACAACGATTGAAAAAGTATGGCGGGAATATCTAGAAGCAGCTGGCTATCTAAGTGCGGATCAGCGTGGGAAAACGGCGTTTGTTATGGAGTAGTAATATAGGACTAACTATAAGGTGAATGGTTTGCAAGTAAAGCCCTTCAATTATTAAATGCTATCTAATAATTGGAGGGCTGTTGTAAAAATGAGGTATATATTTATACTGCACCAACTAATTTTAAAATATTTATAATAATAATCCCGACGATGCCAAAGTCAGAATCACCAAAAGTGGTGCCTTCAAAGCCGATGTCTCCCATAAAGATGAGTAGTATCGCAGGGATGAAGCTAATGATTAAGCCATTGGCAAAGGCTCCTGCCATTGAGCCGATACGACCACCTGTTGCATTTCCGAAAACACCTGCTGCTGCACCAGTGAAGAAGTGGGGCACAAGGCCAGGTATAATGACTTTTAGCCCGATTAGAGGTAGTGCAAACATAGATAATAAACCTGCTATAAAACTAAAGAGGAAGCCGATGATAACGGCATTCGGTGCAAATGGAAATATTGTCGGGCAATCTAATGCAGGCTTAGCGTTTGGTACAAGCTTATCGGCAATCCCTTTAAATGCAGGGACAATTTCGGCAATCAGCATGCGTACCCCTGCTAGGATGATATAAACCCCAGCAGCAAAGGTAATCGCTTGAATAATTGCGAAAACGATGAAATTTGAGCCAGCGGATAATTGTCCTTCTATATAAGAACGACCTGCACATAAGGCAACAATAATGAAAAATAGGCACATTGTTAAGGAAATGGCAACGGATGTATCTCGTAAAAATCCTAATGATTTTGGTACTGGAATTGCTTCAGTTGATTTAGTTTTGTTGCCAAATAGTCGACCTATTTTAGCAGATACATAGTAGCCAATGCTTCCAAAATGACCGACTGCGAAATCATTATTACCTGTAATTTGTCGCACTGTAGGCTGTAAAATGGCAGGGAAGCCAACCATACAAATACCTAATAATATAGATCCGACAATAATTAGAGGTACACCACTCATACCACCTATTGAGAGGGAAGTTGCGATTAAACACGCCATAAATAATGTATGATGGCCAGTTAAAAAAATATATTTATAAGGCGTAAATCGCGCTAGCAATATATTCATTACCATACCAAATACCATAATCATGGCAGTGGACGTTCCAAAAGTCGTTTGCGCTGCAGCTACAATCGCTTCATTATTGGGGATAACTCCTTGAACTTGAAAGGCATGATCAAACATTTTACTAAAATGATTTAAAGATTCAATTAAAACGGTTGCACCAGCGCCCAAGATGACAAAGCCCATTATGGTTTTTAATGTACCTGAAAGGACAGTAGAAGCCGATTTTTTTTGTATTAGTAAGCCGATAAGCGCAAATAGGCCAACTAATATTGCTGGTGTACCTAAAATGTCATTCATTATAATATCTAACATACAAACACCTCAATCCAATGCAATTTTAAAAAGCATTACAGATTCCATTGCGTAAAGTTTTAAAGTAGTGGATCAAGCTTAGATTTAATTTCTGAAACATTCATCATATTAACGATACGTACAATATTTCGAGCACCGTTATCCAATTGATCGATAATATCTCCTGCACCGATATAAATATCTGCTTTCTCTGCCATTGCAGATGCTAAATCTGTATGTGCCACCTCTACTTCTTTTCCGAGTTCAAGCAGTGCCTTTTTAACATTTAGCTCCATAATAAAGCTACTGCCTAAGCCATTTCCGCAAACAACTAAAATCTTCATCATCATCGCTCCTTTGCAGCATATTGTTTTATTTTTTCAATAATGCATTCTGGACACTTGCATTCGATAATATTGTCGATTTGACTAGGTTCTTGTAACACTTGTGTTAAATCAACTAATGCCTGTAAATGAGTTGTATTGTCTGTGGCCGCTAACACAATAATTAAGTACACGGGTTTATCGGGTCCAAATTGTACAGGTTTTTGCAATTTTAATAAACTCATTGATAATTCATTTACTCCATCAGATGGTCGCGCATGTGGAATGGCTACTTTAGGTGTAAGCACGACATATGGACCATGTTGTTCGATGGATTCTATCATTGCTTGGATATAGCGTTTTTCTATTTTATTTTGCTGTAATAGGGGCAATGAAGCGACGTGAATAGCGTCCTGCCAGTTAGCTACTTCGTTAGCAATTTGGATCGTATTCAGATTAAGTAACTCGGTAAGCAAGTTGATCATCCCTCCCTTCGCTATTAATCAACATGTTTTCAATACATATTATTAATGCATGATATAGAATGATGTCAGATTGCTGAATATTTTGGTTCCCTTTGTAATGTGGAGATATAGCAGCATAACTTATGAAAAATTATAAAACTAGTAAGCGTTATAGTTTTTCAGATTGCTGGAACTGCCCTTTTTTAATCATGCAATTTTTCGTAAAAACCATCCCGCGCAAAATATCGAGAACCTTTTCTTGGCACTCCAATGGAAGTTCATTGGCTGTATCAATAATTTCGTTCAAAGTTTTTTCAGATGAAACGGCTTTGCTTTGTTTTGACAAGACAATCATCTCCTTATAGCGTGCTTTATGAATGAATTTTATCACGCATATTTTGCGCTGTCAATGAATTATGTGTTGTGTTATATGCGTTGTCAATGATGAAATGCTTTGATAATGAATTTTACTTCGGTTATAATACAATACAGAGGTGATATTTTAATGGACTCTTTAGGTGAAAGATTAATATACGCTCGTAAAAACAAAGGGTATACGCAGGATGCACTTGCTGAAACAATAGGCGTTTCAAGGGGTGTAATTTTTAATCTCGAAAAAAATAAAACTGAACCACAGATGATTGTGATTAATGCTATCAGTCAATGTTTAAAAATTAATAAGAACTGGCTTTTGACAGGTGAAGGTGAAATGAGCGATACAGATGAGGCTGTTCAAAGTGCTAAAGTACTTTCGGACATATATAGTATTGCAAAAGAATTATCGGAGGAAGAACAATTATATATTCTTGAAGTGGTTAAAACATACAAAAAACACACAGAGCAGAGAAACAAGTAAGCAAACATCATTATATGAAATAGTTCATGGGCTTTCCTTAGGAGCCCTTTTTTGTGTTTACCCGTGGAACAGAGGGAAATATCTGTGGAATAAGGAGATTTACCCGCGGAGCAGAGAGATAATTCCGCGAAGCAGGGAGAGGATTCCGCGAAGCAGGGAGAGAATTCCGCGAAGCAGAGAGAGGATTCCGCGAAGCAGAGAGAGAATTCCGCGGAGCAGAGAGAGAATGCCGCGGAGCAGAGAGAGAATTCCGCGGAGCAGGGAGAGAATTCCGCGGAGCAGGGAGAGGATTCCGCGAAGCAGAGAGAGAATTCCGCGGAGCAGAGAGAGAATTCCGCGGAGCAAGGAGAGAATTCCGCGAAGCAGGGAGAGAATTCCGCGAAGCAGGGAGAGAATTCCGCGGAGCAAGGAGAGAATTCCGCGAAGCAGGGAGAGAATTCCGCGAAGCAGGGAGAGAATTCCGCGGAGCAAAGAGAGAATTCCGCGAAGCAGAGAGAGAATTCCGCGAAGCAGAGAGAGAATTCCGCGGAGCAAGGAGAGAATTCCGCGGAGCAAAGAGAGAATTCCACGAAGCAGGGAGAGAATTCCGCGAAGCAGGGAGAGAATTCCGCGGAGCAGAGAGAGAATTCCGCGAAGCAGAGAGAGAATTCCGCGGAGCAAGGAGAGAATTCCGCGAAGCAGGGAGAGAATTCCGCGGAGCAGAGAGATAATTCCGCGAAGCAGGGAGAGGATTCCGCGAAGCAGGGAGAGAATTCCGCGGAGCAGAGAGAGAATTCCGCGGAGCAGAGAGAGAATGCCGCGGAGCAAGGAATGACTATGAAGAATAATGGACAATTTCTTATTAGGTAAAATAAAAACACGTAAAGTTTGTTCTAACTTTTACAAATTAGCTTACACTTACTATAGGACGAACTTTGTGTGGAGTAAGGGGGAAATAACATAGCGAAAAAAATGGGAATTGTTGCGCTACTATTATTTGGTGCTTATATTCTTTGCATGTACTGGTATATATTTCATAGTGGTGGTGGCACAATACCGCGGGCGTTTCAAGGAACCGCTGCGGACCCAGTCATGTTTATGTCTGAAAAAGAATTAAACTTAAGTGGTGAATATTCAAAAATACGAAATTTCCTATTCTTTGTAGTAACACCGTTTGAATGGCTCGCTTATATGGTCATTTTGTTAATGGGTGTATCTCGTTATTTTGAAAAAGTTGCGACTTCCCAAACAAAATGGAAACTGCTACAAAATGCTGCCTATTTATTTTTGTTATCATTTTTGCTTTATGTAGTTCTTTTCCCAATTGAATACTATCGCTACCATTTAAGTAAAAGCTACGGAATAAGTACACAAGCATTTACCTCATGGATGCGAGATGGGGTTATTGATTTTTGGGTCAATTTTGGAATGACCTTTATTGTCGTATCAGTTATATATTGGTTAATTAAAAAGAGCGCGAAGAGATGGTGGCTATATGCATGGCTATTAACGATTCCCTTTACGATTTTTGTCATGTTTCTTCAGCCCGTTGTCATTGATCCGTTATACAATGATTTTTATCCGTTAAAAAACAAAGAGCTAGAAACAAAAATTTTAGCAATAGCTGATCAAGCTAATATACCGGCAGAGCATGTCTATGAAGTTAATATGGCACAAAAGACAAATGCCTTAAATGCTTATGTTACTGGTATCGGTAGTAATTCAAGAATTGTGCTATGGGATACGACATTAAATCGCTTAACTGATAATGAAATTTTATTTATCATGGCACATGAGATGGGACATTATGTTGAGAAGCATATTTATTTTGGCATTGCGGGTTATTTATTATTGACCTTAATAGGGCTTTGGATAACAGCGAAAAGTATGAAGTGGGCGATTGCTCGGTACGGACATGCATTGAAAATTAAAAAAATGAGTGATATCAATTCTTTGCCACTTTTTTTACTCATTACATCTTTATTATTATTTGCTTCGAGTCCATTATCTAACTTTGTATCACGATATCAGGAAACGAGAGCGGATAATTATGCCATATCACTTATGGGCGATCGTACGGCAGCTGTAACGGCATTCCAAAAGCTTACGATATCAGGATTAAGTGAAGTCAATCCACCGCTTCTTGTTAAATGGTTCCGCTATACACATCCGACAATGCTTGATCGAATTATGAAAGTGGCGGAAATGGAAGAACCGAAAAATGAAAAGCCGCTAAAGGAAGAGCAGAAAAAAAGTAAATAGACATGCTTGAAAGTCACAATATTACACGAAGGTCTAGGTTTTTCGGGGGAATAAGTTGGGTATTCTAAGGAGAAGATTATCAAAATTGTTCGATGTAGAATGGTAGGGGATTTCATGCGCAATATTATTATTATCACGCTTGCTTCAATATTAATGGCCTTTGCATATAATTTTTTATTAATACCGCATGAGATTTTGAGTGGTGGATTAAGCGGGATTGCCATAATGCTTGGTATTGTTACACCTCTGAATACAGGTGTATTGAATCTTTTATTAAATTTACCGTTGCTAATTTTAGGTGTAATGAAGCTAGGGAAACGCTTTATTGCGTATACAATACTGTCAGTTACGGTAATGTCCCTATCATTGTTAATCATTCCGATTTATAAGGCAACAGAGGAACCGATATTGGCATCATTATTTGGTGGGGTAATTGTTGGCCTGAGTGTAGGTCTAATTTTCCGTGCATCTGGTTCCTCAGGTGGCTTTGATATTATTGCTATGCTTTTAAGTCGCAAAAGAGATTTTCCCCTTGGTGCACTTATTTCAGCAATGAATGGGATAGTAGTGGCGATTTCAGGTTTTGTTTTTAGTTGGGATGCGGCATTGCTCACGCTCGTTTCAATTTACGCCACAGGGAAGGTTGTCGATACAATCCATACGAGTAATATTAAGCTAACGCTTATGATTATTACGAGCAATGGTGAGGATGTGAAACAACAACTTTTAACTAGACTCCATCGGGGCATTACGATGATGGATGCTAAAGGCGGATATTCAGGTGAGGGACGAAAAGTGCTAATTACCGTTATTACACGCTACCAGCTGGCGGAAGTGAAAAGTTTAATAAAAGAAGTAGATGCGAAAGCGTTTGTAAATATTTTGCAAACGACCGAAGTAATCGGGGTGTTTGATCGTGGTTCTAAATAATATAAACATGCAATGTAGATTACCTTAAATGTAGGTACTTTTGAAAAAATTGTATTTTAAAAGCACGCGTTATTGATTATAATCATAATCGAACGTGTGTTTTTGTTTTTTAGGATAGGAGGATGGGGTAACGATGCAAAAAGATTCGATACATGCATTTTGTTTAAAGCTACGCGGCACGACATATGATTACAAAGAAGAATGGCAGGCAGACCGCTATCATATCGGGGGGAAAATGTTTGCGATGATGGGCGGAGATGCTACAAGAAAGCCTATTATCACTTTAAAATGTGAACCTAGTCGAGCAGAAGAATTAAGAGAAACCTACGAAGGAATCGTTCCAGGGTACTATATGAACAAAACTCATTGGAATTCGATTTATATGGATGCGAATATTCCAGAAGACATACTTGAAAATTTAATCCAGCATTCCTATGATCTCGTGTTCGCAAAGTTAACAAAAAAAACACAATTAAGTGCCAGTCACTCAAACAATTCTGAATATTTATAGGTTGCGGGAACGCACGTAATGTAAGACGCAACAGACCACGTGATAGTGAGAGTTGCGGCTTACGTCGTGCCCTAAGTGCCAGTCACCAAAACAATTCTGAATTCCGAAGTGTCCGTCACTTAAACAATTTAATTAACAATTATAGCCTAGCTCACCATAGGGCTGAAGCTTTTCAAGCCACTTTTCTTCAAGCTTTTCGAGTTCCTTTTTTGCATCAAAATAGCCTTCTTCTTTTTCCTTCAAATACTCCACTACCTCAAGCTGAAAAGCATCTTTGCCAAATGTATTGTAGTCCGACTGTAAAGCTTTATTCGTATAAGTATTTGTTTTTAACATAAACTGAAATCCGTTTAACCGTTTCAAGTTATTGAAGCTTCCAACAAACACTTTACCATTTTGTTTGTTTGTCATTGTAAAAACTCCTGCTTCAATTTTCATTTCTTTATAAAGTTCTTTTAATTCTTTTTTGTGGTCCATTGTTAACCCTACTTTCTTATTTTTTTACCCAATAAGCGCTGCCATCATCTTTACGATCCATAAAACCGTATTGAATTAAATAGCGACGAATTTGTACATAGTCCTCATAGATTGGTTGGATTATTGCATTAAGCTCTTTTTCTGTATACTCTTTAGTCTCATCAAAAAGCTTTGTAATAGCACGTAACACAACGATTTTATGCTTTTCTCGTTTTGGAAAGCGGACAAGCTCCTGACCGATGCCATTAGGGAAATATTTCTCAAGCAACTGTTGTTCTTCAGTAAGGGTGATATTATAGCGATCGTCAACCATCGTAGCCGTTTTGTGGATTGGTACAAAAGAATCTTCCTTCTGATCTTGTTGTTTTAATAGTTCCATCATGGCAAGGAATGTTTTAGCTTGACGCTCTTTTTCCTTTAACGCAAAACGATGATGTCGTATAGTTGTTGCGCTCCCAATTTCTAGTTCTTCTTTAATTTCCTGATCGGTTTTACCCTCATAAAAAAGGCGCAAAATATGACTTTGATGTTCTGTTAAACCTGTCATTTTTTTATTTAAACCATTTAAGTAATGAAAAACTGATTGGTGTGTAGCCGTAATATGGTGTTGCATAAATTTTTCAGCCTCATATAGTACATTTTCATGTGGATAAATAATACCTTTTTCAATTTTCTCCCCACAAAGAAGGCAAGTGTAGTGTGTGGCTTCATTTGTATAGCCATGCGTAATGTCCTCGATAGAAGCCTGCCAAAATAATTGATTTACATCCATTGTGAAACCTCCTGAAAAACAAACGATTATTTATTTTGTTTGTTTATTTATATTTAAAATAACAAAATGTTTGTTAAAAAGCAATAAAAATACACATCGCGTTTGAAAGCGATGTGTCCATATTGACTATTAGTGATTTTTCTTTTTAAATATCAAGACTGATAAAATAGCAAGCACGATGATAGTTACTAGAATAACAATATAGCTTGTTAAGGTGCTAAGAGAGTGACCATTCAGCTCATAAACAATACCATAATTCAGCTTATAGCTTTCTACCTGTGCAACAGGAACACCGTCAAAAACCTTTGTTATTGAGCTTTCCATAAAAGCATTGCGCAATAGTAATGTAGTGTGACTGATTGGAAAATACATAATAAGCTGTTGGGCAAAGTTTGGTAGAACGCCAACTGGGACGTAGACACCACATAAAAATCCTAGTACTGTGCCAACGATTGTACTCAGTGTTGAAAAGGCATTTTGTGTGCTAATAAATAGTACGAGAAACACATTAAATACGCTTGCGAGTAACACAGATAATAACAATATACCAATCACCTTAATTAGAGCACCAAAGCTAAGTAGATGACCGCCAGTGGCCACTAAGAAAATTTCACAGCCTACTAGGGCAATGAGTGAGAAGATGCATCCGATAATAAAGGCATTCATGACATAGCTCATCTGAATTGTTGCACGGGAAATAGGGGCAGTTAGGAAATCTGCTGTCGCCTTCGATTCAATATCACGAACGGCAATAGCAAATGCTGCTAGAGTTGTTGTAACAGCTATCATTGATAATAAGCCTGCCACTAGCCATTCATTGACCATCGCAATCAATTCTGGTGTAGCCTCTGTCATTTGCTCGATTGCATCGACTTGCATTTTTTGAAGAAACACCGCGTAAAGAACGATGACAATTATAACGGAAAGGAGGGAGAAAAAGACTTGGGTTTTATCTCTCCTAAAAACCTTGTTATTACGTTGAATTAAGCTAAACATTGCTTCCATTACGTAGCATCTCCTTGTGCCATAATATGAAGAAAGACATCGTCCATCGTTCCTTTAATAACTTCAAACGACGCTAAAAAAGGTTCTGCACTTTTTAAAAGTGTAAGTGCATGCATAGTAGAGTCCACTCGAACTGAGAAAACGCCTTGCTTTTCGGTGAAATGTAATGTGGTGTCTTGCAGCCATTCTAACCCTGAAGATCGATTATGAAATACAAGTGCCATTTGGTCATAAGTATATTTTGTTTTTAAGGAATCAGGTGTTCCTTCAGCGACAATGCGACCGTGTTTTAACACAATGACCTGATCTGCAACTGCAGCTTCTTCCATATAGTGCGTTGTTAAAAATACCGTCATATTTGTTTCTTCCTGGAGTTGTTTGATCGTTTGCCAAACGAATTTGCGTGTTTGTGGATCAAGTCCAGTTGTTGGTTCATCTAAAAATAATATTTGTGGTCGATGAATGAGTGCACGTGCTATATCTGCGCGTCTTTTTTGACCACCAGACAATGTCCCATATTTTTGCTGTTCAATATCATCTAAATGTAAATACGTAGAGACAAATTGATAGTTTTCAGCAAGCTGTGTTCTCGATAAACCATATGTTTTACCACGGTGTACAATATTTTCACGAACCGTTAATCGTTCATCGAGTAGACTTTGCTGGAACACAACGCCGATTGATTTGCGAATTTCTGCATTATGGGACCTCTCATCGAGCGTATAACCGTTAATCGTTACAGTACCACTTGATTTTTGTAATAATGTGCATAATATTTCAATGGTTGTCGACTTTCCAGCACCATTAGCACCTAAAAAGGCGAAAAGAGAACCTTGTTCCACCTTAAAGGAAATTCCTTTTACCGCTAATTGTTCGCCATATTGCTTTTGTAAATGCTCGACTTGAATCGCAAACGTCATATTTGTCTATTCCTTTCTTTTTTTGATTTCATTATTGATTTCCTCAATATCGTTCTTTTGCAGTACATATAAAATGCACCATACAATAAAATAAATAATGATTTCCGCAATGAGCACATACAAAACTCCTGAATGCTCGAACCAACGGCCAATATAGCCCGCTACCATGACGAACAATGTCACTGCAATAAAATGTAGAATAAGCTGAGTGGAAAATAATAAACGTTCTATGTCAAAAATGCTGGATAGAGGACCTATTGCAGCTCCGAGTATGGCTGCAATGATTATTTGCTCGAGTAATTCCGGTCCTGTAGCCATTCCATGATTAGAAATGAGACTTAAGGTCACTAAAGTGTAAGATGAGCTAAGTGAGATGAGTAGACCAATTATCATCATGCGTAATACTCTCATATTATGAATCCCTCCCAATACCTAATTGGCGTTTCAATTCTTTTAAATACTTCCGGCTGACATGAATAGACACATCATTATCTAGCAATAATTCCGTTGCGCCAATTTTTCCCATCTGAATAGAAGTAATTTTATTAATGTTGACGAGGGTGGATTTACTGACTCGTGCAAAATCTTTCGCTAATTGCGCTTCGAGTTCATATAATTTGCGTTTGGATTCAAATTCTTGCTCCTCTGTCTGTAAAAAGACTTTAGCGCCTTCAGCATAAATTGAATAAATATCAGTAATTTTTATTAGATGAATTTCTTGCTGCAAATAGCCATCGAGCATGGTCGTTTGGGCTGCTTGCAACTGTTTCATCAATTTTTCGATGTGCTCGTTGTACTCCTTTGCATGTATATGAATCTCAGTTTCTTCTAGCGCGCTATTAATCATTAAATGAATTTTCATTGGAGGCCTCCTTTGGTAATTGCGTATTACCTCATCTCCTATAAAAGGAAAGGCATTTATTTACTGAATCAGGTTAACATTAATGTAGCATAGATATTTTTAGATTAGATAAATTGTTTGATAAGTGGTAAAAATTAATGATTAACAGGTAGGTTTTATTCAATAACTGCTGTTGAAGTCCAATGCGTGTAGACGCAGGATTGTTAATATCTGAAAATTCTTAATTGTTTCGGTGACAGGCACTTTGAATGGGCACTTTCTCTAAGAAGTGTGAAGGAGTAGCAAATTGGCTAGGTTGTGGTCATAATAGAACTATCATTCTCGAGGGGTGCTAGCAATGTATACATTTTATAAGCAGATGTTTTTAACACTATGTATTGGGTTGTTAGGAGCGCTGTTATTTCAATTTTTACATATTCCGATGCCGTGGTTACTAGGTGCAATAGCAGCTGTACTTTGTGTACAGTTATTTACAAAAGTACAATTGCAATGGCATAAATATTTTCGAAATATTGGTTTAGTCGTAGCAGGATATTCCATTGGCTTTGCCTTTACTAAAGAAGCTGTACAGGATATTCAACAGTTTTTAGGTAGTATTATTGTACTTAACTTGATATTTATCCTGTTATTTTTTGCTATTAGTTTGATAGTAGCAAAACGTACTGAATTAGATTTTCCGACTGCTTTAACATGTTGCGTCCCTGGAGGAATGACACAAATTGTTGCCTTTGCTGAGGAACAAGGGAATATGAATATGGCTGTGATTACGTTTTATCAGGTGTTGCGAGTATTGCTAATTGTTGGCTTTGTACCATTAATGGTGACAGGCATTGGTGAAAATATCGTCACTGTTGATGGAAGTCTTTCATTGCGATTATTCATTTTACTACTTATTTGTGGAATGGCAGGGTGGCTTGCCCAAAAGGTGAGAATTCCAACGGGCTACATGCTAGGTCCAGTATTTTTATTAATGGGCTTGAATATAACAGGGTTTGAAGTGCCCAAAATGCCACTATCATTTCTTCATATTGCACAGCTTTTAATTGGCATTTATATCGGCCTGCTACTAAAAAAAGAGGATTTGCATTTATCAAAGAAGCATATATTTTACGCATTTATCTCAGCCGGTCTATTTATCGGCTCTGCATATGGGTTAACATTTGTTATGAAGTATTTGTACAGGCTCGATTTTCGCACAGGATTTTTGAGTATCGTACCAGGAGGACTAGATCAAATGGGGATTATAGCAGCATCTGTTCATGCAAATGTGACCATCGTGACTGCGTTCCAGCTATTCCGTGTATTGATTGTGTCCATATTCCTTGTACCGTTAGTGAAAGTATTTGTGAAAAAAGCGAAAACGTAAAAAGATTGCTCAAACGGATTGACCGATGAACAATCTTGTATTCCTTAATATTTAAACTGATGAATTAAATTTTGCAGCGTTTCTGCATTTTTTGTAAGTGTTGTTGCTGCATTGTTAATGTCCTCCATTGAGTAGAGGTTTGTCTCAGCAATCTGTGAAACGACTTTCGACTGCTCTCGTGCATCGACAGCTATTTCTGCCATAATTTGAGTGGATGCATTGGCTTGTTCAATACGAGCATATAACTCTTCGGCAATCCCTGAAACTTCTTGAATTTTGTTTGTGACAACAGCTACTTTTGTTGTAATGTTTTCAAAAGCAAGATTTGTTGTACGAACAATGTCTACACTTGAAGCGGCCTCCTTTTCACTTTGTTCCATATGAGCACTCGCTTCTTGTGCTAGCTGTTGCATCGTGTGAATGGTCTCGGTAATTTGCGCAGCAGATGTTTTAGATTGCTCCGCTAATTTACGAACTTCCTCTGCAACGACTGCAAAGCCTTTACCATGTTCTCCTGCACGTGCTGCTTCAATGGATGCATTTAAAGCAAGTAAGTTTGTTTGGTCAGCTATTGCATGAATGACCTCGACAATATTTCCAATTGTATTAGCATGTGCATCAAGTGCAACGATTGACTTGGCACTTTCTAAAACTGCCTCTGTCATAGCCTGCATCTGTGCTTGCATGGCCTGTGCTGTTTTCTCACCATGTTTCGCCGTATCAAAAGCTTCTGTAGCATGTGAGGATACTTCCATATTTGTTTCCGTTACATGTTGAATACCACCAGCAATATCATGCATGGCTTCGGCGTTTTCATTGGCACTTTGTTTTTGCGTACTTGCGCCACTTGCTAATTCTTGCATATTAGCTGTTAATTGTTCAGTTGTTCTTGTTGTGGAGCCTGCAGTTGCTGATAGTTCAGCGGATGAAGCAGCGACTTGAATGGCTGTTTCATCTACTTGATGCATCATTTTACGTAGTGTTTCAAGCATGGCATTGAACGACTTTGCAAGATCTCCAATTTCATCTTTTGTGTTGACAACGAGTTGTTGTGTTAAATCTCCTTCTCCAGCAGAAATTGTTTCGAGCTGGGTATTTAAACGTTTTAAAGGTTTTACAATATTACGCACAAGTAATGTACCAGCAATTACAGCAATTATTGCACATATGAAGGCTACTACCCCCATTTTGAGCATCATTTTTTGTGCTACCGCATTAATTTCAGAGGAGGGAACACCAGCGAAAATCATACCAATTGTTTCTCCATTGGCATTTTTTATCGGTCCATATTGTGTAAAGTAAGGTTTGCCAACTACATCAGCTGTTCCACTGTACATGTTTCCTTGAGTTATAACGGCTTCTGTTACTTTCGGATCGGCAGTTGTGCCAATCGCACGTTGTCCATCTACCATAACATTTGTATTGACACGTGTATCATTAGCGAAGATTGTAATAGCTGCTTCTGATAACTCTCCTAATCTATCGATTAATGCAGTTTCATCCGCTATTTTTGCGTCTCCTTTGTAAAGTTCACCATTTTCCAAATGCCATTCACCTGGTAATGTTTGCTCCAAATTATAGACACTTAGTTCATAGATTTGGCTAAGGCGTGTATTATTTTCTGATTCAAGGGTCGTTTTCATTTCACTAATATTTACAAGTCCAACAGCAATTAAAACAAATAAAATAATCGTCACAATTAACAAGCTCATTTTCATTTGCATACTAAAGTTTTTCATAAATCCCTCCACATTTTAATCCACATAAATAAACAGCAAGTAATTGCAAAATTCACTGCTGTTTTGCATACATTTAAGGAAAACATTTCTATTTTTACTAGTATATAATTACTTATGCTTTTTGTATATTTCTAAATTAAATATAATTAGTGAATATTGAGATGCATTTTTTGAGAATATTGTACTAAAAGAGTTGATGTTAAAGCCCTTTTTTGCATTCAAATGTCCTATTTGAATAAATCGCCAGCAATCCTTTCGAAGTTTCGCCTTAGCCCTTCGATTAATTCATGTTAAATACTCATTCCCAATTTCTTTGTAATATGGTATGATATCACTAATTATAAGAACGGAGGTGAAAAGGAATGAATCAAAACGCTACGAGAACAAGTGTAAAAGTGGATACCGCTATGTATTTTGCACGTGTTCTAACTTTCGATTTTGCTAACAACGGGATAGGTCTGTCTATTTTTAAGCAAAATCAAATACTACACGTAGCGGATTAGCCATTCTTTTTCACAAATAAAAAAGGAAAAGACTGCTTGTTAATCGAGCGGTCTTTTTTGTTGTCTAAAGATGTTTTTTCGCACGTTTTATGGAGGAAAAACAATGCAAATTAAGGCTGAACAAATTCAAAAGGTAATAGGTGGAAATATATTATTTGAAGGGCTTCAACTGGAAGTCAATAAAGGGGAACATGTAGCTATTGTAGGCGTAAATGGCAGTGGTAAAACGACTTTACTACAATTACTAGCAGGTATAGATGTACCTGATAGTGGTCGTATTATCAAAAGTAAAGGAACAACAATTGGCTATCTGCATCAAATTCCTAGCTACCCTTTACTTACAGTAAAAGAAGTACTGGAGCAAGCATTTGCTGAAATCTATGCGCTAAAAGCCAAAATGACTACGATGGAACAGGAAATGCAAGTGAACGTTTCAGACAAAGTATTACAACAATATGGTCATGCCCAGGAGCATTTTATGTTGCAAGGGGGCTATGAAATTGATGCTCAACTAGCGACCATTGCAAATGGTCTTGGTATTACACCGTTACTCCCATTGCCATTTGCAAGTATAAGTGGCGGTGAAAAAACAAAGGTCATGCTTGGTCAAATTCTGCTAAGTAACCCGTCTATTTTATTATTAGATGAACCAACAAATCATTTAGATATGCAAGCAATCGAATGGCTCGAAAACTATACTCGTAATTTTTCTGGCATTGTCATTGCCGTATCGCACGATCGTCAATTTATGAATCAAATGGCACAAAAAATCATCGAAATTGAGGATGGAGAGGCGTTTACGTACAAGGGGAATTATGACGATTTTATTGCGCAAAAAGAAGCAAAAGTTGAACAGCAGTTTGCTGAATATGAAGAACAACAAAAGAAAATTAAAAAAATGCAAGAAGCAATTAAACGCCTAAGACAGTGGGCAAATGAAGCCAATCCACCGAATGCTGCATTATATCGCCGTGCTAAAAGTATGGAAAAGGCATTAAACCGGATAGCGCGTGTCAAAAAGCCAATCACGAAAAAGAAAATGAATTTAGCTTTAATGATGGCCGAACGAAGTGGCAAGGAAGTCGTACAAATGAAATCGGTAAGTCATGCTTTTGATAAGCCATTATTGCAGAATAGTCATTTATCAATCTATTTCGGAGAACGTTTGGCGATTGTGGGCAACAATGGTAGTGGGAAATCTACGTTATTAAAAATGATGTTAGGAGAAATTGTACCGAATCAAGGGACGTGTAAAGTAGGTAATAGTGTATCAATTGGCTATTTGTCTCAACAATTTGAACATGAAAATCCGACCATTCGTTTAATTGATGCCTTTCGAGAGAGTGTATCTGTATCAGAGGCAGAAGCGCGTCATATGCTTGCGCAATTTTTATTTTATGGATATGACGTATTCAAGAAAGTGAAGGACTTAAGTGGTGGTGAAAAGATGCGTCTGCGTCTAGCACAGCTGATGCACGAAGAAGTTAATTTACTCATTTTAGATGAGCCGACTAACCATTTAGATATTGAGGCGAGAGAAGTATTAGAAGACACGCTTGAATCCTTTGAAGGGACAATCATCGGTGTATCACATGACCGTTACTTCTTACAAAAGATCTTTACAAAAATTGCGTGGATTGACTATCAAACAATTCATGTATATGAAGGCGATTATGAATGGGCGAGGACAAAGCACTTACCCATAGAACAAGTACCGACAGTAGAAAAAATCACAAAGACAATTGGACAAAGTAATAAAGAACTCCCAATTGATGAACAAATTGAAAAGCTAGAGTTTAAATTAACTGAACCAACACTTGTTAAGGAACAGCGTCAAAAACTAGAGCAACAACTAGAAATGCTATATGAAAGATGGCTAGAAGGGGGATCGGACTATGCATAAGCTAGAGCACGTCATGCAACTAGACCTTGACTATATCAATAGTTTTAGTGAGATGGAACGTTGTGCGCAAGGTGTATTCTTTTACAATAAGGACATGCCAACGTACTTTGACGCTAATCACGCGCATATTTGGAAAAAGATTGAGCAAGAGGAGAGGTTTTTAACGGACTTAAAACATTTTTATACATCAAAAGGGCTTATACCAAGAATGTACCTATACAATTTAGAGGAAAATCATCATTGTATCGAGGCATTACAAGCACATGGCTTTCAATATGAGTATTTTACAGATGAGGTACAATGCTGGAATGGCGTAACTGTTCAATTACCGGTTAATCCAGCAATTCAAATTGAACGTGTAACGAATGCTAATGTACAGGAAGCACTAGCGGTTGAAATGAGCATTTCCACGTTTGGGGAACCTGATATAATAAAAGAGGCGTTCGATAAAACATATCGCTCACAGCATTTTACGTATTATTTATTAAGGTTGAACGGGGTAGCTTGCTGCACGGCAAATATATTTGTTTCTGGTAAACATGGTAGAATAGAAAGTGTAGCAACTTTAGAAAACTATCGCGGAAAAGGTTTAATTGGTTATTTGTTACAACATATTCAAAAAGAATCTGTTAACAGGTTAAAGTATTTGTGGATTTTGCCTATTAATGAGCAAGTCGCTAAGGTCTATACAAAAGCAAACTTCCAGTCATTAGGTAAAATCACATCTATCCATGCTTTTACAGAAGGAAAAAGTATTCAAGAAATAAGGTCAGCAAAATAAGCATTTGTTAAAAAACTTTTGAATCTTAAAAGTATATTACTTGAAAAAAAGTGGTATTCGATTTATTGTCTTTAGAGATACTTGTTTAATGGACTTGGAGGATATGAAATGCACGGAATTTATATACGCTACAATGTCTCAGAAAAAAACCAAGAAGCAACATGGCCACGAAAAGTGGATGCATTTGCATATGTTCAACGAGGTAAACCACAACAAGGGAATGACAACATGCTTTCGCTGGAGGAGCTAAGAAGTCATGCAATTCGTTATATTAAAAGTTTAAAAGAAAATGCGAGTTTACATTTAGTGGAACAACATAATGGTGAAATTGAGCATTTTGGTCGACGATATATGGAATCATTAAAGGTAAAAGAAAATATCGATTCACAGCTTATTAATCTTGAAGAAATTCGCTTACTATTGCAATTAATGAATGTATTGAATTTATCGCATAGTTTTGGAGAAAATGCTGGGAAGATACTACGTCAAATTACGCCATATGCTAAAGATGTAGAGAATTCAACGTTCCAAACTACGCGTGTAGAGCGTCATTTTTACTCAGAGATAATTGAACAAATCGAAATGGTATACGCACGCATTTTGCGCCAACATAATCCGTCCACGACAGAAATGCAGCAATCGGAAAAATTATGGACTGCTGTTTGTGAGCAAGCAATTGACAAGGTCGAAGCACGTATTGAACGCCTATCTTCTATTAAATTAAAGCATGAAAAAAATTTATTAGAGTATAGTCAGTTGAAGCAACAAAATATCGAGGCGAAGGAACGCTTAGATCACGCAGTTCAGGAACTAGATGCAATATTAAATGTATTAGAATCCTAATTGAATACCTTGTTTACTGTGATATTATAAGTATACACAAGCATAATGAGAAAAGCATGTCACCAATTGGTTTTTAGATCCAATTGGTGAACATGCTTTTATTTTACGTTATTTTTTTCTGCTTCTTCACATTTCCATTGACGATAGACACGTAGTAAATCAAAGCCAAGTACTATCACAATAAGGTAGAAAATAGGGCTGTTATAAGATAAACCGATTTCTGATTCGCCGCCTAATAATGTGAGCACAATCCAAAGGCCAATTGTATAGAGCGTTAATCCAGCATACGCCTTTTTGGATATTTTTTTATATGTACCTTTTGAAGTCACCATTTGTATACATACAAGAACGATTAATATGACAAGGATAATTTTCTTCGACAATAGCTCTGCTAGCGTCGTGGCAGGGAAAAAATCATTGACAAATAGTAAAGTGAAAAATAAGAAAATACAAACATTTAAAACGGTGGATAGCTTCATGCAATATCTCCTTCGATGCCTTTATTCTTTTCTATTGTAACATGGTTTGAGTTTGCACAGTGGTTTATTCATGGTTCAGCTATGGAAGTGAGAAAAACTCTAATTATTCTATTTCGAGCAGTTAAAGGAAATAAAATAGAACTATTTTTTATTATTTAATCTATAAAGAACTGTTGAAAATTGCTCTCTAGTAAGTGGCTTTTGTGGGTTTTGCCCATTTAATAAACCTTGTTCTTGAGACCATGTCCATCCTGTTTCATGCGATTTGTCAACAGGTCGTTCCACTAGCCCTAACATTGTATTAATGAATGCTAATTGTTGAAATATTGTTTGACAGTCAGCTTTTAATTCTTCATATTGTGACACGGTGAAGCCTCCTTTATTGCTAGTCAATTTATCAAGTTCTTTTTGAACTCTATTTAAGAATGATGCCCATCTTCCTTCATCAAGAATTCGATGAGGACAATATTTACCACTCCAATCTTGATGCTTTCTTACTCTGTCAATTTTCCAACCACGTTCTTGTAAAAGCTGTGCTATGAATTGAATAGCTAATTTTTCAGCATTTGTATAACGTTCACCACCTGATTTAGAATAACAAATTTCAATACCAATTGATTGCATGTTTCCATGACCTTTACCATCTCCACAATGCCACCCATTCCGGTTTAAAGGCAATCCCTGAATTACCTCCTGATCGTCTACCGCAAAATGGTAGGATACCTGATGGTTATTACTAATCATATAATTGATTTCGTTTGCTGCTGATGCATCATTCGCTGTATTATGTATCGTTAAATATTGAGCATCCATAGTATATGGACATTTAAGATTATATTTTGAGGGTGTTACTAAAAGTTGTTTAATATTTATTGTCATTAAAATCATCTCTTTTCGGCTTTACATATGCCAATGCTCTTTGAGAGTCACTGAGATTGGCCGTTGTAGGATCTAAAACGGCGTTATAGATACTAACGCCCATTAAAGCAAGTACGTAGGGATTAGAAAGCGCGTTAACCATTAATGTCCATACACTTCCCCAAGTAGTCAAATCAGCTCCAGTGATGCCATAATAGGCGAATAAAGGAGTAATAATTGATAATCCGAATGTAATCCAAAATTGAGGGTTACAAATACGGACTTTCCAATTGATTTTCATGGTATACCATTCCTTTCTTTATAAACCTAGCCACTTAATAATTTCTGCACCTATAATTGTAAGTGGGATAAGTATCCACCAATGTAGATATTGTTTGATTGTGTCACTAATTGAAAGGTTATCCTTTGCAGATTCATATTTTAAGTCTTCTTCAATGCTATCTACTCGTTTACCAATACCTTTTACATCATCTTGCAGCTCTACTTGTGACATATTTAGTTTAGTTAGATTAATGTTGATGTTATTGAAGGTTTTATCCATTCGATTTAATTGAATTTGTTGGTATTTATTCATTTCTTGTTGTTGTTCTGAAACGACTGTTAAACGCTGTAATAATTCATGATTACCTTCTAATTTTGAAATTCGTTTTTCATGATTCTTCATTTCTACTTCTACAGAAGCCAATCGTTCCCCATGTTTTTCGCTTTGCACATTCATCACCAACTTTAAAAAATTATAAAAGGATAGAGTGGATTGTATGTCCACAACTATCCTAAAAGAATGCTTCAATTAATTTTCAAGTAATTGTATGTCCTCGAAAATTTCACAAAACCTATTATATAAAGTTGCTTTTTTACCAGTGAACTCTAAATCTAAATTCAACAGTATTTCTTGTAAAACCTGTAGCATTTCAATTTTATCTGCAGTTTCGTCAATAATAAAATCTTCCTGAAGTAACGTTAAAATTTGGCTTTGCACTTCTTTTTCAGCATCTGGACTAAAAATAGGAACTTCAATTTCTTTTTCATCTACAAATTCCTTGGTATATAAAATTTCCTCATTTTCGTCTTTTTCGGCATAATCAGCAACTAATTGCTGTCTTTCTTGATTTACAAGATTTAGCTGATCTTCTAATAGTTTGAGAAAGCGCGTGCGCATTCGTGACTCTTTCCCTTTTAAAATGAGGTTAAATAGAAAAGCATATAATTCACTAATTTCGTAATTTTTAATAATCATAGTTCTTTCTCCTTTTTCTCCATTGTTTACATAATAAATGCATAGCCTGAAACGCCGCCATTTACCCTAATGACAGTATAAATATTGTATACAGTTAATATTCTCGGTTTAATTGTCGTTAAAATATCTGATTCATCCCAAGTTGGAATTGTAATTTGAGTAGGGATATATGGCTTTGATACAGATATTTTTGTGTCAGTTTGACTAACAGCTTTAATATCAATATCTGTAGGTAATTGGCTGACTTTGCGAGCTATAATCTCAGTATTAATATCATTTACGTAAGAGACAAAAATATCTGCATTTGAATCAAAATCTTTTTGTACTCTAATAGCAATACAAGCTTCAACTTCAGGCTTAGATACAACAATCTCAGTTGTAAGATCACTAATAATATTGGGTTCAATTTCAACCCAAATATCGTCTCGATGTTTTACTACGATTTCCGCTTCAATCTTTGGTTTTGAAACAGCAATTTTTGTATATAAATTATGATCTTCAAGAGCTCGTGAAGAAATTTTTGTAGGAATTGTATCTTTACTTAGAAGAATTTCTGTATGTACATTACTCGAAAAAATAGTATTAATATCAATTTCAGTTATAATATCGCTATCCCTATGTGTAGGAATAGTGATTTCAGCTTCTATAAAAGGTTTATTAATAACTAATTCTGTTTCATGCTCGTCATCTTTTATTCGGGAGGCTATTATTTCGATAGGGATGCTTGGCTTATTAATAGTTATATCCGACCAAATGGTACGATCTTTTGATACTTTAACGCTAACCTCAGTCAAAATATTACTTTCATCTGGAATTGCTACCACTAGCTCAGCAGGAATGTATGGTTTATTAACTTTGATTTCTACGAAAATATCTTCATCGAGAGGGACTTCAACGCGATGAACGTAAAGATATGTTGGGTACTCAGAATTATCAAATGTTGAACCAACGGTGATTTCTGTGTCTTTATCCGAGGGCAGGGATTTATAAATAAAGATTTCAGTAATGTGCTGACTTCTGCCAAAACTAAATATTGTAGAGTCAAAATACTCTACTACTAGTTCAGGAGGTAACTGTGATTCTCTTGTAAGGAAGGTCACATATCCATCGGTAATTTCATTCGAGACACGAATGATAAAACCATTATTCACTTGATGAAGCGCAACCCAGCTTTTTACGATATCGAAAACATTGAATTCTAAGTAGCCTGCTTGTTCATTAATAGTGAATTCTTTTGTAATTAACTGAATAGGCGTAGGGCGATTTAAGTGCGTAATACTATATTCAGACCATTTACTACCAGCGTTTAAAAGTTCAAGCGTAATTCCTTTTGGAATACTACCACTGTAGTACATCCTTACATATGCACTTGTTAAAACATACGATGGATTGATTGAAGTCACATCAAATTGTATAAATGATCGCCAAATGTCATCACGACTTTGACCTGCCAACATAGATTTATACTCACCATAGTTAATGGTTTGATATTCTGTTTTTTCACGTGTAAAAGCGTCTTGAGTTGGAGTGAAACTATCTGTAATAATTGGTGGTTGTTGAACTTCATAGATGGCAGACATTCTATTATGTGGTGGAACTTCAATTTCAGCTAAAAGGTTGTTATATCCAATTGGTTGAATCTCAGTTAGCACTTCAGCATTACCCCGGTACATAATATTGATGTGTATTTCTTTCGAAGTTTCATTATAGGCACGAGGGATAATTTCCGTATCAATATCTGCATTTTTTTCAGGTCTTGAAATAATTTCTGTATGAATATCAGCGTTGTCAACCGCAATTAAACTATACTTTGCCTTAAAACTATTGCTAAGGTTAGGAGCAGGTTCAGTTCCTAGCAAATGATCATGCAAGCTTCCGTTAACGATTTCATCGGTTTTTGGATGTAGTGGAAGATCCTTAACTATTTCATTATTATTGTCCTCATTCATATTTTCACTTCCTTATCACATTGTATTGTGATTAGGCTTTATCTGCTCTCACGATAATGTCAAACGATCCATTTGCGTCAGGCGTTGAACCTAATTTTGTTTTTAACCGAATAAAGAAGGGCATTTCAGCATTATTTGCAAGCACACCACTCAGCTTTAAATCTGGATGAGGTATAAAAGGTGACTGACTTTGACTGAATTCAACTGTCATTTCGGTTGGGAAATTAGCTGTATTTGCAAACAAGTGCACATTTTTAACATCATAGCCGTATTGATTTTTTAGGATTACCTCGTGCTCGATTGTCGTTTGGCCTGCTATAATGACACCAAAATCAAGATACTTTAATACGTCTCCTATTTCATTAGAAAAGTATTCACCGTAGACATCTTTAAACATAAGTCCAGAGTATGTACCCATAAAGTTTGTTGACCAATAATCTGTAGTACCAAAGTAGTCTTTAAACTCAACTTTTAAAGTATTCCAATCATCAATTTTAATGTCCTTACTTCGGATTACTAATTCAATGTTTTGAGGAGATTCACCTAGCTTTGTAAAGCTACCATCAGAAGGGTAGAAGTTGCGGTTGTTCAGCAATACCCGATATTGTACCCGTGTTAAATCATCATCACTTAACACACCTTTAAGAACATTTCCATTGAAAGCAATATCTATTTTTGCTGTTGTATTTAAAATATATAAACTTGTGTCCTGAATTGCTGCTGTATGGCGAGGAAGGTAATCTTCATATGAAACATTTTCAACAACAGAAACGATCGTATCACGAGGATTGTCTTTTAAGAAAATCCCAATGTTTAAGTGCTGCTCATTCCATGTCCGCCATTCTGTGTCAGTAATGTTATTTAAGTCTGTATGTTTCATGCCATTTGCGATAATAGCTTCTTCACTAGAAGCATCTGCAATAATAAACTTTTTGAGTATACTATCCCATACATACCACTTTGTGGTATCTGTACCTGAAATAAAATAACGAGCTTCATCCCGATAGGATTGAGAGATATCATTAACTATAACATCATCCAAAGCACCATAAATCCGCTTCGGGTTGACCAGCTTAATGAACTGAGGTTTAGGTATAGCTTGCATTTCAAGCACTCTCTGTGCAGTCTCAGGTGCTTCATCAGTCCACGTCACAACTTCGAAATCGCCTTCTAATTCATCGAGAGGGGAGTAGTTTGCTTCTAAAATTAAGTCAGCATTTGTGACCTCTGTATCGTCTGTGTAGTAAAGCACCTCGACACTATCACCGAATTCATCGTAAATGTCGAAAGGTTCGGTAGTTGTGGATACGATAACATCTTTTTTATCCTCTGTGTAAATTACTACCTCAGGTAAATCACCGATATATTCATAAACACTGTAAAGGTCTACTTCTGTTTCGATTGTTGCAATATCAGTTTCAGAAATCACTTTAATTATAGGGTTATTAACTAAATAGTCATAAACTGAGAACCCATCTGCTACCACTACAGTAGATTCATTGAATATACCACTTGCTACATCATATGTAACATACAGGTGATTCTTATATTGAGTAGTTAAATCAATTTCTTTATTCTTGTCTACTCCATATTTCATAAGTGTTGAAGCAGAACTATTCGGTAGATGAATTAAGGTTTTTGTTGACGTATCAAAACTAAAAAAATCAGAGTTAGACTGAATGGTAAATTTAGCAAGCATGTCATAGAATCCGAATTGTAGTTTATTTATTGATGAATATGAAGAACCATGATTATTTACTACAGTTAGTTTAAAATATCTTCCAATTGTTTTTGGCACATTAAATTCTCGTATTTCATAGGGTGTCCATGAAGTTTCTATACTTTCATATATTTTAGTCCAAGTAATATTATCAAGTGAATAATCAAGCCTTAGTGTTTTGGGGTTTTCTGTAAGTGCAGAATGACCTTTTATTCTAAATTTATCTACAATTTTTAACTCACCAAAATCTATTTTTAACCAAGCGTTATTTTGGCTATAGTTGTCTGTTCCCCAGTAGCTATTGTTTTCGATACTTCTAAATGCATTGAAAGCACTGGAAAACTCACTACTAGCACTCGCAACCAATGGGGAAGGAGAGGTGTTAGAAGACATATTAGTTTCATACCACACAAGCTCTGACAAATTAATCATTTCCTTTCTTTTAATGTGTTCTATTTATATTTTTAAGATAATTTTCTTTGGTTTTTTTATTGTTTGCGAGGACACAATCCTATCTTCTATGTTGTTCCCAAAGCTACTTAAATCATTAGGGTAGTTTTGTTTAGTGAAAGGCACATCTAAATGAATTTCTGTGTCTTTCTCAATACCCCATAAAACTATATTTTGAGTCGAAGAATTAGGAAGATGAACAATTGTCTTGTCTGATAATGAGTAAAAGGTGTTGTTATTTTTTAGTAGTAAACGTACGATAGTCTTTCCTACATATGGTTCATAACCCTGTGGTATAGGGTAGATAAATGGGGTAGCACCAAAATTCGCTGTTATTTTAAAATCAGTGTTTATCCCTACTACATAAGGAAACCAAGTATCATCTCCTAAATTAGTAAATGCAACTCCTTGTGAGATACCATTTCTTGAAAACTCAATGGTTTTATTATCTAAATCTAGCGATACACCAATAGTGTCGCCTGTTGTGTAAGTTACACCATATCCTGTTGTATAGGGAGAGAGTTTACTTGCATTATTTCCGTAAGCTCTAGTTGCTGTGAATCCACTTGCATTATCAAATCCTGTTAGTGCTTGTGTTCTTGTTGCAACACCTATAGCATTTATATAAGAAGATACTCCTTTAATTAAAAACTCAAAATACCATTTTCCACTTTTTCTACCTATATTCGCCTTAGCCCCTCTATAAGTATTTGAACCTGTAAAAGATATTGATAAATCATCAGTAATTGTAAGACCCGAGTCTGTATCATCAATATTCCAAATTACTTTTTCGATTGTCATTTTTTCACCTTCTAAAGTTTATCAAAATAAAAACTCAGCACTAGTTAAATCTAATGCTGAGTGGTTTCTTGTCTAATTGTTTTGTTGTAAGAGTATTTTTCTCACTATCTTGCAACACATAACATACTACGCCTATAGGAATATTAAGACTCTTTAAGCTCTTTACACCATAGTCAGAAAAACTTCTTTCTGAATTGTTATTTAGATTTAATAGAGATAGCCCTCTGTAGCCAAAAATCAATTTGCCAATAGCAGAGTAAGATGATGAGTTTGCTACTGTTATTTGAAGCCTATAGTATTGGTAAGCTTTTGAATTATTAAACTCGTATATTCTAGTCTCATTTTGCTTCCAATTTGTTTGGTTTTCTATTAATGATAACTCTGTCCATACCAAATTGTCATTAGAGCCTAGAATCTTAAACTCTTTTGGCGAAGTAATGTTACTGTCTGAGTAATCTCTTGTTGTGAAAGATATTTTATTATATCTTTTACTAGTTCCAAAATTAACTTGAATCCATCCTAGAGGGATTCCACTTGTGGTAATCCATGAGTCACCAGAACCACTATTTGTATTATTAAAAGCCTTCCAACAAGAATAGCCTGAATTAAAATCGCCACTAGATGTTATTACATATGGTGATGGTGTATTATAAGAGGTCATAATTAGTGGTTCAAATTCATCGCTATATAAGAGCGAATGTATTTTATAATTTGATCGAAATAAAAAATATCTCCTAAGTGGGGAATAATTTTGTAACACAACTTTTTCCTCATTAGTTGCTAAAGTATCATAATAAATTTGCTCATAACTAATATTGTCATATGAAATACTGATTTTTATGTTTCTAATGTCGTAAGAACTGTTTCCCCAATTCTTTAGAAATATTTTCGCAAAGCTTTTAATATATTCAGGAAGTTTTATAGTGTAATAAATTCCACCTGAATTAGTATTGTATGGAGGTAAAGAACCTTTTGTTTGAAGCATGTGAAGGTATCCTATGTCGTCAGTTCTATAGATGGCATTAGTTTCAACTACATGATTTTTTGTAAGCTGAACTAAAGAGCCCTTTTGGTCATACACCTCAATGGAACTCATACCACTGCCACTAGAACCACCTCCTGAACCCTCTACTTTTAAATACAAATTAGCCATTTTCTAACGATACACTCCTTTTTTATTAATTAAACATTATGTTTTAGGTTTTTTGTCTAAGCTTTTAGCTAAAAGTCTATGCCCTCCACTAGAGAGACCATTTTGTAACATAAAAGCTCTATTAGCTTTTACGTTATTTTTGATAACCTCAGGGAATTTACCATATTTAATGAAGTTTTTTAGAACTTAAAAGAACTAGAGTTATGAAAAGAATATGTCACAATACTAGTAGAGGTATCACATGCGGTATCCTATTTCCTATATTCTTTTGTCCCAAAGCTTTTATTACTTGTTGTTGTCGATTGGTTTAGTAATTGGTTTAGTAAATTAGAGTTATTAATAATTAAGCTTGTGTTGATATAATTTACCTGTGTGCTTGTGTTATCAATCCAAGTTGACATCATCTCACCTCAGTTTTTATAGCTCTAATATCTATATATTTCTTTAAATCAATAGTTTCACTAAACACCTTACCAACTTCACCAACACTTAAAATATCACTTCTCTCTGTCATTGCAATAGGTTCAATCTCTGTGATTTCTCTAGTAAAAGGTGCTAGGCTGCCCATTCCATGTTCTGAAAACTGAATTGAATTAGTAAGTGTTGTTGAAAAATCTGACCAAAATGGATTTTTGATAGGCGTAGGTTTTTGAATTAACTGAACATTTCCTAATGAAGCCCTACCGTTTCCTCCTGAGCTTCCATACGCATATATTCTGTAAAATCTATATGCTATATCGTTTGAGAACCTATATTTTTTTAAGGTAGCTGTCATATGTTCTGTTGTGTCAAATAAATCAACAAAATCAACACCATTGTTTGAGCCTTGAAACTTATGTTTTGTTATATACGCTGTTCCCAGATAAGCTTTTGCTTCATATGAGGTAACTACTTTTTCATTCCCAAAACCAAAGTCAATAGTTATCCATTCAGGGTTAGTAGGTGTTGCTCCACTACTAGAAATCCAACCACTAGTGGGGCTAGTAGCAAGATAGCCATAGTTAGCGCCATCACTACTAGATTGTGTAATAGTGATACCATCTTGTGTAGGTTTGGTCATTGGTGCAATTAATTTTTCCCCTCCATCAGAAGGTATTTTTTTATTGTATTTTTTGAAAATTCCGTTGTGTAAAATAAATGATTTACTTTCGTATGAAATAAATTGTGAATCATCATAACTTTTAACCCCTAAAGGTAAGTCATTTGAATTAGGTGGATATTTAAAAGGTGTTGCGCCAAAGTTAGCAGTAAAGCCACCATTACCTGTTGTAGTTCCACTTGATGCTATAATACAGAAACTCGAGAGTTTATTAATATTGTTATATGCTACTCCTAAGTTGACACCATTCTTATAGAATGTAAGCTCTCCATTATTAAAATCTACTAAGATTCCAATAATATCCCCAACCGCATAGGCGGGGGCGTAAGTAGTCGCCACACCACTGTTGTATTTTGCCCCATTGTAGTAGTAAAAAAAATAATTGGCGTTTGTACCTATCGCACTAGTCATAGGAAGGTCATTTGAACCTATACCTATGCAGTTGTAATTTAATGCATCAACCTTAACCTCACAAAACCATATTCCACTAGTTTTTGGGTCAGTTGATTTAACTGAGCTTTGTTGAAGTATGTTATTAGCTGTTAAGTTTTCATTGCTGAGAGTTATAGTTGCGCCTTTTTCAATAGGATTCCATGTTGTCATTGTCTTTTCACATCCAATCTATCAATGCTTATCCATTGACTACGAGTTATCTGTTGTCTGTGAATACTACCTGACTCTAACCTTGTTGAATCAATATTCATGTTAAAACCGTAGTCTCTTTTTAATAATAATGTTGATTCGGAAGATTGATAGAAGTTTAATGCGCCAATTCCAGTGTAGCTTGCATGGCCATTATTTGCAGTCCATTTTATTCTATATGACCTGTACTTAATATTATTGAAGAACTCATATTCTTTGTCCGTATTGTTTGTTGACCAGGATTGATTTGATCTTTTGTCTAGTTCTATCCAAGTACCATTAATACCATCAGTTGTATTTAAACTTCCTTCTAGCACCCAATTTTTTGGCATAGAACTTAAATAAGCTCCTGCCATACTTCTAACTTTATATTTATTTATTCTAATTTCATTATTAAAATAGAATCCTAAAAAGCCTTCAATAACACCACTTTTTGTAACATAGCTTTCGGAGTTATCAATTCCACTAAATGCTTTCCAGGCTGCAAAGGATGTGCTATAAATTGTTTCAGAGAACGCCAAACCCGTTTGTGATGATGTATTGGAAGTTAATTTTGGAACAACATAGTCTCCAACTATATTTGTGTGTTTTTTAATATATGGGTTATCCTCAAAATCCCCTTTAGCAATAACAAATACATCCGACACAAACCCTGCAAATAAATCGATTCTTACTTGAATGTACTGTTTCATATCAGACTGAATTGTTCCGTCCATTGCAAGTGGTAACCAATCTGACCAATTCGCCCCGTTATCTGAAACTCTTGTTAATACTGCAAAAGAACTTAAACCATTCATAGTATTTGTTGTAAATACTTTTTCGTAGCTGTTAAATATATCACCGAGATTGATTACATCTGAAGTCCAGCTGCCTTCTGCTGCATAGATTGGGTTTTCTGTACTATCCACATCGATTTGTGTTAATCGCAAATGTCCAGTTGTCTTGTCTATTTCAGTATTTTTATAAGTTCCAGATACACTGAGAGCTAGACCTATTTCTTTTTTCTCCAGATTACCGCCTATTAACGACATAGAGCATCCTCCTTTCTTAATGAATAATACTTTCTTCTTGTCTATCTCCAGTATCAATCGATTCTATTCCTCCAATGAACGTAATAAAGCTCCCATGAACGTTCGTAAATGATTGATTTAAAAACAATACAAGAAATTTAGCTTTCATATCTGCATTTATCTGCCCAATTCTGGCAACTAAGCCTTCACGTGTAAACATTTCGATTAGCTTTTCTAATGTGTATTTTCCTACGGCTATTGTGTAGCTACGTTCAGTGGATGATTCAAATAATGAAAACTTATTGTTAGATGCCGTAATCTCCAAAACATCGCTTTTTTCAGGTAGTTGCAGCCAAAATCGTTTCATTACATTCTTCCTTTCGTGAATTATTTAATGATCCAGTTAATTTGCCCAACTCTATTAGCTGCCAATGGAGCGTAAAAGCGTCCCACTTCTGTTCCGTTTGATTGGAATAGCAAATAACCGTTCATTGGTTTATTCGAAGTGAGTTTTACTTCAATGAAAGCACGCTCGTTAAAGGGCAAAGCTACAGTAGGCTGGAAAAACAGTTGTATATCATCTTTTTTATAATTTGTTTTATAGCCAAAATGTATCGATTTGATATTCGAACGTTGAACACCTTGTTGACTACTAAAATCAGTAAAGGCTTCTTTATATGTGATAAGGTCTTTTTGTTCGAAGTTAGTTGTTAAAGGATAAGTTTTGCCATCTTCCTTTACGTAAGCAACTTCAATTTTTCTACCGTTTATGTTGAAGGAGCCATCTGACATTTCAAAATAAAATTTCATCCTTTGCCCAAACAAACCAAAACGAATAACCTGGTTTTTCTGAATTAAATAAAAATCATTTTTTTTATGCGTAAGTAAATCATACTCAGCGAAGTTTTTACCATTGGCGTAATCAGCGTTCCAATTAAAGGGAAGATTAATGGCTTGATAGTTTTCGGCAGTTGTGAATAACATGTTTTATCTATCTCCTTCATTGCATTGAAGTGTTTTTTATTGTATGAAAAAAGGGTAGGGGACTGGCCCTTACCCTGTTAAACTATTCTATTTTTTATACGTAACGATAAGATACACGTTGCATTAATTGGTTTTTACCTGCAGACGCATTCATCGGAACATCAGCATAAACAGAAATCTTAACAAAGTTACCACCTGCTAGGTCAACGTTTGTTCCTGCATCATTGGTAACATTGGCTAAACCTAAAATTTCTTTAGCCTTTGGTGTTTTATCAATTTTAATTGCCAAATATTCTACTGTTCCATCCATAATAGCGTTGCCTTCTACAGTTGGCCATGAGGGCTGTGTTGCGCCTGTCGTTCCTGCTTTCGATACTTTATAAATATAATTATTATTTGACGTTGGTTGAACGTAAGCATCTAGTGTCATTGCTGTTCCTGCAGACCAAACTTGTGCAGTTGCAGCGTGTATATTTGTTGTAGTACCGTTTGTGCCTAAGTCCTTAGTACCAGAGGGATTAAGAGGATTTCCACCTTTACCAACAGGTAAGAAACGGGACTCTGATAGGCTATCAACACGGACATGGAACCAATTGTCTTTTACAGCTTCTACAATCTTTCCTTCTAAATCGCCTGTTCCACCACTTCGGTCACGTGTTGTAAATGTTACTTCTTCCATTTTAGGTGCATCGGTTGTTCCCCCTCGGTTGTTCCAAATATAGAATATCTTTGTATCTGATTGGGAAGCAGCATCAACAGTTTTGTAGTCTACTGTGTAGTTGACTTCTTTTGATTTTTCGTTTGTACCTTCATACCATGATACGATGGGTTGGTTAGACATAAATAAATTCCTTCTTTCTAGTTCATTTTGTTTTTTATATAATAAAAACTCTTTAAGCCTCACTAAGAGTTTAAAGAGTCGTTTAACATGATTTTGACATTGACTGATAAATTTTGGGCATCAACAGAGAAGGAGGGGATATATAATCTAAAAATATCACCTTTTTCCACGGTATGTGCTGTTAAAGTATGAGATTGATCATCAAGATTATTATTTTCTCTAATCATTATTGGGTTATCGGTTACATCGAACCAATCTGTGAAGTTAGCTGATTTTTGTACCCAAATAGGGGTTGGTTCTAAGCCTATTGATGAAACGGAAGCTTTGATTTCGCCAATTTCGCCAGCATAATCAAAAACAATATGAGGGTCTTGCACACCTTCTAAAATATCTTTCGGGATAACAAATACCATCGTTTTATCGTTAACAAATTCCGTAATACTTTTTAATTTAATATAATGTTCTTTACTCATTAAGCCGTTTAATAGTTCACTGGCTAAAGGAATATTTCCCCCCAATGCGTCAATTGGGATCCAATCTTTTCCGTTCCAACGATAACGTATACCTGTATCAAAAACTTGTGTTGTCCAGCCAACTTCAGGGTATGGATATTTTTTTGCAATATCGTTATATGTATTAACATAAGGCTGATAAATTAAAACAGTCGTTTCATACGCATCTTTGACTAATTCTGTGGCATCCTGCGCTTTTTGTGTTGCGATTAATGCCTGGTCTGTTGCACTATTAGCATCGTTAATGGCAATCACAAGACGCTTTAAATAATTTTCATAAGTATCTGTACGATCAATTAATTCCTGTACTTGTGATTTACTTTTTTCAATAATGTCATGCAATGATTCAGTCGCAGTTGTACCATCATAATGAATGATACGTGTGGAAGGGTAGAGGATAAGGCCTCTTCCTTTATAAATAATTGAAAGTGTCTCAGCTTCTTTTGATTGATGGAAATAAACAAAGCCATTCGTATAGTCAACATAAAACTCATTATGACTAAGGTTATGTTTAATAAATGCTTCGTAGTTTATTTCAAGCATATCTATAATACGCACCTTAAACATTTCATCAGGAATTTCTAATAAGCACACACGTTGATTTACTACACGGGCAATATCCAGTCTATCGATAAAAGGGTCGTTAGGTGAACCTTTTCTCCAAACGATATGGATAGGGTTATTAAATTCTAAATAGTTAATAGGTAATGACAATGTATCACCTTCTTTCTTGCTTTTTTTTAATTAGCAAAGACGTTGCTAGAGCCGTCAGTAATGATTGAGCTTGAGCCAGCGTGCGTTTCAATCGCATCACTTTTTCTCGCTAATGGTTTCCCATTAATAAAAACAGTAGGGCTGCCATTTTTAACTGAACCATTCGTACTTGTATGAGCACCGCTATCATAAGACCAACCACCAGGAAGCTGATAATCATCTCTTTCGGTTGTTTTGGCGCCTGAGAACGTCACTTCTTTTCCATTGACAAATACATTGGTACTGCCTTCACTAATTTCTCCTTCAATGGTTGCGTTAATGTAATCATAAAAATAGGAGGAGTAAGGGGGAATAGTATCAGGATTCAGTTTCTTTATTCGGATATGATTAGGAGCAATACTATTTTGTATTTTTGCGCCTTTTATTGCTACTTCAGGCATGCTATCGCCTCCTTAGTTTAAGTTGATTCGAGTACCATTCACTTTAACGCCCTCACCATTTATGATGATTTTGTTTTCTCCTACGGCTAAAGTAATTGCAGTGGAAGCTTTGAAATTAATGTTTTTTCCATCAAAGTTCATAGAATGAGGTGTTTTCATTAAAATAGATTCATCGCCATTTTTAAGTGCAAATTCTCGTTTTTGGCCATCAGTGCCTACATAATCAAAATAAAAACCATCACTTTTTTTGTACTGGTAGCCAACATTATTTCCTGAGCCTGTATCACCGCCAGCCCCCCAAGTCATATGTGGGTAAGCAGCATCTCCTGTATCTTTTACTGTAATCGTAAGTTTATCTTTTTCGGCACCTCCATAATTAGTTTTAATTTTAAAGAAATTGTCCTTAATATGAATAAAGTCTTGTGGTTGATTGGAATTAAGTGTTTTTAATTTATTGACGGTTAAATCTGAAATATAGCTGCCATCCACATCTTTAATAATTTCATCGCTATCACTTCCCATAATTAGAAGCTTTTTCGCGTAAATAAGCCCATCTTTACCAATCCAAATACGCTTGTCACCTTTGGCATCAATGGCGATTCCTTCATTAGCATTTAACCGTATTTGTTCACCGTTATCCCCATTGATCGTAATGCCTTTAGTTTGGTCGAAAATGATTTTCTCTCCTAAAGACCCGTCCACAATTTTAAGATTGTGAGTGGTTATATCTTTGGCATAAAGTCTACCATCAGTGCCAACGTAAAATTTCTTCTCTTCTCCTACATAAATAGAAATTGCTTCATTGGCGTTAAGCTTAATTCTCTCTCTATTTTTTCCGTAGATTGTAATACCATCTTTCCAATCAAGCGTAATGGCATCACCTAAATCACCGTCTACAATACGAAGATTTTTTGTGACTAGTCCGTCAGCGTAGAGGGTACCGTCTTCCCATTGTTTGTCGCCGAGTGTAGCAAATAATTTACTTACCCATTGATTATTTTCCCACTTTTGCAGGGCAAGACCATTTGTCGCATTGAGGAAAGCGCGGTATTTGCCATCATTTCGAACAGCGATAAACCCAAATTCATTCATGATTAAATTATTATTATAAGAACCCATATGAATGCCTGAATAAAACAAGGAGTCTTCGATTGCTTGTCGTAAACGTGTTGCCTCATCGTAATAGTCTTTAAACTTTTGCACAAAAAAACCACGATCTTCAATAGGGCTCGTGGATTCAGTAAGGGGGTCTGTCATATCAATTTCTAAGTTTTGAGACTCAAGATAACCGTTCTTTAAGATTTTGATGTAGCTAGCTATGTAGTTCATTAATGTCAAATATACTTCTTTAACTTTGTTTGTTGAGTATCGATCTGTTATCGAATAGACAGTAGGGAAGGTTTGGGTAGTTGTATCAAACGGGCCATTTACATCTGTCTCATTATCTCGTTCACTTCGTATATACTTTTGTGCTTGTTGAAGTAGTAGCTGGTAGTCGGAGTGAATTTTATATAATTCTTTAATAAGCTCCAATTTTTCAAGCGTCGTTAATTTTCCATCTGCAACAATTTTGTCAAATAAACCAATATCAAAATAATTATTTTCAGCATCTAAAATTAATTGGTCAAGGTTATTTACGATTTTAATATTTTCAGCTACCATGTTTCGAGAATATAATGTTCCGTCTGTATTCGCCCATAAAATTTTCTTCCATGCATCACCGTCTTTTTGACTAACTGAAAATCCTTCACAAGTTGTAATAGCAACCTTCGTAATATCATTCCATGAAGTTAATCCAAAGCATTCTGGGTCTGGCTCATCTGTCACTAGCCCCAAACGCATTACTTCATCACCGTTCCGATTATAAATTGTTGTACGTGAACCTTGTGTCAGCCAAATACCTGATTCATCCTCGATGATTAAATTCACACCAGAAATAATCTTACCGAAAATTCGCTCGCCAAATATACCATCTTTCGAAATAGCATGTTTCCATGAGTTGCCGTTATCATTTGTAATGGCTAAAAATCCATTTTGGATGACTAACCAGCTTAAAGGATCCGTTAAATCTTTTACTGTAATACCACGTTCATTGATTTCAATTTGCTGATTATAGCCTGCCATCACTGCATTTTTTAACGAGTCCCATTTATTATTAATGATGTCATTGATGGCCCCGTTGTTTTTTTCGGAAAGATTCCATTTCCATTTTTCCATTTGGACGAGGGTAGAGGTATTACCAGCTTTGCTAAGCTGCTCTAACCAAGTATTTTTTTCATCAATTTCGTTGGTGATAATAACCGAAATGCTTTCTCTTTCAAAGTCATATGTAATTTCCATTATTTTAGCTTTTATATCTACTTGTAATCGATCGTAACGGACAGAAACGATATCACCTAAATTGAGCTTATCCCAATCATTTTGACATTCTACGACAGTTAAAAAATCAATGATATTCATATCTAATTTAATTTTAGGCTCTAAGTATTGCCTAAAAATTTCTTGCGCTTCTTCTAATAAATCTTGATCATCGACAATTGAGTCATTCGTATATTCTTTCTCGATTTCAAAATTAGATAACTCAGCTAGCTGATCATTAGAGAAATTACTTTCTCTTTGTAATTGATTTCTTAATTGTTCCAACTCATCTTCGTATTTTTTTAGTTGATAATTTAATTCTCGAATAAATGCTTCTTGATTGGAAATCTCATTTCTTTTTACTTCTAATCGACTAATAATAACCAAGTGGGCGGGGGAGTTGGATTGAAAATTGGCGTTAGATAAATCTAATTCATCCTCTATAATGACTTTTTGTGTAATTAAAGTGCTGAGTCGTTGATTTTCTGTTTGAATAATCGCTGTTTGTGTTGTGATTACTGTAGTTAAATAAGTAAACTTTTCTGCTAATGAATCAACTAATGTATGGTAATCTTCTAATGCTATGCAAAGCTCATCACTCAAATATTCTGAATGGCTAACGACGACTCCATTTTCTTGTTTAAAAGGATAAAGGTAGAATCTAAAATCTTCTAAATAAGACTGGCCTGTTGGATTTAAGCGATGAATAGTTAGACCTTCTTGACCATATACCTTTAATCGAGTGATTGTATCAATCGTATTGGTAGACAAATTAAAGCTTTCTAAATATTTGCCATCCCGAATATAAAATCCTTTATTGTTACCAATATTATCAGGTCTATAGAAGTGTATTTCACATTTAATCGTATCCCACACAATAAGTGCATTCCATAGGTTTGCTAAATCATAAATTATTTCTAATATATTATTAGAGGATACTTCGTAGCTTCGATACGTTTCGAAAAAGCTATCGACATAACCAATCTTCCATTTCGTATTAGTAGAAGACAATATTTCTGTAGCTATTTGTGCAAGTGTTTTACTAACTACCTCGAAGTCTCTAATATTTTTGTCACTTAATTGCACACCTAACGATAGGGCAGAATACTGTATATATTCATCATCACTATACGATTTGTTCGATTCATTTAATAGAAAGTATTCAGTAATAGGACCAAATTTCAGTTTAAATAAATAACGGTTTTTAATCGCTTGTATATTTTTATTGTCCATTGGCACACCGTCTTGAAAAATAACAGTTGGAATCTTAAATGATAGTTCATTTAATACAGATAGTTTTGTACTATAGCTAATATCATAGGCTTCACTTAGTGGTGCGATTGTCTTTTTATCAGGGCGGCATAGGAAAACTCTTGGTTTAACTGTTTTTAAATCATAATTAATGTCACCTATATTCACTTTATCACCTCCTTTCACTGAAATTATTGTTGAATAAATTGATGCTGATACCTAATACGCATATCAAAATCACCGTTTGCTTGAATGTAGTTGTTTCCGACTAGTAATTCTAAAAATTCATCATTATGATCATCATAGCGATAGACACCTGAATTTTGTCTATCTGACACGATTTCTTCTTTCTGACAATGAATATAAACTTCTTCATTATCGATTAGATTTTCTAATTGCATTTTTTGATTTGTCATCGTATTTATGATTTCGATTGATCCATTACCGTTTGTTTTTGTAATCCAAAGCTTAGGCTTAATATTAAAATCACCTAAGTTTTCTACAACGGCACATGGGTCAAAATTAATAGAAAATGCCTGAATATACGGCTTTTGATATTCTTGCGTAGCACTCATAACAATTTTATAGCGAAATGCCAAACCTTGAAGTCCGTATTGATCTACTAAATCTGTACTATATAAATTTAATGGCTGCCATTTTGTCCAATTGACTGCATCGTATGAAACTGAATAATAAAATTCGACTTGTTGTGCATGGACATTTAAAATATTTGCGGCAATCGTAGTAAAATATTTTTGGGCGTTATTTGTAATTGGATGAATTTTAGAGATATAAGAGCCCTTTACGTTTAAAATTGAACTCCATTTTTTCATGTAAGCACCTCTATTCTATTTTGCCAAACGGTCTAAATTCACAACTGCTGCCGATCCGTTTCCATTTAATTGTTTTAGCTTTACGCCAAACGACAGAGCCATCAATGGAAGTGACCCCATTTTGAATTGAAGCCCATTCAGGTTCAACTGTTGAAGATAATCCTGCTGTTTCGCAAATGTAGTAGTATTGTTTGCTACCATTTGTAGGGTAAACAATATCGGCCACTTCATAGTTATATTCCCTGCGCCAATTGATGCCGTTTGTATCATAGAACTCTTGGTTTAATCCAGTAAGAAAAGTAGGGGAGGTAGTTGAACTTCTGCCATCCACTACACATTCATATAAACCACCATTGTCAGGTACAGCTTTTATTAACTCGCCAACAATATAATCCTTATTCGTTTTCCTCGATTTTGCATGGATGCCTTCTCTTGTTGCAACCCACCCAATATGGCTACCGATTGCAGGTGTTTTATTCCATATTACATGACCGATTGAATAGAAAATATTTTCATTTAAATCCTCAATAGATTGTGTAGATGATTTTAAGTATTGTTCAAGCTTTGTAAAATTTCCACCATAGTTAATAATGGTCTCTTTAATATCATCCTGTTCAAAGGTAGCTTCAGTTACAATTTTTAAGTCTAATTTAGTTGTAGTTTCCATGTTAAATGTCACTCCATTTTAAAGTATTGGCATACAAGATGCCCCATGTATTCGTTAGTTCATCAATAGTTAATCCATTTGAAGTAATTTTCATATTATGACACTGTCCTTCCGCAAATGTAGTAATGTCATCCTGTAATAAATAGCCCTTATTCGATTTTCTGAACTCGATTTTATCTACTATTTGTTCATGCGAATAGCTGTAAGGTGAGTCGCACCGGATTGTTAACTCGACATAACCTTGTTTGAGTCCATTATGGATTAATCTAGAATCTCCTTCTACAAGTGCATACATCACTCGATTAGGATTATGATCAAACACTAGTGGTTTATAATAGGGCTGAAAGAGCCAACGAGCAATTTTTCTTAAGTCATGCTCATTTACCCAATCATCAAGATAAAAAGACAATTTAAAAGAGAGTGGATCATGTTCCACTCTCTGAAAGTAAGGTGTTTCATTATTAGCGATTTTCTTTTCGATAATACGTCGTTGTGGTAAAAAATTCTCTTCGAATAGATTACCTGAAGACCATCCAATATAAACACCCATATCTTTTGACGAAATATTATCATACATAAAATGAATTGATTCTAACACTAAGTTCTCATTCCTTTCTTACGTAGTAAGTTGTCATTAATCATTTTGCTAAACTTATTGAGATCATTCATATCCCCATTCATTTTATCGATATTGAATTCGATGTTTATATTGCCATATGTAGTCCCTTCAGAAAGATAAGTTTTTAACATGGATGATTCGGGCAGAGGGGATAGGGTGCTAAAAATTTTATCCATGACATTAATGGAGTTAAACAAACTTTTAGTATCTGCCGAATCTAACATAATTTCATTCGGATGTGCGATAATGGCTTTACCACCTTTTCCATCAATACCACTACCAGACCAATTCATGTAGCCGCCAGAATCCAATGATGCTATATGACTTCGAAAATAATCTTGTAATTTAGGGTTTTGAATAAATTCTATGTAATTTTGCATCATACTTTTTAATTGGGATTTTTGCGTTGTATTTAAAGTATTGGATATCTCTCTGTAACCTGCATTTGTTTGGATTTTGGAGCCTTGATCTCTACCAGCTTTAGCCATTTTATCAGCTGTATTGCGCAATATTTGTTGCTGTACAGGGTCACTAATTTGGTTGACTAATACATCTTTAAAGTATTTAGCAGTTAACACTCTAGAATCGCCTACGCTAAGTGAAGTACCAATACCATATTTAGAAGCATTGTTATAAGAGTTTTCAGAATTGCCACCTATAGCTCCACCATTTAAAAACTGATTAAAGTATTCATTGTATGCGCCGCCGCTTATATTAGATTGTTCTTTAAAATATGCTTTTAAAGTTTCCATCTCCGCATTAGTTAGCCCTGATATTGCTGAGTCAAAACTAGTATTTTTAGAAATAGTAGCTCCTTGGTTATGACCTGCTTCTCCATAAATATTACCTTTATAATGAGCTTGTTCCTTTGCAGCGCCTGTCAACATATTCGCAACATTATCAGTTAAAAATTTTCCTAGTAAAACTTTGAGGTTTGCTTCTGATAAATTCCCTTTTGATGATGTGCCATTGCCATAGTTTTTATCAATATCAGGATTATAGCCTTCTGGTGGAACATTTGATTCAATTTGGGAAGCATTAAATTTATTAATTAAATTTAATGCTTCTTGTAGTTGGTCTATAACATTTTGACGAATAGAAGTACCGACTGCATTCATCGTGCCATTCATTGTATCTGCTAATCCTGGCATCGTTAATTTCATTTCATTAATATATCCTTGAAAATCCGCAGTAATTTTATCAAAGTTTTCTGCCATAATGTCTTTTCTTAACTGTGCAAACTTTCGTTCATCATTAAGTAAATCATTATAATGTTTTTCCCAATATTCTTTTTCACGGTTAATATTATTGATGACATTTTCATGTTCTTTCTCTTGAAGCTTGGTTTTTTCGTCTATTTCTTCTTCTTTTGTTTCAAGCGCATCATTTAAAGACTCTTTACGTAATTCAATTTCTCGATCGTGTCTACGTTCGGCAATTTGTTTATCAAGTTCATCTAATTGCTCTTGCAGTTTTTTTCGCTTAGATTTTGCTTCATGTGAGTTATCAAGTAGTAATAGATTATATTGACTTTGGACATTATTTCTTTCTTTTTCCATATCGCCAATTTCCATTTCATAATCACGTTCAGATTCTTGTCTATCTAGAAGTTTTAATTTATCCTCTACATTCTTTCGAAATAAATCCATTTCATCTTGAAGATTATTCATGATTTTCTCATGTTTATTATTTTCTTGATTGATTTCATCTTCAATTAATTTCATATGTTCATCTCTACGTTCTTGAACATAATCTTTATATGCAGAAATTAAATCATTTGCAATTTTTTCTAACTTGGATTTATTTGCTTCTTCAAGCTGTTTTGTATAATCTTTTACAGCAAGTGTGGCATTTATATAAGCTAAAGTTTCCGCTTTTAATAGGTCTTCAATTTGTTTGGATTTTTCAATGGTTATATCTTTCTGTTTCAATTCTTCAGCTAACTTATTGCTTGTTTCTAAATGTTTCTCTGCAATCTTTTCTTGCTGCTTAAGCATGATATCAGTATATTTGGCATAGTCAGCAGATCCTTCTTCATACATTTTGCGAATTCCTTCTGCTCTGTCTTTCTCAAATTGCATATCAGCAATAGCTACATCTGATTGGGTTTTAATATTGACAATGATTTCATAATTATTATCTTGAATATCAAGCTGGAGTTGTTTGATATCCTTTTTTAAGTCGGTGGCTCTGTCATTTGCTGTCGTTAATGCCTCGCCAAATATTTGTCCCTTATTCATTAAATTTTGAATATCACTTAATTCTTGACGATTAATATTTTGCTTTTCACGCATTGTTTTATTAATATTTTCAAGTGATTGTTGATATTTGAGGGAAGCAGTATCGAGTTCATTTAAAACCAAATACTCGTAATCAAGGGAGGAATCTTTCGTTTTACGTTTATCTTCAAAGGAATTGATTAAATCATTAACAAGACTTACATACGATTCTAATTTCGAGGTATCAACATCAACAATTGCAAAATCAATTTCGCTATTAATTTTACCTAATTCATGTAGTTTTTCAGTATACTCTGCAACGACAGCGGCTGATAGTTGGCCACTATTAATAAATTGTTTTAATTGCTCAATTTCAGCAACATTAATTTTCTTTTTTTCAATTAAGGCTTGTGCTTGCTTGTCTAATTCATTGCGGTATTCCTTTGATGATTCTTTATATTTCTTTAAGCGATTAGCGCTATTTTCTAGAAATTTATCATAATTTGATTTCTTATATTCAAACGGAAGTAAGTACGCATCAATAATTTCTTTTTCTAATTTGGCAATGGCTTCTTTTTGATTTAAAATATCCATTTGCAAATTGATTAGTTCAGATTTTGCTTGATCTATAGCTTGTTGTCCAGTTGCAACAACGTTAGAAGAATCCGGTATAGTGCCTGAGTTTGCATTATTATAATAAGCTGTTGGATCAATCTGTTGACCGTTTTTACGCGCTTCATAATGAAGGTGGGGACCAGTTGTCCGCCCTTCTTTTCCAGTGTCACCAATATAAGTTCCTGCTTGAATGTATTCTCCAACCTTTGCTACCGTTTTATCTAAATGAGCATAAAGGTGTTCAATACCCGAATCGTCTCTAATGACTACAATATTTCCATATGATTCATGTTCTTTATTTTTTACTGCATTACCTGCTTTTACGACTGTACCAGATACGTTTGCCTCTAATCTTGTCCCTTTTTTAGCTGAAATATCTATACCTAAATGTTTATCTGGTTGACCAGTAATTGGATCTAGACGTCCTCCATAGGTACTTGTAATTTTACCCGACCATCCACTTATTTTTTTGGCAGTACTTGACGTCGATTCATTGCTTGTAATCATCCCGGTTTTATTGATTTTTGATGAAGAGACTTGGGATTGAATAGAGTTAGCTTGTTTTTCTATAATCGATAATTTATCTTTTTCTAGTTTTAATTGCTGTTCTAATGATTTTCGATATTCTTCAGAATGCTTCGGTAGGGTAGATTGAAGTTTTACTTGCTTTTCAATTTCAAGATTTAAATTTTCTAGTGACTGTTTATATGTATCTGTAATATAGATGGATTCTTTTGTTTTATTGTTGACAGCATTTGATGATTTTATTGAGGAATTATTTGTTGAAATAAAATTATCAATTGTTGCTATATTATTATTCAATTGTTTATTTAAATTATTTAACTCACTATTACCATTAACTATTTTCTCATTATTGGCTGCTTGAATCATTGAAGCTCTCATTGCTCCAAGTGCTTCATCATTAGTCATCATAGTTCCCTTATTTTGATTATCGATTACGCTTTGTAAAGCCAGATTTAATGTCATGAGTGACTGTATTTCTGTTTGTTTTAGTTCTATTCGCTTTTTAATGGCATTTGCAGAATCTAATGTCATTTGTTGTTCAATAGTTAATTTTCCATCTCGAGCTAGTTTGTATGCCTTTAATAGTGTGTCGTTTGCATGATTTTCTTCCTGAATAGCTTTAATTTTTTCTTGGTTTAAGACTATTGCTTTACCATCTTGATCAAGAAGAGTAGGATAAAGTTTGTTCAAGCTATTCATAATCATATCTCTTGAGTTTAATGTATTTACAAGTTGTTGTTCTTCAGCTGTTAAATTACTCTTTTGGCTAAGATTTCTTAGTTCTTCTTCAGTATGTTCCTTCAATTGATTAGTTAACATTTCATATTGGAATAATAAATCCGAAGTATTATTTACTTTATTTTGTGATACACCCACTAGTTGCTCAGAAGTACTAATAAGGTTATCTACTTCGTCCTTATAGCCTAATACTTTTTCTTTAGCCTGCCCAAATGTTAAGTTATTTAACTTCATTTCAATTGATAGTTCTTTTTGAGTTTTAGTAGTTTCTTTGAATTGCTGATTTAAAGAATCCATAATACTACCAATTTCTTCTTCACTTAACCCTAAATTAGACAATTCACCTTTAATAGCAGATATCTTATCTTTAGTTTCATTAGCCATAGCATCAAAAGTTTCAGTAGTCGCATTCTCCATGTTTTGGAAGGCGCTTGTTATATCGGTTATGAATGAATTAGCATTTGTGTTAGAAAATAAGGTTGTTAAAGAATCTTGTAAAGTATTTAAATTACTTGTATCTGTGGCAGCGATTAGTTGTGCTGCAAAACCTTCTGCATTGTTTTTTGCACTTTCCGTTAATTTATCGTTTTCACTTATGGTTTGGGCAATAGTAGCAATATAATCTGATTTTTGTGCTAAAACTTCCCGATTAAGTTCTCTTTCGTTCTTAACAATTTCTTCTTTAAAGTGTTTTACTTGAATGTTTAATTTCTGATAGTAAGCTGCTAGCTGACTATCGCCATTATTCTCAGCATCTAATTGAAGCTTTGTCAAATCTTTTATTTTTTTATCATAATCCTCTGTTGTTTTAAGTGCAGGTTTTCCTTTACTATCCCTAAAGTTAACTTTTTCATATAAATTAGGGTTTAAATTTGTAGTATGGGAAAGGGTAATAGTAGCATCTTCCGCTAAATTTTTTTGTTTTGACTCAAGTTTAGAAATGGTTTTCTTACGTATTTTAATATTGTCATCACGTTCATCATGGGCATCTTGTTCAGCTAGCTGTGCGGCAATTACTTGTTGTTCTTTAAGAAGACCAATTTTTACTTTTAAGGCTTCTGAGGACCCAACGATTTTATTGCCAAATTCATCCTCACCATTAACTAAATTGGGTAAAAATTCTGCAAGTTGATTAGAAATATCTCGATATTCGGCAAGTACGGATGTATCTGTATTTCCCAATGCCATAGCATCCTCTAACTGATCGTATCTTGATACCAGACCATCTATTTCAGTGGAATGTTCAGTATAGGAATTCAAAATTTCCTCTTGTGCTACCTTTAAGTCTTCTGCCTTTTGCTTGGCCTTTGCAATACTCTCACTAATTTTTCCTATAACAAAATCTACCGCCATAAAACCTAAACCGATACCTGTTGCTGATAAAAGTGTTTTTCCAAATGTGCCTACACTTCTCTCCGTACTTTCAAAGATCCCTTTCAGTGTACTAGTCGTATCTATAGCTTTTAAGAATGTATCACCAAGAGAAGTAGAGCTTTGTGAGGCTTCTTTCGTATTTTTGCTAAACCCCATAATACCTTGATTAATGTTTTCTAATTGGCTTGAGATTTCTGAAATGCCGGCGATATTGAAACCTTCACCGAATTGTATGTCATTGATCTGTGTATTTAAATCTGAGATTTGGGAAGCTAATAGTTCGAAGTCAGTGTTATTTGCATAGGCATTATACAATGCATAAAAATTAGATAACGTTGTTTCGAGATTTTGCAGACTTTGTTGTGTTTCTTGTAAGCCGTTTAATTGAATTTGGTTGGAATTAACCTTTTCTACTTCTCTTTTAAGTTGCTTTAGTAGTTGTTCTAATGATTGTAGGTCACCAGTAGGAATGCTTGCTAAACGTTTATAAAATGATTTCACATTTACATTGCTATCATCAATAGCTTCATTTAACTTGTCTATCGATTTTACTGTTGTGGTTATTTGTTGTTTGAATTCATTGAATTGTGAAAGGGTAGGGGATGATCCAGCTCCAACATTTTGCAGTTGTACGTTTAACGTATCTATATGTTGTTGAAGGGCATTAATTTGCTGTTCATATTCCATAAATAAAGTTGTATTAAAACCTTTTACGTCAAAGTTTATCGTAAGCGTATTTATGTTTTTTAATCTCTTAATGTATGTATTAATATTCTTTCTTGAAACCTCGTCATTGACTCCTAGTGCGACTAATAAATCCATTGGTTTATTTGATTGTGTACCGTTAGTACTCAATTGTTTTTCCCTCCTATTATGAGATAAACAGAAAAATACAGCGCCTATAAAAGTTGCTGCATTCTTCCTTTATCAAATTTTCTATGAATATATAAATATCCTAAAATGTTCAAATACCCACCTAAAAAGGTAGGGGAGTAGTTCAAAATTTTAACTATTTAAATTCATTGAATTTTGTCATTGGGTTCTAATTTACTCATCAATTGTTTTTCAAGTTCTAAAAACTGAATACTGATATTTAATTGCTTATTAATTTCTTCGAGAACATTTGAGATTTCTTGTACTGAGAACATTTCCAATAGGAATAGGTCATACCAGCCAATTTCTACTAGATTATGCATAGTAGCAAAATGAGTTTCAATTGATTTATCTTTCAGTTCAGCTTTTAGTTCAGTAAAATGTTTGATAATTAAAAAGAGGATATAGTGTTGAAGCTCATGGTCATTTTTAAAGAAATCTAAGTTTTTTTGTTGAGCATATTCAAATGTACTTGCTAAATCATTAATTAACATTGTTTTTTTACGTTTACTGAACTTTGGGTAGTAATAAATAAATTTCCCAAGATTTTTATCAATGTAAAACTTTTGTTTTTTATTTAATTCATCAGCATTTTTTTGAATATCTGCGAGTGTCAGTTTCGTTTCACGTTTAGCCATTTTCTCGACTCCTTCATTTAAATAAAAGGGTAGAGAACTATTCTCTACCCTTTTTTTATTAATTCACTTAAATTACATCAACAGTAATTGCTTCAAGATATGTACCATCTGTTACTTCAATAATTGTTTGATCATTCGTTGCCGCACTTGCGCCTAAAGTTACGATGCCATTTGTATCAACACTTGCAATTGTTGAATTTTTTGAAGTCCAAGTTAAATCACTGTTTTGTAACAGCACGTTACTGTAACCAGGACCACGAATACCTAGTACAGTGATTTGTTGTGAATCTCCTGGAACGGTTGAATCAAGAACTAGACGTGAAGGATTTGAAGCTAGTGCTGTTACTTGTACTTTTTCGTCCGTTAAATTGCGAAGTTTAATGTATGCGTAGTTTCCTTTTTTATCAGCCAGTGAGCTACCTGCTAGGGAAGAAGAAGCTACCCCTTCATGCGTCATTGAAATTTCAACTGCACCATTTGGTTTAAAGTTAGGCACTTCAATAATGACTTCACCTGTTTTCCCATTATTCGAACGAATATCAACATTTAACTCCATACGCACAGCTTTCGGGAATGAATCAGCAGAGATTTCAATCGTATCCATCATTTCCTGTACTGCATAGACAACTTGCACTTCTTTGCCAGCTAAAGCTGGAACAGAAATATCTTTACCCGTAGGAGCGTATTGTGAGAATGTCCCATTCAATTGTTCCACATGGACTTTGCCAATAGGCTTGTCAGCTAGTGTTCCTTTACCACTTTCATCAAGTAGAATAATTTCATCAGTATAGAATTCAGCTAATTGATGATTAATTTCTGTCCCGTTTTGTAAAGCAATATAAGCAGTATCGAATGCAGCGTCTTCAATAGAGAATGTTAATTCTTTTTGGTAATTAAGCTCATAAACTTTTTTAGAGCCTTTACCTGCATGAATTGCTTGTGTTTGAATTGCTTGCGTCATAGATGAATTTAACAATGTTTTCCCATTAAGAATTAATTCATCCGTTAAACGATCAAATAAACGTACATTTGCTACTGAAGTTAAAAATTGATTTTGTTGTGTCATAATAAATTACCATCCTTTTAGATTATTGTTTTTTATTTATACTAGGATTAAGTCCTAGCTGTTTCATTTGTTTATCGAATGCAGTCTTTGTCATAATGACATCTTCATTTTTCTTCGGTTCTTCTATATGTCCTAACCAATGAGGAAGGTCTTGCTCATTTTTAAATTCAACCATACCTGTATAACGAGCATTTAAAATTGCTTCGCTACTAACCATATAATCCATTCTTATTAACCCTTTATGAAATTGATAAAGTGTTAAGTTTTTTATTTCGTGGTAGGGGAGCCCAGATTTACAATGGTAGGCTACTATTTGCTGTTCTATATCTGCTTGTCTTGTTTTCCTCTTTGCCATGAATGCTCGAGCCTCTTGAATCGCTTTTTTAGTACCTGGATCGATAAATTCATCATCTAAATCGATAAGGTTTTGCTCGCTAATAATGGTCTTGATTTTATCAAAATCACGTTCGTGTAATGAAATACCGTCGACAATAATAAATGCCATGCCTTTTTCATTGACGGTTAACTGTATGTTTTCTGTTTTAAAGATTAAGCGATATAGAGCAATTAGCTTGGATACTAAATCCTTACCATCATTATTTTGGGAGAGGGCGAGGAGAAACATGAAATAAGACATTCTAATTACTTCGGGTTCTTGAAAGTCGCTTTTAGGCAAGAGTAAACATTGCACGCAATCATAAAATTCATCAGCATCTACCATTCGGATAGGATGAAGATGGAGTCCCTTATAGGGGGTTGGCTTGCCAAATGCTTTTATTGTTGAAATGCTCATCATTTTAAACCTCGTGTTTTTTGGCTGGAAGGGATAGTAAAAATCCAACGATATCCTACAAAACCGTCAGGCATATTTAAAAGCGGCATCCCACTGTGGAATCTTAACTCTTTAAACTCTATGAGATTTTCCTGAAAGAGTGCTTCATTCAAGGATTCGCCGAGCCAATCAAGTCGAAAATCTACATTATTAATAGTATTCGGTGTATAAATATCAAAAATATATTGCTGCGTGCTAGAATAGGGGTTTTCAGTAAAAAGATTTGTTGTTTTGAGATAATGTTTTTGAGGTGTTCGTGGACCAGTATATAAACAAATACGACAAAACGCAGAATCTATTATTAAATCGCTTGTTTTATCCCCAATAACTAATATGTTGTTTAAAATTAAATCTTTATTAGGTAATTGAGAGATTTCCAATTTTGACTCATCAAGCGGGTCGTCTAATGAATCTTTTGGTAAGTAATACAGTAAACGAAGTAATTTTTCATCATTTTTCAATTGTTGATAAAACTTAGTTAAATTATTTACAATATTCATTCTCCTTTGTCCTCACTTCCTAAAGAGGGTTTATTTCGAAGGTTTCAATTTGTATTTTATATTATTTCATTTAATTAACACCGCCTACTATGTATTGTTAATTTCTAATTTTTCGATATGTACTAATGTGATAAACTTTTTTAATATGAAACCTTCATGATGTATCCATGCAAGTGCATAGATACATTTGAAAATTTCATTATGTATTTTGTATTAATTCATTTATCGGATTTAATCTTCCTCTGCTTCTTCGATTCCAAATGTGATTGCTTCTAAATAAGAAGTATTAGAAAATGTATTATGTCGAATTGATCCTTTTTTAATTTCTTTTTGTTTATAATGAGACAATACGTAATTATCTTGCAAACGATGCTGCGCTATTTGACCTTTAAATAACTTGGCAATTTCTCTACGCCTTTTATTGCGCTTTTTCGTCTCTTTAATAAATATTAAATTTTCTTCTTCTAATAATAATTCCTCTTTCGTAAAATATCCTTTAGTTATATAATAGCCTATCATGTCTAACAGAATTAACGTATTGTATGTATTTGCTGTGAGGCTAAAATATAACTCTAAAGAGATTTCTTCCCCTTTATAAACCAATTTTTCATTTTCTAACAAACAACTTACATACTGAACTCTTTCTTCTATCGGGAGATTTAAATTCAGTTCTACGTTAGCGTGAGGTAATTGTAGTTTCATATGATTGCTCCTTCTACTTATTAAGTTGACTAGTGTATCTTAAAAACTACTATTTTCGCCCAAATATATTTTGCATTACTTTTTGCATTTTTTACACTGTGAATGATATAAATCTTTGCTACTGTTGTTTATACTATAAAATTCATCCGTAGCAGGAAGAACTTCTTTGCATTTGCTACATCGTTTTGATTTTAAGTTTAATTTTTGCGTATATACGACTTTTCTCCATTGTCGATCGTTTTCTTGTTTTATTCGTGAACAAATTGTATTCAATCTTCGGCCAACTGTTTTAATAGGAATTTCTAAAAGCTGTCCTATTTTATGATAAGAGAAGTCTTTAGCTATGTATTTAAGTAATTCAATCTGTTCTTCGTCCAAACTTTTTTTTATTAATTTATCTAAATCGGCGAATAAACTGATAACATCTGTATTCATTTTTAAAGTGCTCGAAGTACATCCTACTTGATTTCCATTAAACATCGTATCATCTATCGAACCCCTAAACGTCAATAATTCCTTAATTACTGATTCATCTGATAATACTAACTGATTGTATTTTGTATCTTTAGCTGTTTGGTGGGCCATACCTTCATCTCCTTTAATGTAATAAATTAGATATCACTTATTCATATTATAATAGCAGTAAATAATAATTCAACGTTTTTTTAATTAATTAATTTATTAGAATCCTATAATATATAATTTTATATTGTTTCTACCTATATAATAGAGATATACAAATAATAATTATTAAGGGTAATAAAAGGTTGTAAATTTAATTAATTCATTTATTGTAGTTACATTTTAATATCGCATATGGTACTATTGAAATAATTAGATAATTAATGGAAAAACAAGGGAGTGTAAAGCTTGAAAATTGGTAAAACCCGCGAATTATTAGTTGAAGAAATTAAAGCGAAAATTCCATTAATCGTTCAAAATGATGTATTTTTAGATGAAATTTCCATTCAACTTAATAGACATAACATTAATATAGGAAATATTTTAGAAATGATTAACGATGTAGATGTGCTAAGTGAAGCAAATTTATTTGAGTTATTATTATTAGGTGAACAATTTAATTTAAAACTTGAAGAATATAATTGTAATTGGCTTGAAGAATGGCTAAATCCTTCTGAAATCAAAGAATTAAGATTGTATATAAGAGAATCTCCATATGAAGATATTATTACGTTACCCTATTCTTTTGAAAATGTAATAAAAACAGGACATAACGAATTTACTGTAGTTATTCCAAATGCAATTATCGGTAAGCTATGGATGAGTGGTATTACGATGTATAACCCCAATATCCAGCGGCAAGCAAAAAAGAAAAAGTTAAAAAACGAAATTATAGAAGTGATGAATCTAAATCCGAAATCATTACGTGAGATTGAAAAACAAACATTAAATGGAGATTTGATTACTTCTACTTTGAGATATAATGCCAAAGTTGGTACTGGAAATGAAGGACTAGAATTATTTTACGATGAAAAAGAAAAAACACTGACATTGTTAGAAGGAACTATATTGGATGTTTTAGATGGTGCACATCGAACTTTCTCTATCTATAATGCCTACATGAAAAAGACTGAGCTAGAAGGTAATATGATTGTCATCATTTCAAATATGACAGAAGCACAATGTAAAAGAGTTCAAGTAGATATGGCAAAAGCTAATCCGATTCCAAAACCAAGATTGCAAGAATTGGCTAAGGATAAGTTATCTGATGAAGTCGTGATTGAATTAAAGGTGGAAGGGGAATTGAAGGGAAGAATCACTTCTAATTCAAATATTAAATATTCATATGGTGAGGTAGTTACTTTTTCAGAGCTATCAAATGCAATCAATAATAGCTTTGAATTAGAAAGTCGTATAGAGGTAGTAAAGATAGCGAAAGTAATTAATGAATATATGATGTATCTTTTTGCTTATTATAAAGAGCATTTAAATGATAAAAGCTCTTTAATGTTTAAAAATCGAATGTTTAATGGACATATTGAATTAGCTGCACAAATGCATGCCAAAAATATCGCATTTGAAAGCTTGGCTAATTATTTAAATCAGCTAGACTTCTCTATACATAATCCGTTATGGGAAGAGCTTGGCATTCTCCAATATGGGGGACTAAGCGTTCAAAATAGAAAAAAACTTCAGAAAGTATTTGAGAATTTAATTCAATAATGAGGTGTATAACTGATGCTGAAAGATCATGTATTTAATAAGGATATTAAGGAATGGTATTTAACATCTTTAGATATAAAGGATAATAGTTTAACTACGTATTTCTCACTCTTCAATAAAGCGACTCAAATTGAAAATCAAAAAAATAAAGATATTTTTGATATGAATAAAGTAGAGTTAGAAGAGTTATTTTATAGTTTGAAATCTCCTAGCCCACAACCGTTAAGTGCGTCCATAGGTTTTATTTCTAGATATATAGATTGGGCAATAATGAACGGACATACTAAAAATCGTTCACAAAGGTTACCGAGCATCATTGATATGGAATACTGTAGTAGATTTGTTTTTAAAGCGTCGATTGTCAGATACACAAGAGAACAATTACTAACTTATATGCGTTTATTTGACGATCAAAGACATGCGGTATTTTTATTATGTTTATTTGAGGGAATAAAAGGAGAAGGGTATAGCGAAATATTAAATTTAAAAATGGAGGATTTAAGTAGTGAAAACGGAAATTATTTTGCTAAGTTGACGAGTAAAGGCTATAGAAGAAAAATAAATATTACAGAAGATCTTTATTGGAAGCTTGAAAAACTGGACAAAGTATCGTCGACTAGTTTAATCCCTAAACAAGGCCAAAAATACTTCTCTGACAATACCTATATCTTTAAAAAAGCAAATGTAAATAGTAACGATATTCAACTGAGAGCTTCCTTCGGGAATAGAGCATTGGAATTAGCAAAAACAGTTTTTGATAATAATAATTTAATTGCCAGTACAATACAGATCTCAGGAATGATGTGGTATATATGGGACATGATAAAAGATAATGAAATAAAAATAGTAAATAAAGAACTACTTGATAAAGTCGCAATTAAATATGATACTGGTTTTGCGAACAAAGATAACAAGTATGTAAGTTATTCTGTTCTTAAACATAAATTAGATTTTGATTTTATGAAAAAAAACTATGGACACTTTAATATTGAGCTATAGAACTGGTGAATACCAGTTTTTTTTATTGCAGATTTTTAAGTAAACAATTATTAGTGGATTGTGCTTACTAGGTTAAACGATTGGTAGCTCAATAAATACTAATGCTCTAGTCAAAAACTTTTAGGCGCAATTTTTAAATTGAACATTAGATAAAATGTAAAAATTCTCTAAAATAAACTTGTAAACGAACATCTGTTCGTGATAAGATAAGAACAAATCTAATATGGTTGAGCAAAATATGTTAGTTTAGTGTAATACTAGGAGGTTTTATTATGAATGATTTACAAACAACAGCTATTTTAGAGTTAGTTCTTTTTAATGAAAGTAATATTTCAAACGAGTTATTGAAAGACTTTAACGGTGGAATTACAAATGTTATTTTGAGCGATGAGGGGGGAAATATTTTAGAATGTAAATGTATGGATAGCTCTGTATCGAGTTTAATACTAATGGATACATGGAATGAGGATGAACTAGAATTAATTAAAGATGTTGATGATACAAAATTTATCTATCAACAATCACAAAGTATAGATATTCAATATGATAGTTTAGTTCAATTGGATGATAATCAAGAAAATTTATTTTGTGTCGTGGAGCTTAAAAATATAATTTATTTATATAATGGCTTTTTAAGAAAGTCGATTATTGATGATAGTATTACATGTTTACATAGTCTAAAGGAATATTTAAATAGCTACTATCCAGGACATATTATACTAGAGAAGATAAATTAATAGCGCTTAGTATAGAATCTATTAAAATAACGGAATTAGTTAAATGAAATAATTTAAAATTAAAGAAGTGATACTAATGACAAAGGTTGGGGTTTATATGGATACGATAAATAAGTTATTAAAAGAATTGACGTTAGATTTTGGTTATATTTTTGGTGCTATTAATCAAGGAAGAGTGTTTGAAAGTGACAATAATATGAAAGACTTTTTGCATAAGAGTCAAGCATTTCAAATAAAGTTGGTAGATATTACAAAGCACATAGAACAATTACAAATTCAGTCAGAAAAAGAAAAAACATTGGAAAGGCTGAATAAGCTAATTGATTTTATAGAAAAACAGGTATATGTGGAATGATTTGAATTACTGCCAAGGTGAAGGGAAGGAGCAAAATGAAGGCTTCCAACAATAGAAATTTAAATAGAAATAAAGTTGATCGTTATGCAATGGCTTTAGCATACCAGGAAATGGGCAAATTAAATTTAATGATTTCAGCGGAAATGGAACATTTAGAAATAGAAACACTTAAAACTGTAGAAGCATTTTTAAAGACTATTAATATTTTAATCAAAAATAGTTAATACATAAGACTTAATATATATAATACATAATAAGAAGCGAAATAAAACTACCATATTAGATGAATTAATTGAAAAGGTTTGGATTCTACGGAGGTTTTTCTGTTGAAGAATCTAGGTATTTTAATGAATGTATATAAAATAACGTTTATATTATTACTACTTTTTATTTTAATGAATTTTACCTTGGAAGATAAAAAACTACATAAAAGCAGTCATAATGGTGAAGAATTATTACAAAATTCCCCAAAGATCAAGTTAGAAACCTCTATGAAAATGATTCATAGTAAAGCAATAACTTTAAGGCAAGAAAAATTACAAATAGAAAAGGAAAAGCAGAGGTTGAAACAGGAAGCTATGATTAGAAAAGAAAAAATCTTGCTAGTTGAACAAAGTAAGAATCCGTCTTCTAAAGAGAAAGTTCAAACAATCAGCAACCAAGAGAAACAAAAACAAAACACTAAAAAGTGGATGAAATTTAATGCATCATATTATGGTCCCGATTGCAAAGGGTGTAGTGGCATTACAGTAACGGGCATTAATGTTCGTGAAACTAATTATTATAATGGGTTAAGGATTGTAGCGGTGGATCCATCAGTACTTCCATTAGGAACTATTGTAGAAATAAAGACACCATATGAATCATTTAGAGCTATTTCAGCAGATAAAGGAGGAGCCATCAAAGGTTATAAGTTAGATATTCTAGTAGAATCTGAAGAAGTAGCAACAAAATACGGCAGACATAATGTGCAAGTACGTATTATTCAATATCCTTAAAGCTAATTCAGAAGGTGATACATAGTCTTTAATTCAAGCAAGTTGTCGTAAATTAAGATCATTACATAGAAATCTTTTTTATTTGTTAAAAAATTTTGAAACTTTTTCTTAGGGCATTCGTATAGTAGGTAATACGTTGAAAAGGGGTGATCTATTTGACGCTATTTGGCTATACATTGGAGCAAATTTATTTAGTGGTATTAATTTTCGCTGGACTGGCAACGGTTTTGTTTATGTTTTTCGGTGATGCTGTCGAGGGCATAGGAGAGAGTCTACCGATTTTTAATCCAAGTGTCATTCTATCTTTCATTACATTAATGTCAGCAGCTGGATTTATTTTAGAAAAGTTAGCCTTTTTCCCTAGCGTTTGGAATATAGGTGTAGCTGCTGTAATTGGAGTTATTTTAAGTGCCCTATTTTATTTATTTATTCTCGTTCCACTAAAATCTGCTGATGTCTCATTAGCTTATACAGAAGAATCACTTGAAGGTCAGTTAGGTAAGGTTATTGTACCGATACCGTCTGATGGTTTTGGTGAAGTTGTCATTGAGACTACGAGCGGTATGATTGCAAAGCGCGCAACAGGCTTTGACAATGAGGTAATTGATTATGAAACGACAGTTCTTGTTGTTGAAGTGAGGGCAGGCACTCTTTTTGTGAAAGCCTATGAAAGAAAATTTATTTAAAGGAGAGATACTATTATGTCGATGGAGATTTTGATTGTTCTAGGAATTGTAGCATTTATTTTAATTGCTCTTGTGGCACTATATGTAACAAAGTATCGTACAGCGGGTCCTGATGAAGCACTGATTGTAACAGGTAGCTATCTTGGCTCAAAAAATGTACATAAAGATGAGTCAGGAAATCGAATAAAAATTATCCGTGGGGGCGGTACATTCGTCTTCCCGATTTTCCAGCAAGCTCAACCGTTAAGCTTACTATCAAGTAAATTAGAAGTTACAACACCTGAAGTTTATACGGAACAGGGCGTTCCAGTAATGGCAGATGGTACAGCTATTATTAAAATTGGTGGTTCGATTTCAGAAATCGCTACTGCAGCTGAGCAGTTTTTAGGCAAGCAAAAGTCAGAACGTGAAGGGGAAGCTCGTGAAGTATTGGAAGGACACTTACGTTCTATTTTAGGCTCCATGACGGTTGAGGAAATTTATAAAAACCGTGATAAATTCTCGCAAGAAGTACAACGTGTAGCTTCTCAAGATTTAGCGAAGATGGGTCTTGTCATTGTTTCCTTTACAATTAAAGATGTACGTGATAAAAATGGCTACCTTGATTCACTTGGTAAGCCAAGGATTGCACAAGTGAAACGAGATGCAGATATTGCGACTGCCGAAGCAGATAAAGAAACGCGTATTAAGCGTGCAGAAGCATCGAAAGAAGCGCAAAAGGCTGAGCTTGAACGTGCAACAGAAATTGCGGAAGCCGAGAAAGAAAATCAATTAAAAGTGGCGGAATTCCGTCGTGAGCAAGATGTTGCAAAAGCTCGTGCAGACCAAGCGTATGAATTAGAAACGGCACGTGCGAAACAGGAAGTAACGGAACAAGAAATGCAAATTCGCATTATCGAACGTCAAAAGCAAATTGAATTAGAAGAAAAAGAAATTTTACGTCGTGAAAAGCAATACGATTCAGAAGTGAAGAAAAAGGCAGACGCTGATCGTTATGCTATAGAACAAAATGCAGAAGCTGAAAAAATGCGTGAGCTTGCACAAGCAGATGCTGAGAAATATCGTATTGAGTCGTTAGCAAAGGCAGAAGCGGAGAAGATTCGTTTAGATGGTATCGCGAAAGCGGATGCTGAGCGTGCACAAGGTGAAACAGAAGCTGATATTATTCGCCTACGAGGTCTTGCAGAAGCTGAAGCGAAACGTAAAATTGCAGAAGCCTTCGAGTACTACGGTCAAGCAGCTGTCCTGGATATGGTTGTTCGCATGATGCCAGAATATGCGAAAGAGCTTGCGAGCCCACTAGGCAATATCGACAAAATTACAGTTGTTGATACTGGTGGCGGAGAAGGCGGAAGTGGTGCCAATAAGGTGACTTCTTATGCCACGAACTTAATGTCAACACTACAGGAAACATTAAAGGAAACGTCAGGCATTGATGTGAAGGAATTAATCGAAAGCTACGCTGGTAAGCATACATTGCGACCAGAGCTTGAGCGTATTGCGACAGAGCTAGTGAAACAGCCAGAGCCTGTTGCGACTGCAGAAATACAAAAAGAAATGGTTGAACAATAAATACTAGAAAAAGCTACCTAATACTTAAGTATTAGGTAGCTTTTTATTGATAAGGAGAGCTTTGTGTGGCAATTGATTAAGATTTAGTGGCGCAAAGTGAGTTACTATTAGCGATAAATCTCATGACATTGCAGCGGTATCCACTTATTTCCACTCGTTGGCAAGCAAGCCGTAAACGACGTGGTCGACATAGTGGTCGTATAGCCACTCTGCAGCACGGATTGTTCCTTCTGTAGTGAAATTAAGTCGTTCAGGGATAGCTCGGCTCTTTGTATTGCCCACAGCAACACGGATCTCCACTTTATTTAGTTGTAGTTCGTCAAACGCATATTGTAATAATGCTTGTACCGTTTTGGTCATTATGCCATGCCCTTGAGCGTCTTTACCGAGCCAATAGCCGATTGCTGCAATTTTATTAGTATAATTAATAGTATTAAAGCCTGCGATTCCTACAATTTTATCGCGGAAAATAATAGCTAGCGACATGCTACTTTTTGCTTCGTAGCCAGCAATACAGCCTTCTATATAGCTTTTTGTATCCGCAAGCTCTTTTGTGAAATCTAACCACGGTAACCATTCTCGTAAATATTCTCTCGAATTATCTGTTAGCGCAAAAACTGCCTCTGCATCCTCTAACGTGACTGTTCGTAACGCTAATTCATGATCGATAATAATTTCCATACTATTGCCGCCTCAATTCTATATTTTATTTCAAAGCATTATGCATAAAGCCTTTCATTTCTTGACTTAGCGTTGTTAGTTCTTCAATAATTTCACTAAAGTCTTGTACAAGCTGTGCTTGTTCACTAGTAGCATCATTGATTTGTCCCATATTTTGCTTTAGATTATCAAGATTTCGATTAATATTGCGAAGAGAAGCTTCAATATTCTCCGTTGCACTAGAAGTTTCAAAAGAAAGTTTTCTAACTTCCTGTGCTACGATATTAAATCCTGCTCCATGTTGACCTGCGCGAGCCGCTTCAATCGATGCGTTTAAGCCAAGTAAATTCGTTTGACGAGAAATACTTTTTATTAAATCTGTGACATCATTTGTTTTTTCGGAATCCTCAAGCGCGTGTTGCGCCTGTTTGTTAATTTCCTCACTAGTTGCTGCTAACTCCTCTGAATGAGAGGCAATCGTATGTACTTTATCTTGAAGATTATTTACGATATTGTCCATTGTATTCATATAATGTTCGAGTTTGAGCTCATTATCAATCGGTAATCCAAAGGCTAGTGCTCCAATAACTTTACCATTTTCTCGAATCGGAAATGCAAAAGCATTGATGGCAATACCGTATACGTCCTCGGGAATGATGACATCAGCATTTTTTCCAGCAAAGGCGATGTACACATTTTGATCATTCGCATTCACTTTTTGGCCATCCACATAACCTGTGTGAACACGTTTGCCTGCTAAATATTTTACAACTGTTTCACTTTCCTTCTCAATGACAGCTACAATCGCTTCCTCTTTTAGTGCAAGATGGATATAGTGCGCTGATAGAGCCAAAGCTTCAATCATTTTCATGAGATACCTCCAAGTCTTTATAAAAACAGTGATTTCTAGATTATTCCTTCACTGTAGCATACTAATTGCTAATTCAAAATAGTAAAAACATTCATTTAACAGAAAAAAGATATTTTTCTATGGCATGGGTATTATTTGAAGAATTAGTGACATAGAATTATGCTTTCTATGAAAATGTCAAATAAAAATAGTGGGAACAAAAAGAAAAGTTCATATAGTTTGTCTAAGTTTTGACAACCTTCCAGTGTTTTTTACAGAATGTTGTATTAGAATAATAGATAGATAGGACTCATCACTGGAAGGAGATAGAGATGGACTATATAGAGAAGGGAACGAAAGCATTTAACAGAGCAAATTGGGCTTTATTTTTAGCAGGGTTTATTACCTTCGCGAACTTATATGTATCGCAGCCATTGTTACCGACATTTGCAGAAGAGTTTCATGTCTCTCCAGCAGTTGCGAGTTTGTCATTATCGGTAACTACATTGGCATTATCGATTAGTATGATAATTGTCGGCTCGTTTTCTGAAGCTTGGGGAAGAAAGTCATTAATGACAATATCTATATTTGCAGCATCGGCTTTAACGCTAGCCCTAGCTTTTTCACCAAACTTTGAAACTATATTAGTTTTGCGTGTTATTCAAGGTGTTGTGTTTGCTGGGCTACCAGCTATTGCTATGGCTTATTTAGGTGAGGAAATTGCTCCGACTAGTTTAGGTGTTGCGATGGGGCTTTACATCAGCGGCAATTCTGTAGGGGGGCTAAGTGGTCGTGTCATTATAGGTACGTTGACAGACTTGTATAACTGGCAAGTTGGCATGATTGTGCTTGGTGTAATTAGTATGATGATTAGTGTGTTATTTATATGGATGCTACCGAATTCCAAAAATTTTACGGCTCGACCGTTACAAATAAAGGCGCTAACAAAATCACTTATTCAGCATTTAAAGGACCCATCTATGCTTTGTTTATTTGGCATCAGCTTTGTGTTAATGGGAAGCTTTGTGACGCTCTACAACTATATTGGTTTTAAATTAATGGCACCACCATATAATTTAAGTGCCACAATTGTCGGGTGGATATTCGTTATTTATTTAGTAGGGACATTTAGCTCGGCATGGTTTGGCAGTTTGGCCGATCGGTTTGGGCGACAGAAAATGTTATTGTTAGCAATTGCTATTATGCTTGCAGGAGCCATTATTACATTACAAAGTCTTCTTTTGTTAAAAATATTAGGTATTACAGTTTTCACATTTGGATTTTTTGCAGCCCATTCAATAGCGAGTGGCTGGGTAAGCAAACGTGCCACTCATGATAAGGCACAGGCATCATCACTGTATTTATTTTTCTATTATTTTGGCTCGAGTGTGGGTGGAACCGCAGGGGGTGTGTTTTGGATGCACTTCGGCTGGATAGGCGTAATTGCAATGATTACAGTATTTTTAGTCATTGCTTGTGTGCTAACATTTGTATTAAAGAGCGTCATTGCTAAACAACGGTTAAATACCGGCTTAGTCAAGTGAGCACTTAGTTGATAGAACTCATTTTATTTTTCACATAACGGAAAATTGAACAATCACCTCATCTCTAACTGTTCGTAGAAGTGAGGTGATTTTTTTATCCTCTTGAAAACAATATTTAGTATATATTATTGACAAAATGGAAAGTTGTACCATAAAATAGTATAGACAGACAGTCGGTCAGTAAGGAGCGGAAGAAATGCGAAAAGGAGCGGAAGAGCGTCGAAACGAAATATTGGATGTAGCTGATGAGCTTTTCGGTCAAAAAGGTTTCGATGGCACAAGTACAAACGAAATTTTAGAAAAAGTAGGTATTGCACGGGGTACACTGTATTATCACTTTAAGTCGAAAGAGGATATTATGGACGCTTTGATTGAACGCTATACGGTGCAAATTTTACAATCTGCCAAGAAGATTGCAGCAGATAAGAATATATCCGTCTATGAGCGTATTATCGGCGTTGTCATGGCATTGAATATAAGTGACGGTAATGGCAAAGAAGTAATCGAGCATATGCATAAGCCGCAGAATGCGCTTATGCATCAGAAAATACAACAAGTTATAGTTAACGAGGTTCCTCCCGTATTAACTGGGATTATTCGTGAAGGTATAGAGCAAGGACTATTTAATACGCCATATCCATATGAATGTATGGAAATGGTTGTGGCATATACCAATACGGTTTTTGATGATGCAATGGTCAATTTGACGAATGCAGCGTTCGCCGGTCGAATACAAGCATTAATTTTTAACGTCGAACGACTGTTAGGAGTTGAAAGTGGAAGTCTTACGCACATGATGAGGATGTTTGACAGCGAAAAAGGGGCTATCGGAGTTGAGAAAAATACTGATTAATTTGGCTATTTTTCAGGAAATTCCTTTTTCTTAGGTCAGGAAGGCTAGTTGGTGGGGGTATGTTTTTCAATCTGTTAAAAAGCTCAAACAGAGGTGACGTATGTATTACAGAATAATCCGTAATGACATTTCAAATAGCAAACTAATATCGCTAACAACAATGATATTTGTTGCGGTCGCGGCTATGCTTGTTGCGCTATCAGCAATACTTGTTGTAAATCTTTCGGGGGCGTTAGATACACTTATGAAGCAGGCGAAAACCCCTCATTTTATGCAAATGCATGTAGGTGATATTAATACAGTAAGACTTAAAGGCTTTGCTGAACAGAATAGTAACGTCCAAGATTTTCAAGTGCTTGAGTTTCTTAATATTGACGGCTCGCAAATTATTTTAGGCAATAGTACGTTTGTAAATAATGTTCAGGATAATGGTTTTAGCATTCAAAGTGAGAAATTCGATTACTTGCTGGATCTCGATGGTAATATTATCAACGCATCTGATGGTGAGCTTTATGTTCCATTGCGTTATAAGAAAGAAAACAACGTAAAGGTCGGGGACATGGCAGTGATAAGTGGGAAACCATTTACTGTTGCGGGATTTTTAAGAGATTCACAGATGAATTCCATGCTCTCCTCTTCGAAGAGATTTCTTATTAGTAAAAATGATTACGCAGACATAAAAGGCTCTGGCCGTACGGAATATTTAATTGAGTTCAGATTAAAGGATTTATCGTCGCTTGGCGCATTTGAAACCGCCTATGCTACCGCAGGGCTGGAAGCGAATGGACCGACAATAACATATCCACTGTTTAAAACGATTAATGCTCTTTCGGACGGGATGATGATAGCAATTATACTTCTTATAAGTGTACTAGTTGTTACCATTGCATTCATGTGCATTCGTTTCACTCTCCTTGCGAAAATCGAAGTAGACTACCGTGAAATTGGTGTTATGAAGGCAATCGGATTACCAGTCTCAGACATAAAGAAGATATATCTTGCAAAATACACAGCAATTGCGTTGGTAGGTAGTGTAATCGGTTATGCAGGTGCATTCTTGTTCAAAAACATACTTCTTGAAAATATCAGGCTTTATATGGGGGAAAGCGACAATTCTTCTCTTGCATCGCTTTTCGGAATACTTGGTATTGTAATTGTATTTTTTGCAATTATTGCTTATGTAAATGGAGTGTTGAAACGCTTTCGAAAAATTTCCGCTGCTGAAGCAATACGCTATGGCACTTCGCAAGAAAAAAACGGTGCTACAAGGAGATTTTGCTTAAACAGCAACCGTCTATTTAACACAAATATATTTCTTGGCATCAAAGATGTACTGTCAAGAAAAAGACTTTACGCCACAATGCTAACAGTGCTTGTAATTTCGGCATTTATCATGATTGTTCCACTAAACCTTTACAACACGATTTCTTCAAATAATTTCATCAAGTATATGGGTATTGGAAACTACGATATGCGTATTGATATTCAGCAGACTGATCATATTTCTCAAAAAACTAAACAAATTTTATATGCCATTAACAACGACAGTACCGTTTCAAAGCATACTGTTCTTTCGACAAAAACATTTAAAGTAAAAATGGAAGATGGAACAGAGCGAAATATCAAAATCGAACTTGGTGACCATTCAATCTTCCCAATAGAATATTCAACTGGGAGGGCACCCGCTTCACAACATGAAATTGCACTTTCAGAGTTAAACGCCGATGAGCTTAGTAAAAAAATAGGCGATATTATAACCCTTATCATGGCAGGAAAGGAGCAAAATTTCACGATAAGCGGCATTTATTCCGATATTACAAACGGTGGAAAAACTGCAAAGGCTATTTTTAATGACAATTCTACAGACATGATGTGGAGTGTTATTAATGTTGAATTTTTCGATAAAGCTGTGCTGGATAGTAGAATGACAGCGTATACGAATCACTTTAACTATGCAAAAGTTTCAGACATTAATGACTACGTCTTACAAACTTTCGGCTCAACAATTGATGCAGTTGGGAAGGCTTCCCGTGCTGCAATTGCCGTCGCGCTCTTTATAACTGTATTAGTTACGTTATTGTTTATGAAAATGCTTGTCGCAAAGGATAGATATTCTATTGCTGTAATGAAAGCGTTAGGTTTTACAAATTCAGATATTACGACACAGTACGCTGCCCGTTCATTATTCGTTCTAATGATTGGGATTGTTGTTGGTACACTTCTTGCTAACACGCTCGGGGGATTACTGGCAGGCGTGGTTATCTCTTCTTTTGGTGCTTCGTCGTTTACATTTTCGGTCAATCCGTTAGCGGCGTACTTACTTTGTCCGCTATTGATGGCATGCTCGGTACTGATTGCAACAATTATTAGTACTTCTCGGGCTGGGAAAATAAAAATATCCGAAAATATAAAGGAGTAGTTTATGAAGAAAATGATAGTCGTAGACAATATTGTAAAATCTTTCGGTGAAGGTGAGAAAAAGCACAGTGTTCTGAATGGTGTGTCTGTTGAAATAAATGAGGGGGAATTCGTTGCTATTATGGGTCCATCTGGCTCAGGGAAATCTACACTTATGTATGCAGTAAGTGGAATGGATAGCATTGACACTGGAAAGGTGTTTTTTGATGGAATGGATTTGTCAATACTTAGTGAACAGGAGCTTGCCGATTTACGGAGAACAAAAATGGGATTTGTTTTTCAGCAACCGACTTTACTTAAAAACTTAAATATTATAGATAATATTATACTTCCTTCAATGCGAGATAACAGAAAAAGCGTTGATAAGATTACCAAAAAAGCAAGATCGCTTATGAAAAAGGTAGGTATAAGCGATCTTGAAAAACGTAATATTACACAAGTTTCCGGAGGACAGCTACAACGTGCAGGAATTTGCCGCGCACTAATAAGCAATCCTAAAATTATTTTTGGTGATGAACCGACTGGTGCGCTTAATTCTAAATCAGCACAGGAAATAATGGACATCATTACTGAGATTAATGCAGAAGGGACAGCGGTGCTGCTTGTCACGCATGATCCAAAGATTGCAGCAAGGACTGATCGTATACTGTTTATGCGTGACGGAAAAATAGTCGATGAAATACAATTTAACCGATTTACTGTCACAAATAATGAAAACAAAGTGGAAATGATTCTAGAGGAAATGCGGAAAAACGGCATATAATATCTAGAAAAGGTGGATTTCCCATCAAGGAAAATAAACATAAAAGCATTCGTTGATAGTAGCGGATGTGGCGACTGTTGCACAAAACTTAAGACGCAACAAACAGTGCCATAGCTAGGCTTGTGGCTTGCGGTGTGCCCTGCGGAAAGCACTTGCCGTAGTGTGCATCAAAGGCGTAGCAAAAAAGTGTTAGATTGATTGAAGTCAATCTAACACTTTTTGTCTTTTATTAACCCATAATATTGTAGCCAGCGTCGATGTAGATTGTTTCGCCAGTTACCCCACGTGATAGGTGAGATAGCATGACAATTGTCATATCAGCTACTTCATCTTGTTGAACATTGCGTTTTAACGGCGCTGTTTCTTCGATTTTGTGTAAAATTGTATTGAATGAAGGAACACCTTTAGCCGCAAGTGTACGAATAGCACCCGCAGAAATTGCATTTACACGGATATTGTCTTGCCCAATATCAGCAGCTAAGTAGCGCATTGACGCTTCTAATGCAGCTTTGGCAACACCCATTACGTTATAGCCATCAAGTACGCGTTCAGCGCCTAAATAACTCATCGTTACAATAGAGCCACCTTCTGTCATGTACGGGTGTGCTGCTTTTGCAGTTGAAATAAGCGAATATGCACTTGTATCTTGTGCGAATGCATAACCATCGCGTGTTGTTTCTAAAAAGCGATTGTGTAAGTCTTCTGCATTGGCAAATGCTACAGAGTGAACAATACCGTGGATCACGCCAACTTTTGCACCAATTGTATCGAAGGCTGCTTTTGTGCTTTCATCACTGTTAACATCACATTGAACGACAAATGCATCTGCTTGCCCGTAGTTTTCAAGTTGCTTTTGTAATTTTTTTAATGAACGTTCTTGGCGATACGTGAAAATAACATTGGCGCCTACGTCAAATAAACGTTTTGCAATACCCCAAGCAATACTGCGGTCGTTTGCAACACCCATTACGACAATGTTTTTATCTTTTAATTGTAATAAATTGTCCATCATTTATAAGAACCCCTTTACGAAATAATATCTGTTATTAGTACCAACTACTAAAATCTTATCATACATAAATTATGGTTGCAATAACAAGATGAAAAGAGCTTACAACTTCATTTGATGAAATTACATATACTCACTCTTTATCTTATATATCAACATACAAATAAAACTCATACAAAAAGGCATCCAATGGAGGATGCCTTTTTTAGTAATGGTGTTTTACTATTCGAATTTTAACGAGTCGCCATCAAAAGGTTCTTCAGCCACTTTGATAGAATCTGTTGGGCAACCTTCAAAAGCGTCTTGCATGTCTTCTAGTAGATCTTCTGGAACTTCAGCAGTTCCCATGTTATCATCTAAAATAACGAAGGCAATTCCTTCATCATCATAATCATAAATATCGGGTGCTGCGGCTCCGCATGCGCCACAAGCGATGCATGTATCTTTATCAACAATTGTGTATTTAGCCATTTCTTTCTCTCCTTTTACGATGGTCCTACAAAGCTTCATACTCATTTTAAAGATGTTTAACTTACATTTCAACCTAATACTATTAAATTGGAGGAATTTGCTTCAATGTTTTATCAAATTTTATTGCAAATCTTTCAAAAACTTAATAATGAACGTACAGTTTCTGCAGCTTATCATATCCTTAGAGGAAAGCGCTCAGGTCAGACAATTCAAGATGTTGGACTGTTTCAGCTACATAACTATTTTGGATTACTCCCAAAGCTACCACGCGCGACATTTGACGAGGCTGTAGCAACCTTTTTGCAATATAGTTGGTTAAGTATGCAGGAATCTGGTCATTATTCCATGAAAAAGCTAGGTTTACAGCGCGCAGAGCAAACATCTACTTTTTTATTTGACGGCTGGCATTATCGAGGAAATGAACATGTATTTTTTGCTCGTCTTTCTTTAGTCGTGCAAAGTCTCTCTTATCAAAAAGAGGGGATTCGTTCATTTTCACCTATTAGTAAGGATGCCCAAGTTCAATCATGGGTACGTAATTTTTTGCAGGACTATCAATATCAATCAGGAAAATTGCAAAAACAACTACTAGAAGAGTGCCTTCGTGTATTAACTACTTTACCTGTATCAGATAGTAATAAACAACTCGTTCTTTACCGATTAAGTGGTCATAGTTTACCTGGTTGGACATGGCAGCAGCTTTCTAGTGAACGTAAGGAAACTGTGCTTGATAGTCAATTAGCATTTATCGAATTACTACATACATTAATGAATGAAGTGCATGCAACAAATAATTACCCGTTACTTGGCCAAATGGCTGAGGAACTTCGGGTTAAAGCATTGCTGACTGATTCTGCACAGCAAACGGCCCATTTATATGAACAAGGATATTCAATTGAACAAATTGTGCAAATAAGAAAATTGAAACAAAGTACGATTGAGGATCATTTAGTTGAGTTAGCGATGAATGAACCGAACTTTTCTATTGGCCCATTCGTCTCATATAAAGAAGCGGAAAAAGTTTGGCAGGCTTCCAAGCAATACCAAACAAAAAAATTAAAGGCATTGCACGAAGTAGTAGAAGATATGAGTTATTTCCAGCTGAGACTTGTCCTCGCGAAAGGGGAAGTATAAATGGAATTAGAGCAAACGTTAGCTAAGCACTTTGGCTATACAACATTTCGACCAGGTCAAAAGGAAGTAATTGAAGCAATTCTTGATGGAAAAGATGTAATTGCGTTATTGCCAACTGGGATGGGTAAATCACTGTGCTATCAATTGCCAGCATATATATTGCAAAAGCCAGTGTTAATCGTGTCACCTTTATTGTCTCTAATGCAGGACCAGGTAGAGCAACTTAAACGTTTTGGCGAAAAAAGAGTAGTAGCCTTAAATTCATTTTTAGCAGCAGAGGAAAAACGATATGCACTCCATTTTTTAGAACAGTATCGCTTTATTTTTACGTCACCAGAAATGCTTTTGCAACAACAGGTGCAGGAAAAACTAGCGAAAATGTCATTGAGTCTCATTGTAGTTGATGAAGCGCATTGTATATCGCAGTGGGGATTTGATTTTCGTCCAGATTATTTGCGCATTGGTGACTGGTTTTCGCGAAACAATCGCCCGCCGGTGTTAGCTTTGTCAGCGACTGCAACCCAAAAAGTAGTAAAGGATATTCATACTACACTTTCGCTGAACGCTCCGTTTGAATTTATGTATAACGTGGATCGTCCTAATATACATCTTGGGCGTGTTGGATTCGAGGATAGGGCGGATAAGGCCAGATGGATTTTAGAGCATGTCAAAAAAACAGCTGGACCAGGTATTTTGTATATGTCATCACGTAAGCGTGCAGAGCAATATTGTGAAACATTCATGCAAGCAGGTATTCGGGCTGCCGCATATCATGCAGGTTATAGTGCAGAGGATCGTCAATTTATTCAGCAGCAATTTATTGATGGAGAGCTAGATTGGATTGTGGCGACAAATGCTTTTGGCATGGGCATCAATAAGGCAAATATTCGACAGGTGATCCATGAAACAATGCCAGCCAATGTCGCTAATTATATGCAAGAAATAGGACGCGCAGGCCGTGATGGAAAACCAGCTCTAGCCATTTTACTTTATAGTGATGGTGACGAGGAGCTTGCGAAATTTGTTGTAACAGGCGATTTGCCGTCAGCAAGTCATGTAGACCGTTATCAAGAGCTTGTAATACAACATATCGAGCCATCGCAAATGTTGAAAAATGGTGAGTTGAGTGAAACGGCCTTTCGTGTGCTAGATTACTGGTACCATCAGGAATCTGTTCAGGAAGTGAAAGCGCGACTTAATTATTTTGCACTTGAAAAATATCAGGCAGTCGATGAAATGTTAAAAATTACTCAGACAAAAGGCTGTATTCGCGAGCAGCTTGTCGGGTATTTTGGGCAAAAATTGCAGAAAAAACCTGAAAACTGTTGTGAAAATTGTGGAATCCATTATGATGAAATCAATATAGTACGCGTTAAGGAAGAGAAAAAAGTAGAAATGATTGCATGGGAATGTCGATTAAACCAGCTTTTATTGAGCGATTAGACTATAATTGACGGTCATTTACTTTTTTCGCAAAATTCGTCATAATAGAATGATAGAAGAATGCGTAGCAAGGTTGGAGGAAAGTCGAATGAGTAAAGAAGACTATCGTGATAAAATCGAAGAACATCGTCAGTCATTTGAAGAAGAACAACAAGAACAGCAAAATCTATCTAGAGTTTCAAGAATGAATAAAAATGGAAGTAATAACAAAAAGCCGAAAAACACAAAACGTAAATCACCGTTAATGACGATACTTTTTGTTACATTTATTTTAATTCCATTAACTATATTAATTTATTTCGTGCAATTCTATGATCCTGGTAAAACAATAGAAGAAGCCGAAAAGGATACGCTGGATTCTGTTGTAGAAATTGATAAGACTGGTAGTAAAGCGGAAGCATCCACATCATCTGATAAAGACAAAGATGATAAAGCAAACGACCAAGCCAAAGAACAGGCACAAAAAGACGCTGAAAAGTTAGCTGAACAACAAAAGGCTGCTGAAGAAGCGAAAAAGGCTGAAGAGGCGAAAAAAGCCGAGGAAGCTAAATTGGCACAGCAACAGGCTGAGGCAGCAAAAAAAGCAGAAGAAGCTAAAAAAGCTGAGCAAGCGCGCAAGGCAGAACAAGAAAAACAAAATGCTGCAAAAGCAAAAACACATACAGTTAAAGCAAATGAAAACCTATATCGTATTGCATTAAATTACTACGGTGATGGTAGTGAAGCAACATTAGCGAAAATCCGAGCGGCAAACGGTATGCCAAATGACACTGTATTTGTTGGGCAAGTCATTAAACTACCGTAAGAAAAATGGTGTCATTCTTTGGCAATGATGTTTTTCTAGTATAAAATAAAGGACAAACGTCAACACCAATGAATGGTTGAGGCAAACGTCTGATTAGCAAAAAGGCGATTCTACAGCATAATGAATCGCCTTTTTGCTGTCATAAGGAGAAGTGAGGGAATGATATATATTGGACTATTTTTATTAATAGTTATCGCCTTCCTACTCTATATGTGGAAGGTCGCGCACGAAAATAATGTGCTGCATCATCAATTATCACTCAAAGGTGAACAAGAAAAGATTCGACTATTTTTTATTTCAGATACGCATTTACGGAAAATTAATCGTCCAATGATTGAACGATTAAATGGCACGTTTGATGCGGTAATAATCGGTGGAGATTTTGCAGATGGGCGCACACCTATTCGACGTATCCATGACAATCTCGATTTATTGACACCGTTAGGACCTACTTATTTTGTCTGGGGGAATAATGATAGAGAAGTAGGCGAGGAGCAATTTCGGGATATTTTACAACAACATGGAGTCGAAATTATTGCCAATAATGCTGTCTTATTACCAAAAAAGAATCGCTTATGGCTTAGTGCTATTGAAGATACTTCTACGATGAAATATAGTTTTGATGCTGCTTTTGAAAAAGTTGGCGAGGATGATTTAGTCGTTTTTATTTCACATAATCCTGGTGTCTTTGCCAGAGTGCGGGCGAAATTTAAAGCTGACTTAATGATTGGTGGACATTTGCACGGTGGTCAAATAAGAGTTGGACCGTATGGTGTTCATCCGCTTGGTTCTTATCGGGAACGTGAGGGTGTGATGACACTTGTGAGTAACGGCTATGGTACAACACTATTGCCATTCCGTTTAGGAGCGAAACCTGAATGCCATATAATTAACATTGAAATTTCGGGTAAATAAACAACCAATAATGCGTAGAAGGCGTATAATGGAGACGAGAGTTATTTTTAAAAATGTAGATGCCCAATAGAGGGATTGTCATCTGCATGAAAGCGAAGCATCTGTGTTAAATACACTGATGCCTATTTGATAGGAGTGTCAAACAATGCAACAAGTTGATGCAATAATTGTTGGAGGAGGCCCTTGTGGTTTAGCGGCAGCAATATCTTTACAAAAAATTGGTTTGCGACCGATTGTCATTGAAAAAGGAAATATCGTAAATGCCATTTACAATTATCCAACACATCAAACTTTCTTTAGTACGAGTGAACGATTAGCCATTGGTGACGTACCATTCATTATTGAGGGGCGTAAGCCAAAGCGAAATCAAGCACTTGTTTATTATCGTGAGGTAGTGCGCTTGAAAAATATTCAAGTTAACCGTTTTGAAAAAGTCGGAAGTGTTGTGAAAAATGGAGAGATTTTTACTGTAACGACAGATAAGGATGTATATGAAACGCCATATGTTGTCGTAGCAACAGGTTACTACGACCATCCTAACTATATGGATATTCCTGGTGAGGAATTACCTAAAGTTTACCATTACTTTAAAGAAGGACATGAATTTTTTGATACGGATGTCCTTGTAATCGGTGGGAAAAATTCAGCTGTAGATGCAGCATTAGAATTGAACAAGGCTGGAGCCCGTGTCACAGTTGTGTATCGTGGCAGTGAATATTCTCCAAGCGTTAAGCCGTGGGTTTTACCTGAATTTGACGGAGTTGTACGTGGCGGGGAAGTCACAATGCACTTTAATACAAATGTAGTAGAAATTCGTGAGCATGAAGTTGTGGTAAATATTGACGGTCGTGAAGAAGTGTTAAAAAATGACTTTGTTTTTGCTATGACTGGCTATCACCCAGATCATTCATTTATTCGAGCGATGGGTGTTACGATTGACGAGGAAACAGGACGACCATTTTGTCAACCTGACACAATGGAAACAAATGTAGCAGGGCTATTTATTGCTGGGGTCATTGCAGCAGGCAATAATGCCAATGAAATTTTTATTGAAAACGGACGCTTCCATGGTGATTGTATCGCACAAACAATTGCAGAAAGAAGATAAATAGAAGAAGCTGTATAGGCGTGACTGCTTATACAGCTTCTTTTAGAATAGAAGCTATAAAAGGTGGGGGAAAATGACTTGGTTATATTGGATAATTAGCTATTTTATTGGAAACTTTTTGACTGCTTTTTTCGTTGGAAAAGTATATGGTGTCAATTTGCAGGAGGAACGCAGTAAAAACCTAGGTGCACGTAATGCAGGGAGTGTAATAGGTAAGGGTGCATTTATGTGGACGTTTTTGGGGGATTCATTGAAAGGTGTTCTCGTTGTGCTATTAGGAAGTATATGGCATATGGAACAGTCGGCAATTATTGTAGGGGGCTGTCTCGTTATACTCGGACATATGTATCCCATTTGGCTGGAATTTAATGGTGGCAAGGGCGTGGCAACATTTATCGGTGTTGGGCTTGCTTTGTCACCGACTGTATTTTCCTTGATGATTGTCGGCACAGCAATTGTGTTTAGCGTAACAAGAAGCCTTACACTTGGCATGTTGGGTGGCTTCGTGTTTTACATTGGAGCAATTGTACTTTCAGGTCAATTACCGCTATACATACCGATGCTAGTTGCAATTATTTGTATGTTGATTAAGCATACATCCAATATTAAGGAGTCTTTAAGAAGAAGGAAGTGATTTTATGTATTGGTGTAAAGTCGCACAGACAGAAAAGGAATTTGATGCGATCGCGCAGTTGAATTATGAAACCTTTGTTGAAGAAATTCCACAGCATGAACCAAATACGATGAAAAGAAAAGTAGATCGTTTCCATCAAGAAAATACGTATTTAGTTGTTTATAAAGGAACTGAGCTTATTGGAATGTTAGCCTTTCGAGATCAACGACCGTTTTCAATAGATGAAAAAATTGGTGAAGTGGAGCAGTATTTACCAAAGGAAATTTGTACAAAGCTTTGTGAAATTCGCTTACTTGCAGTAAAAAAGCAATATCGTACAGGACGTGTATTATTAAGATTGACACAGGCGTTGAATGCATTTGCCTATGAAAAAGGTTATTCAGCAGCTGTAATTTCAGGTACTACGCGTGAGGAAAAATTGTATATGCAAATGGGCTTTACCCAATTTGCATCAGCAGTAGGTACAGCTGAAGCTATGTTTTTACCAATGGTATTAACAAGGCAGCAATTTGAACATTCCTTACAACGAAAACTGGCACAAGAAAGTTTTACATTTTACCCAGGACCAGTTAAACAGCAAGGAGCTATTATGTATTCTGAGATATCACACCGATCTCAAGCTTTTCAATCACTATATGAACGTATGAGTAGCAAGCTTCTAGAATTATCAGATGCCACGCATATCGCTACATTAGTAGGAACAGGGACATTAGCGAATGAGGTGATGCTCGGACAACTCAAGGCACAAAAAGTCGGTCATGGACTTATTTTAACGAATGGGGAATTTGGAGAACGTCTTCACAAGCAAGCTGAGCGCTGGTCATTAGATTTTGACGTCGTTACGCAAGAGTGGGGAAGCGCATTTGATTTACAGTCATTGGAGGCTTTATTACAAACGGGTTCCTATCATTGGCTACTCATGGTGCACGGGGAAACTTCAACAGGTACATGTAATGATTTAGAAGGAATTTTACAATTGGTTAAGCGCTATAATTTAAAGCTTTGTGTTGATTGTATTAGCTCATTTGGGGCAATGCCGTTTTCATTAGCTGAATGCTACTTAGCTACAGCGGTGAGTGGTAAAGCGATTGGGGCACTTAGTGGCTTGTCATTTGTATTTTCCCAACAACTTGTGGAGCCTTCCTCTACTATACCTGCTTACTTGGATTTAGCTAATTATCAGCAAGGTGCTATTCCTTCTACGTTACCGGCAGTGCTTATTGGCAATGTAGTAAATGCTTTACAAGCATATCCAGCTCGTTATAGTCAACTACAGCAGCACTATGAAGCGCTGCTGCAGCTCCCATTTATGGACTATCGCTTACCAACTACAGCGTATCCAATGATTTTGACATTACAATGTCCAAGGAATCTCACTAATTTATCGACCGATTTAAAATTAAACGGATTATATGTCCATGGAGATAGTGAATATTTACGCAACCGTAATTTTATTCAGTTGTCAGTAATCCAACCTGATTTTGAGTTGGCACTAGATCGCTTACGTAATCTGTTAACTTATTATGAGCAAACAGTAGATGTATAAGCGCAATGTTTTATTAACGATAAATCATAATTTATCGGCGAGCTGACGTGTTATATGAGCAGTTCGCTCGTTTTAATAATGGCGATGTAGCTTGTTTTATTGGCGCTATGCCATGATTTAGTGACGATGCACCTAGTTTTAGTGGCGTTATCGAGAAATTCATAGGACTTACTGGAAAAATTCCTTTAAGTCCAATGGATTTCCTTCTTTATTTAAACCGATTAGCAATTTTAATCGTGCTTTTTGTCCGTTAATGCCTGTCGCAAAAATTGCGCCTAAGTCTTCTAGCATTTTACCACCACCAACGTAACCATATACGCCTTCAGCAATGCCATTGAAGCAACGGGATACAAGCACAACAGGGATACCACGTTCCAATAGACTTTCAATGCCCTTTACTACTGTTGGTGGAACATTTCCTTGTCCAAGTCCTTCAAGTACAACACCATCATATTGACAGGCAAGGACAACGTCGAGTAAATCTACTTCCATCCCTGCATAGACTTTCAGCATAGCTACTCGCTTCGCTAAGCCCTGTATGTCTACATATTGGCGACGAATCGGGGCATGATGAAACAAAATGCGCGATTTTGTAATAAGTCCGATTGGACCGTATTGTGGCGATTGAAACGTATTGACAGAACTAGTGCTCGTTTTTGTAGTATTGACTGCTAGATGGACTTCGTCGTTCATCACAACGAGCACTCCTTTGTCACGTGCTTCTGCATCTACAGCTACGCGAACTGCTTCAACTAAATTGTAGATGCCATCTGCACCTAACTCATTGGAGGAACGCATCGCACCAGTCAAGACAATAGGAATGGATAAATTGGTTGTTAACTCTAAGAAGTAGGCTGTTTCTTCTAATGTATCTGTGCCGTGTGTAATAACGACACCATCAAATTGTTCAGTTGAAGTTTTTTCCATAATTAAATTACGTAAACTAAGCATTTCTTTTGGTGTAATATGTGGTGAAGGAAGATTAAATGCCTCCACTTCCTTAATAGATGCAAGTGAATCTAGTTTTTTACTTTCTTTTATTAGTGGATTTTCCTTGTTTGGCATGACCGCACCCTCTTCACTCATTGCCATGGAAATCGTTCCGCCAGTATGAATTAATAAAATTGTTTTTCTCATAAAAAATAAATCCCCTTTTAAAAAAATTTTTGTCATTACATGGTATAATGATATCAGTCTACTGTTGAAAGGAGCCGGCAACATGATCATTCTTTTATCAGCTGCCATTGCTCCAGGTCTAGCGCTTTTTAGTTACTTCTATTTGCGCAATCAAATGGCAACGGAGCCACGAAAAACTTTACTTCAAACGTTTTTGTATGGTGCTTTTTTAACATTCCCTATCTTGTTTTTACAGTATGTATTAACAGAAGAAGGGGTTTTTCAATATCTTTATTTACAAGATGTCCTATTTTCAAGTGTCATTGAAGAGTTTTTTAAATGGTTTGTTCTGTTAATAGCGATTTACAATCATGTAGAATTTGATGACCCTTATGATGGTATATTGTACGGTGCAAGTATATCTCTTGGATTTGCTACGATTGAAAATGTATTGTATTTATTTTCTTTTGGTTTGAATACAGCATTCATGCGAGCATTATTACCCGTTTCGAGTCACGCTCTGTTTGGAGTAGTAATGGGCTATTATTATGGTCGTGCAAAGTTTTCAAAGCATGCAAAGACGAAAGAAATGATTGCGATGGCAATTTGCGCACCCGTAGTATTACACATTTTATACAATACAATATTATCATTTAAAGGACATTGGGTATATTTAATGATACCGTTTATGCTATTTTTATGGTGGTTTGGTTTACGTAAAGTTAAGCTTGCGCATTATCATCTTATCCAACACTTGCATATGCATAAAAAAATATAAAAGCGTAGAAATCTAAAAATGATTTCTACGTTTTTTCTATTTTATAAATGTATAAAAAGTGCTGTTTGTTTCAAGCTATAAAAAAAAGGAGTGATGATTGTGCGTTTAATAAGTATACTTTTTGCTTTCCTACTTGCGATTAGTATAGTCTCAATACCACAAAACAACGCAACAGCGTTTAGCGATCAACAAATTACCCGTGGTGCTTATGGAGATGACGTCATTGAGTTACAGGCTAGACTACAATACTTAGGATTTTATAAAAGTAAAATTGACGGGAAATTTGGCTACAACACTTACTGGGCATTACGAAATTTCCAAGAGAAATATGGAATACCAGTAGATGGAATAGCAGGCACAAAGACAAAAAAAGCGTTAGCAGGATATTCAGATTATGATGAAAACTGGGTGAAAGCGCAATTAAAAGCTGGCAATCAGTTTACCTATTATGGTGGTGTTCCACTTGATCAGCAGGTGAAAAGTACTGGTAATACTGGCGGGAATTCTAGTGGTGGCGGTACAGCAAATAATGAAAGCACTGGTAGTAGTAATGGTAATGGTACTGATACACAAATTCCACCAAAGTATACGGAACGTGATTTACAGCTAATCGCCAATGCAGTTTACGGAGAGTCTAGGGGTGAACCATATGAAGGCCAAGTAGCCGTAGCAGCTGTAATTTTAAATAGATTAGAAAGCCCTGATTTTCCTAATACGATTTCGGGTATTATTTTCCAACCTTTAGCATTTACAGCAGTAGCGGATGGACAAATTTGGCTAGAGCCGAACCAGCGTGCAAAAGAAGCGGTTATCGATGCAATGAATGGCTGGGATCCGTCAGAGAATGCATTGTATTACTTTAACCCTAAAACAGCGACAAGTAAGTGGATTTGGTCTCGCCCTCAAATAAAACAAATAGGTGAGCATATTTTCTGTTCATAAGAAAGGAGGAAAATAGATGAGAACAATGCTCGTTATTTTAACAATAGCAGTTATAGGTTTAGGAGCATACAGTATTGATTTACATGGAGATAAAGAAAGTTTACAACGTACAGTGCATGCGCAGTATACAGAAAAACTAACGGATGCCTCAGAAAAATTATCGTACTTACAAAGAGCAGTTTCACAGTCCTTGTTATTTAAGGATGAACAGGCAATACACAGTGAGCTCGATTCTATTTGGCGACTAAGCTCTGAAGTGCGTTCATCTATTTCAAATATTCCAATTGGCCAAGAGCTTTCTAATCAGTGGCTAGGTTATTTAGGAAGACTTGGTGATGAAGCGAAAAAAACAGCGAAGTCCGGAGATTATGAAGCTTGGCGCGAAAAGATGCCACAAATTTCTACGAATTTGCAAGCTTTATCTGATGAATGGACAACAGCAACTGTTGATTATTATAAGCAAGATGGAAATATGGATGTTTGGATGCGTCAAGTAGACAATAAAAATCCTAATACATCATTTGATAATATTAAGAAGACATTAAAAGATTATGGCGAAAGTGATTTCCCGCTTACATTGAGTGAATCAGATTGGCAGAAAAAATTAGAATTAAAAGCATTACAAGATTCAGTTGTTACAGAAAAAGAAGCTTTAGAAAAAGTAAAATATTTATTCCCAATTATTAAAGATGCTACGTTTACTGTAACAAAAAGCAGTGATACAGCACCATATCCGTTTTATCACATACAGTTCCACCAAGGCATTCGCTTAGGCTATGTTGACTTAACTGAAAAGGGAGGACATTTACTATCTTATTTAGTTGAACGTCCTGTAGATGAGGCCAAGCTGTCACAAGAGGAAATTATTAAAAAAGCGGAAGAACATTTAAAGAGACTTGAGATGAAAGATGTTGCATTTGTTGAGTCACGTGAAAACCATTTAGCTTGGCATGTTACTTTTGCCCGCGTTAATCCAGGTGACAATGCTTTAATTTATGCAGATGGCGTTCAGTTAAAAATTGCAAAAGATAATGGTGAGTTACTTGGCGCAAATGCAATGGAATATATACAAGAAGAAGCGATAAAACCACAAAAAGCCAATCCGATTGATTGGAAAACTTTCTTTGATGACAATGTACGTGTAGAAGAAGTAAGAAATATTTATACGGATAACGGACAATTCGAGCAACGACTTTGCTATGAAGTTATTGCAGTTCGAGACGAACAAGCGCAAGAAACATTCCGAATTGTAGTTGATGCGGAAAATCACAATGTGTTAAAAGTAGAATATTTAACTTAAGAATAGAAAAAGCTCCCAGTTCATATAGCCAAAATTTACATCCCATGCAATAATAGGGGTATATATATATTGTTCGGGGAGATGCTCATGGAAATAAAAATTGGTACACTACTACAACTTGAACCTACTTATACAGAACGTATTGAAAAATTCCGCTGTAAAGTGGTTGAACAAAAAGACAATATAGTTTATATTGATTATCCAACAAATGTAATAACTAAAAAAACAGCTTTTTTAATAGATGGTTCAGAATTTAGGGCAACCTTTCGAACAGAAGATAAACAATCCTACGCCTTCAATACAGAAGTAATTGGACGTAAAGCAGGCAATATACCGATGATTATGTTGCATTGTCCGCAAGAGGATGAGTTTATCAAAATTCAACGCCGTGAATATGTGCGTGTTGAGACACCTGTCGATGTGGCAGTTCAATTTAAAGACTATAAATACCAGCTAGTAACAACGGATATAAGTGCAGGTGGACTCGCACTTATCATAAAAGGTGATGTAGCCTTTAAAGATGACGATGACATTAAGTTAACGATTGTCTTACCATTTGCCAATGGCGATGTAAATTACGTCGTTACAGATGCAACAGTTGTTCGAATATTTGAAAAAGATGACAAGACAATTGCTACCATTCAGTTAACGGATACCGATGATATTGATCAACAACATATCGTACGTTTTTGCTTCGAAAGACAGCTATTAAATCGCCGTAAAGAAATAAATCCATTCGATGATTAAATTCACAGTGGCCCTCTTGCTCGTAGAGGGCTTTTTTTTATTAGTATGTTACAATATGGTGTGAAAGAAAGTAGGGAAGCATAATGAACAAAAACATTCAAATTGCGATTGACGGTCCTGCAGGTGCGGGAAAAAGCACAATCGCGAAAATCGTTGCAGAATCACTAGGATTCACGTATATCGATACGGGAGCAATGTATCGAGCAGTTACGTATAAAGCAATGCAACAAAACATACATTTAGATGATGAAGCAAAATTAGCAGAAATGTTAGCAGCTAGCTCAATTGAATTAAAGCCTTCTCCTCAAGGTCAACTTGTTTTTTTAGATGGCGAAAACGTATCTGATGCAATTCGCTCCAATGAAGTAACCTCTTCTGTTTCGCAAGTAGCAGCACATGCCAAAGTGCGTGAATTGTTAGTAGCACAGCAGCAAAAACTTGCCGCAAATGGTGGTGTTGTCATGGACGGACGTGATATTGCTACACATGTGTTAAAAAATGCAGAACTTAAAATCTTTATGTCTGCTACGGTAGAAGAACGTGCAAGACGCCGCTATATTGACAATGAAAAACGAGGGATAGCGTCTTCAATAGAAAAGCTCCAAGAAGATATTGCTTTGCGCGATAAAATGGATAGTGAGCGTGAAGCTTCACCACTGATTCAAGCAGCGGATGCTATTTATTTAGACACAACGGAGCTATCAATTGATGCCGCAGCGCAAGCCATTTTAAAATTAGCACAAGAAAAAATGGTATAAATCCTAAAATTTCAGACATTTTTTGAATTTAAAGGATTTATTTTTGTCTTTGTCTTCAATATCGAATAAAATAGTAAGGGAAGATGCGAAGGAGGGTTACATATGTCTGAAGAAATGAACTATGCAGAACAAACGTTTAACGAAGGTGATATCGTCAAAGGTATTGCAGAGCAGGTTGATGAAAAAGCGGTAACTGTTTCAATTCCAGGTGCACCGTTTGACGGTATCGTACCAATAAGTGAATTATCGAGCTTACACATTGAAAAAGCGTCTGACGCTATCTCCGTTGGGGATGAGTTAGAATTGATGATTACAAAAGTTGAAGAAGAAAACTATGTATTATCAAAACGTAAAGTAGATGCCTTAAAAGCATGGGATACACTAGAACAACAATTTGCTGCTGGAGAAGTTTTCGAAGCGGAAGTAAAGGATATTGTTAAAGGTGGTCTTGTTGTAGATTTAGGAGTACGTGGGTTCGTTCCAGCATCCCTAGTAGAAGATTATTTTGTCGATGATTTTGAAGATTATAAAGGGAAAGTACTAAGCTTTAAAATTGTCGAGCTTGATAAAGAAAAAAATCGCTTAATTCTATCACATCGAGCAGTAGTAGAATCTGAGAAAGCTTCTCAGAAGAAAAATGTTATTAACCAAATCAAAGCTGGCGATGTATTAGATGGTAAAGTACAGCGTATAGCATCATTTGGTGCATTTATTGACCTTGGTGGTATCGATGGACTTGTCCATATTTCACAAGTATCACATGAGCATGTGAGTGATGTCAGTGAGGTATTATCAGAAGGACAAGAAGTAAAAGTTAAGGTTCTTTCAGTAGACCCAGAGAATGAGCGTATTTCGTTATCGATTAAGGAAACAGTTCCTGGACCTTGGTCGAATATTGAAGATCGTGCTGCGAAGGGCACTGTGCTTGTAGGTAAAGTAAAACGCCTGACATCATTTGGTGCTTTTGTCGAAGTGTTCCCTGGAGTGGAAGGTTTAGTGCATATTTCACAAATTGCGCATAAGCATATTAATACGCCTCATGAAGCGTTGAAAGAAGCGCAAGAGGTACAAGTAAAGGTGCTAGATGTCAATGTTGACGAAGGGCGCCTTGCATTAAGTATCAAAGATTTATTGGAAAATCCAGAGGCGGAAGAAGTAATCGACTATGAATTACCAGAAGAAAACACAGGTTTCTCTCTTGGTGATGTAATTGGCGACCAACTGAAAAACTTTAAATAATAACAAACAGCGAGGATACGAATGTATCCTTGCTTTTTTTTGTCTAAAATTATTTCAGTTAGTTACAGTTGATTTCCACTGCGGGCGATGTTTTCAGCTCATTATAACGTAAGCCACAACAGGATAACTAGTTGGAGCCATACCTGCTCAAAAGGAAAGACTTAGAGCGAAAAATAGCGGTTATATTAAAGAGAAAGCTAAAAAGTACTCTCTATGATGGATATGTTATGATATAATGGCATTTTTCGTGTATAATAGCGAAAGACAAGAAGTTGGAAGGATGAAGTACAGATGACGAAACCAGTAGTAGCCATCGTAGGTCGTCCGAACGTAGGTAAGTCGACGATTTTTAATCGCATCGTTGGAGAACGTGTCTCGATTGTAGAAGATATTCCGGGAGTAACACGTGACCGTATTTATAGTTCGGCAGAGTGGTTAACACATGATTTTAATATTATTGATACAGGTGGTATCGAAATTGGAGACGAGCCGTTTTTAGAACAAATTCGTCAACAAGCTGAAATCGCTATTGAAGAAGCAGACGTTATTATTTTTATGACGAATGGTCGTGAAGGCGTAACAGCAGCAGATGAGCAAGTTGCAAAAATTTTATACAAAACAAAAAAGCCGGTCGTTTTAGCAGTTAATAAAATTGATAATCCAGATATGCGTGAAATGATTTATGATTTCTATGCACTTGGATTTGGTGAACCTTGGCCAATTTCAGGTTCCCACGGATTGGGCTTAGGAGATTTATTAGACGAGTGTGCAAAGCACTTCCCACAAGAAGATGAAAATCAATACGGAGATGACGTGATTAAATTCTCTTTAATTGGTCGTCCAAATGTCGGTAAATCATCATTGGTGAATGCGTTCCTAGGTCAAGATCGTGTCATTGTAAGTAACATTGCTGGTACAACGCGAGATGCCATTGATACGCCTTACGAATACGATGGGAATGAATATGTAATTATTGATACTGCCGGTATGCGTAAAAAAGGGAAAGTGTACGAAACGACGGAGAAATATTCTGTTTTACGTGCGCTACGTGCTATTGAGCGTTCTGATGTTGTTTTAGTTGTTCTTAATGCTGAAGAAGGCATTCAAGAACAGGATAAAAAAATTGCAGGCTATGCACATGAGGCTGGAAAAGCTATTATCATTGTAGTTAACAAATGGGATACCATTGAAAAAGATGACAAAACAATGAATGTATTTACACAGCAAATCCGTGAACACTTTTTATTCTTAGACTATGCACCGATTATATTCGTGTCAGCAAATACAAAACAACGAGTACATCAAATTTTACCGATTGTACAGCGTGTAAGTGAAAACCACGCGATGCGTATCCAATCATCTATTCTAAATGAAGTGATTGAAGATGCGGTTGCACGTAATCCAGCGCCAACTGATAAAGGTCGTCGCTTACGTATCTACTATGCAACACAAGTGGCGATTCAACCACCAACATTTGTGGTATTTGTAAATGAAACGGAATTAATGCACTTCTCTTATGAGCGATTTTTAGAAAATAGAATTCGTGAAACATTTGATTTTGAAGGTACGCCAATTCGTTTAATTACACGTGCGCGTGCATAATCTAAAATATAACTTATTTAGTACGCCAACCCGACAATTGTTGTTGGGTGGCGTCTTTTTTCAAAGGACTAGGCTAAATCACAATTTGGTTAAAATTTGTTAGATAACATGCATTTTGCCCGCGAAGATTTACCTAAAGGAAATAGAAGGGGGAATTTGAATGGAACGAGTTTGTGTACTAGGAGCAGGATCATGGGGATCAGCACTTGCAATGGTACTTGCGGAAAATGGACATGATACCCTTGTGTGGACACATAGAGCTGATCAAGCAGAAGAAATTAATACAAAGCATACGAATAAAAAGTATTTACCAGAAACGATACTACCAGAGAATTTACATGCTACAAACGATATTGCTGAGGCAGTAGCACATTCTAATACAATCGTTGTTGCAGTGCCAACTAAGGCTATACGAGAAACTTGTGAAAAGATGACCGCTACATTAGATAAAAAAGTATTATTTGTCCATGTTTCAAAGGGAATTGAGCCAGATTCATTAAAACGTATATCTGAAATTTTGGCCGAAAGCTTGCCTTCTGAATTTGTAGAAGACATTGTAGTGCTCTCAGGGCCAAGTCATGCAGAGGAAGTAGTATTACATTCCCCAACGACGATTACAGCAGCCTGTGCCAATATAGAGGCGGCTGAGAAGGTACAGGACTTGTTTATGAACCAGTTTTTCCGCGTATATACGAATGAGGATGTTATAGGCGTGGAAATGGGTGGTGCATTAAAAAACGTTATAGCGTTAGCTGCAGGCATAACAGATGGTTTAAATTATGGTGATAATGCGAAGGCTGCACTTATTACACGTGGACTTGCTGAAATTACTCGTCTAGGTGTCAAAATGGGCGGAAATCCATTTACATTTGCAGGGCTGACAGGCATGGGTGATTTAATCGTAACGTGTACAAGCGTGCATTCTCGAAATTGGCGAGCAGGAAATATGTTAGGTAAAGGCATGAAACTGCCAGAAGTACTCGATCAAATGGGTATGGTAGTGGAAGGCGTACGGACAACGAAGGCAGCCTATCAACTGGCCGAAAAATATGATGTTGCCATGCCAATTTCGACGGAACTTTATGGCGTATTGTTTAACGATGTAGAGCCGAAAGTGGCTGTCGATGCATTAATGATGCGCGTGAAAAAGCGTGAGATCGATGAACTGATGAACTAAATTATATTAGTAATAATGTTTTGAACCGGTAAGCAATATATAACTTGTCATGAAATGGACACAAAAGAGGCATCTCAGAAGGATCTGAGGTGTCTCTTTTTTGAACAAATTGTAAAGTAATAGGTGGTAATAATACTTTTTTTCCCTTAAAAGTTATTTTTATAATGATGAATTTCTCCACCTATAGTAAAAATATGATATGATTTCCACGGAGTGTTATCTGTTGTAGCGGTCATCTTAATTTATATGAGCTTGAAAGGATTATTTTTTTCGTATATCAAAAAAATAGCATGTTAAGCACCTTATAGCACCCCATTTTTACTTTTGGGAAAGCGCCTTCTTTTTTAAGGATGCCCATAGTATAATAAACGTTGATTGTCTCGTGTCATTGAAGAAAGGTGGTAGACTTAAATGGGTCCGTTAGCACATATGCCAGCACTAGATATCATGTGGGTATCTTTTTATTGTATCGGCTTTATGATTATTTCAGTTGGTTTAATTTATCTAGGTCGCAATAAAATTTCAAATGGTTTATTACGTACAATCGTAAATTTATTAGCATACATACTGTTTGGACTTGGAACATTTTTAATGGTACTTATAATTGCCACATGGCCAGCTTAAAAAGGGGGAAAAACGTGAAATGAAAAAACTAAATGCTTTTCTTTTGACAGTGGCAATAGCCGTTTTGCTAGGTGGTTGCGCATATCCTGAGGAGGAAAAGGCCGCAAACCAAGTGCCGGATGTCGATCAATTAGCATCTGTCCAACGTGCTGTCAATGAATATCGTGAAGCTACAGGTGGCCTAGTACCAATTAAAAATAGTGAATTGGATACGGATATCTATATAAAATATTTAATCGATTTTGAAAAACTTATGCCAAAATATATTACGCAAATTCCAGGGAATGCATATGAAAAAGGCGGTATTTATCAATATATTATTTGGGATCCAGAAAACAGCGCCGAAGTAAAATTAGTAGATTTAAACTCTGCGGAGCGTATGCGAGAGATTAATATTCGCAAATTGGGCACACAGTATATTCCGACAAAGGGTGCAATTGCTGATAATGTCTACCAAATTAACTTTGAAAAATTAGGCTACAAATCAGAAGTAACAGTCAAAAGTCCATATTCAGGTGCGGAATTACCGATATTTATGACAGGCGATGGCGAAATGCATGTGGATTATTCAATCGATTTAGGTCAGCTATTAAAAGAGGACAAACCAGAAGTAAAGCCAGGCGAGGATATTCGTCAATTACTTGTCGATAAATATCCCGTTGTTCCAGCCTATTCAGTGCCATACACTGTAGATGAAAATGGCGAGCCAACTTATATGATGGATGCCTATAAAGCAGATGCAAAAAAGGCGAAGGAAGAAGCTGAAGCAGCTCAAGAAAGTGAAAGTAAAGCTACCGAATCGAATTAAAGTTTTAATTACCTCAATTGTTAGAGAACATCTAATGATTGAGGCTTTTTTTATGCTTAAATAGCTGTCGAAATTAGTGCCAGGCACTCAAACAATTACTTCGCGGAATTAATACCTTGTTTCGCGGAATTATCCCCCAACTTCGCGGAATTATCACTTCATTCCGCGGAAAAACTATCTTGCTTCGCGGAATCACCTTCCAGCGGAAATATAAATTCTATTCATATTGCTACAAAGGAGCTTTTCATATTTATCTTCGTGGATGCATATAGTGAAAAAGCGTAGATAAAGGAGGCAGAAACCTTGAGTGAAGCAGTATTTAAAGAAATTGCAGAGCGCACAAATGGCGATGTTTATATTGGTGTTGTAGGTCCAGTTCGTGTAGGTAAATCAACATTTGTAAAAAAAGTAATGGAAGCTGTAGTGTTACCGAATATTGTGGATGATACAGAAAGAATGCGAGCACAGGACGAGCTGCCACAAAGCTCGCCAGGCCCAGTAATCATGACTGCTGAGCCGAAGTTTGTGCCTGCTCAAGCGACACGTATAGCGGTCGGCGAAGATGAAATGACATTCCAAATTCGTTTAGCTGATTGCGTTGGTTATGTCATTGATGGTACAAAGGGCTACGAGGATGAGAATGGTCCAAAATTTGTGCATACACCTTGGCATACAGAGCCAATTCCTTTCCAAGAAGCGGCGAAAATTGGTACGGATAAAGTGATTCGAGATCATGCTAATATCGGTATTGTTGTGACAACTGATGGAACAGTAAATGGTATTAGCCGTCGTGCCGCTGAAAAAGCGGAAGAAGAAATTGTTGCACAATTAAAGGAAATTGGAAAACCTTTTGTTATCGTGTTAAATTGTCAAATGCCAGCACGAGAAGAAACAGTACAGCTTCGAAATGAGCTATTTGAGCGTTATAACGTTCCTGTAATTGCGATTTCAATCGATCAAATGCGTGCTACTGATATTCAATATATTTTGCAAGAGGCGTTATTTGAGTTTCCAATTCGGACGATTGAGGTTGAGAAACCAGATTGGCTTGATGTACTAGATGCTACACATCCTTTAAACGTAGCATTGATTGATTCCATGGAAGAAGTGCTTTCATCTGTCATGAAAATTAGAGACGTGCAACAAGCTTCTGATGCCTTTAAAGAGATTGATTTTATTGATCAAAGTGAAGTGATTCATGTAGATTCAGGAATCGGTACAGCCGTCATTCGAGTGTCATTACAAGGGGAATTGTATAAGGCAGTTTGTAATGAATGGTTAGATGAACCGATTGAAACAAAGCGTGATTGGTTGCTATTTATTAAAGAGGCTGCTGAAGCAAAAGAAGCACAAAAACGCTTTAAAGATGCAATAACTGAAGCGGATACGAGTGGATATGGTGTGACTTTACCAATGATGCAAGAGTTTGAACCAACTGCTCCAGAACTTATAAAGCAAAATAATTTCTATGGAGTTCGTATGAAGGCAACAGCGCCATCCTATCATATTATTCGAGTTGATATGGAATCAGAATTTGCGCCACTTATTGGCTCTGAATTCCACAGTCAGCAATTACTGAAAGATTTGAATCATGCTTATTTACATGATCGTGATGCACTTTGGCAAACACAACTTTTTGGTACACCATTGCATGAAGTGTTAAAAGAAGGAATTCGTTACAAAATGAGTGCAGTGCCTACTACAGCTAAAAAACGTATGCGCCAAACAATTGAACGTATGGTTAATGAGGGCGACAGAGGATTGGTTACTTTTATTTTATAGGATAAAATGGAAATTAGAGAGCAAAAAAATAGTGCAGGGCTATTCGTTTTTATGCGAAAAGTCCTGTTATTTTTGTTTTTTGGGTGAAAAACGCATATTTTGGTTATAATCATGAATGAATACAGTTGCGTCGCGGTTTCCTATGTGTTACTCTTTTTACAGAATTGGTTCATGACCCTTTGAGAGGAGGTGAATGGTGTGAATAAAACAGAATTAGTAAACTCTGTTGCTGAAGCTGCAGGTCTTTCTAAAAAAGACGCTTCTAAAGCAGTTGAAGCTGTATTTGATACAATTCAAGATGCTCTTGCAAAGGGTGACAAAGTACAATTAATTGGTTTTGGTAACTTTGAAGTACGTGAACGTGCGGCTCGTAAAGGTCGTAACCCACAAACTGGTAAAGAAATCGAAATCGCTGCTAGCAAGGTACCTGCTTTCAAACCAGGTAAAGCGCTTAAAGATGCTGTAAAATAATACACGTCTAGTAGTTACATAGAGCAGTCTTCATGTAAACGAGCATGAAGGCTGCTCTTTTTAACTCATTTATAAAATATAATGAATAGCAGTAATTCTATAAAATACAAAATATTAGTCACAAGATGGCTTTGTTTTTTACTATATACATAGCACGAGGAACGAAAACTTTAAGAAGATATGGTGAATTTCTTTTAAATCAGGTAAGTCGTTTTGCGCTTAACTTTTGGATATGCTACGATGCATAGGGAAATGTGTAATGCTTTGATACGCAGGAGGGTTTTTACGAATGTCGAATGTTGATTTATTGAAAATAGAAGAAGCAGTAAAAATGATTTTAGAAGCTGTGGGCGAGGATGTTAATCGTGAAGGATTACTTGATACGCCGAAACGTGTTGCTAAAATGTATGCTGAAATGTTTAGTGGCTTACATGAAGATGCAAAAGATTATTTTAAAACTGTTTTCCATGAGGATCATGAAGAATTAGTGCTTGTAAAAGATATCCCATTTTATTCAATGTGTGAGCATCATTTAGTGCCTTTTTATGGCAAAGCACATGTGGCTTACATACCAAACGATGGCATTGTAGCGGGACTAAGTAAATTAGGTCGCGCGGTTGAAACAATTGCACGTCGTCCGCAATTACAAGAACGTATTACTTCATCAGTAGCTGATACGATTATGGACATGCTGTCTCCAAAAGGTGTTTACGTAGTAATCGAGGCAGAACATATGTGTATGACAATGCGAGGTCTGAAAAAACCAGGATCTAAAACTGTTACATCTGTGGCCCGAGGCATTTATGAACAAGATGAGGTAAAACGTAGAGAAGTCTTGTCATTTATTCAAATGTCTTAAACTGCTTGTCTAATTATGTTATGATGGACTAAGAATTTGTCGGATTTAAGGAGTGTACAGACAATGGCACAAGATTATATAGTAATTCAGGCAGAAGAAGATGGCGTACATGTAATAGGCTTAACACGTGGTACGGATACGAAATTCCATCATTCTGAAAAATTAGATGCAGGGGAAGTCATGATTGCTCAATTTACTGAGCATACATCTGCCATGAAAATTCGTGGCAAAGCGCAAATCCATACAGCACATGGTGTTATCCAAAGTGAAGGAAAAAAGTAACATAGGTATTGTATTGTAGCTTTTATCGGTAATGTCCATATACAGTGCCGGTGATTGTTAGTTATATTGTGCACGGATGCATGACACATACGAGAATATTAAGTATGTGTTCTTGAAACTGGTTTTTACGGGCAAGTAGATTTCCTACCAATTTTTTCTGAGCATTTCTATGGTGGATTTCTACTGCCCGTTCATGTTGGTGAAAGTAAAAACTTTTTATTCCGAAACGATGCTTATGCTATAATGACTCAGTGAGCAAACGTTAAGTCATATAGATGATTAACGTATTTGAAAGTGAAATGGAGTAAGGTCTATGAATGCAACATACATTCAAAATTCAATTGCACAGTTAAAAACAGAGATTTTCATGGATGTTCGTCATAGAACTTTGCAAAAATACACAGGAGTCCCTGTGCTCGATGAAAATCAACTGTTTTACTTGTTGGTTCCCTTTTTGAATGGCGAAGAGTGGCAACAAGAGCAAAGGGAAGCTGCAATAACTGTTGGAATTGTATATGCAGCTCTAGCGGCACATGATCATATTAAAGAACTAGATGCCACATCAAAAGAACAGCAGCTAACCGTTTTAGCTGGGGATTTTTATAGTGGACGATATTATGAAATTTTAGCAATGTCAGGAAATGTCGCATTGATTCGGAATTTGTCACAAGGAATTGTGACACGCTGTGAACATCAAATCAAAGTATATGAAGCAGAACAGCGTACATTTGAACAATGGTGTTCTTCAATAAGCAATATTGAATCAGGTTTAATTGCAAAGTTTTTTGAGCTTTATGCATTGCATCATTATATTCCATTAATGGAAAAGAGTTTATTATTGTTACGATTAGAAAGAGAATGGGCTATGTATCAGCGTGGACAAAAATCTTTAATGAGTAAAGCGCTTGAACAAAGTGCATTACAGGCAGGCACAACCTTCAATGGTGTCTTACAAGATAAAATTGCCCGCTTAAAAACAGAGCTGTTGCTGGTAATAGACCAAGCATCATTTTTACAAAGTGATGTGAAACAAGCTCTACAAGCACGTGTAGAGGCATCTATTGCTTCTACAAACGGATAAGAGAGGTTTTACTAAAATGGCTAAATCGAAAGAAGAGCACGTTCACGAAGTATTTGAAAGTATTTCGGAAAACTATGATAAATTGAATGGCGTTATTAGCTTCCAAATGCATGTTGGCTGGCGTAACGATACGATGAAGCGTATGGCTGTCAAGCCTGGATCGAAGGCGTTGGATGTTTGTTGTGGAACAGCTGACTGGACAATTGCGTTAGCTGAGGCGGTTGGAAAAAGTGGCGAAGTAAAGGGATTGGATTTCAGTAAGAACATGCTGAAAGTGGGCGAACAAAAAATAACGCCTTATCCGCAAATTGAGCTTATACAAGGGAATGCAATGGAATTGCCTTTCCCAGACGATACATTTGACTATGTGACGATTGGTTTTGGTCTACGTAATGTTCCTGATTACTTGCAAGTGTTAAAAGAAATGAATCGCGTCGTAAAACCTGGTGGCATGGTTGTATGTTTAGAAACGTCGCAATCAGAAATTCCAGGCTATCGACAACTATTCCGTTTTTATTTTAAATTTATCATGCCGATATTTGGTAAAATTTTTGCGAAAAGCTATAAAGAATATTCCTGGTTACAAGAATCCGCAAATAATTTCCCAGGTATGAAGAAGCTAGCGGTAATGTTTGAACAGGCAGGTTTAGAAAAAGTAACGTACAAAGCATACAGTGGCGGTGCTGCGGCAATGCATATGGGCTTTAAAAAGATACGTTAATGGGGGAAGGTTTTCAAGCGTGGAAAAGATGAAGTTAAAACTACTCTATTCCGATTTGAAGTCAGATATTGATATCATCGAACAAGAATTAGAAAAAGCGGTGAATTCGTCTTCGCATTTAATTAACGATGCTTCTCTCCATTTATTACAAGCTGGTGGCAAACGAATCCGACCAATTTTTGTGTTGCTTGGCGCAAAATTTGGCGATTATGATATCGAAAAGATGAAAAATGTGGCTGTGCCTTTAGAGCTCATTCACATGGCGTCGCTAGTGCATGATGATGTGATTGATGATTCCGATATGCGACGAGGACGTCCAACTGTCAAATCCCAATGGAATAACAGAGTAGCAATGTACACGGGCGATTTTATTTTTGCACGTGCACTTGAATACATCACAAAAATCGAGGATCCACGTGTTCATCAAATTTTGGCACGAACAATGGTGGAAATTTGTAATGGTGAAGTTATTCAAATCGAAGACAAGTTTAGATTGGATCAGGGCTTAAAGGATTATTTCAGACGTATTAAACGAAAAACGGCACTACTTATTTCTTCTAGCTGTGAGATTGGTGCAGTGGCAGCAGGTGTAGATGCCAAAACAGTAAGCCATTTGAAACGCTTTGGTTACTTTGTGGGCATGAGCTTTCAAATAATCGATGATGTATTAGATATTATGGCGACAGATAAAGAATTAGGGAAGCCCGCAGGTAGTGACTTATTACAAGGAAATATTACTTTGCCGATTTTGTTATTAAAAGATGATGAACAGATGCAGCCTTATTTAGCAAAAGTGTTTGCGGGAACATTAACAGAGCCTGAGCGCCAAAAAATGTTGCAATATGTGCGTAAATCTGATGCTATTACACAAGCTAATAAAATGAGCGACAAGTATTTGAAAAAAGCTTTACAAGAAATAGATGCTTTACCAAAACATCCAATTAAGAAAAAGCTTCGTGACATCGCATTGTTTATGGGCAAGCGTAAATTCTAGCTTTTTGTTGTGCTAAAGCTCATTTTTTGTTAATATTTATCGGTAGGTGTAAAACCTGTTAGACGAATTTAAGGAGTGTTTTAAACATGGCAATCGAACAAACTTTTTTAATGGTTAAGCCTGATGGCGTAGAACGACAAGTAGTAGGAGATATCGTTGATCGTTTTGAACGTCGCGGATTTGTATTAAAAGGCGCTAAATTAATGGTAATCCCTCAAGAATTAGCAGAAAAACACTATGCTGAGCATGCTGAACGTCCATTCTTCGGTGAATTAGTTGACTTCATCACTTCTGGTCCAGTATTCGCTATGGTATGGGAAGGCGAAAACGTAATTAAACTTGCTCGTACTATGATGGGTGCTACTAAACCAGAAGAATCTAACCCAGGTACAATCCGTGGTGACTACGCAACAACTGTTTCTCACAACATTATCCACGGTTCTGACTCTCTTGCTTCTGCAGAGCGTGAAATTGGCTTATTCTTCGGTGAAGATTTAGTTTAATTTTATAAAATATAGAGCGATATCCATTAACTTGGAGTCGCTCTTTTTTTATTGCTCAAAATATCTTGAAACTAAGTGGTTTTACTTAGGTTTACGTGGGGGAGCTCGCCAAATCTTGATTACTGAAGAAGGACTACGCCTTTGGTTTAATGAAATGTGGTCTAACTATCTTTCTACTCTATTTAAATACATAAAGAATTGTTAATAATTACTTTGTCAGGTAAAATAAATAATATAATATTCAGATAATTAACAACTAGTAAATAGTTTCATAAAGCGGTATATATTTTCTATCAAGCAAATAAACTTAAACGTAAATGTATTAAAGAGTATGCTTAGAATTGTTTTAGAAAAGGGGTATTTATATGAGAGAAGTAGTGATTGTAGCAGCTGTTCGTACAGCGGTGGGACGAAGCAAAGGCGCATTAAAGGATGTACGTGCGGATGATTTAGCAGCAGATGTACTACAGGAAGTTATAAAGCGTGCAGGTATCGACAAAGGACAAGTAGAGGATGTTATTTTTGGTTGTGTTACACAAACAGGTGAACAAGGTGCAAATATTGCTCGTACAGCTTTATTAATGGCCGGCTTCCCAGAGAAGGTTCCAGGCGTAACGATTGACCGACAATGTGGTTCTAGCCAGCAAGCTGTACATTTTGGAGCACAAGCTATTTTAGCAGGGGATATGGATGTGGTGATTGCTGGCGGTGTTGAAAGTATGACAAGAGTGCCAATGTTTTCGAATATGCAAACTGCCCATAAAGGTAAACGCTTACAAGAAAATTATCATATTATTCATCAAGGGCTATCAGCTGAGAAAATGGCGGCAAAATGGCAGTTTTCAAAAGACATGTTGAATAACTATGCTTATGAAAGCCATAGACGAGCATTAGCGGCGATAGAGGCAGGTAATTTTCAACCGGAAATCATGCCTGTCCAAATAACACAAGAGGATGGAACCGTTACTACATTTGAAGTCGATGAAGGACCTCGAGCAGATACGACCATTGAACGATTAAATGACTTAAAAACAGTTTTTCAAGAGCAAGGGGTTATTACAGCTGGCAATGCAAGCCAAATGAGTGATGGTGCATCCGCTGTCGTGCTGATGTCGAAAGCAAAAGCACAGGAGCTAGGTATTCAACCGCTTGCAAAAATAGTGACACGCGTTGTAATAGGGTCAGATCCAACGCTTATGCTTACGGGTCCAATCGAGGCTACGAGACAAGCCTTAAAACGCTCAGGGCTGACAATTGAAGATATTGATACGTATGAGGTGAACGAAGCATTTGCCCCGGTTCCACTTGCTTGGTTACATGAAATGGGTGCAGACCAAGCAAAGCTAAATCCATATGGTGGAGCAATTGCGTTAGGACACCCACTAGGGGCTACTGGTACAAAGTTGTTAACGACGATGCTATATCGGATGCAACGTGAAAACTTACGCTATGGACTACTCGCTATTTGCGAAGGTATGGGGATGGCAAATGCCACAATTATTGAAAAAATGTAAAGGGGTGGGGTTCTATGGAATGTCATGACGTTGTCGCGATTGTAACTGGGGGTGCATCAGGCTTAGGGGAAGCGACTGTACGAAAAATTGTTAAAGAGGGCGGCAAAGCTGTAATTTTTGATGTTAATGATGAAAGAGGGCATATAATCACGCAGGAATTAGGCGAAAGTGTTCGTTATGCCCGCGTTGATGTGACACAGGAGGCAGATGTAGCTGCTGGGCTTGAGCATGCTATCGCTACATTTGGTCGAATTAACGTGGCGGTTAACTGTGCGGGGATTGCAGATGCAAGTAAAGTAATTTCAAAACGTGGCGTACATGCACTTGATCTATTTTCTAAAGTAATTTCTGTTAATTTAATAGGAACGTTTAATGTCATTCGACTTGCAGCCGAAAAAATGCAGCAAAACGAGCCCGACGAAGATGGACAACGAGGCGTTATTATTAATACAGCATCAGTTGCCGCTTTTGATGGTCAAATTGGACAAGCAGCTTATAGCGCCTCAAAGGGCGGAGTTGCGGCAATGACATTGCCGATTGCACGTGAGCTTGCAGATTTGGGAATACGCGTAATGACCATAGCACCAGGGTTAATTGAAACGCCGATGTTTGCGTCATTAGCAGAGCCAGCTCGCACGGCACTTGCTAGCATGACGCCATTCCCCAAACGTCTTGGAAAACCATCTGAGTATGCAATGCTTGTGGAAAGTATTATTCATAATGTTATGCTCAATGGTGAGGTTATCCGCCTTGATGGTGCTATACGAATGCAGCCAAAATAATTTTAGTGCATGTGAAGTAAATAGGTTCATTCTTAAATGTAAATATCTTTTTGTAGCAGCAGTCAGCTTTGGTGTTAGAGCAAGTTAATGCGAAAACGAAAGGGAGCGATATTATGCATATGATGGACACACCTTTACTATTAACAAGTTTTTTAAATCGAGCGGAGCGATATTTTCATGCGAAGAAAATATATTCGCGTACTAGCGCTACAACAATTCATGAGTTTACCTATAAAGAATTTGCCAAGCGTACGCGTAAATTAGCAGATGCTCTTACGACACTTGGTATGGATCGTGGTGTAAAAGTTGGTACTTTTGCTTGGAATCATCATCGCCATTTAGAGGCATATTTTGCTGTACCGTGTGCAGGTGCTGTGCTGCATATGATAAATATTCGACTAGCGCCTGAACATATCGTGTATGTAATTAATCATGCAGAAGATGAAATTTTACTCATTGATGAAAATTTAGTGCCTGTTATTGCACCAATTGTGTCACAGCTTAAAACGGTGAAGCAGTTTATTATCATGGGGGATGGTGTTGATTTAGAAAATTCGCCATTACCGAATGCTCTTTCCTATGAAGAACTTCTTGATGTGGCAAATGATGATTTTGTCTTCCCTGATGATATAGATGAAAATGCACCAGCAGGCATGTGTTATACGAGTGCAACAACAGGCATGCCGAAGGGGGTTGTCTATACACATCGCAGTATAGTCCTTCATAGTATTACAGCGGGACTTTCTGATAGCATAGCAATATGTGAGCGCGATGTAGTGTTACCAGTCGTACCGATGTTTCATGCCAATGCCTGGGGCTTACCGTTTGCTAGTGTGTTATTTGGAGCAACGCAAGTGCTACCAGGACCGATGTTTACGCCACAGCTATTACTCGATTTGTTTGAGCAATACAAAGTAACGTTAACAGCGGGGGTTCCAACTATTTGGCTAGGCGTTTTACAAGAACAACGTCAACAGCCACGAGATTTATCTTCCTTACGTTTGATAATTTGTGGTGGCTCTGCATCTCCAATGGGTCTTGTGCGGGGCTTTGAGGAGGAGCAAAACATTCCGTATTATACAGGATACGGTATGACAGAGACATCACCGCTTGTTAGCTTATCAACATACTTATCACACATGCAAAACTATACTACAGACGAAAAAATGAACGTTCGCACAACGCAGGGGATAACGATGCCTCTTCTTGATATGCGCATTGTGAATGAACATGGTGAGGTACCTTGGGATGGCAAAACAATGGGCGAAATTACATTAAGAGGCCCTTGGATTGCTAATGAGTATTATAAGGATGAGCGCACAACAGAAGCCTTTAAAGATGGTTGGTTATTCACAGGAGATATTGCGGTTATGACGCCCGATGGATATATTAAAATTACAGATCGCACAAAAGATTTAATTAAGAGTGGTGGAGAATGGATTTCGTCAGTGGAGCTTGAAAATGCTTTGATGACGCATCCGAAAGTATTTGAAGCGGCAGTGGTAGCAATACCACATGAAAAGTGGCTGGAACGACCTTTAGCATGTGTTGTTCCAAAACCTGAGCATAAAGATTCGATTACAAAGGAGGAGCTGTTGGACAGTTTGCGGTCACAGTTCCATAAAACATGGATTCCTGATGATGTAATCTTTTTAGATGAAGTACCGAAAACATCTGTAGGAAAATTCATGAAAGCAAAGTTAAGGGAAAATTTAAAAGACTATCGTGTAGAAATTTAACTAGCAATGAAAGCGTAAATTGACCGTCTTCATTTTAGAGTGGCGATAGAAGGCATCAGAAAGTAAAAACTCGATGCCTTCTTTTAGTTTCTGGAATGGAGGGTTGCGATTCATGCACTATAGAGCCGAGCTTTCTCCCGATTAATAAGAGAATTGATTAGAGAAATTTCAAAAAAGGAAACTATTTTTTTGTTTTATCGTATAATCTATATAGATAGGGGGAAGAGAAAAAATGGAAATTGCTATTGTTGCTATTATTGGCGGCATTATGGTCGCTTTAGCTGGAATATTTACTGATGCACGTACAAAAGGGCAGAAATTAAAATTAAAAACAATTGAACAAGAAGTTGAATTAGAAAAGCTAAGATTGGAATCATATACAAAAGAAACAGAAAAATTGCGACTAGAATTAGAACATTCGAAAGTGCTACTATTAGAAGAAAAGAAAAATACGACAAAGTAACATTGAATACATGGAAAGACTATTTCAGTAAAGGCATTTTTCCGCTATAATGGAAATACGACGCTAGAGGGGAAGATGACCGTATGTCTGATTATGAACAATTTGTTGAAGGTATTAAGCGCAAAACTGGAATTGATTTAGCGTTATATAAAGAAGCGCAAATGAAAAGACGATTAACCTCACTCTATGAGAAAAAAGGATATCGTAATTTTGTTGATTTTCTAAAAGCACTCGAGCAAGATCGTGATTTGATGAATGAGTTTTTAGATCGAATGACGATTAATGTGTCTGAGTTTTATAGAAATGGAAAGCGCTGGGAAGTGTTGCAAAAGAAAATTTTCCCGAAGTTACTACAATCCAACAAGCGTTTGAAAATTTGGAGTGCTGCATGTTCAACTGGAGAAGAGCCATATTCATTAGCAATGGTATTATCGCAATTAGTACCATTATCGCAAATTCAAATAATCGCCACTGATTTAGATGAAAATGTAATTCAAAAGGCAAAGCTAGGTGTTTATCCGGAGCGTTCTTTAGCAGAGGTGCCAAAAGATATTCAAGCAAAGTATTTTGAGCAAGAAGGAAACTTCTACCGAGTTAAAGATGAAATTAAGCGCTGTGTCACATTTAAAAAGCATAATCTGCTTAATGATCATTATGATTCTCATTACGATCTAATCGTGTGCAGAAATGTTATGATATACTTTACCGAAGAAGCAAAGGATCAAATATATTCGAATTTTAGTAAAGCATTACGACAAGATGGCATTTTATTTGTAGGGTCAACAGAGCAAATTTTTAATCCATCTCGTTACGAATTTGAAGTAGAAGATACCTTCTTCTATCGAAAAAAATAATTAATTAAATGATGAAAAGCTTTCGTACAGTAAATAAAATGACTGTCACGTACATAAATAGCCAAGACACTAGACATAGATGACCGTACGCTTTTCGCTTGCATAAGCAAAAAGCGTATTTTTTATTAAAGTAAATCTGGTTCACGTTAAAAAGTCTTGGACTTATTGTGTGGCGTTTAAGACAGCTAAAAAACCTCTTTTTTTACATAAATCGTTCAGAATATTCGCATATAATGCTATGCTATCTTTCTTTATTGATTTATGAATACGTGCTATGACATTTGCAAAAGGACTGTTTTTTTAGAGAATATATGTTATAGTGAAAAATACATACTTTAGCGAGTTGAAGGGAGAAAGCGTTTATGCGTTACTTAACAGCAGGAGAATCACACGGACCGCAATTAACTACAATAATTGAGGGTTTACCGTCACTTTTACCAATTACAGCAGAAAAAATTAACCACGATTTAAAACGTCGCCAAGGAGGTCATGGCCGTGGTCGTCGTATGCAAATTGAAACGGATACAGTAGAAATAGTAGGTGGTGTTCGCCACGGACAAACACTTGGCTCTCCTGTTGCGCTAGTTGTCACAAATGATGACTGGAAGCATTGGACGAAAATTATGGGCGCGGAACCATTAGCAGATGATGTTAATCCTGATGATATTAAACGTCAAATTTCACGTCCACGTCCAGGACATGCTGATTTAGTAGGCGGCATGAAATATGGCCATCGAGATTTACGAAATGTTTTAGAACGTTCTTCTGCGCGTGAAACTACTGTCCGTGTTGCAGTGGGAGCTGTTGCAAAAGCATTATTAAATGAGCTTGGTATTTCAATTGTGTCACATGTAACGGAAATCGTAGGCATTAAAGCAGACACGTCTGTAATTGAAGGAAAGACTGTAGATGAAATTCGTACAATCGTCGAAGCAGATCCATGCTACTGTGTAGATCCTGTTGCTTCAGCAAAAATGGTTGAGGCAATCGATGAAGCAAAAAAAGCAGGCGATTCTATTGGCGGTGTTGTTGAAGTAATCGTTGAAGGTATGCCAGCCGGTATTGGTTCTTATGTTCATTACGACCGTAAACTAGATGCAAAATTAGCAGCCGCAATGTTGTCTATTAATGCTTTTAAAGGTGTTGAATTTGGTATTGGCTTTGAAATGGCCCGACGTAAAGGTTCAGAAGTACATGACGAAATCATTTGGTCTGAAGAGCAAGGCTATACTCGTGCTACGAATCGACTTGGCGGCTTAGAAGGCGGAATGTCTACAGGTATGCCGATTGTTGTTCGAGGTGTTATGAAACCAATTCCAACATTATATAAACCATTGCAAAGTATTGATATAGAGACAAAAGAACCGTTTAAAGCAAGCGTAGAACGTTCAGACAGCTGTGCAGTACCAGCAGCTTCAGTAGTAGCTGAACATGTTATTGCCTGGGAAATTGCCAACGCGATTATGGACCAGTTCCATGGAGATCAACTACCACAATTAAAAGCACAAATTGAAGAACAACGCCGTTACGCAAAGGAGTTTTAATATATGCGTGTACCAGTAGCAACAAAATCACATCAATATGACGTAGTGCTTGGGCATAATTTTTTAGCTGAAGCAGTCAAAATATTTGATGATAAACTGCAAAAAGCAGATAAGCTTATTGTTTTTACTGACGCCAATGTGTGGGCTGCCCAAGGGGAATATTTCAAGGGGAATTTCCCATATGCGTTTGAGGTATTTGTGCTACCAGGTGGTGAGGCTTGTAAAACATTTGAACAATACAATGCAGCACAAACTTTCTTGCTTGAACAAAAATGTTCACGTAAATCATTTATTTTTGCATTTGGTGGAGGCGCAGTTGGAGATTTAACAGGCTTTGTTGCAGCTACATATATGCGAGGAGTACCATTCATCCAAATACCAACGACGATTTTAGCTCATGACTCAGCAGTAGGCGGTAAAACAGCTATTAACCATCCACTAGGCAAAAATATGATTGGTGCGTTCTATCAACCAGAAGGGGTAATTTACGATACAGTCTTTACAGAAAGCTTACCTGAGCGTGAAGTGCGTTCAGGTACAGCAGAGGTCATTAAGCATGCGATGATATCGAATGCCATATGGCTTCAAGAGCTAATGGCTGCAGATTCAGTTATCCATTTTAGTACAACAGAATTGGCCAAACATTTAAAAGCTGGAATTGAAGTAAAGGCGAAAATTGTGTCTGAGGATGAAACAGAGCAGTCAGTGCGTAAATATTTAAATTTGGGTCATACATATGGCCATGCCATAGAAGCAGCTGCAGGTTATGGGAAAGTTGCACATGGTGAAGCGGTGATGATTGGTCTTGTGTATTGTCTATTATTAAGTGAACGATATGGTAAGTTGAATCGTGAATTCACAACATCATTTTTACGTTTTGCGCTGAAAAATGGCTACCCTTTTGATGCGGTAAATGATTATACATTTGAACAATTAACAGACTATTTATTAAAAGATAAAAAAGCGGAGTACGGTGTCCTACAATTTGTGTTACTCGAAGAAATTGGGAAGCCTTTTGTGCGACCAATTGAGTTAGCAGAATGCAAAGAGGTAGATGCTGAATTTCGACAGCTATTAGCGGAGGTGCTTGTATGATTCGGGGACTTAGAGGTGCTATTACAATTGAATTGGACAAGCCAGAGCTTGTATGGGATGAGACAGCGAGATTAGTGCGTGAGGTTGTGGCAGCAAATCATGTGGAGATAGAAGATATTGCATCAATCGTTATTTCAACGACACCAGATATTACATCGGCGTTTCCAGCGCGTGCTGTCAGGTTAATGGACGGCTGGCAGTATGTTCCTGTTATGTGTATGCATGAAATGGATGTGCCAGATGCCCTGCCATTATGTATTCGTGTTTTAATCCATGCGAATGTGGAAATGGCGCAAAAAGATGTTCAGCATATTTATTTAAATGATGCTGTGAAATTAAGACCAGATTTAGCCCAAGCTAAATAATAAGAGGAGATGTTTGAGATGAAATGGAAACAACAATTGGACGGTATGCAAGCATATAAGCCAGGTAAACCAATTGAAGAAGTACAACGTGAATTTGGCTTACAAGAAGTCGTAAAGTTAGCATCAAATGAAAACCCATTTGGTTGCTCACCTAAGGTAACAGCATATTTACAAAATAGTGCAGTAAACTATGCAATCTATCCAGACGGCTATGCACAAAACTTACGTTCAGCTGTGGCTAAACATGTTGGTGTCAAAGAAACACAGCTTCTTTTTGGAAATGGTTCAGATGATATAATTGCAATTCTTACTCGTGCTCTGTTGTATCCAGGTGTGAATACAGTCATGGCAGACCCATCATTCTCACAATACATTCATAATGCTGAAATTGAAGGTGCGGAAGTTCGTAAAATCCCTTGTATTGAAGGTGCACACGACTTAGACGCAATGGCAGCAGCTATTGATGAACATACTTCTATTGTGTGGGTATGTAGTCCAAATAATCCAACAGGTGTTGTCATTGCAGATACAGATTTACGTGCTTTTTTAGCGAAAGTACCTAGCGATGTACTTGTAGTTTTAGATGAAGCGTATATCGAATATGTGACGCATCCAGGTCATAAAGAAACGCTACCTTTAATTGATGAGTATCCAAATGTCCTATTAATGCGCACATTTTCTAAAGCATACGGTCTTGCCTCCTTCCGTGTAGGCTATGCAATTGGTCAACCAGAAGTCATTGCAAAACTGGATCCTGTACGTGCGCCATTTAATAATACGATTTTAAGTCAAGCTGTAGCGGCGATTGCATTAAGTGATCAAGACTTTTTAAAAACTTGCTGTGAAGCAAATGAAATAGGTAAAAAACAATACGTTGATTTTTGTGAAAAGCATAATTTGACATACTACCCATCTGATACAAACTTTATTTTCTTTAACACGAATGCTGATAGTGATGTTGTTTTCCAAGAGCTTATGAAGCGTGGTTTTATTATTCGTAGTGGTAATGCTCTAGGTGCGCCAGGTTTTATCCGCGTAACAATTGGCACAGAAGCACAAAATGCTGCATTATTAGAGCATCTTGAAGAAGTGTTAAAAGAACAAGGGGTTTTTGCATGACACGCAATGTGCTCGTTATTGGTTTAGGCTTAATTGGGGGCTCGATTGCTCTTGCTTTACAAAAGGCACCTGAAACTAAAATTATTGGCTATGACATGGATGAAAAAACACGTGAACATGCCAAAACATTAAACATTGTACATGATATTGTGACAGATCCAAAAGATGTGGCAGCAGAGGTAGATATCATTATTTTTGGAACGCCTGTCAACGCTACGCTCGAGTGGATGGAACAATTAAAAACATGGCCGTTAAAAAATAAAGTTATTGTAACAGATACAGGTAGTACGAAAAAAATGATTATGCAAAAAGCCGGTGAGTTACGTGAGCTTGGTATTACGTTTATCGGTGGACACCCGATGGCAGGCTCTCATAAAAGTGGTGTATTAGCTGCGAAAGCGCATCTTTTCGAAAATGCGTATTATATGCTGACACCACTTGCAGGCGAAGAGATTATTAATATGGCTCAGCTAGAAAGCCTTTTAAAATTTACACATGCAAAAGTTGTTAGTGTATCCGCTCGTGAGCACGATCATATGACGGCTGTTGTTAGTCATTTTCCACATGTTATTGCTGCATCTCTTGTGCATCAATTAGGCGGGGAAAATGGTGAATACCCAATGACACGCTCACTTGCAGCAGGGGGGTTCCGAGATGTGACACGTATTGCATCCTCTAATCCGATTCTGTGGCGTGATATTACACTTCAAAATCGTGATGAATTAGTAGCACAGCTTGAAGGATGGCAAACTGAAATGGATCGTGTTAAGGAATTGTTATTAAATGGTAGTTCAGCAGACATTGAAAGTTATTTCGCTATTGCTAAAGAGCTGCGTGATGAATTGCCAATTAGTGCTGGAGCAATGTTTACTTCGTTTGACTTATACGTCGATGTTCCTGACTATCCAGGGGTGATTTCTGAGGTAACAGGCCTACTAGCTGATGAAGCAATTAGCATTACAAATTTACGAATTGTAGAATCACGTGAAGATGTCTTCGGTATTCTTGTGATTAGCCTGCAAAGTGAAAGTGATCGTGAACGTGCCGCAGCATGTATTCAAAAGCGAGCAAATTTTGAAACGTATATTTCATAGATTAGTGCATTTACGTCTAATAACAGGCGACGAATGGCTAAATATAATGAAGAAAGCGTCGATTTATCGGCGCTTTCTATCTTCATATGGAGGCGAGAGATAACTATGAGTGAAAAAGTATTACAGTATAATAAACCATCTTTACAAGGGCTATTAACAATCCCTGGTGATAAATCTGTTTCACATCGTTCTATTATGTTTGGGGCGATTGCAACAGGGAAAACAACGGTTGACGGCTTTTTACTTGGTGAAGATTGTTTAAGTACTATTGATTGTTTCCGCAAGCTTGGTGTGAAGATTGATGTGGACGGTACAAATGTAACAATCGAAAGCGCAGGTATGGAAGCTTGGCAGGAACCTAGTGAGGTGCTTTACACAGGGAACTCTGGTACAACAACACGCTTAATGCTCGGGATTTTAGCTGGTTCCAAAGTACATAGCGTGATGACTGGAGATGCATCCATCGGTAAACGTCCGATGCGCCGTGTTATTGATCCGTTACGTCAAATGGGTGCTCATATTACAGGTCGTGCAGATGGACAATATACACCACTTGCCATACAAGGTACAAAGCTACAAGCTATTGACTATCAAATGCCTGTTGCCAGTGCACAAGTGAAATCAGCTATTTTACTAGCAGGTTTACGCGCGCAAGGTACAACAGTTGTACGTGAAACAGAGGTATCTCGTGACCATACGGAGCGCATGCTACGCCAATTTGGGGCGCAAATAACTGTGGTAGATGGCGTTATTACTTTTGAAGGTGGACAAGCACTTTCAGGCACACATGTGTCAGTGCCAGGTGATATTTCATCTGCAGCATTTTTCTTAGTAGCGGGTGCAATTTGTCCTGATAGTAAAATTGTTTTAGAAAATGTTGGGGTTAATCCAACGCGTGATGGTATCATAGAAGTTCTTCAGAACATGGGAGCGTCTATAACAATAGTAGCAAATGAAGACGGTCAATCTGAGCCAACTGCAACAATTACTGTTGAAACGTCTACTTTAAATGGAACTATTATTCAAGGGAATATGATTCCGAGATTAATTGACGAAATTCCAATTCTTGCACTTTTAGCAACACAGGCACATGGTAAAACAATTATCAAGGATGCTGAGGAGCTCAAGGTCAAAGAAACGGATCGTATTACTGCAGTGGTGGATGAGCTAAAAAAACTAGGAGCTCGTATTGAAGCAACTGAGGATGGTATGATCATTGAAGGACCAACGCCATTATATGGGGCAAGCTTGAAAACATACGGGGATCACCGTATCGGTATGATGGGCGCTGTGGCAGCGTTAATTACGGATGGGGCAGTGACATTAGACGATGCAGAATGCATCGCTGTTTCCTACCCGTCGTTTTTCGAGCATGTTGAGTCTGTGAAGAAATAGTCAACACTAGACTCCCCAATCCTTTTGGGGAGTTTTTTCTTGTTTCAAAAGAGAATATTTTGTAGCATAAAGATATACATGAAAGAATAGGTGAATGACTGTGAATAATGCAATGACGGAAATGATGCAAGCACTTGAGCAAGGGGATTTAGCTTTAATAGATCAGCTTCTAGAATCTTTTTTAATGAAGGAATTACCTGAGGAAATATACGCACTAGCGGAAGTTTTTATGCAATATGGTTACATGAAAGAAGCGGACCGTGTACTGGAGCATCTGCAATTTTTATTCCCAGAGGAGGCACAACTAAAAATTGACCGTGCCAACGTCTTAATGGAACTTGGTGATGAGGACGAGGCATTAGACATGTTGTTAGCAGTCGAAGATACAGCCCCAGAGTATCCGCAAGCATTACTAGTGCTAGCCGATTACTATCAAATGCAAGGTTTATTTGAAGTGGCAGAAAAGCGCATAAATGAGGCGTTAGCGATCTTACCAGATGAGCCACTACTACATTTTGCTAAAGCAGAGTTGTTATTTGAGACAGGACGTTTTCTAGAGGCTGCGCGCCTTTACGAAGAATTACATGAACAACAAGAGGAATTTGCAGGCGTCAGTCTTGTTGAACGACTAGCAGAAGTATATCGTGCGGGCGCTGCCTATGAAACAGCATTAGACTATTATTTAGCAGCTCTAGATGACGAAGTGAAACCAGATACTTTATTTGGTGCTGCATATGCTGCGTTTCAATCGCAAAAATATGAATTGGCGATTAAGCAATTAGAGGACTTAAAAGAATTAGACCCTGACTATTTCTCAGCTTATTTATTGCTAGCGGAAAGCTATGCCATGACGGAGGACAATAAAAAAGCTTATACAGCTATTAAAGAAGGCTTGATGCGCGATGAGTACGATAAATCATTATTCTTATTTGCAGGTAAAATGGCATTAAAAAACGCTTTGCCAGAAGAAGCAGAAAATTATTTACGAGAAGCAATTGCGTTAGATCCTGAGTATATGGAAGCCGTGCTAACGCTTATTTCCGTATTTACGCAACAAGAACGCTATGAAGATGTCGTTGAATTATTTGAGACATTACAAAAAAATGATTTTGAATGGATAACTTTATATCCTTACGCTGCAGACGCATATGCAAATTTAGAATTGTACGACCGTGCATACGAATTTTACCGTTTGGCATATACTGATTTTAAGGAAGACGCAGCATTTTTAGAAAAATATGTTTATTTCTTATTAGAAGAAGGCAAGCGTTCTGAAGTTAAAGAAGTTCTCGGTCATTTAATCAAGCTTCAACCGGGTGAACCACAATGGCAAGAGATGTTAGAAGGCTTAGAATTAGAGTAAAGGAGGGAGTGGGTATGACTGCTTCTGTATCAGTTGTCGATAAAAAAGCATTTGTTCGCTGGTTTTTGAAAAATTACCAATTAAAACGTCGTGAGTGTGTATGGATTTTAAATTACTTATTAAGTAATGATGAGTTGTTAAAACGAATACGGTTTGTAGAAGAAGCGCACTATTGTCCTAGAGCTATGGTGATGTCTACAGTAGACTCAACAGGTGTACCATTTCGTTTTTATAAAGGCAATGTGATGACAGCCGATGCTGAAAAATCGTTCCATGACTTACGTTTACATGAACAAGAAGATATGTATATACAATTGAACTTCCCAAATATACCGCCAAGTGCACAATACTTAGCAGTTCTTGAAGAAAACCCTTATATGCCAGAAACATTAATTGTTAGTGAAAAAGACCGTTTACTGGCAGAAGAGTTACTTTCCAATAGTTTACTCGTATTCCAAGAAGAAAAATTACTCGCACAAATTGATGAAGCCTTAGATAAAGGCGATGAAGAACGATTTTATGAATTGTCTAATTTGTTACAAGTTTTAAAAGAAACTGCCAATTTACAATAGTCTTAAGTCAATAGGTAAAAATTGAATGCCCTTTATCCACCTCTATATGGTAACATGACTAGTGAATGATTGTTTTCACTTTTTATTGGTTATCCTATAAAAGAGTGGAAAAGGGCATTTTTATATTTGTAACAGTAGGGGGGTTATTGGATGTATTTTAATGCAAACGATGTGACATCGTTTTTAGCGCAGAAGGATTTTATTGATACGGCAATTATTCCACTTGTAGGAATCGATTTTACTGCTGAAAAATTGAAGCAAAGTGGTGCAGAATCAGATTTTTTGTTATCGCTTACAGCTTTTATCGAACAACAGTTTAAAGGCCGCTTATTAGTCATGCCACCATTTTCGTATAGTACTGCCTTGAAAAACGAAGAAATGCCAGTGCAATTAGAAACTCAATTACATACTGCTGGCTTTAAGCATGTGTTCTTCATTACTTGTGACCATTTTTGGACAAATATTGGAGATGTTGTAAATATTATTTGGTTACCAGCTATTCCACTAGAATCCATGGATATGAGCGTGAAAAATACCATTCTCGAAGATCAGTTACGTCAAGTAATACCTGTATTTTCGACCAAATGGGCACAAATTTAGCAATTTGTTTCAATAAATGTTCACATTCTCCAGGTTTCCACAGAATGCTATATTGACCAAGCTATGGACTTGATATATCATAGATATGTCCTAGTATTACTATTTGTAAAAGTATGTCCGTTGGACTGACCTTTAAAGTTAGAGGGGGGAAAAGGATGAGTAACAATCGAGTTTCACGTCGTCAATTTCTAAGCTACACACTTACTGGTGTTGGCGGATTTATGGCGGCAGGTATGTTGATGCCAATGGTTCGTTTTGCAATTGACCCAGTTTTACAAAAGCATGAGGGTGGGGATTTTATCAAAACCGAGCATAAAGTCGCTGACATCAATACAGAGCCAGTTAAAGTTGACTTCACATTTGAACAAGTTGACGCTTGGTACAAATCTAATGTTACTAACGTAGCTTGGGTTTACAAAGAAGGCGACCAAATAATTGCTCTATCACCTGTTTGTAAGCATTTAGGATGTATGGTGGACTGGAATGGCGATTCAGCACACCCAAATCAATTCTTCTGTCCTTGTCATGCAGGGCGTTACGAGAAAAACGGGAAAAACATTGCAGGTACACCGCCTCTAGGTCCGTTGGATGAATTTGAAGTACAAGAAAAAGATGGTTATTTAGAGATTGGTCCAGCAAGAGCAAATACTCTAGTTTAATTTGTAAGGGGGTACGAATTCAGTGCTAAACAAAATTTATGATTGGGTCGATGAACGATTAGATATTACACCTATTTGGCGTGATATTGCCGACCACGAAGTGCCAGAGCACGTGAACCCTGCACACCATTTTTCAGCATTCGTTTACTGCTTCGGTGGATTAACATTTTTCATCACAGTAATTCAAATTCTATCTGGTATGTTCTTAACAATGTACTATGTACCAGACGTCGTGAATGCCTGGAAATCAGTTTATTATTTACAAAACGAAGTAGCATTTGGTGAAATCGTGCGCGGTATGCACCACTGGGGAGCTTCATTAGTAATTGTAATGATGTTCTTACATACGCTTCGTGTATTCTTCACAGGTTCTTATAAGAAACCTCGTGAGTTAAACTGGATGGTTGGTGTAGGTATTTTTGGTGTAATGATGGGTCTTGGCTTTACAGGATACTTATTACCATGGGATATGAAAGCATTGTTCGCTACTAAAGTAGGTATCGAAATTGCGGCATCTGTACCATTTATTGGTTCGATGATTAAAGTATTATTAGCGGGTGACAGTACTATTCTTGGTGCTCAAACGTTAACACGATTCTTTGCGATTCATGTATTCTTCTTGCCTGCAGTATTGTTTGGGTTACTTGCAGCACACTTTATCATGATTCGTCGTCAAGGAATTTCAGGGCCGTTGTAATATTTCTTGACGGTTCGATGATTTTTTAAAGGAGGGGACACTATGCATCGCGGAAAAGGAATGAAATTTGTCGGCGATTCTCGTATTAAAGCGAATCACAGAATGCCGAACGTTCCAAAGGATTATTCCGAATATCCAGGTAAAACTGAAGCTTTCTGGCCGAACTTCTTACTAAAAGAATGGATGGTAGGTGCTGTTTTCTTAATCGCTTATTTATTGTTAACAGTCGCTCACCCATCTCCACTTGAAGGGCCAGCTGATCCAACAAGAGCATACACGCCATTACCGGACTGGTACTTCTTATTCATGTACCAACTCTTAAAATACTCATTTGCTTCTGGTCCATATAATGTTATCGGAGCAATTGTCATTCCAGGTCTAGCATTTGGAGCGCTATTATTAATGCCATTTTTAGATAAGAGTCCAGAACGCCGTCCGTCTAAACGCCCGTTACCAACTGCGTTTATGTTATTAACATTGGCTGCTATGTTCTATTTAACTTGGGAGTCAGTTGTAAATCATGACTGGGAAGCTCAAAAAATTCAAGGTGCTATCGTGGAAACTGTAGAGTTCGATAAAGGCTCAGAAGGTTACCAAATCTATGCTGGCTCTGCATGTATTACATGTCATGGTGAAGGCTTAGAAGGTGGTGCTGGTGCGCCAACACTTATGAATACAGGCTTAACAGCTGATGAGATTAAAGACATTGCCCACAATGGTTCACCAAGTGGTAAAATGCCAGCAGGTTTATGGACAGGATCTGATGAAGATCTTCAAAAGCTAGCTGAGTTTATCGAAAGCTTAAAAGCTGAATAATTTTAAAAAGAGTCGGGAAACTGACTCTTTTTTTCTAGCTTTTATTAAACATTTAGCACATGGATTTGATATAATTAATTAGGAAAGTCTATGACTAAAACTTCATTTTGTAATTAGCACTTGTTGAAACATAAAAGTGCCATAAAGGCTTAGCCGCCAAAAAATACATAAAAATTAAAGAAAAAGACATCTTAGTATGGACGGATAGTAAAGGAGTTTTAATCATGCAAATGACACGTGCAAATATTTGGTACCTCCTTACGCATAAAACATTTTTAATAGTATTACTACTTATCAACTTATTAGGAACGATTTACGGCTATTATTGGTATGGCTGGCAATTAGCGATTACGAAGCCGATTTTTTATATTTTTGTACCAGATAGTCCGACTGCTAGTTTGTTTTTTTGTTTTGTGCTGTTGGCTTGGATATTAGGAAAAAGATGGCCATTGATGGAAGTGTTAGCACTTGTCACATTAGTTAAATATGGTATTTGGGCAGATGTAATGAATCTCTGGACTCTAGTTGAAACAGGCTACATCGGCTGGCAAGGCTGGATGCTAATCGGCTCACATTTTGCGATGGCATTACAAGGCGTCCTTTACATCGGTAAATATGTATTTTCATATTGGCATATTGTGGTTGCAGCTGTATGGACCTTGCATAATGATGTCATAGACTATGTATTTGGGCAAATGCCAATGTATCGTGATTTAGCTGAATATACAAGTGCCATTGGATACTTTACTTTTTGGTTATCAATTGCTTGTATTTTTATCGCTATTTTCTCAATTAGGTGGCGCAAATATTTGCCCAATTAGAGAAATCTCTATAGAATTATAGTATCGAGGTAGAAAGGGGTTAGGAAATTGTCAACAGGCATGTATATTGTTTATTTTGCGATTATTATGCTACTGCCATTGTACGCTCAAATGAAGGTAAAAGGTACGTATAATAAGTTTGCAAAGGAACGTACCATGAAGGGACAAACTGGTGCTGAGGTAGCAAGGGCGATCTTAGATGCGAACGGCTTGTACGATGTGCGAGTTGTGCCAACACAAGGTGTGTTATCTGATCACTACAACCCTGCGACAAAAACAGTCGCATTATCAGAGAGTAACTTTTATGAGGCAAGTGTAGCAGGTGCAGCAGTTGCTGCCCATGAAGTAGGCCATGCCATTCAGCATAAAGAGGCATATTCAATGCTTACTTTACGTAGTAAGCTTGTTCCAGTTGCGAATATTTCATCAAACGCATCTTGGGTTTTCGTTATGATCGGAATTTTTTCTGGTTTATCTAATATGTTATTGTTAGGTATCGTTTTATTAGCAGCAGGCGTAGTGTTCCAATTAGTAACATTACCAGTTGAGTTCGACGCATCAAAGCGCGCTCTCGTGCAAATGAATTCACTTGGTATTATTACGAACGAAGAGGAACGTCCAGCACGTAAAGTGTTAAGTGCCGCTGCGTTAACTTATGTAGCTGCTGCTGCAGTAGCTGTTTTAGAATTATTACGATTAATTTTAATCTTTACAAATATGCGTAATGACGACTAAGAAAAACTTGTTATAGTGGGATAACCACTATAACAAGTTTTTTTATTTCTTTGTTAATAAGCAGATGACTTCCCCTACTTTGAGTGGCGGGAATCGCCGGTAAGACAGAAGAAATCGCCGATAAAAGTCCACGAATCGCCGAAAAAATCTGCTGAAAGCAACCGCCGTAGCGGACAACTTCGTAGCAATAAAAAGTGTTAGATTGAATTACCGTCAATCTAACACTTTTCTCTTTGTTCCTATTCTCAATGTAATGGCTGTTTTTGATCGTCAAGAGTGAAGCCTTCTCCAGCAACATCTCGAACTTCAGAAATAGAGACGAAGGCATGAGGATCGACCTCATGGATAATCGATTTTAAACGTACAACTTCATTGCGGCCCACAACGCAGTATATCACTTCTTTTGCCTGCTTTGTAAAGTGCCCATGCCCTTCTAAAATAGTGACGCCTCGTTCCATGCGCAATGCAATCATATCCGCAATTGCACTAGATTTTTCGGAAATAATGAGTGCTCCACGTCCTGCATAGGCACCGTCCTGAACAAAATCAATTACGCGCGCCCCTACAAAGACAGCAACAAGCGTGTACATCATTGAACGTGCATCTAAAAATGTTAGCCAAGATATTAAAATAACAATGGCATCGAATATGAACATTGTTTTACCCATACTCCAGCCTAGATATTTATGTCCTAGTCGTGCTAATATATCCACACCGCCCGTAGTGCCACCATAGCGGAAGACAATACCTAACCCTAGTCCAACGAAAACACCAGCAAACAATGCCACGAGGAATAAATCATCCTCTAAGTGAATAGTGAACTGATATTTCTGAAAAATTTTCAAGAAAATGGATACTGAAATTGTACCTATTAATGTGTAGATAAAAGATTTTTTACCGAGTAGGCGCCAACCTAAAATAAACATTGGAATATTCAAGATTAAATTAAGTAATGCGGGGTCCCAACCTAGTGTAAAATAGAGAACAAGGGTAATCCCACTAAAACCACCTTCACCTAGCTGATTTTGCATATTAAAATGTACAAAACCAAAGCTATAAATGGCTGCTCCGAGCATTATTGCGATAATATTACGAATTTTGATCTGTTTGAACATATGACCTCCTGTAATTCCTAACTATGAAGTAGTGGTTATATTATCTGTCATTTTATTGTTTTTGACAACAATGGTGTAAATTTTATACGATGGTAAATAGGAGTGTGATATTGGATGACAGAACAGATAACGATGCAAGCCTTGCAAAAACGTGTGGATGACTATATTGGACAATTTAAGGAAGGTTATTTTCCTCCTTTTGAACTACTCGCACGTTTAACGGAGGAGCTTGGAGAATTGTCGCGCGAAGTGCAAGATGTTTACGGACAGAAAAAGAAAAAAAGCACTGAAGATACGAATAGTATTGAAGAAGAATTAGGTGACTTTTTCTTTGTTTTAGTATGCTTTGCTAATGCACAAGGTATAAAATTAGATGAGGCACTTTTACGTGTCATACATAAATTTGAAACAAGAGATAAGGATCGCTGGACAAGAAAGGAAGAGGAATAATGTCGATTCGTGTAGCAATTGCAGGGCCAAGAGGAAAAATGGGAGCTGAAGCTGTACATACAGTTATGAAACATGCCAAAATGGAGTTAGTAGCTGTACTAGATTATAAAGAGGTTGGCCAGACATTAGCTGATTTAGAAATGTTCCCAGCAAGCTATACAGCACCAATATTTACAGATATGAACGAGCTAGTAGAAGCAACTGCCCCTGACGTTTTAGTAGATTTAACGAATCCACATGCAGTATACAATCATACAAAAGAGGCTTTAAATTTAAATGTACGACCTGTTATTGGCACAACTGGTTTTACAGATGCTCAGCTTGAAGAACTATCAGCACTTGCTAATGAGAAGGAGTTAGGCTGCATTATCGCACCAAACTTTGCAATTGGGGCAATCCTGATGATGAAATTTGCTAAAGAAGCAGCAAAATACTTACCAGATGTAGAGATCATTGAAATGCACCATGACCAAAAGTTGGATGCGCCATCTGGTACTGGTGTCAAAACGGCACAACTGATCCAAGAGGTGCGAGCACAGAAAACGCAAGGTCATCCACAGGAAAAAGAAACGATTGAAGGAGCAAGAGGGGCTGATTTTGATGGTATGCGAATTCATTCTGTTCGCTTACCTGGTTTAGTGGCACATCAGCAAGTATTGTTTGGAGGAGACGGTCAACTATTAACAATCCGTCATGACTCATTAAATCGTAACTCCTTTATGTCCGGTGTAGCATTTTGTGTAGAAGAAGTTATGAAAATGGATCAGCTAGTTTATGGTTTAGAAAACATCATCTAAAGAACGGATGGAAAACTTATGAAAATCGCATTAATTGCACATGATCGCAAAAAAGATAATCTAGTACAGTTTGCTATTGCTTACCGTGATATTTTAAATGAACATACGCTTTATGCAACAGGTACAACAGGGCAACGTGTTATGGATGCTACTAGCTTAGAGGTTACACGTTTTCGCTCGGGTCCCCTTGGTGGGGACCAACAAATTGGCGCTATGATCGCCAATAATGATATGGACATGGTCATTTTCTTCCGTGACCCATTAACAGCACAACCACATGAGCCAGATGTTTCTGCACTTATCCGTCTTTGTGATGTTTACCAAGTGCCACTGGCAACAAATATGGGAACTGCAGAAATACTATTAAAAGGCCTACAAGAGGGCTTTGTGGATTGGAGACTGATTCAAGAAAGACGAGACTAAAAAGACGTGAATTAAGAAAGGATGATTATCGAATGAGAAAGCTAAAAATCGGCATTACCTGTTATCCAACAGTTGGAGGCTCTGGTGTGATTGCAACAGAATTAGGAAAAATGCTTGCAGAGAGAGGCCACGAAATTCATTTCATCACCTCAAGCGTACCATTTCGATTGAACAAAATTTATCCGACCGTCTTTTTCCATGAAGTAGAAGTAAACAATTATTCAGTATTTCAGTATTCGCCGTATGATATTGCATTAGCGAGTAAAATGGCGGACGTGATTAAAGATGAAGGGTTAGACGTATTACATGTACATTATGCAATCCCACATGCCGTATGTGCGGTGCTAGCCCGAGAAATGAGTGGGCAAAATATTGGTATTGTGACAACACTCCATGGCACGGATATTTCCGTACTTGGACAGGATTCTACGCTGTCACAAGCCATCAAATATGGTATTGATAAGTCTGATATTGTAACAGCAGTTTCAGAGTCACTAAAAGAACAAACCTACGAACTTATTGATACTGTTAAGCCAATTGAAACGATTTACAACTTCGTGGATGAGCGTGTCTATCGTCCGCAAAACGCTGGTAACTTAAAAGAGCAGTTTGGCATTCAAGAAGATGAGAAAGTCATCATTCATGTTTCTAACTTCCGTAAAATTAAGAACCTCCCTCATATTATTGATGCATTTATGAAAATCCGTGGAAATGTAAAAGCGAAGCTATTGTTAGTAGGGGATGGACCTGAAAAGCATCGTGTGATGGATCAAGTAAAAGAAAGCCCGTATGTCAAGGACGTCTTATTTTTAGGTAAACAAGAAAATTTAGATGAATTGTACGCTATTAGTGATCTGAAGTTATTACTTTCACAGCAGGAATCTTTTGGACTTGTATTGCTTGAAGCAATGGCTTGTGGTGTGCCATGTATTGGTACGACCGTTGGTGGAATACCAGAAGTCATTGATCATGGTGTAGATGGCTATTTAGTGGAATTAGGCGATACGGATGCGGTAGCTGACTATGCTGTACAGTTATTGAACGATGAAGATAAATTACTTCGTTTCCGCGAAGCAGCGATGCGTGCAGTTAGTGAAAAATTCCACTCATCTAAAATTGTCGAGCAGTATGAACAACTGTATGAAAAGGTTGCTGATAAAAACCATGCAAAACAATAAAGAATGGCAAGCTGCTTTCTCAGTTATTGAACAATTAGAGGAGGCAGGCTTTGAGGCAGTTGTCGTAGGAGGAGCTGTGCGAGACGCCCTATTAAAACGTCCAGCACATGATGTAGATGTAGCGACAAATGCATTGCCACAAGAAGTTAAAACTGTTTTTATTCGTACCGTTGATATTGGGATTCAACATGGCACCGTGCTTGTTCTTGAGCCAACTGCACCAGTTGAAGTAACAACCTATCGCACAGATGGAGAGTATACGGATCATCGAAGACCAGAGGAAGTCCATTTTGTAAGGTCCCTGAAAGAGGATTTACAACGTCGTGATTTTACGATGAATGCAATAGCTATGCGTCGGGATGGCACGTTTGTAGATTATTATAATGGGCAGCGTGATATTGAGGCTGGCGTTATTCGAGCAGTAGGAGAAGCAAAAGTGCGTTTTGCTGAGGATGCCTTACGAATGCTAAGGGCTGTGCGTTTTTCAGCCCAGCTTGGCTTTTCAATCGAAGCTGAGACACTTCAGGCAATACAGGAAAAAGCTTCCGATATTGAATGGGTTGCCAAAGAGCGCATTAAGGCCGAACTTGATAAGCTGTGGATAGGGAAAGATGTTTATAATGGCATGAGAAAGCTTGAAGAAAGTGGACTAGTGTCCTATTTGCAAGGAGACTTCCAAGTAGAACATTGGCAAGGCTTTACTGTACAAAATGCAACTTGCGGTTGGGCTTATTTTGCTCTTATACAAGAAGACCGATGGCAGGAAGTGTTACGTGCCTATCGGTTATCGAATAAGGAAATGGCATTTGTTAAGGCTGTTATAAGTGCGTTCCATGCGTTCCAAAAGGGTTGGACGAGTATGGACTATTTTACGTATTCGCAAGAGGAGCTCGAAGCAGCACAATACTTTGCACAGTTGAAAGGACTAATGAACAACTCGCAGGAAAGCATACGGGAGGTTCAGGCAAGCTTACCAATAAGGCATCGTCAAGAGCTTGTAGTGAATGGAATGGATTTATTGCAATGGTCTGGACAAAAACGGGGACCTTGGTTAAAGGAAGCCTTGCAATTAATTTTAACGGCCGTTGTTCTTGGGGAACTTACTAATGAGCGAAACCACATTAAAGATTGGTTTGAGCGGAAGTATGTCCTTAAAGGATGAATAGTTGATTATATAATGAAAATAATGCAAGTGACAAAAAGTGACCATTGAAATTACGTCATTAAAAGGTCACTTGCTTTATCTTTTTGTTGGGATGTTAAGTGAAAAAACTAGAAACGATTTATACATAAACAAAATTTCAATCAAGAGGGTTTTATGCTGATTGACCATTTAATAGGTAAGAGAGTTATACTGAGAGAGATGGAGCTCTGCTAAAGTATTAGAAAAAATCGGTATGATTGAAGAAGGGAAAATAAGACAAGATTTGCTATTAAGAGATGGCTGGCGAGATTCCCTTTTATACAGTATTTTAAAGCATGAATGGTAAATCTTATAGGCATTTCATGCTAACGAGCCATGTTAGTTATAGATGATATTTTTGAAATGCCACTGTTGTGATTAGATGCAATGAAGAAAAATACTAAAGGATTGGTTTGAGTATGAGTATGTCCATGAAGGATGAAATTTTAAAGAGATTATTAGCAGCTAGCGGTAAGGCGGTTTCAGGACAAGAGTTGGCAGATTCACTAGGGGTGTCGCGTACTGCAATTTGGAAGCATATGCAGACGTTACAGGAGGAAGGCTACACTTTTGAAACTGTTAAGAAAAAAGGCTATGTATTAACTGGTGTGCCGAATAGCTTAAGCCCAACACAATTAGAATTATTTTTAAAAACAGAGCGGTTAGGTCGACAAATTCACTATTTTGATGTCGTGGATTCCACACAAACAATTGCGCATAAGCTAGCACAAGAAGGTGCCCCAGATGGTACGATTGTTATTGGTGAAGAACAAACGGCAGGACGTGGCCGCATGTCTAGACCATGGGAATCAGCAAAAGGTACAGGTATTTGGATGACCATTATTTTACGACCAGATGTATCACCACAGCAAGCATCTTCATTTACACTTGTCGTTGCCGTTGCAGTTACAATGGCGATTAAAACATTATACAAACATGTAGAGCCTGCAATAAAGTGGCCAAATGATTTACTTATTAACGGCAAAAAATGTACAGGAATTTTAACAGAAATGCAGGCAGAGGCAGACCTTGTCCAAGCATTACTTGTTGGGATTGGTATTAATGCTAACCAGCAAGAAAAAGATTTTTCTCCTGACATCGCAAATATTGCCACGTCGCTAAGCATAGCTGCAGGAGAGGAAATTAATCGTGCTGCACTTGTTGCAACGATTTTACAATATTTAGAGCAGTTTACTGAGCTATTCGTAAAAGAGGGCTTTTCCAGTATTAAAGAGCTATGGGAGCAAATGTCTTGCACAATAGGACAGCGTATTGAAGTGACGACTTTGCGAGAACGTGTTGAAGGTATTGCAAGCGGCATTACAGATGAAGGTGTGCTACAGCTAACTTTAAATGATGGTACAATTCGAACAATTTATTCGGGTGATATTAAAATTTTATAAAAAGAAGATACTACTGGGACAATGCTTTGTTCGTAAATTTTGCTATTTAATTTTAGAGAAGAACATTTCTTCTTTCTTTTGCAATCAATAAAAAATTAGAAGAGAACACTAGTGGCAAGCGCCCATCGTAGCTGACATCAACGTCATAGGAAAAAGTGTTAGATTGATTGTAATCAATCTAACACTTTTTCTACTCCGTCCCAGCATCTTTATTTTTTATTTATTTTAGAGATAATTCTATATCTCCATGTGAAAGAGAAACGCTTAGCTGATTTTCTCCTGCAAGGAGCTGAGAAACCTTACTATTTTGCGAACTATCATTCACTGAAATATCTCCGAAGCTTGTATTCAATTCGAAACCTACATCACTTTTTTTATTGTCTAAGTATAGTGTAGCATCTCCAAAGCTAGAGGTGATCTTGGATTGACCGTTAAGTGTCCCATTAATAGTAATATCCCCATGCTCACTTTCAACAACAAGGCCGTTACTTTTAAATTGCTCGAATGTTAAATCACCAAAAGACTGAGTAATCTCGGTATTTTCTCCAACAATATTCTTCAATAGAATATCTCCATAATCCTCATTAAGGCTTAGTTGCTTGTATTGGAACCCTTTAAGCGTTGTATCGCCAAAATTACTGTCAATAACTATGGAATTTAGTATTGTATCTTTTGGAACCGTAATTTTAATGGAAGGTGATTTGAAGGTCCCGATGCCAATCGTCATGCCGCTTTTTCTTTTACTTTTAGTTTCAACTGTCAAAGTACCATCTTTAATGCTATAAGTTACGTCCGTATTTTTCATAACATTTGTTTCTAATGTATAGCTATCTGACTGAAGTATTTCAACATCTCCGTAGTCATTGATTATGTGCAGGTCTGTAAATGCTTCAAGTGCATGAAAATTATTTTCAAGCCCATTTTTAGCAGGAACAGTGAAGCCGTTATCCCCTTGTAAGATAAACCATCTTCCTCCAGAAGAAAAACCAATTACGGCAAGTAAAATACCTAAAGTAATCATACTAAGCGCAATGAGCTTATATCGCGAAATCATCTAAAATCCCCCTTTACGCTTTTTTGTAATTTTACGGAATAAACTTGCCAATACTTCTACACAAACAAGCCCAATTTTCTTAATCAAGCGAGCTACGGCAGGGAAAAGTAGAACGCCCAATCCTGTTACAATTAGTCCTATTCCCATAAAGAGAAATGCTGTTGGCCAGTGCTCTGTTAAAACAAAGAAGCCCGCAATAAGTGCCATAACTCCGCCTAAAAAGATGCTTAAAACTGTTGCAACAATCGCCACAACAACGCTAAAGATGACTGCTCCAACTGATATAATAAGTGCTACCGCAACAGCTAGTAATGGTAAAGAAAGTGGTGCCGACAATATTGCAAGAATAATAAGCCAAATAGCGGTCATATTTTTCTTTGTAGAAGCGGGTGTTGCATCTAAATCTTTTAAAGCAAAGTCAGCCATTATTTGTGAAGCAACAACAGAGGGAGAACCTAGTTGTGAAATGACTTGCTGCTCATTTTCTACGCCTGCTTCATCAAAATACTCTTCATAATAGACAAGCGCAGCATTTAGCTCATGCGCTGGAAGCCGACGTAATTTGCCTCGTAGCTTTTTTAAATAGCTTACTTTATCCATCTAATTTCCCTCCTAAAAGTACACAGTCAACTTTTTGCTTATACATTTGCCACTCCTGTAAAAGCTCTAGCAATCGTATACGCCCTTGCTCGGTTATTTGATAATACCGTCTATTTCTCCCTTGGTAGGGCTGGTCATATGTTGTTAGGTAGTTTGCTTTTTGTAAACGGCGTAAAACCGGATACAGTGTTGATTCGGATATATCCATCACAGATTGTACCTGCTGTGTTAATGAGTAGCCATATGCATCCTCCTTATCAACAATCGCAAGTACACAAGCATCGAGTAATGCGGAGCCTAGCTGAAATGTCATCTTCCCACCTCACATTCAATTACCTATACAAGGTTTTATATTATATGTTGTATAGTATGCTGATAGTATATGACGTATAGTATTGTTTGTCAATTTTTGTGAAAATAATGTTCTGACGAAATTCCATGGGAAGTCAATTGCTAGAAAAAAATATTTGAAGATTAATTGGAATCTGTTATAGTAATGCTGAAGGGCAGTATCCTTTGTGAACGGCACCTTCAAAAGCAATTGACAAATTACAACAAATATCTGCCTTGATCTTTATAGACAGGGACGGAAGAAAACGATGCGTTCAAAATTTAACTTGATTAAGTAGAAACAGTCTAACTATAAGAAGTGAAATGGCTGATTTCTATTTGTTTAAATGAAGTTAAAACCTCATCCTCATGTCACAGATTTTTAGTTGCTTAGGCACACAAAATCCTGCTGGTATGTTAACAACAATGAGGTAAAACGGTTCTGAACGAGCACATGACCTTTCTGTCCATTTTTAGGAATAGAAAGGTCTTTTTGTTTTTTTCCTTAAAAAAAGGAGGATTACACAATGAAGACGACATCAGATTTTTTAAAAATGAAAGCAGCAGGAGAGAAAATCGTTATGTTAACGGCGTACGATTACCCTTCTGCAACATTTGCAGAAGAAGCAGGCGTTGAAATGATTCTAGTAGGCGATTCGCTTGGAATGGTAGTACTTGGTTATCCTTCAACGATGCCAGTTACCGTAGCGGATATGGTTCACCATGCAAAAGCTGTACGACGAGGGGCGAAAAATACGTTTGTAATCGTAGATATGCCATTTGGGTCTTATCAAGGTGATATTAACGACACTTTAAAAACTGCGGTAACCATGATGCAGGAAACGGGTGCAGATGCTCTCAAGCTAGAAGGGGCAGGGGATGTACTGCCAGTTATTAGTAAATTAACATCAGCTGGTATTCCGGTTGTTGCGCACTTAGGCTTGCAGCCGCAATTAGCAGGAGTGCTTGGTGGCTATAAGGTACAGGGAAAGACAGCGGAACAGGCAAAACAACTTATTGAGGATGCCAAAAAATGTGAAGCTGCGGGCGCTTGTGCAATTGTATTAGAATGTATTCCACATCAGCTAACCAAGTTAGTTTCCACTGCATTAATTATTCCTACGATTGGCATTGGCGCTGGACTAGAGGCAGATGGACAAGTGTTAGTTTTCCATGACATGCTTAGCTATGGATCACATCATGTACCAAAATTTGTGGAACGCTTTGCTGATATGGGAAGTGAAGCAAGTAGTGGCATTGCTAATTTTGTAAATGGCGTTAAGGCGGGGACATTCCCTACATTAAACCACTCCTTCACGATGAAGGATGAGGCATTGGATCAGCTATACGGAGGCGTTAAATAAATGAAAGTCATCAAGACAATCGAAGCACTAACTGCAGAAATTCGAGCAGCAAAGCTAGCGCAACAAACAATTGGTTTAGTGCCAACGATGGGTTATTTGCATGAAGGCCATTTAACATTAGCGTCAAAAGCACGTGTAGAAAATGACCTTGTTGTTATGAGTATTTTCGTTAATCCGACGCAATTTGGTCCAAACGAGGACTTTGAAAGTTATCCTCGTGATTTAGAACGAGACACGGCTTTAGCACAATCTGTAGGTGTAGATATAGTCTTTGCACCAAGTGTTGAAGAGATATATCCGCACAATGGTGGTATTCGCATCTATGCAGGTGAGCAGGCAACCATTTTATGTGGGGCAAGCCGACCAGGGCATTTTGATGGCGTATTACAGGTTGTATCTATATTATTTCACTTAACCCAGCCAAACCGTGCGTATTTCGGTCAAAAGGATGCACAGCAAGCAGCTATTATCGCTACGATGGTACGTGATTATCATTTCCCGTTAGAAATGCGTGTCGTGCCTATCGTACGTGAGGAGGACGGCTTAGCAAAATCTTCGCGCAATGTCTATTTGAGTGCTATAGATCGTCGTGAAGCACCGGCTATATATGAGGCTTTACAGCTTGCTAGAGATAGCTTTTTAGCAAATGGTGATGCAACAGGAGCACTGGCAAAAGCAAAGGCGCACATTACTGCACGCACACATGGAAAAATTGATTATATTGAATTATTGGCTTACCCAGACCTACTACCAGTAACAGCTCAAACGGAACAAATTCTTTTAGCGGCGGCTGTTTATATCGGTCAAACGCGATTAATCGATAATTGTATCTTTAATGTGAAAGAAGGAAAATAACATGTTACGAATGATGATGAATGGCAAAATCCACCGTGCTACTGTAACGGAAGCGGATTTAAATTATGTAGGATCCATCACAATCGATGAGGATATTTTAGATGCAGTTGGTATGCTACCAAACGAAAAAGTGCATATCGTAAATAATAATAATGGTGCTCGCTTTGAAACTTATATTATTGCAGGTGAGCGTGGGTCAGGCGTTATTTGCGTCAATGGCGCAGCAGCACGTCTTGTACAACGAGGAGATATCGTCATCATTATCTCTTATGTTTATGTAGATAATGTGGAGGCAAAAGAGCATAAACCGACTGTTGCGATAATGGGAGAAGGTAATACAATAAAAGAAATGATTGCCTACGAACCTGAAGCAACTGTATATTAAAAGGTGCCTGTCACTCACACAATTCTAAAACAATTCTGAAATTTGCTTGTAAAAATTATTTAAGTGAAAATCCACGAAGCTTCTTAGGGAACTTATATTGTGCCCTCAGAAAGCGACGTGGATTTTTGTGTGTGCCTGTAAGAGTGCCAGTCACTCACACAATTCTCACACAATTTGGGATTGAAATGGCGCAAGGATGACCAGATAGATGAATGTATGATAAAATTCATCTATCTAATGTGAACTGTGAGTTGAGATGTATGATGGAAAGTCAAAAGTATGCAATTGTTGATTTGGAGACGACAGGTCATTCTCCAGCAAATGGTGACCGGATGATTCAAATTGCCATTGTAATAATGAAGGATTGGAAAATTGAGCGCACCTTTACAAAGTTTATACATCCGGGTAAATCGATACCGTCCTTTATTCAAGATTTAACGCATATTACGGACGAGGATGTCAAAGATGCCTTGCCGTTTGAGGCACATGCGGACTACATATATGAATTGATTGCCGATTGTGTTTTTGTCGCGCATAATACCGATTTTGACTTATCCTTTTTACAAGCAGAATTCAAACGAGCTGGTTTACCGAAATGGCATGGTAAGAAAATGGATACGGTAGAGCTAGCAAAAATTTTATTCCCTATGTCACTTAGTTTTAAGCTAGGTGATTTAGCAGCGGATTTAAATATTGAACTTGAAAATGCACATAGAGCGGACGATGACGCACTTGCAACAGCTGAGCTTTTTAAACGTAGTTGGAATGAGCTTTTAAACCTTCCACAGCTAACGCTTGAACAAATGCATAAACGCTCGTTCCGTTTAAAATCTAATTTATCCCAGCTTTTCTTTGAGGCACTACAAATAAAACGCCATCAAAGTTCGACTGATGAAAATATTACTTACTATCGCAATTTTGCGATTTGTGATGGTCGCCAAAAACAGGTTCTTAAGCCAGAGCTAGCACCCTATCCTCAAACTGCAAAAGACAAAGAAGCAATGATGACAAAGGCTATACCTAACTTCGAGCAACGACCAGCTCAATTTGCGATGATGGATACAATTTGGCAAGCATTAAACATGAAAGAAGAATGTATTATCGAGGCTTCTACAGGCATCGGTAAAACGGTTGGTTATCTTTTACCTGGTATTCTATATGCACGAGAGCACAATAAAAAAATAGCGATTAGTACGTATACAGCACATTTACAGGAGCAGCTTGTAGAAGAGGAACTACCAAAAATCGAAAGAATTCTTGGCACAAAAGTAAACGTTGCAGTACTTAAAGGCATGCAACATTATATTGACCTCGCACGCTTTGAGCAGTGTATGGCATATGCAGATGAATCATATGATGATACGTTTACAATTTTACAATTGCTTGTATGGCTGACAAAAACCCAAACAGGTGTGTTAAGTGAACTCAATGTTTCTGGTGGAGGACAGCTATTTTTAGAAAAAATCCGCAAAATACCTGATGAAAAATCGACAAAAGGCTTTGATTTCTACGAGCAAGCATTAAAAAATAGTGCAACAGCGGATTGCATCGTGACGAATCACGCGATGGTAATTAGTGATTTAGTTCGTCAAACGCCAATTTTCACACAAATCGATGGTTGGATTATTGACGAAGCACATCAAGTTATTCAAGCAGCTATGCAACAAGATGAAACGGTCTTTTCATATACCCAATGGAAATATGTTTTTGGCCAAATTGGTACAATGGAAGAAACAGCTCTCTTTCAGCAATTTAGTCAGGCTGCAAAGAAGAAGCAACGCATTCCGATGCAAAGCTTACAGCAACTCGACAAACAATTTATACGCCTACAGCGTGTGTTTGACGAAACAATTCAGCGTGTAGTACAAAAAGTACAACAGCAAATTAAAGGCAAACAGGCAAGTAGCAAGTGTACACTGTTTTTAGAGGATGTATTACTTGCAAAAGAGCCACTTTTACAAGTAAGCAAACTATTACAGCAATGGCTAGACCTTGCTGTAGAAGCTGGCAAAGCTTTTGAAAATAATATTGAGCAATTAGACAAAAATGAAGTGTTTATATTATCCGAGTGGCATTATTGGATTCGTGAAATGAAGCTAAGAATTGCAGAATGGGAGGAAATTTTCCTATTACCACAGGATGATAATTCAGTGTGGTTTGAGTTTGATTTGCGCAGTGTACCAGGTAGTCTACATGTTTATAAAAAGCCGGTAAATGTCACACCAATCATTGAAAAGGTACTTGCACCACTACGTAACCAAGCAAGTATCGTCTGGACTTCAGGAACATTAACTGTACCAGGCAATGAACGTTTTATTACACGTCAGCTAGGTATTTCAGACAGTGTGCAGGTCGTACAGTTACAGGCACCTCCTTCGTACTATGCAGGTGCAAAGGCGTTTATCGTCACGGATATGCCGGATATTCAAAAAGTTACGCAGGCGGAATATATCGAGGCAGTTGCGCACGCCATTACACGTACGGTTCGCATGACGGAGGGTCGCTGCTTTGTCTTATTCACGGCACAAGATATGCTGCGAAAAACAGTCGAGCTAATACAAGATAGTGAACTACTCGATGATTATATGCTCTTTGCACAGGGTGTTACTGGTGGTAGTCGGATGCGTATTCTCAAATCGTTTCAGAAATTTAGCCAAGCAGTGTTATTTGGAACAAATAGCTTTTGGGAAGGAGTAGACGTCCCAGGTGACGCACTTTCTTCCGTAATCGTTGTACGTCTGCCATTCTCTTCTCCAGAGGAGCCAGTGTTCAAGGCACGTGCCAAACACCTCACAATGCAAGGGCGTAACTCATTTACGGAGCTGTCTTTACCTGAAGCGATTATGCGTTTTAAGCAAGGTTTTGGCCGATTAATCCGTTCTTCGCAAGATAAGGGCGCATTTATTGTGTTAGATCGCCGTATTAGCACAAAATCGTATGGAAAAGAATTTATTCATGCATTACCACCGATAGATGTAAGAAAATTACAATTGCCAGAGCTATTAAAGGAATTAAGTAATTGGCAGAAATAATAAAAGTCCCTTTTAGCATTATGCTAGAAGGGATTTTTAATAATTGGTGCAAAGATGTGGCTTTTTAATTGGCATTAAAGTGCTTGTATTAGACCATAAGAGCAAGAATGAGGACGAAATGATTGTTGAACCCCTGATAAGATGATACCTATCACGTATAGGGGGATTAAATATGACAACAATAAAAACATTCAATGCGTTACATGCCACACAAGATTTATTATTATTAGGGAATGCTTGGGATTTACTATCTGCATTAACACTAGAAAAAATAGGATTTAAAGCAATTGGTACAACAAGCTGGGGAATCGCGAATTCGCTCGGATATGCAGATGGTGAATGTATAGATTTTAATAGACATTTAGCTATAATTAAAGCAATTACGGATAATGTAAATATCCCAGTTTCAGCAGATATTGAGGCAGGGTATGGAAGCGATACGAAAACAATTTTGGATAATGTATTAAGAACAGCCGATATTGGCGTAGCAGGGATCAATATTGAGGATTCACTAAAACAACAAAAAGGACTAAGAAATATGAATGAACATTGCTCCTTATTAGAAGAAATGAGAATGATGTTAGATCAACATGGCTATAAAGACTTTTTTATTAATGCAAGGACAGATACATATTTTCAAACGGAGCAACCATTTGTGGAAACAATGACAAGAGCAAAGGCATATGTGGACAGTGGTGCTAGTGGAATTTTTATACCTGGGCTGATAGATCATGAAGAAATAAAAGAAATTACTTCAGCTATAGATGCTCCCATTAATTTAATGAGTTTACCAGGTTTAACGAATTGTAAGACGCTACAACAATTAGGCGTTAAACGTTTTAGCTTTGGCAATGCATTATCAGATACAATCATTGCCTATTTGACAAAAAATGCGACACAATTAGTCGAGACGAGAGATACGTCATTTTTATATGAAAAATAGCTGAAAAAAGGAGGCATTAAATGGACAGTAACGTAAATCTTTCATTTGATGAAATGTGGGAGAAAATAATCGCTTGTGATCGAACTTATGATGGATTATTTTTTACGGCAGTAAAAACGACAAAAATTTATTGTCGTCCTTCGTGCAGGTCAAGAAAACCGAAAAAAATAAATGTAGCATTTTACGATGATATAACAAAGGTTGAGCAAGCAGGCTTTCGTGCTTGTAAACGGTGTCAACCTGAAGTTGAGCACTCTCCACATGCGCAACTAATCAAAGCGGTTACATCATTTTTAATGAAAGAATACAAGCAATCGCTTACGTTGCAGCATATTGCCAATCATGTTGGGATAAGCCCCTTTCATCTTGAACGTTTATTTAAACAAGCAACTGCTGAAACCCCACGAACTTATTTAGAAAAAATAAGAATCGATAAAGCAGCACATTTACTAAAGAGTACGAATTTAACCATTTTAGAAATTTGCTTTGAAACTGGATTTCGCAGTTCTTCTAATTTTTACACAGTTTTTCGTCGCCAAAAAAAATGCTCTCCCACTGAATATCGAAGCCTTCAATATAAGGAGCTATGAATATGAAACAGTCAGAGGAAAAATGCCACGTTGAGCTAAGTACTCCAATGTTATTTAACTATGATGAATGCTTATTATTTTTAGCTAGATCCAATCAAGAGGTACTGCATACGATAAAAAATGAAATTTTATACAAGTTACTAAAAATTAACAATGAATTCATCTTATGTAAAATTAGCTATAGCGCACAAACGATTAAGGTCCACTTTCCACTCAACACGCCTTCTAAAGCTGCTGTTGAACAAGTGATAGCTTATATAAGGGAATGGTTCGACTTAGATCGAAACTTGGCACCTTTTTATAAAATGGCACTAAAAGATGATATTTTGCAGCAACCTGTAAAAAAATATTATGGATTACGAATAATAGGTATTCCTGATTTATTTGAAGCGCTTGTATGGGCGATTATCGGACAACAAATAAATTTAACATTCGCTTATACACTAAAAAAACGATTTGTTGAACATTTTGGTGAAAGTGTGACTTATGAAGGGGAAACCTATTGGGTATTTCCAACATGCGAAAAAATCGCGTCTTTAGATATAGATGATGTAAGAGCATTGCAATTTACTATTCGAAAAGCCGAATATATAATTGCAATTGCACATGCGATGGCAAGTGGTGAATTAAATAAAGAAAAATTGCTGAAGGAACAAAATAGTACCAGTATTAAAAAATTTCTTATGGCAATAAGAGGAGTTGGAGCATGGACTGCGGATTATGTTTTAATGAAATGCTTTCATGATCCAACTTCGTTTCCAATTGCCGATGTAGGACTTCATAATGCCTTGAAAATGCAACTAGCATTAAATCGAAAACCGACAATAGATGAATTAAAAGAGTTTGAAGCACATTGGCAAGGGTGGCAAGCATATGCAACCTTTTATTTATGGAGGTCATTATATGACAAAGTATAAAGTGGATTACAATTCTCCTATCGGTATTATAGAAATTATAGGAAGTGATGAAGCTGTTTGTTCAATTATGTTTTCCGAGCGACAACAAATAATAAATATCCCAAAAGATTCAACACCGAAAATTCTACTTGATTGCCTAAAGCAATTGGATGAATATTTTCATGGGCAACGTTTTACTTTTACTTTTCCATATAGCGTTGAAGGCACCAACTTTCAAAAACGAGTATGGCAAGCATTGACTAATATAGGGTACGCTGAAATAGGGACTTATAAAACGATTGCTATGTCAATTGGCAATGAAAAAGCGATAAGAGCTGTTGGCAATGCAAATGGCAAAAATAAACTTAGCATTGTTATTCCTTGTCATCGTATTATTGGCTCAAATGGAACGTTAACTGGTTATGCTGGAGGTTTATGGCGGAAAGAATGGTTACTTCAGCATGAAAAGTCATTTCATAAAGGTAATTAACTAATACTAAATATTAAGCGCTAATAAATGTTCATTTTGGGGATTTATTAGTGCTTTTTGTATGCTCTTTTGCTGTTATAGACTAGCAAAGCGTACCTTTGTATAAAAAAACAGTTATTGCGAAAAATAAGACCGTCATTATGAGTGTTGTAAATAACTTACATGACACATTGACAAAAGGCTAGTTTGCCATTAGTCATAGCAACGCGTTGCTTTTTACAATGGTGAAGGTTTATCCTTGGCCAGACATTTGAATTGCTTCGCCAATTTAGAAAGAAAGGAGGTACTACGAATGGGTGTATTATATAGGATTGCCTTAGTTCTTGTAATTATAGGTGCAATTAACTGGGGACTAATAGGATTTTTTAGATTTGATTTAGTCGCATATTTATTTGGTGGACAAACAGCCGTGTTGTCTAGGTGGGTATATGCTCTTGTCGGAATAGCTGGACTAGTATCAATTCCAATCCTCATGAAGCGATTGGATGAAGATGCGGATTTCGATCCACATACTCGTATTAACAGCAATCCGAGTTATGGTATGGAAGCTGGGGAAGAAGCAGATTTCACAGATGTTCCAAAAACGAACAAAAAAGATACAAATAACAAGAAAAAGTAAACACTTTAAAACTGATGGCACATTTGGTCCATCAGTTTTTTAGTAACAAATAGCCGTCTCATATGTACACTGAGACGGCTTGTATTTCTAGTCGTTATTACTTGGAAAAGCGAAGGATGATGCAGATTCTGTAGTATCCTCAAACCACTTTTCGGAAATAGTTTTAGCTTTCGTAAAGAAGCGGACTTGGTCTGGTCCAAACATATGACCTTCTCCAAATTTTGAACGTTTCCAGCCCCCAAAATTATGGTAGCCGACGGGAATTGGGATAGGTACGTTTACGCCTACCATACCAACTTCAATTTCAGAAGTGAATTTACGAGCGGCTGCTCCATTATTTGTAAAGATAGTTACCCCGTTTCCTAATTCGTGATTGTTAATTAAATCAATAGCTTCCTCCAATGTTTGAACACGTACGACATTACGAGCAGGCCCGAATACTTCTTGCTCATAAATTTCCATACCTGGTTTTACGTGATCCAATAATGTTGGGCCTAAATAAAAACCATTAGATTCTTTCGAAATTTCTGGTTGACGACCATCGCACACGATAGTAGCACCTTCTTGTAGACTACGTTCAATAAAGCCTATGATGGCATCCTTCGATTGTTGCGTAATAACAGGACCAAAATCAACTCCCGGATCAGTATAAGGTCCTACTTTTAAAGCTGCAATTTTATTAGCTAATATTTTTACAAGTTTATCAGCTGTAGTTTCACCAACTGGGATGATTGTAGAAATTGCCATACATCGTTGTGATGCTGCACCATACGCTGCACCTAAAAAGGCATTTGCAACTTGTTCTAAATCTGCATCAGGCATAACAACCATATTGTTTTTGCCACCACCTAATGCTGTAACACGTTTCCCATGCTTAGAGCCTGTTGCGTAAATATATTCAGCCACTGGTGTTGATCCGACAAATGAAATAGCCTCAATGGTAGGATTCGTTAAAAGCTCATTTACTGTATCCTTGTCACCATTAATAACTGTCCAAATCCCATCTGGTAAACCTGCTTCCTTCCAAAGCTCTGATAAAAAGAGAGCAGAGCAAGGAACACGCTCAGACGGTTTTAAAATAACGGCATTCCCTACAGCAACTGCCATACTTGTAATAGCAAGTGGGACCATAACGGGGAAGTTAAAGGGGGAAATCGCTGCAACAACGCCAAGTGGTGCTTTTGCAGAATATGCATTAATATTCCCGCCTACATTAACTGAATACTCGCCTTTTACTAAATGAGGCGCATTGATTGCCAAGTCAACGGATTCTAAGCCTCTTGTAATTTCACCTTTGGCATCTTCAATCGTTTTCCCGCTTTCTGTACAAATCAAGTCGATTAATTCATCCATGCGTGCTGTTAGTAATTGCCGAAACTTCAGCACAATTTCAGCACGTTTTCCAACTGAAAGTCCGCGCCAAGCTGGAAATGCATTTTTAGCACTAACGATTGCCGCTTGCACTTCTTCCTTTGTTGCAAGTGGGACACGTGCAATTACTGCTCCTGTACTAGGGTTGTAAACATTAGAAAAGTTTCCACTTTTGCCAACTACAATTTCCCCATTAATAAAATGCCCTAGTTCTTTTACGCCTGTATTCGTTACCATTCTAAACATTCCTCCTTCAATTCTAGCAATGATGAACTATTCAATTTATAGCAATACTACTAAAACCTATTACCAGTTATTAATGTTGCGCTTAATTGCAACAGATGGCGTTTACTCCATTATTACTTTATATGAATAGCTTAATTGTTTTAGAAGGACAATCTATTGATTGAAAATTCAGACATAAATAACGGAAGGAGTACTATACTACAAACTTTTATTATTGATGTGTTAACACATCTTCTATTAAAAAAGCTAAGTAGAGATTTGTTTTTGTAAATGGATTAGTTAGATCCATATCTAAAAGCACTTCTATTTTTTTAATTTTGTATAGGACGGTATTACGATGTATAAATTGTCGTTCGCTAATTTTACTCGTACTGCCATTTTCCTCGAGAAAAATGCGTAAAAATGCTACATAATCTGTGTTGTGTAGCTCGTCGTAGCGATGTAATTGACCTAATATATCTTGACTAAAGGATTGCATTAATGGTTGGTTTTGAACGGCCATAATAATTTGATAGGCGCCAATATCTTTATATTTATATAAAAATCGGTTGTTATGAAGCTGTGCTAATTGAATAACAGTTAATGATTCTTCATAGCTTTTACGTACATTTTCGTGCTCTTTTTGATAGTTTCCTTTACCGATAATCATATCGAGGGTGCCATTTTTTTGTTTAATTTTATCATAGATTTCTTCAACAATTTTAGAGAAGGGGATGTTCGGTGTATTGATTTGTGCTCTATCAATTAAAAAAATGAGGTGATTTTTATGCTTTAGTTTTAAAAACCGTTTATAGCGATGTTGAAATGCAAATTGGACCATGACCTCATATCGGTCAATGCTAGACTGGGTGCCTATCGTTGAGCAAGTGATGATAGCAAGCTCTCTACCTTGTGGGAATCCGAGTTGCGCCAGTTGTTCTTTTGTCGTGTCCATATATTTTTTATAATGAAAAAGTAAATTATAAAGGACCTTTTCTTCGATGGAATGCTCTTGATGATGGTTCGCAATAAATTGAAAAGTTGTTTTTAATAAATCAGCTATTCGACAATGCCAAGGCATTTGAAAAACAGGGAAATCATGCTCATTAGCAAAAGTGATGATCGACTGTGGAATAGCAGAAATATAAGGGCCTATGTTAATAATAAAGCCTGCTACTTTTTTTGCGTAAGCTAACTTAACGAGTTGTTCTAAGGAATCTTCTTGCTGTGATAAGTTAATACCTGTAGTGACGACTAGTTCATTTGGTCGACAAAACATAATTAAATCAATGCTCTCTATTACGTTAATACCGGTAACTCTGCGATGTGCTCCACTTTGTCCAGCTACTAATGTCAGCATAGGGAATTGAACTCCCTCCACAATTTTGCGAATCGTTCCCATAGTTTCCCCCCTTAATATGAACATAACTTACCATATATCATGTGCAGATGCACATATTTTTTTAGTTTTATATCCATATCTCGTAAATTTTATCTAATTTAGAATATTTATTAACTACTGTGAAAGAGAGGACTTGCATATGTATAAATGTAATAGTAGACGATTGCAAGATTCAATTGAACAATTTAGTCAGTTTGGGGCTACTATAAACGGTGGCGTAACGCGTTTGTCTCTTTCGAATGAGGATGTTTTAGCTAGGGATTATTTTTGTAAGTGCTGCGAGGAATTAGGTATGGAAATCAAGGTGGATGATATGGCCAATATCTATGCCCTTCTACCAGGAAAAAAAGAAGTTCCTCCAATTGTCATGGGATCACATTTAGATTCTGTTGAAAAGGGTGGCAAGTTTGATGGTGTTTTAGGTGTTTTAACAGCTTTAGAAGCGATTAGAACATTGAAGGACAACGATGTAGAGCTAGATGTGCCATTAATGATTGTTAATTTTACAAATGAAGAAGGTGCTCGCTTTGATCCAGCGATGATGAGCTCAGGCGTAATTGCTTCGAAATTTGAAAAGGACAAAATGCTACAGTCGGTCGATAAAAATGGCATGTCCTTTCAAGAGGCATTAAAAGCTAGTGGTTATGAGGGTGACCCGCAGCATCGTTTAAAAGAGGCGCTAGCTTATATCGAACTTCATATCGAACAAGGGCCAGTACTAGAAGCGAGGCAATTAGAAATTGGCGTTGTCCAAGGGGTACTTGGAATGGTATGTTATGAAATTACTATCACAGGTGAATCTAATCATGCTGGAACGACCCCGATGTCAATGCGCAAAGATCCGATGATTGTTGCAGCAAAAACAATGCTGACTTTACATGAACAGCTTGGGGAAATTGACGAACAATTAGTGTTCACGTTTGGACGAATGAATGTTTTTCCTAATATTCATACGGTTATTCCAAATAAAGTGACGTTTACAATTGATTCGCGTCATCAAAAGCCTGAGGTAATGCAAAAGGTCGAAGAGATATTGAATGCCTTACCTACAGAGGATATGGGTTGCCACATACAGCCAGTTAAACTGTGGGGTAGAGATACGGTAATGTTTGATACACAAATTTGTGATGAAATCGAAATGTCCTGCGAACGCTTTGGTTATAGCTCTCATCGAATGTTTAGTGGTGCAGGACATGATGCGCAATATATAGCTAGTATGATTCCTTCAGCAATGATATTTGTACCGAGTATTAATGGTAAGAGTCATTGCGAGGAGGAGGAAACATCGTTTGAAGATTGCGCAAAGGGAGCAGATGTACTACTTGAAACGGTACTAACAATGCAAACGAAATTTAGTATAGGGGCATCGTATACGTTAAATTAGTTTTACTAGAACATGACGGACTCTTACTTTTCAGTAAAACTAGTAAGAGCTGTGCTATCAGTGCAAGTTAAATTTTTATGGTGATTTTGCAAACTATCAGGCTACTAGAATAGATTCAATATAATTTACTTGAATAGACACGAAAGGTGAGGATAGCATGAAAAAAATCATTCAAGGTGGACGAGTAGCAACTGCTTCAGATGTGTACGAGGCAGATATTCTCATAGAAAACGGAAAGATTGTACAAATTGGCAAAAATTTATCTGTAGAAGGCGCAGAAATTATTGATGCTACTGGCAAATATGTTATGCCGGGAGGGATTGATCCGCATACTCATTTAGATATGCCCTTTAACAATACAGTGACAGATGATGACTGGAAATCTGGTACGATTGCGGCGGCGTTTGGTGGCACAACAACCATTTTAGACTTTTGTTTAACGGCTGGTGAAAAGAAGCTTTCTACAGCTGTTGAGAAGTGGCATGAAAAGGCAAAGGGGAAATCAGCGATTGATTATGGATTCCACTTAATGATTGGTGATTTAACCCCAGAGACAGAGGCGGAGTTACCCGTGTTGCTAGAGCAAGAAGGGATTACATCTGTAAAGGTCTTTATGGCCTATGCAAAAGAATTCCAAGCGACAGATCGCACCCTTTTTAAAGCTTTTAAAATTGCAAAAGAGGTTGGCGCTACCGTTATGGTGCATTGTGAAAATGGCTCTGTAATCGACGAGCTTGTTGAAGAGGCGAGAAAAGCGGGACATAAAGAGCCTATTTACCATGCACTTACTCGTCCAGCAGAGTTAGAAGGTGAAGCGACAAAGCGTGCGATTGAACTAGCTCATTTAGCAGGTGCAACACTGTATGTTGTCCATGTTACTTGTAAAGAAGCAGTAGACGAAATTATCGCTGCGCGTGAAAAAGGCTACGACGTGTATGGGGAAACATGTCCACCTTATTTAACTTTAGATCAGTCTGCATTAGCACAACCAGGCTTTGAAGGGGCGAAATACGTTTGGTCACCACCACTTCGTCCGAAATATCATCAGGAGCATCTGTGGAATGCCTTAAAAGCGAAGCAATTACAAACAATTGGTTCCGATCAATGCTCATTTAGTTTTAACGGTAAAAAACAATTAGGATTAAATGATTTTTCAAAAATTCCGAATGGTGGACCGTTTATAGAAGATCGCTTTAGCATTTTATATTCAGAAGGTGTTGCTAAAGGCAAAATAACAATCAATGAATTTGTTGATATGATTTCGACAAGTGCGGCAAAAATCTTTGGCTTATTCCCACAAAAAGGAACAATCGCCATTGGTTCAGACGCGGATATTGTGATTTTCGATGCTGATGTAAAACGCGAAATTTCAGCTAAAACACATCATATGAATGTCGATTACAATCCGTATGAAGGCTGGGAAGTTACGGGTGAACCAATTTCTGTCCTTGTACGTGGTGAATATGTTATTAAAGAAAAAGAATTTGTCGGTGTATTAGGTAGTGGGCGCTTTATAAAACGAGAGTTGAAAACATCTGCTGCAGAAACGATAAAAATATAACTTGCTTCAGCAGATTTTCTATTTTATAAGTGTGGAAAGCACTTACATTCAGTGGGGTTCACCCTAGGCTAATTCTTGTAAGGCATAATTGAATAAAAGGCTATGCATGGCCGATTGTTTTGACTGGAGAACAAGACAATCGGCTATTAAACAATGGCGAGTCACATCAAGAACACATGAGGGGGATGTGGAAATGGTTCCGATTCAAGAACATGAAATGACGAAGCAACTAAAGCGTAATTTTATTGAATTAACCGACAGAATGACAAAAAATGAAGCAATTGAAGAAGCAAATCGTTGTCTCTATTGTTATGACGCACCATGTATTAAAGCGTGTCCAACGAGCATTCAAATACCAAATTTCATAAAAAAAATTGCATCAGGTAATATGAAGGGCTCTGCTACTACTATATTAGAAGCAAACCCAATTGGTGCAAGTTGTGCAAGAGTTTGTCCAACAGAAGAGCTCTGTGAAGGGGCATGTGTATTAAATGCCTCAACAAAGCCAATCAAAATCGGAGAACTACAGCGTTATGCTACTGATTGGGCAATGGAGACAAATACACAGCTATTTAAGAAAGGCGAAAGTAACGGACTAAAGGTCGCTATTATTGGAGCTGGTCCCGCGGGTCTTTCTGCGGCTCGTGAGCTTAGTCGTTTTGGTTATAGTGTCACAATCTATGAGGCTGAATCGAAAGCAGGTGGGTTAGGAAGCTACGGCATCGTGTCATTCCGATTACCAAATGAGGTAGCCGATTGGGAAGTTGAACAAATTGTGAAGCTTGGTGTAAACATTCAAACAAATACTAGGGTTGGTATTGATATTTCAGCAGATGAAATTTTAGAACAATTTGACAGTGTTATTTTAGCAGTTGGTATGGGGGCAGTGCCGAATCTTGGCATCGAGGGAGAAAATCTTATCGGTGTCCATGATGCAATTGAGTTTGTAAAGCAAACAAAAGTGGGAGCGCTTCCAACTGATATGGTAGGGAAACGCGTAGCTGTTATTGGTGCTGGTAATACAGCAATTGATGGGGCTACTTGTGCTGTGCGATTAGGTGCGGACAATGTGAAAATTCTTTATAGAAGAACACAAAAGGAAATGACGGCCTACAAATTTGAATTTGAGTTTGCCAAGCAAGATGGAGTGGAGTTCAACTGGTTAACTGCGCCGAAAAAAATTATCGGCAATGAAGCTGGGGAAGTTGTTGGTATTGAATGCATGAAAATGAAGCTAGGTGCACCAGGAGCAGATGGTCGCCAAAGACCAGAAGAAATTGCTGGGTCCAACTTTATAATAAGCGTGGATGCAGTCATCAAAGCGATTGGTCAAACACGTTTCGTATCATTAATTGAATCTTTTGGCATACAGCATACAAATGGTGTTGTCGATATTGATGAAACGACGATGCAAACATCAAATAAAAAAGTGTTTGCATGTGGTGATGTTGTATTTGGAAACGGACAAGGTGAGGCAATGGTTGTAACAGCAGTTCAGCAAGGTAAAGATGCAGCTTATAAGATTCATGAGCGTTTAAGAAAACCAAGCGAGATTGCATAAGGGGGGAAGTGACATGGCAGATTTACGAATTGATTTAGCGGGGATCAAATCACCAAATCCATTTTGGCTTGCATCAGCACCGCCAACGAACTCAGGCTATCAAGTACAACGTGCATTTGAAGCGGGGTGGGGTGGGGCTGTATGGAAAACATTGGGTGAACCAATTTTAAATGTATCTTCACGATTTGCAGCAGTCAGTTATAACGGACAACGAGTGGCAGGCTTCAATAATATTGAATTGATTACAGATAGACCGTTAGAAGTAAACTTAAAAGAAATTTATGAAACGAAAAAAAGGTTCCCTGACCATGCCATTATTGCTTCCCTTATGGTAGAACCGAAGCAGGAAAAGTGGCATGAAATTGTAAAACGAGTAGAAGATGTGGGGGTAGATGGTCTTGAGCTTAATTTTGGTTGTCCACATGGGATGGCAGAACGAGGAATGGGCTCCGCCTCTGGTCAAGTACCTGAATTGGTGGAAAAGCAAACGTATTGGGTGAAAGAAGCAGCACGTACACCAGTCATTGTGAAGTTAACGCCTAACATAACGGATATAACAGTAACTGCTGAAGCGGCGACAAGAGGTGGGGCAGATGCTATTAGTATGATTAATACAATTAATAGCTTGGCAGGTGTCGATTTAGATACATGGAATACTGTGCCTCATGTTGCTGGTAAAGGAGCACATGGCGGCTATTGTGGTCCAGCTGTTAAGCCAATTGCACTGAATATGGTAGCAGAGTGCGCCCGTAATCCTCACATTAATGTTCCGATATCGGGTATAGGTGGTATTTCTAATTGGCAAGATGCCGCCGAGTTTATTTTAATGGGTGCAACAGGTGTGCAAGTATGTACAGCAGCGATGCACCACGGATTTAGTATTGTCGAGGATATGATTGATGGACTAAATAATTATTTAGATGACAAAGGAATTGCATCTGTGATGGACTTAGTCGGTCGCTCGGTGTCCCGCTATTCAGACTGGGGCAATTTAGATTTAAATTATAAAATTGTCGCGGAAATTAATAATGATGTATGTATTAACTGTAATAAGTGCCATATTGCATGCGAAGATACATCTCATCAATGTATTGATTTGTATACAGAAAATGGAGTGCCGTTGTTAAAGGTTCGTGAGGAGGATTGCGTCGGTTGTAATTTGTGCTCCATTGTGTGCCCAGTTGATGGGGCAATAACAATGGTTGAAAGAAAATCTGCTATTGCGCCAATGACTTGGAATGAACGTCAATTAATTATGAGTAGTCTATCTAAATAAAAGGTTCGACTGTTAATTAGTAACTGTTATTCCACCTCCCTTTAGTGATTGTTTTCATATCGTTTAAAGGGAGGAAACCTCAAGTAGATGTCACGGAAAATTTCATTCAGTAGGGCAGTCATCCGTTGCCAAGTAATGATGCGCTACTTGAACGAAAAATCATGCTACCGGCTCATGTCAGAAATGATGAGTGATATCGGCTGTACGCATCATTCGGATTGTTTGATGCCGATGCATAATCTATTAAAAAGGAGCGAAATGTATGGAACATGACGGGAATTATTTGAAATCCCCTGATTTACTTCCAGTGACACATCAACAAAGAAATATTGGAGCATTCGGTTTTGCAGTTATTTGGATAGGAATGGCTATAGTATTAGCGGCCTTTGCAATTGGCGGTGCTGCTATTATTAGTTTACCTTTACCTATGGTAATTTTGGCTACGTTAATCGGTTCTTGTTTAATCGGTGTATTTATGACGTTAATTGGTGATATCGGGATAGAGCATGGCTTGTCATTTCCTGTATATATGCGTGCGCCTTTCGGTACGTTTGGAACACATATACCGTCATTAGTTCGAGGTGTGACAGCAGCCTGTTGGTTTGGTATAAACACATATTTCGGAGCAATGGCTATTAACGGTATTTTAAATTTACTATTTGATTTTAATAATTGGTTTCTATGCTTTCTTGTCTTTGCTGCTCTTCAGCTATTTAATACTTCATTAGGCATTAAATCAATTGAGCGCTTTGCAGATTTAGCGGCGCCGATTATAATATTGATTTCCTGTTGGATGTATATAACATTAGCAGATGCTGCCACTACTCAAGGAAAAGATGTTTGGTCTTGGGTGGAAACGCCAACTACAGGTGTAGCGGCTTTTACAGCATTTATGATTGTCATTATGGCGAATATGGGCTTCTGGGCTACATTAGCAGCTGACATGCCGTCCCTTTCTCGCTTCTTTAAAGCACCAAAAAATGAGCGCAATTGGTTTAAACGTAACAAAACACAGTTAGTCGGCTCGTTAATTGTTATGCCTATTACAAATACGTTTATCGTTACAATTGGGGCGGTTTGTTATATGGCTGTCGCATCTGCTGATCCAATCAACGCATTACAGCAAAGTGCGAGTGGCATTATTTTAGGGATACTTTTATTAATGATCGTTTTAGCACAATGGTCAACGAATACATCTGCTAATGTAATACCGGCAGCTACCATATTCTCCAATATTGGCGGACCAAAAGTTCCGTTCTGGGTAGGCGTTGTCATTGCAGGGGTTATAGGAATCCTTGCACAGCCGTGGAGCTTATTTGATGTTTTAGTGAATGCGCTATTAATTATAGGCGGTATATTAACAGCAATTGTCGGTATTTTATTCGCAGATTATTATTTGATTCGCAAACGACGTGTGAACGTAAAAGATTTGTATGAGCTAAATGGTCAATTCAAATATATGAATGGCTTTAACTTGGCAGGTTTAATCGCTTGGATTATCGGTGGTGCAGTGGCAAATGTATTTTCCGCTTATTCATCGCTAGTTGGATTCGGTGTAGGAGCGCTCGTTTACTATGTGTTAGCGAAGTATTGGTGGTTCAAAAAGTATCCACAAGCTGAACTAGAAGATCCAAGTGATGCAAAGTATTTAGGAATAACTGCTGGTCACAACTTGGATGAACTTTTTGGTCAAGAATTAGTGTCTCAGCCGGCAGCCAATCCAGATGACGTTGAGACAGCAGATCAAGCTGATCCAATACTTGAAATAAAAGGTGCTGAGTAGAAAGTAAAAGAGGGGTGTGGGTATGTCAGATTTCTTACAAAGTACGGAAGAAATAAAAAAGGTTGACCACTTTTTAGATAATGGCTTTAAAATCAAATATGTTTATGAAAACTTAAGTGGTATGTTTGTGGAGTTTGCGCGGCAGGATGAGGTTGTACATTTGCAAATTCTTACCGCGGATGCGCGCAAATATTTTGCGGCAAAACTTCAGGAACAAACATTGTTGCAATAATTCGATAAGACTTATAAATCGTAAAATCCGCTGAGCTTTCAGCGGATTTTATTTGTTATAATCGGACAAAAAATTGTTTGAGTGCCTGGCACTCCCATGGGCTTACCGTAAGCTGCTACTCGTGCTAATGCGATCTTGTTGCGTCTTACATTTCGTGCATTCCAACCGAACTCTACGTGTGAAGATAAAATTCAGAATTGTTTGAGTGTCAGGCACTCTAATTTAGACACTTAATTCATTGTGCTATGCTTCAGCCCGTATACAAAGTATATAATCAAGCCAAATATAAACCACAGTCCACAAGCAATCCATGTATGTATGGATAGCTGTGAAATTAAAAATAAACACATGAAGAATGACAAAATAGGTAACACAGGGAAGAAGGGTACTTTAAAGCCGCCTGAAGGAATGTTTTTATTTTTTCTTAAATAAATGACACCAATTGAGACGATTGTGAAAGCTACGAGTGTTCCCATATTGACAAGCTCAGTTAGCTTTGACAAAGGAACGAAGCCAGCACAGAAAGCAACAAGCACTGCGAATACCCAAGTGTTTTTCACTGGTGTTTTGAATTTTGGACTTAGCTCTGCCATGCTTTTTGGCAGTAAACCATCACGTCCTAGTGCATATAGTAGGCGTGTCCCTCCATAGGACATAACAAGAATAACTGTCATCATTCCTACAACCGCACCTAATGAAATGATACCAGCAATCCAATCTTGATGAACGAGTTGCATGACATAGCTTACAGGATCACTGACGTTTAGCTGTGTGTATGGGACCATGCCTGTTAGTACTAGTGAAACAATGACATAAAGAACAGTACATATTAATAGTGAACCAATTATCCCAATGGGCATATTTCGTTGAGGATTTTTTACTTCTTCAGCTGCTGATGAAACAGCATCAAATCCTAGGTAAGCGAAGAATACAAGTGCTGCGCCACCCAATACTCCGCTTACGCCAAATGGTAGAAATGGTTGCCAGTTTGTTGGCTCGACGTAAAATATACCAACGCCAATAAATAGTAAAATCACTGCAACTTTCAAGAACACCATAATGGAATTTAATCTTGTTGACTCTTTTATGCCAAGTGTTAAGAAAAATGCAGTAGCGAAAATTATGACAATAGCGGGTAAGTTAATATACGTACCAGCAGAGGGATTGAATGAACCCGAGATTGCTGTTGGAATCGAAATTTGGAAGCCAGCAAGTAAAGCACTTAAATAAGATGACCATCCTGTTGCAACAGCTGCAACGGCTAAGCCATACTCTAAAAGCAGTGCCCAGCCAACTAACCAAGCAACAATTTCCCCAAATACAATATACCCATAGGTGTAGGCACTTCCAGTGACAGGTACACTCGATGAAAACTCAGAATAGCACATGCCAGCTAAGGCGCAAACGATAGCAGCTATGATAAATGAAAAAACAATTCCAGGTCCTGCGTGAGTGGCAGCAACTGTGCCAGGTAAGATGAAAATTCCTGTTCCAACAATAGCGCCGACGCCAAGCAATATAAGGTCAAAAGCGCCTAGCGATTGTTTGAGCTGAAGTGTTCCATCTTTTTTTAATAAATCAGTTATATTTTTTCTTCTAAATAATAAATTTCTCACATGTAAGCCTCTTTTTCATAGAAATATGTAAAAATATTATACTTTTTTAACTTTCAGGTCAATTATTTTTGCTAATTTTCCGTTGAGTTGATGGAATTTTAAGAAATATTAAAATTAAATGAAAAATAATGGTATTATATGTGCGCGGAATAACAATTAAGAATATTCTGAAATAATTATTTGTATACATAAAACAATTTTTATTTGTTTGTTTTAAATTTAATAATTGTAATGAAGTACGTTTCTTTATTTCGACAATGAATAATAAATTTCACATGGAGTTTGTCCACGCATACCTTGCTGTAAGTGGGTTTTAAGCCCCTTCAAATGTTGCGTGTTAAAGCACATGACAACAAAGTTACGAGATAATATGCTTACTTTTTTAATTCTACTATTATCAAAAAATATGTTTTTCCTAAAAATACATTTGTATTTATCGGAAGAATTTATTATTATTTATAAAGTAAATTATCGAAGCGTTATTAGTTAAAAGGGGCGTATACAAGTGGCAAAAAAAGAATTAAATAGAGGCTTGGAGGCACGACATATTCAAATGATTGCTCTTGGTGGTACCATAGGTGTAGGTCTATTTATGGGTTCTGCCAGTGCTATTCAGTGGACTGGGCCATCCGTGCTCCTTGCATATGCTATATCAGGTATTTTTATATTTTTTATCATGCGTGCAATGGGTGAGATGCTTTATGTTGAGCCAAGTACAGGATCATTTGCAACATTCGGTTATAAATATATTCATCCATTAGCAGGTTATTTAACGGCATGGAGTAACTGGTTCCAGTGGGTTATCGTTGGGATGTCCGAAATTATAGCTGTCGGAACGTACATGCAGTATTGGTTCCCTGATTTGCCCGCTTGGATTCCTGGATTGATTGCTATGGTGATACTTGGTGTTGCCAATTTTATTTCAGTTAAATCATTTGGGGAATTTGAGTTTTGGTTTGCGATGATAAAAATTGTCACGATTGTGCTAATGATTGTGGCGGGCTTTGGCCTTATCTTCTTTGGTATTGGCAATGGAGGCATTGCAATTGGTCTATCAAATCTTTGGTCCCATGGAGGCTTCTTTACTGGCGGATGGACAGGATTCTTCTTTGCACTATCTTTAGTTGTTGCTGCTTACCAAGGAGTAGAGCTTATTGGGATTACAGCGGGAGAAGCAAAAAATCCCCAAACAACTATTACCAATGCGATACAAAGTATTATTTGGCGCATATTAATTTTCTATATCGGTGCAATTTTCATTATTGTAACGGTTTATCCGTGGGATGAGTTAGGGACTATCGGCAGTCCGTTTGTTGCCACTTTCGCAAAAGTGGGTATTACTGCAGCGGCAGGTATCATTAACTTTGTCGTAATTACAGCAGCTATGAGTGGCTGTAATAGTGGGATTTATAGTGCTGGGCGCATGCTTTACACTCTTGCTATGAATGGTCAGGCACCTAAGTTTTTTGCAAAGCTTTCAAATAATGGAGTACCAATCCTAGGTACAGCAGGTGTACTAGTTGGTTTAGTTGTTGGCGTTATTTTAAGTTACATTGCGCCACAAAACCTATTTGTCTATGTTTATAGTGCTAGTGTATTGCCAGGAATGATTCCGTGGTTTGTCATTTTGATTAGTCAGATTCGCTTTAGAAAAGTTAAAGGGTCACAATTGGAAAATCACCCATTTAAAACGCCTTTTGCTCCTTTAACAAACTATGCAACAATTGCATTTCTAATAATGGTACTCATCGGTATGTGGTTTAATGAGGATACACGAGTTTCATTAATTGTAGGGATTATTTTCCTTATTCTTATTACACTGAGCTATTATGTGTTCGGTATTGGGAAAAGTCGATCTGAAAATAAATAAACATACAAAATAATAGAAAAGGATATATCTCTAGCTTGAGATATATCCTTTTGTCGTTTATAAAGAAACAATTAATACATATTTATTCAGAAAAAGGACAAACTACATGAATAATATGGTGATGGTGTATGCGTGGTACATATAAGCGTTAAATGGAGTGAGCAATTTCAATAAGCCTTAATAAGAGGGGAGAAATGACATGGAAGAAAAAGAACAGCAAGTAATTGAAAAGATAAAGAAGAAGATTCAAGAAATTGATGATGTAGTTATAAAAAAAATGGCTACAGATGCAGGTGTTGTTACGATTTTTTATTTCTCCTCTCTTATCGAGAAAATGACATTACAATCGATGGTTTTTATTCCGTTAGCGAATCATGTTAATCAAATATTTCAAGTATCGGAGTCAGTTGACTTAGAAGATATAGATGTAATTATACAAAAATTAAATGCTGGTCAAACTTTAATATTTTTCCACAAACCTGGCCAATTGCAAGTGATTGACACATATAGTGCCCCTACACGTTCGATAACGAATACCGAAACGGAGTCAACAGTTATAGGGCCTCAAGATGCTTTTACAGAATCATTAGAGACCAATATTTCATTAGTAAAAAGACGGATCCAAAATCCCATGTTAAAAAATGAAACGCGCACTGTAGGAACCGAAACAAATATTAAAATTTCAATTTTGTACATGGACAATATCGTAAATAAAGAAAATTTAGACAGGCTACGGGAGCGAATTGATCAATTACAATATCCTTTCTTTACAGATATATCAGAGCTCAAGCAGCTGATTGAAGATAATCCGTTATCTCCTTTCCCACAGCATTATATGAGTGTACGACCAGACAGTGTTAGTCAGTACCTTATTGATGGAAGAATCGTGATTTTTATGGATAATAGCCAAGCAGCTATTGTTTGTCCAACATCATTTTTCGAAATGTTTGTTTCTGTCGAAGATTATTATAACCGTTGGACAACGGCATCGTTGCTACGGATGCTTCGATTTTTCGGTTTTTTTATGACCATTATGATTACACCGATGTATATATCTGCTTTGACATTCCATCCTGAGATTTTACCATACGAGCTATTGTTAAACTTGCAGGAATCTAGAAGTAAAGTACCATTTCCACCACTAATAGAAGTATTGTTTATAGAGCTAATTATTGAAGTGCTCCGCGAAGCTGGGTCACGAATGCCTGCTAAAGTCGGGCAAACGATTGGTATCGTAGGAGGTATCGTTATTGGTACTGCGGCGGTTGAAGCTGGATTGCTTAGTAATATTTTAATTGTATTAGTTGCAACATCTGCCTTACTGTCATTCCTCCCACCAATCTTTTTATTGAGTAATACAAGTAGATTTATTCGTTATATTTTTATTTTATCAGCAGGGCTTTTTGGATTATACGGGTTAATGCTCGCCTTTGCTTGGCTATTTGCTCATTTATTACGACTGAATTCTTTAGGTACACCCTATATGACTCCAGTTGTTCCACGTAAGGGGAGAGATTTATTCGATGGTATTCTTCGCTTTCCGATAAAATATTTAAACGAAAAGAAAGGTATTTCTAGAGCGCAAAAAAAATAAAAGCTGTTACAGAATTCGAGGTGGTTTAAGTTGAGTACAGGTAAGAGCAAGAAGCTATTAAATCCATATCATGTAGTTTTTTTGGCACAAAGCATAATGATCGGTACTGGCATTCTCTCGCTACCTCAGCAACTTAGTTCTTTAGGATATAGCCAGGCATTTATGCCATTGCTTTTTGGCGTGATTGCGAGTATTACACTTTACCCAATGGTTTGGATTAATTCAAAATATCCAAATGAAAACCTATTCCGTATAAATGAAATTTTACTAGGTAAATGGTTAGGGAAATTTATCAACCTTTTTTTCATTATTCAATTTATTATTTTTATTGCAGGGATTATTAGTAATTATATGCATCTCATTCAAAGTACTGCGCTTCAAGAGCAAACAATTACTGGACCTGTTTTTTGTTTTTTATTATTGCTTATTTACATTGTCAGTGGAGGCATTAAATCTATTGCGCGATTTTGTATAATGACCTTTTTTCTAACGATTGGCATGGTATATTTTACACATTGGGCATTTGAAAAAGGCGATTTTAGTCATTTTCTACCTTTATATAATTTTTTTAGTGTGAACGACTTTTATGAAGCGGTAAAAAGAGGTTATTTATCGATTTTAGGCTATGAGTTAATCATGTTTTATTTTCCTTACATTGTCGATCAAAAAAAAGCATACCGGCATACATTAATAGGCATTTGGATAAGTATCCTACTTTGTTTTATCACAACAGCGATTAGTGTGATGTACTATTCCGAATGGCAGTTGGAAAATGTTGAATTCTCAGTATTAAATTTATTTAAAGCTGGAGAGTTTTCTTTTATTGAAAGGATTGATATTTTCGGCATTACATTATGGGTATTTTTAATATTATCTACGGTTGCTGCTTATTTATGGTGTGCGAAAAAAGGGGTAGATTCTTTACTATCTAAAAAAAGTAATGCTTATTTATACATTTTAGCAATAATTATTTTCTTTGTTGTGAAAATGCCTTTTTCAAGAGATTTTCAAGAAAAATTATTTTATGGTGCAAACTATGTTGCCTATATGTTAATCTTATGGCCCATTTTATTAATGATGGTTTATGCACTTCGAAAAAAGAAGCAGGTGCAATTATGAGCAAAAAACTTCTTTGTCTTATGCTTTTTTTACAGCTTTTATTTTTGGCTGCTTGCGCAGAAAGAGAAAAAAAAGTACCACTTGAAGATGTCGGTATGGTTGGTATTATCGCCTTTGATTATATAGATAAGGACAGCATGAAATTAACCGTTGCAATTCCTCAATATTCACCTGAAGCGCAACGTAGTACACAGACTTTTACGGTCGTCACGGACCTCGTCTCTAATGGAATTGTCGAAATAGAAAAGCTTTCAGACAAAAAAATTGTTTTTAATCAATTACGTGTTGTGTTGTTTAATGAGGAGTTTGCGCGTCAGGGTAATGTGCGAAAAGTGATTCAACATTTATACCGAAATGCGGAAGTTGGTAATAAAGTACTTATTGCGATAGTGAAGGAAAAGGGAGAAGAAATGCTGAAATATAATTATCCGGATAAACCGAATATTAACTTTTATTTAAACGATTTATTGGAACCAAGCATTAATACAGCATTTAATCCTAATACAAACATTCACGATTTTATGTATACGATTACCAATCCTGTGTTCGATCCTATTATTCCGTTTGTTGATAAAAATAGCGATAAAATTGAAATAAAAGGAATTGCCGTATTTAGAGGTAACCAAATGTTTGAATTAATCAATCCAAAAGAGGCACTTATTATTCAAGCAATACAGGGAAGAAAAAACCTTGCCCCATTGGATATTACTATGGAACAGGGACATGGCAAAGAAAAACTATTAATTGACTTAGTTGAAAATGATGTCCACATAAAGAGCAATAAAAGTATGACTTCACCCAAGCTCACTATATCAATAGAGATAAAAGGGACATTAAGTGAGTACAAAGGCGAAAGAGAAAACGATTTATTTACAACGGAAAGTTTAGCAAAATTAGAAAAAGATGTAAATAAAGAGTTAGAGCAAGATATTAAAAAGTTTCTATATAAACTCAATGAATGGCAAGTAGATCCAAGTGGTTTAAGTGAATATTTCCGAATGTACTATTACGGAAAATGGACTACTGAAAAGAAGAGGGAAATTGTTAGTAAAGTAGCAATTGATGTTCATGTGAAAACATCAATCATTAGTACGGGAACATTAAAATAAGCATCTTACTATAAAGCAAGAGGGCGTTCGTTTTATAGAACTGTTAACCAATACAAATGCATGCTAAAAATAGCTAAGTAAAGGATGAGAATCCCCGATAAACAGATCGTGTATAGTTTTTGGAAACGAGTACCGCTCAGTCTATAAACTAAATAGGAAAGATAGGAAATGGATAATGACAGCATCATTTTCACTGCTAAAAACAACGCAGGGCTTGAAACCCATAAAAAGTTCATAATCGGGTTTACCTCTTCAATTTTATTGTGTAGTAACCCAAAGTGTGTTGCAAAACCATCAAATATATTTAATAACGAGATGAGTAAGCTAAGAAAAATTATATATGGAATATGAATAATTATTCCTCCTATACAATGAACTTGAAAACCAATGGACATGTTATATAGGATAGCCATTTTCTGTGCAGTTTAAAAATGAGGATATGTGAAATAACCATATAGAAGGAAAGGCAATTTATCATTATTAAAATTGTGATAAATTGCCTTTTTGTATGTTTGTGGTATGTGGTCCTTATGATTTTCGCATGATAAAGCTCAAATGCCTGCCACACTGTTTATCTTGACGGTAGGAGAAACCTTCGTCACTAAGAAACGTGCACGTATTATCAATTGTAATTTGATGTGAAGGAATGCCTGCAAGCTCACATTGCTTTTTCACAGTTTGTTGGTTATCAATGTGATACTTATTTGTTTGTGCATTGTAATACATAAAATCATCTGCATAGCCTAAACGATTAAATTGTTCGTAGACATCGGCATCTACCTCGAATTTCTGTTGGCTAAGGGCCATGCCGATTTGCACGTAGAAATCTTGAGGGCTACATTGCTCTGTCTCTATTAAATGCTGGAAGAGTTTGACTGTCACTTCCTTGACTGTCCCTTGCCAGCCTGAATGAATAACACCGATAACGCCATGGCGATTATTATAAAAAATGACAGGTACACAATCAGCTGTAAAACTACAGAGCATTAAATCTTTTTCAAAAGTATAAAGCGCATCAGTATTCGCAATGGCTGTATCTTGTCGCAGTGCCCCTAACCCTTTATCGGCTAACGTCGCTCGATGAAAATTAGCACTATGTGTTTGTTGCGTACAAATGAAATCATTTACATCACAGTGTAAGGTCGCCGCTAAATTTTTTCGATTGATTACTACATCATCTGGGCTGGTGCAAATGTGTAGTGCCATATTGTTTTGCTCGAGTTCCGTACTATCTTTTAAGGTAGTTCCTGCTATGAACTGCTCATTGTTGTAATAAATTTTAGTTTTCATATCATCACCCCGTTTAACTATATCGAATTGAATTGCCAATGTATAGCTTATGCATCGTGCATCTTAACTTACAGGCTAATTGACTGGAGCGCTATATTTTTACTTGTATAAAATTGTACCTCTTCCAGCTGACATAATAGATTCACTACTAGTCATACAGTAACAAAGAAGAGGTTGCATTCTATTAAGCAAATTAAAAAGGAGCGTGTTTATGAGTCAATATTATTTTCTATTTATTTGCCAATTAGGCATGGGACTATTTTGGATTTTGACATACATACTTATTATTAAACGAAGCTTTAAAGATGAGAAATATGGTATGCCAATGGTTGCAATATGTGCCAATATTTCATGGGAATTTATCTTTACATTTATTTATCCGCAAAATGATTTACAAAGTGTTATTTCGTTTATATGGTTTGTACTCGACCTTGTCATTATGTGGCAATATTTAATATATGGGCGCCATGAATATAAAAAAACGATTTCATCAAAACTTTTTTACACATCATTCCTCTTTACACTTAGCGTAAGCTTTTTAATCATTATTTCACTCTCACAAGAACTACATGATATGGAAGGAAAATATGCAGCATTTGTACAAAATTTAATGATGTCTGGACTATTTATCGGTTTATTACTCGGCAGGGGAAGTTTAGCCGGGCAATCTATGGCCATTGCGGTGTGTAAAATGATTGGGACGTTATTTGCTGCTGTCGGTTTCTTTATTTATTTTAGAACCCCATTCATTACCATTACCTCTATGGCAACCTTAATGTACGATTTACTGTATATTGCTTTAGTTTATCGATTATCGAGAAAATGAATTTAAACATGAAAATGGTACATCGGAAACGTTTCGATATACCATTTTTTTATGGATATTTTTACATAGATAAATGGATAGAGATAAGTATTTCCTGTTAAAAAAAGTATAATTATTTTACAAAAAGCAAAAAAATACGAAAGGAAAAAATTTTTTATGTAACGTAAGTAGATGATTCACGTCTACTCCCATTGAATCACAATAAAAAAGGAGTTTTTAACATGAAAAAAACAATAATGATATTATTAACGGCTATGCTTGCCATCGTAATCTCGGCTTGCTCAGGAGATAAAGAGGCAACAATTGAAGTAAAACAGTCTGCAAAGGAAATGGCAGACCAAATGTTAGAAAAGGTGGAGCAACCTGTTTTAATGGAATTATCTGCAGAAGAATTAAAGGATTTATACAATATTGATGCAGCAAAGCTTGCGGATTATTCAGTACGAATCCCAATGATGAATGTTAAATCCAATGAAATTGCTATATTCAAAGTAAAGGACGCTAAGGATATCCCAGACATCGAAGCGGCAGTAAAACAACGTGCAGAAAATGTTCAAAAACTATTCGAACAATATTTACCAGATCAATATGAAAATGCTAAAAACTACAAACTAATTACAAAAGGAAATTATGTGCTACTTGTGATTTCTGATAGTGCGGACGAGCTGATAAAAGTTTACGATAGCTTCTTTGAAACAAAATAGCACATGGTATTTAGTAGCCTGCTCTTTCTATTCGTATTTTTGCCAATAGTGCTAACGCTTTATTATTGCTCGCCACGAAAAATTAGAAATTTAATTTTATTTTTAATGAGTTTAATTTTTTATGCATGGGGCGAACCAGTTTATATCGTGATTATGCTAGTGTCTACGCTGACAGATTATACTTTCGGTTTGTTATTAGATAAGCCAAATATGTCATCAGTAAAAAGAAAGGGCATTGTTGTATGCTCTATTATCGTCAATTTAATGCTGTTATCTTATTTTAAATATGCAGATTTTCTTATTCAAAATGTGAATGCATTACTTGGCACGGATATTCCGTTAACAGAACTTCCTTTGCCAATCGGTATATCCTTTTATACGTTCCAATCAATGTCATATATTATAGACGTCTACAGGGGAACAGCTAAAGCACAGCGGAACTGGATTGATTTCGGGACGTTTGTTGCACTGTTCCCACAATTAGTTGCTGGCCCAATCGTGACATATAATACGATTGCTCAACAACTCCAGCATCGTGCAGAAAATATAAGTATGTTTGCAGAAGGTGTGCAGCGCTTTGTTATTGGCCTAGCTAAAAAGGTGCTACTTGCAAATAATATAGGCTTACTTTGGGATACGATTTCTAGCTCGAATGTTGAAACGATGCCTATATTGACAGCTTGGTTAGGAATTATTGCTTTTGCCTTCCAAATCTATTTTGATTTTAGCGGGTATTCTGATATGGCAATTGGACTTGGCTTGATGTTTGGTTTTCGATTTAATGAAAATTTTAACAAGCCTTATATTGCCCAAAGTATTACTGACTTTTGGAGAAGGTGGCATATTTCACTTAGCAGCTGGTTCCGCGATTATGTATACATTCCACTTGGTGGCAATCGCAGAGGGTTAGCCAAACAAATGCGCAACATTTTAATCGTTTGGCTACTTACAGGCTTTTGGCATGGAGCGAGCTGGAATTTTATAGGGTGGGGGCTATATTTCGGCGTCATCCTTATTGTTGAAAAATGGTGGGGGCTATCGTTACTTTCTCGTTTACCTCGTTGGACAAGACATTTATATGCTATCTTCCTTATTTTAATTGGATGGGTGTTGTTCGCCTTCGATCAACCGTCTTTAATAGGAAAATATTTGGCTGCCATGTTCGGGTTCAATGGACAATCACTTTGGAATAATGACACTGGGTACTATTTTTATACGAATATAGTGCTACTACTAGTGTTAATCATTGCCTCAATACCGATGAAATTATGGAAGAAAACGAGTGCGTTATCATTTTTCCATATTGCTTGGTATGGCTTATTATATTTTCTTTCTGTAGCTTATTTAGTCGACGCTACGTTTAACCCATTTTTATATTTTCGTTTTTAAGGAGGTAGCCAAATTTGAAGCAAAATGCAGAGCGATTATTAGTTTTTTGTTTTGTCGGTACGATGCTGTTCTTTGCTCTATTATTTTTCATTTTGCCTCATCACCGCTTCTCTGAACTGGAAAATAGGTATTTACAAGTAGCCCCACATTTATCATGGGATGATGTATTATCGAAAAAATATGCCGAGGAAGCGGAGCGTTTTGTTACAGACCATTTCCCATTTCGGGACAAATGGTTGTGGTTGAAATCAGCCACGGAAAAAGGCCGGTTGCAACAAGAGAATAATGACATCTATCAAGGGAAAGACGGCTATTTATTCGATAAGTTTACACAACCGGATAATACGAAGGTGCAACAAGATATAAATGTAGTAAAGCAATTTGCCAATAAGCATCCAAAAGTGAACATGACATTTTTGCTTGCCCCGACATCAATTGGTCTTTATCCAGAGCGTTTACCGTGGTTAGCACCAGCGTATCCTCAAAAAAAAGTCAATCAATTGATAGAACAACAACTGCACAATGACTTAACGTTTATCAATGGTTTTGATTTTTTAGAGCCACATGCATCTGAAACAATTTACTACCGTACTGACCATCATTGGACGACATATGGAGCCTATTTAGCGTATGTTGCGTATGCAAAGCAAATGGGGTGGGAGCCTCTTTCGCAGAGCGATTTTTTAATCAAAAACGTTAGTAATTCATTTCTTGGAAGCTATCATACACGAAGTCAATTTACGAATGTAACGCCTGATCAAATTCAAGCTTATATTCCACGTAAGCAAGCAAAAACAGAGATGTATATCGCAGATTCTAATCAAACTTTCACTACAATGTATGATACAAGCTATCTTAAGAAAAAGGATCAATATTCTTATTTCTTAGGAGGAGTACATGCACTTATGAAGCTTACGACAAAGCTTGAACCACAACAGATAGAACAACAGAAGCTTTTAGTCATCAAAGACTCTTATGCTCATAACGTCATTCCATTTTTGACAAATCATATTCCTGAAATACATGTCATAGACCTGCGCTACTATAACGGTAATATAACGCAATATATGACTGAAAATAGTATTGAAGATGTGCTATTTTTATTCAATACAACAACCTTCATAGAAGATACGACAATTTCAAAGATAAATAAATAAAAGTGCCAAATAAAAGTGCCAGGCACTCAAACAATTCTGAATTTTCATGGGTATAGCCAATAGGGTTTACAGAGATGACTTCAAAGTGCCAGGCACTCAAACAATTTTGAATAACCAAGTAAAAATCCACGAAGACTCCTGCGGGAACGCACGAAATGTAAGACGCAACAAACCGCGCGTACGCGAGGGTGGCGACTTACAACGTGTCCGCGGAAAGCGAAGTGGATTTTTACGCTTTAAGGACTGTTATGATGCTAGGGGCATGCTTATGCGAGTGTCAGGCACCCAAACAATTAGAAGGTAACGATGTGGATGGTGTCTTTGCAAAGTGCCAGGCACTCAAACAATTTTGAATAACCAAGTAAAAATCCACGAAGACTCCTGCGGGAACGCACGAAATGTAAGACGCAACAAACCGCGCGTAC